>DLKC01000002.1 GCA_002478885.1 Chitinophagaceae bacterium UBA7600
TTGGCATGAAATGGATGATGGGGTGGATGCACGACACATTGGATTATTTTAAACTAGATCCCATATTCCGGCAATTCCAGCAGGATAAATTCACTTTCAGCATGATGTACTATTATGATGAAAATTTTATGCTGCCGCTAAGCCACGATGAGGTAGTCCATGGCAAAAGCCCGATGCTTTATAAAATGTCGGGCGATGAATGGCAAAAATTCGCCAATTTAAGAATGCTTTATACATATATGTTCACGCACCCAGGTGGTAAATTGCTGTTTATGGGCGACGAGTTTGGCGCCACAATAGAATGGAATTATAAAAGCGAACTGCAATGGGAACTGCTGCAGCATGTGAGTCACGGTGGCCTGAAGTTCTGCGTACAAAAACTGAACGAATTACTCAAAACGCAACCTGCACTGTTCGAAAAACAGTTTGACCAGGGAGGTTTCGAATGGGTCGACCTCAATCACAGAAGTGATTCTGTTGTTGCGTATAAACGAAAAGGATTAGATGATAAAAATGATATTATCGTTGTCCTGAACATGACTCCTGTAGTGCGCCAAAATTGGGAAGTACATGTGTATGGCAAAGATGAATGGAAAGAATTATTTAACAGCGACAGCAAAGAGTTTTGGGGAACAGGCGATGTCTTCAACCCGAATATTCATGCAGAAAAAGTAAATGATGAAGATCAGTGGTATAAACTATACTTGCACCTCCCCGCGTTAAGTGGCATTGTTATAGGTTAAAAACCATTTATAAAAAACAAAGCCCGAAGTTTTTTATAGTTTACAGCTTTACGTATGTTGCGGCCTTTATTCAAAATAGAATAATGAAAGTGCTGCTCCCCCATTGGCTCAAGAATTCTAAAAACAACCTGGCAATTATCTTTAACAGAAGCGGCGATATCGTCGACAAAAACGATCTATTTGCCACCACTTTGTCTAGTGCCGACATTCAAAATATCTCAGCCTACTTTTCAGAGGATGAAAATATAGAACTATGGAATACGGTAAGCTCGTTTGCCGCGCATAACAATGCGCCTAAAAGTTTTTTGGCATGTGCAAATGACCAGAGCGTTTACCAGTGGGAAATAGCGCCATTTAATAATGAACTTATTATTGGTATTGCGCAAAAACATGACATTAGCGTCAATAACAGGTTTACACAGATCAACATTCATCATCTTGTTGACAGCTTTATGAACAATACCCCCGCATCTGCGTGGATATGCGACGAAACGGGTCATGTAATTACCATGAATAAATACTATCTCTCTTTTGGCGGCTTCAGTACAGATGAGATAGGGAAAACGTTATGGCAAATGTTTCCGAAGGAACTTGCCGACAGTTACTTTCAAAACAATTGTATTGTTATTCAAAACAACCAGGTATTAAAGACCGAAGAAATAAGCATCGACAAATCCGGGCATCTGCGGAATTTTCTCGTCTATAAATTTCCGCTCAAAACATTGCAGGGCAAAAAACTTATTGGTGGTTGGGCAGTGGATATAACAGATCACAAAGCGGCGGAACAAAAAATAACAGCGCACAATCACAAAATAAAAGAGCTAACGTTTCTTCAATCGCACGAAGTTAGAAGGCCTCTGGCAAACATGCTTGGCCTTATGGAATTAATTAAGCACGACATCGACAGCATAAGCAATGAAAAAATAAAAAACACATTGCACTACATTCAAAAAAGCGCAGCCGATCTCGACGCTGAATTAAGAAAAGTGATCGATAAATTAATAGAATAAACAATGTACCCGGCTACAGTAGTTAATGCACCTTTTCTTGCGTCGCACACTTGTACTGCAGCATAAAAATGAGCTGGCCGGCCATCGCATCAATCATTCAACAACCAAACACTGAAGTGAGTGACCCAACAGGTGATCAACAGCGAACAACAGCCCGTAGGAAAATTCCGACTACATTCTTTCCGGAACATGAATGCCAAGTAAATGCATGGCATTTTTTATTGTTGCCGCGGTAAGTTGCGACAATTGTAAACGCAATTGTTGCTTCTTCTGCGATTCAGCATTGGCAATGGAAAATTCGGTATAAAACGAGTTGAATGTTTTTGCAACATTGAAAATATAGATCGCAAGTTTAGAGGGATCGTGTTCAGCAGCGGCCTCCGCTATCACTGCACCAAACTGTTCAAGACTTACAATAACTGCCTTTTCCAGCGGCAGCAA
Source organism: Chitinophagaceae bacterium UBA7600 (assembly GCA_002478885.1). Lineage (GTDB taxonomy): Bacteria > Bacteroidota > Bacteroidia > Chitinophagales > Chitinophagaceae > DLKC01. The sequence goes on from DLKC01000002.1 coordinate 2,195, forward strand.
GGTATTGTCTGCGGCTATTGAGGAAGAAGGCTGCATTTTTCTTAGCACACTTTTTATTCTCGCATGCGCGTATTGCACAAACGGACCGGTGAAACCATGAAAGTCGATGCTTTCTTCCGGGTTAAATACCATGCGCTTTTTGGGGTCAACCCGCAATAAAAAAAATTTCAACGCGCCAAGCCCGATCGTATAATAAAGCTCTTTGAGCTCACCGGGAGTAAAGTCTTTTACCTTCCCAAGCTCTTCCGTTTTTTGTTTGGCAATCTCGATCATTTCATTCACGAGGTCGTCAGCGTCAACAACGGTGCCTTCGCGACTTTTCATTTTACCGGTGGGCAGTTCAACCATGCCGTAACTCAAATGATAAATACCATCGGCAGAAGGTAATTGCAATTTTTGTGCAATAAGTTTTAATACCTTGAAATGATAATTCTGTTCATCCCCCACCACATAAATGCTTTCGTCGCATTTAAACTCATTGTATTTGTTAATAACCAATCCAATGTCCTGCGTTATATAAACAGAAGTTCCGTCTTTTCTTCTTACAATTTTCCTGTCGAGTCCGTCATCAGTAAGGTCAATCCACACACTGCCGTCCGCGTCCTGCTCAAAAACACCTTTTGAAAGACCGAGATCAACAAGATCTTTGCCTAACAGATAGGTTTGGCTTTCGTAGTAGGTTTTGTCAAAGTCGCTCCCGATTGTTTTGTATGTCTCATTAAAACCGCTGTAAACCCAACCATTCATAAGTTGCCACAATTCAATTACTCCTGCCTCTCCCGCCTCCCATTCAACAAGCATTTTTTGTGCAGCTTTCAAGATCGGCGCTTCCTTTTCAGCAAGTTCCTTTGCAACACCGGAATCTATCAAATCTTTCACTTCTTTTTTATATACATCGTTATACTTTACATAATATTCTCCAACAAAATGATCGCCTTTGGTGCCGGTTGATTCAGGCGTAGCCCCATTACCAAAAAGCTGCCATGCAATCATACTTTTGCAAATATGAATCCCGCGGTCATTAACAATACAGGTTTTTACTACACTATTCCCGTTTGCTTTTAAAATTTCAGCGGTGCTCCAGCCAAGAAAATTATTGCGCAGGTGACCAAGATGAAGCGGCTTGTTGGTATTGGGAGACGAATATTCAACCATCACTTTTTCTTCTAACGGTTGTTTATAACCAAACTTTTCGTTAGCGAAATTTTGCTTTAAAAAATCCAGCCAGTACCGGTCGCTTATTACAAGGTTAAGAAAGCCTTTAATAATATTATAGCCGCAAAACAAATGGCCATTTTCGCGAATAAGCCATTCACCAATTTCATTCCCCAACAAATCTGGCGATTTTTTTAGCAGCTTTACAAAACTGAAGAGTACGATTGTATAGTCTCCTTCAAATTCCGGCTTGGTGGCATTAACCGTTATGGCCGCTGCATTCAGGTCAATATTGTATAAGGTTCTGATAGACTTAACTGCAGCTTCTTTTATTTCCAGGATAACACTCATCATTTGTTGTTTGGGCGGCAAAAGTAACAAATGAAAAGCCAAGTGTCAAGTTTGTCCATCACTTAAACATGCAGGCAAAAGTCAAGGGGGAACAATTAACAGCTACAAAAAACCATTCTGCATATCTTCGCCGCCGTTTATGATAAAATTGCATCACTGGCTAAAGAAGACCATTTTGCAGGTAGTGGATTATTTTTATCCTTTTTTCAAAAAGATAATGCCACTGCAAACCTTTCGCTATGCGGCATGTGGCGGCGGTAACATGGCGCTGAATATATTTATTTATTTTATCACTTACCACTATGTTTTCCTCGAGCAGAATATAACTACTCCAATAAGTGTTATAAGCCCGCATATCGCGGCCTATATCGTGTCATTCTGTTTTACATTTCCCATCGGGTTTTATCTGAGCATGTTCGTGGTGTTCCCCGAGTCATCACTGCGGCGGCGCATCCAGCTTTTTCGTTATTTTGTTGTGGCGATGATCTGTATTGGGCTTAACTATTTTTTCCTCAAGTTGTTCGTAGAAACCTTCCACTGGTATCCCACACCTTCTCTTATGGTTACCACGGTGCTTGTGGTAGCCTTTAGCTATATTTCCCAGCGGCATTATTCGTTCAAAAAGAACGTGGCCTAAAACGCTAACATTTCAATAATAAATAACCCGTTAATTTTGAAAGGATAATTTCATTAAACCTTTATGGTGAAAAAGTGGCTCATGAGAATATTCGTTACACTTGCAGTTATCGCTTTTTCATGGATCGTATTCGCCCAAAGCTGCATGAAATTCAGAACGAGCGACAGTCTCGCGAAATCACAGTTCGAAGAAAAATCGATCCCGTTTAAAGGATCATATTTTAAAGCAAATAGCACCACTTTACATTACGTAGAGGCATCGAGAGACAGCAGCCTGCCTTTGCTCATTTTCGTGCACGGTTCTCCCGGCAGCTGGGATGCCTTTGATCCGTATTTAAAAGACAGCATGCTGCTGTTGCACTATGGTATCATAAGTATCGATCGCCCGGGATTTGGTTACAGCGATTTTGGCAAAGCGCAAAATCTTGATCAACAAGCAAAAGAAATAAGCCTGTTACTGCATCACCTCTCCAATGGCAAGCCCATATGTCTTGTCGGCCACAGTCTCGGCGGGCCAATGGTGGTAAAACTTGTTGCCGACAATCCCGATTTACCGATCAATAACCTTGTTATACTTGCAGGCTCCCTCGATCCCTCTGAAGAAAAGCCTGAAGGCTGGCGCAATACACTTGACCGAACACCGCTGCGCTACCTGCTTCCCGGCGCCATGCGGCCAAGCAACGCAGAATTGCTCATGTTTAAACAGGATGTTAATGAAATGCCCGAAGCACTTTCGAAGGTCAGGTGTAGAGTACTGATCATGCAGGGGAAAAAAGATACATTCGTTCCGCCCGGGAACGCCACTTATGCGCAGCAACATCTTACCCATGCAAGTAAAGTAAGGATAGTTTGGTTTGAAGATGAAAATCACTTTATTCCCTGGACAAAATTCAATGACATACGTGATTCGCTTTTAACGCTTAACTTGAATGAACCCGTCACCCCTCCCCGACCCGAAAAACGAGGCAGGTAATGTTTTGCATTTTCATGGATCCAGCAGTTTAGCGTATAGCATCTTCGTTGCGTCGCACTCTTCAGCACCTGATCTTTGTGCACCAAAGCCTTTACAATACTTAATTCTGCTTTGGTAATCCCCGTTTACGATCACCCCTTTTTTACTCTTTAGGTTAACCGCGTTTCAACACAAGCTCTGGATTATTTCAATTATTTTTAAACTATGATTAATCTCATAGAAATATACATTCATTTATAAAATCTTTGTATGGACATAAGCAATCAGGCGAGCTTAGAAACAAAAAAATAAACATTTGCGTCATCCGGAATTGTGATGAAAAACACCGAAAAAAAGTACCAAAATAATTGATGATAAATGCGGAATTTCTGGAAAAAAAATTTACATTTAAACAGCATATAAAACCGACGAACCGCCGGAATTTTTTCACCTAAAATTTAATCCCATGGTTCAGACTGACATCTCACAGCTTACGAAGGAGTGCAATACCTGGAGAGAGCAACTACATTCCTTCCGCGATGAGTTTAACCAATTAAAAAATCAATTGCAAAACGTAGCAAACAAATCCCTCTCCAAAGATCAGCTTACCGACCTGGAACACTTTCAAAATCAACTTCACATTCAGCTTATCAACATCCACGATCTTAAGCAGTCGGTAAAAGCTCACGACAAAAAAGTACATTTTGAAGTCTCGGACAGTTCAGGGCTCACAGAAGAAACTTATGCAGATCATGAACATCTTTACGAAGACTATCAAACGCTGGAACACACGCTGGGCGATCTTCGAAAAGAATTTAACAGCTTCATTGGAAACCTGCAATAAGCAGCATTTCCTGACCCTTACCCCAATGTTTATTTTAGTTTATTGATTAACGATTGTACCGCCGGCCAAACCCCGACGTATGCATCTATTTTCTCAACCGGAATAAAATGATTTATCAAAAACTGTTTACCGCATAAAATACAACGGTTGGTATAACAGCTCTTGCCTTGCACAAATAAAAGTTGTTGTGTTGTTGAAACGATGCCAGGCTTTCAGCAAGCATCTTTCCCGACATTCAAAATTGCTGAATAGTATTTCTACAGTACAAGAGTGCGACGCAAGTAAAGATGATAAAAGCATCTGCAGTTCGGCTCCAAAAATTCCGGCAACATTTTATAACTTTTAAAATCAATTTGTCATGGCAGAATTCGATACCTCACACGTAAAAAGCATTGTCTTGCTGGGCCACGCAGGCTCTGGTAAGACAACGTTAGCGGAGTGCATGCTCTATGAAGCAGGCCTTATTACCCGCCGGGGAACAATCGCAGAAAAAAATACTACAGGAGATTACCACGAACTGGAACAGGAACGTGGTAATTCTATTTTTAGCAAGCTCATGCACAGTAAATGGCGTGGCTACAAGATTAATATTATCGACACGCCGGGCTATGACGATTTTACCGGCGAAGTAATTTCGGCACTACGTGTTGCAGATACAGGCGTCATGCTCATCAATGCTGCAATGGGCGTCGAAGTTTCGACTGATATTATATGGGAATACACCGAACGTTTTAAAACACCGATGATCTTTGCAATCAACAAACTTGATGACGACCGGGCCGATTTTGACAAGACGGTAGCGGAAATAAAAAATCACTTTGGCAATAAGGTTTTGGTGGTGCAATACCCAAGGCAGCAGGGCTCTGGCTTTCACGAAATTATTGATGTGCTGCGCATGACCATGTATAAGTTTAAAGACAGTGGTGGCAAGCCAGAGAAAATGCCTATACCAGACGATGAAAAAGCAAGGGCAGATGAATTACACAAAGAGCTGATCGAAGGCATTGCAAGCAACGACGAGAGCCTGATGGAAAAATATTTCGACAAAGGCGAACTCGATGAAGATGAAATGAAGACCGGCCTTAAAAAAGCCATGATCAACCATGATTTATTTCCACTATTCTGCCTTTCTGCAGAACGAAATATGGGCAGCGGAAGGTTGATGGGCTTTATTGATAATGTTTGTCCCAGCGCAAACGAAATGCCGCCTCAAACGACCAAGAGCGGAAACAAACTAGAATGCGATGCCAACGGCCCGGCATGCATTTTTATTTACAAAACAGTGAGCGAACCACATGTTGGCGACCTTTCTTATTTCAAAGTCTTTTCGGGTACTATAAAAAGCGGTATGGAGCTCGAAAACGAAAGCACGGGCGTTGTTGAAAAGATCAACCAGTTGTTTTTGGTTGAAGGCAACAAACGCATTCCAACAAACGAACTGGCAGCAGGCGATATAGGCGCAACGCTTAAACTTAGAAATACACACGTGAACAACACACTGCATATTAAAGGAAAAAACTACGAGTTAAATCCCATAGAATTTCCTGCACCTAATATGACGGTTGCAATTGAAACGGTAAAAAAAGGTGAAGAAGAAAAGCTGTCGCTTGCGCTGCACCAGTTAAAAGAAGAAGACCCCACCATCATCATCGAGCATTCGCAGGAGCTAAAACAATTGTTGATTCATAGCCAGGGCGACATGCACCTGGCTGTAGCCAAATGGAAGATCGAACATATTCATAAGCTTGAAGTAAAATTCAGTAAGCCACGCATCCCTTACCGCGAAACCATTCGAAAAATGGCAGAATCAAGCTACAGGCATAAAAAGCAAAGCGGCGGCGCAGGACAATTCGGAGAAGTATTTATGCGCATTGAGCCCTGGTACGATGGCATGCCCGATCCAGCTGGCCTCAATGTTCGTGGACGTGACACTTACGACCTCGACTGGGGCGGAAAGCTTGTGTTTTATAACTGCATTGTTGGCGGCGCCATCGATGCACGCTTTCTCCCGTCCATCATGAAAGGTGTAATGGAAAAAATGCAGAACGGTCCGCTTACCGGCAGCTACGTACGCGATGTAAGGGTTAGTGTTTACGATGGTAAAATGCACCCGGTCGACAGCAATGATATTTCCTTTAAAATTGCCGGATTGCAGGCCTTCAGGCAAGCTTTCCAGTTGGCCGATCCCCAGATATTGGAACCGATTTACCAGGTTGAAGTCTTATGTCCCGATGATATCACGGGTGCGGTAATGGGCGACCTTCAAACACGCAGGGCGATCGTTGAGGGTATCGAAGCCGAAGGGCATTTTCAAAAGGTGATCGCAAAAGTGCCGTTATCTGAAATGGAGGGTTATTCATCCTCTCTTCGCAGCATTACCCAAGGCCGGGCGAAATTCAAAAGCGCGTACTTTGAGTATGCACCCGTAAGCTTTGACCTTCAGAAAAAGCTCGCCGAAGAGTATGGTAAAACGGCAAAAGAAGAATACGTTTAGTTATTAGCCCATTTATACACGAAAGAACAGGGAGGTTTGCCTCTTTGTTCTTTTTTTATGTACCCAGCTTCAGCTAAGCATTATGCTTCTGTTGCGTCGCACTCTTGTGCTACCTGATCACGCGTCGGCATGGTTGACCAATTCCACTTTTGCATTCTGGCTGAACAGCGATCCAACTGCACAAGAGTGCGACGCAACAAAGGTTGATGCATGCACTGCAGCCCGTGCCAAAATATTTACCGTTTCGTGTTTTACATTTACATAAATTCATTGCATGAGATCGAGCGGATTTCTTTTGATTTGCCTGCTGTTTGTTTTTTCGTGCACCAGCCATAAGTCAACAAAAACAGAAGCAGTACCTATTGCGTCGGGTTACATGCCGTCACTGGCGAAAGATGCGAACAACAACATGCATCTGGTGTATGGGAATGGCGACAGTATTATGTACGTGGCATCTTTCGATGAGGGCCAGAACTTTGGCAATCCAGTGCTCATCGACACCCTTACGGATCTTGTCGATAATGCTACAAGAGGCCCGCAGATAGCTGTAACCAAAAACGGGCTTGCGGTAATCGCCGTAAACAAACAGGGAAACATTATCTCTTTTACGAAAAATGCACGGGGTAACTGGGCAAAGTCGATGAAAGTGAACGACGCAGACACCACCAACAAAGAAGGTTTTCTCGCATTGGGCAGCGATGGTGACAGCACGCTCTTTGCCGTATGGCCAGATCTAAGAAACGACAGTAAAAACAAAGTTTATGGTGCAAGATCTACAGATGCCGGAAAAACATGGAGCAGCAATGTGCTCGTTTACGCCTCTCCCTCGGGTAGCATTTGTGAATGCTGCAAGCAATCTGTTGTAATTGAAGACCGTGACGTGTATATTATGTTCCGAAACATTGTCGATGGGAACAGGGATATGTACCTGATTCAATCAAACGACGGAGGCTTAACATTTGGTGCCGCGCAAAAATGCGGTTCAGGAAACTGGCCACTTGACGGTTGCCCAATGGATGGCGGGGGAATAGTCGTTAACGCTGGCAACACTAAATGCACATGGAGAAGGCGTGACAGTATTTTTATTGCTGTGCCTGGTAACACCGAACAATTTATGAGCAGAGGAAAAAATGCCACCATTGCCGCCACGACTTCCAAAACTGCATTGGCATGGAATAAGGACGGCAGGATATTTTACAAATTGGATAATGGACCTGAAAAGCCCGTAGGCAGAGGAAAATCCCAGGTATTACAAATGGTCGGCGATAAAAAAATCATATGTGTTTGGGATGATAATGGAATAATCAGGTACAGTCTTTTTGACATTTGATTTACAGGACAACAAAAATATGTCCGGCATAATATTAGCTTTGTAAATTCTAAAATAACAGTCATGAAAAAAATAGTCTCGATTTTAGTTTTGGTGTTGTCGTTAAACATAGCCGCATTTGCACAGGAAAAATCTAAGTTGTCGCCATTACTGGATAGCTATATCGGCATTAAAAATGCTTTGACTACGGACGATGCGGCGAAAGCAGGAACCAGCGCGGCAGATTATGTGAAGACATTAAATATGATCGATGTAAAAAAACTTCCGGCAGCCGAACAAAAGGCATTTCAGCCGTTAAAAGATAAATTGCTTGCAGACGCCAATTTAATCGCTGTTGCGAAGGACATCAACAACCAGCGAGATGCATTCGTGGGTTTTTCCGATAATATGATCGGCCTGGCAAAAGCTGCAAAGCTTGGCACTGGTGATGTGTTTATTGAATACTGTCCTATGAAAAAAGCGTCCTGGCTTAGCACTGAAAAAGCCATCAAAAATCCATATTACGGCAGCGAAATGCTTGAATGCGGAAATGTAAAGGAAACAATCAAGCCATAGGCGAATAGCGGCTTGCAGCACAAATGTGCGACGCAAGAAAAGCTGAATGAAGATGAAAAATCTGGCCCAGAATGATAAATGAATCGCGTTGTTAAATATTACAACTTGCCGAAAAAAACGAGGATAAATTTTTTTTTGCTGCGAAAATTTTTAATTTGTTGATCGATCGGTTAACCACGAAAATCTTGCTCTTATGGAAACACTCAATTACGCCTTCACTTTTATCATCGGTATTTTTGCCGGCATTGTATTCATGTACTTCCTGGAGTTAAAAAATTACCGGAAGAAATCGAATAGACCAGGTACGAAATACGTAGAGCCAGCCGCAAAACAGGGAGGCCCTTTTAAAGAATTTTTTCGCCTGCACAGGAATTAAAAAGGAGCCTATAATTTTTGCAGCAACGGTCAACACATTCAAGTAAGCATATCTTTTGACATAGCAAAGCAACCCATCGGTCAGCATCTCTTGTTCATTGCAAATAAAAATTTATTTGATGCCGGCTGTATTGCTGCTATGAAGCTTTACTTGCGTCGCACTCTTGTACAACATAACCCTTCCAATCCGCCATAATATTCATAAGATTATAATAGCAATAAAAAAACCTTAGAAAAAATTGCTGTGTGATTATTTTCTCTATTTTCGTCGGCCTTTTTTAAAAAGGGATAAAACGATTCTGTCATTTAAAAGCAACAATCATGTACTCCGGAGATGCAACAACATCGCTCATCGTTGTAGGTGACCAGATATTCGAAGTACTTACGACTAACCAAATGGAACAGCCATATTACACTGTTAATGGTTACAAAAACTTTTCATTTATTATGTCGGTGGATGAAGATGGTGACTGGTTCAGTCATTCCATTGTTGACCAGCAGATCATCAACAGTCTTGGTGCTGTAATCGAAGTACTCAATCTCTAGGCCTTAAACGAATGCTTGCCAAAAACACTTTGAAAAGATCAAAGTGAAAAATTTTACCAATGCCATGGTAAAAATAGCCGGGTGTTAATTTGCCCGGCTTTTGCTTTTACAATTTTTGGCATAACGTTTTCATGAGCTGCTTTTTTATCACATCGATTCTGCAGCCGTTATACTATTCTATGCAAAGGTTTTGGATAACCAGGTGTAAAGGCGGCAGACTCGTGAACAACAATTCTGCATCCCGTACTTGTCATACTTTCTTCTATCGATGTTCTTAAAATTTCCAGGAGCGTTGATGGGTCGGTTTGCACCCTCGCATTAATGAGCATCTCAATGTGTTTCGCATCACTTAGTTCAGGATAGCCTCTTTTTTGTTTGGCTTTAGTAGTTGTAAAACTCAACTTGGCCGTATGTTTTCCATCATCAAATAAAAATTTAAGGTGCCCGATCGTTAACCGGGCTGACCGCAAGTTGTGATCCATGCTTTCGGCAAGTGCAAGTGCGATTTTTATGGCGAGCATTTTTGTTGAATGAACAGATATTTTCATATCAAGCCAGGCAAGCATAGCCTCCCCTGTTGCGTAAAGATCATAATCAATATCAAGCGATCTTCTTTGCAGGTAAAATGAAAACTGATTCATAAATTCAAGCCATTCCGTAATATGATGCCTGTTATATGCATTCTGGCAATGAATGGCTTTGCCGGGATAATCAGATTGTAAAATATGTTTAACTTTTTCAAGATCACTGTCGTTTAAAAGATCACATTTATTCAACACGATCATGTCAGCTTCTTCCAGTTGTTTCCTGAATAAATACTGAACAGATTCATCAATAAAAGCACTTGTACCACTTATCAAGGAATACAGCAACCAGGCATCTGCAAAGCTGCACAGCATGATGCGAAAATCGTGATACCGCCGTTGCAATGGCTTAACAACCGTCGCAACTAAATCAGTGCACGAGCCCACGGTTTCGGCGAAGATTATTTCAGGCTTTGCACTGTCTGCAAGACTGTCTATAGTTTGCGCCAGTTCGTCAAACCGGCAGCAAAAACAACCTTCAGCAACTTCTCCCACCGGCAATCGAAGGCCTTTCAAATAAGCGCTGTCAACCTGATTTAGTCCCTGGTCATTGGTTATAACAGCAACTCTTGTATCGGAAGATATGAGCTGCCTGCATGCCTGCGCAATAGAAGTTGTTTTACCGCTTCCAAGAAATCCACTGATAAGAAAGAGTCGCATACTAAGTTTTTGCTGTACAAGAATACGAATATTAAAAATCATGCGAATCCATTGTTGATTTAAGCGTGGCAGCAGGATTAAACTGAAAAAATTATCAAAAAAAAAACAAAACCTCTTATGGATTTTTTTGCATATAAACCTCTCAATAGAAACAAATTTTTATGGAAGCAAAAGAAATTCTACATGCCGATGTGCTGGACATTCTTTTCGACGGAAGGAATAAAGCATACGGCGCTTATGCGCTTCGCCGCACATACAACCGGCGCCTTTATTACGGCCTAGCAGGGTCAGCACTGGTTTGCCTGATGTTTATTGTAGCGAATATTTTCGCAAGCACTAAAAAAACAGGTAACCAGTTAATGTATGTCTCAGACCCGTTTATCTTGCAAAACGTTTATGAGAAAAAAGCTGAGGTATTAAAACCACCACCACCAAAAGTGGAAAAGCCCCCGGTTGCGATGGCCAAGGTAACAGTACCCAACATTGTTCCCGACAACATGGCTGATAAAAATGACGAGGTTATTCCTGCAGACGATCTTGAAAATATTAAGATCGGACCCGAAAACCGAACAGGAACTCAGAACGATTTTGTGGATCCGCCACTCGCGGAAAGTACAGGCCAGAGCCAGTTGCCCATTAAACAGGAAGCTGAACCAGATGGGCTCGTCATCATACAGATGGAAGCTCAGTTTCCCGGAGGTGCCGCCGCCTGGTCACGGTTTTTGGAGCAAAACCTCAACTCAGCAATTCCGGTCGACAATGCAGCCCCACCAGGCAGGTATACTGTTGTTGTTTCTTTTGTTGTTGATAAAGACGGAACCATTTCAGAAGTTACTGCACTTAACGATCCCGGCTTTGGCACAGCTGAAGAAGCCATAAGGGTTATTAAAAAAAGCAGGCAATGGACACCTGCTTTACAAAACGGAAGAAATGTTACCTATCGACAAAAACAAGCGATAACATTTGAAGTATCTGAAAGCTAAAAAGACCTGCTATTAACTGAAGGCATTGCCTGCTATAAACAGCAGGCTTTTGCTGCGTAGAGAACAAAGCGTACAAGTGAGTGACACAACGAAGCTCCATTGAAATACCGTAGCCAAAACACCATAAAATTAAATGTATAAGCTTTTATACAAATAGGAGACTTGTTTAAGACTGCACTTATTTAAACGGATTAATAGCCTGTATACTTCCATCATCGTTATACTTTAACTCTGTAACCTTCACATTGCGTAAGTGTGTTTTGCCACTCAGCTGTGTATCGTGGTAAAACAGCCACCATTTACCATTTGCTTCTACAATAGACTCATGGCTGGTCCAACCATCCACTGGGCTAAGGATAACTCCCTGGTACGTGAACGGCCCGTTTGGACTAGTGCCCGTGGCATAGCATATATTGTGTGTATCGCCGGTTGAATAGGAAAAATAATAGGTGCCTTTGTATTTATGCATCCAGGCAGCCTCAAAAAATCTTTTGTCGTTATTTCCTTCTTTAAACGGTTTACCATCTTTATCAAGTATTTGCACCTCCTTCACGTCACCTTCGAAATGCTTCATGTCTTTGCTAAGCTTTGCAATTCGGGGCAGGATTGCTAGTTCATCGGCCTGGCGCAGTTTTGCGGCAGAGTCGTATTTATTGTTATTCCAGCGCTGCAATTGCCCGCCCCAAATGCCACCAAAATACATGTAATAGTTTCCATCATCGTCTTTGAATACGCATGGATCGATACTGTAGCTTCCTTTAATCGGTTCCTTTTCTGCAACAAAAGGGCCTTCAGGCTTACTGCTTGTGGCAACGCCGATTTGAAAAACATCCTGTTTATTTTTTACAGGAAAATACAGATAGTAAGTGCCATTGGCATACGCAGCGTCTGGCGCCCATAATTGGCGGCCGGCCCAAGGGATGTCTTTTATATGCAGTGCTACACCATTGTCGGTTACAGGCGCACCAACAGAATCCATGGAAAGCACGTGATAATCCATCATATTGAAATGATCACCATTGTCATTCTCCGGCGAACCCGTTGCAGTGTCGTGCGAAGGGTATACATAAATACGGCCGTTAAATACATGCGCCGATGGGTCTGCAGTGTAAATAGCAGACACAAGCGGCGCCGAGAGGTAAGCCTTCTTTGCCGGGGCAGCTTTATCTCCTGCGGTATCTTTTAAAGCGGCAGTATTTTCTGTTGCATTGTTGCAGGCTGCAATCAAAATGGTAACAGTAATCGAAAGGATTGTGGAATTCACTCTTTGCATGGTATGTGGTATTGTGGTATGCTTTTAGGGACGGGTTTTTTGCTGTACTCTCAGCTGTTGTTGTGTCACTCACTTGTACGCCCGCATCTTAATGCAACAATAAGAAGTATTATTTAAAAAAATACCAAAATACTTCTCTGCGAAAACACCGGATAATCTAGCCAGCATTCACCTATTTACAAAATACTGGGTCAACAATTCATCAATGAATCGGTTGCGTGTGCAATGGAAGATAAATTTCAAGCCTGAAACCCTTGCCAGGAGCCGTCGTTACAGACATGGTGCCATTAAAAACGGCTACGCGGCTTTTGATATTGGTAAGCCCAACTCCCGAAATGCTGTCTTTACTGTCAACGCCAATACCATCATCTGAAATAATCATATGAAAGTGGCTTTGGGTTGTACTTAGCGAAATATTTACCAGGTTTGCCTTTGAGTGCTTTACAATGTTTGTGTATTGCTCTTGCACAATGCGATAAATTGCCAGCAGCTGTGGTGTCGACAAAAGCCGTTCATCAAAAGGATTAATATTTAAATGTGCATCCAATCCCGATGATTTAAGCATCACTGCCGTTAAAACAATCATGCGATCTTTTAATGATGCGATAGAAAAATCCGGCACTGCAAGTTCATGGGCGAGCTTCCTGCTTTCATCAATGGCCTGCTGCAGGTTATCCATGCTGGTCTGTAAGTAATCGGCATGTTTAACCGGCTCCTTTTTCATCATCGACAAAAGCATTTTTGTACCAACCAATATTTGATTAACATTATCGTGCAACTCAAGGCTGATAGTGTTTCTTTCTTTTTCCTGGGCCTCAAGTGCAGTCGCAGTAAGCTTTAATTGTTCAATTCGTTGCTGTTCCTGTAACTCCATTTCAAGCAATACGGTTTCTGTGATATCTCGTGTAACTCCGTATAATCCTTTCGGTTTGTCTCCATCATTAAACTCAAATTTAGCTTCGGAATACACATAACGCATTACTCCGTCCTTCCTGATAATCCGATGCTCTATTTCAAAATCTGATGTTTGCCGGTTCGACTCATCAATCCTTTTGGTCACGTATTCAAAATCATCTGGATGGATATAAGAAAACCATTCTTCCATGGATATTTTATGATCGCCCGGCTCAATGCCATATATCCGATATGCTTCATCTGACCAAAGCGACGTGTTTGATGCAAAATCAATCTCCCAATGTCCAATATGAGCCATAGCCTGTGCCTGGCTCAACCGCTTTTGTTGTTGAAGCATTTTAGCGTCAGCTTCTTTTCTTTCGCTGATATCACGGATAAATGCACAGAAAAAATTACCTGACTCCTGTTTTATTGGAACAACAAATAATTCAATTGGAAATTCAACACCGTCCTTATTTTTTGCATACACCTCGATGAGTTTGTTCAGCATCTCACCATGTCCGTTCTTATTGTATCGTTTAAATCCTTCTTCGTGATCACGCTGATAGCTTTCCGGTATAATTGTTTCAGTTATCGGTTTTCCAAGTACTTCCGCATCTTTCCATCCAAATAACGATTCAGCTTGTGCATTCCACAAAATAATGGCTCCCGAAGTGTCTATACATACAATGGCGTCAAGCGCAGCGCCCATGATTCGCGCCCTTGTCTCTTCACTACGTTTTAACGCACGATCGGCTTTTACCTTTGTTGTAATATCCCGCACAACAAGCGACAAACCGTTTGCAGACGGATAGATATGATTTTCCATCCACACCCCGGTCGGCGCATAAAAGGTAACATTGCTCACATAATGTTGTTTTGTCATTGCTTCATGATAAGCAGTATAGTTGTGGCTCGTTTTAAGCAGCGGGAAAACTTCAAACATGTTTCTACCCAGGAGGTCACTCATATCTTTTCCAATCAGTTTACCTGCCTGGTTATTCAGGTAGGTAATGTTCCAATTGTTATCCAGCGAGATAAATGCATCGGTAATACGTTCAACCAGGCTACGATATTTCTCTTCCATCTTCCACATTTCTTCTTCGGCTTTAACCTGGTCTGTAATATCTCTGAAAAATATAGTGAGTCCTGTAGGTGATGGATAAACGCTTGTTTCGAGCCAAAGCCCGGTGCCGGTCGAATACCCCTTAAAATGAGTTTCGACCTGCGTTTCCATGGCTGTGTGGTAAGCCCTATAAAATGGGCCACCTATAGAAGACGGGAATAATTCCCATAAATTTTTTCCAATAAGATTGCCATCATCCGCTGCTTCAGCAAACATTTGGGATGCCACTTTATTAGCATAAACAAAATTCCATTGCTCATTCAAAGATATAAGGGCGTCAGACATTCTTTCAACCAGTGTTCTGTATTTTTCCTCGCTTTGCTGCAATGCTTGTTCTGAACGAATTTTTGCTGTAATGTCCTTGAAATAAAACGCAACTCCCTCTGGTAGTGGATAAAGACTCACCTGCACCATTGTGTCAGTAGCCAATGAAAAAGTATTTATAAATACAGGCTTTTGTGTATTAATTACTTCCCTGTATGCTTTAGAAATAGGCGCATTTACGGCCTCCGGATATTCATTTTTAAAATTCTTGCCGATAAGATAACCGGGTTCTCTTTTAAACATTTTGTCGGCAGCGCTGTTCAGGTAAGTAAAGTTCCAATGACTATCCATTGCGATAAAGGCATCGGAAATATTTTCAAGTAAAAGACGATATTTTTCTTCGCTATTTCTCAATTCTTCCCGGGCACTTACCTGCTCCGTGATATCCCTGAAATAAATGGCAATCCCTTGTGCTGAGGGATAAATTGAACCCTGCACCCATCGTCCGGTTGAAATGGAATACTCTTCAATAAAGCAACTTTGCTGGGTTTGGATGGCATTAAACGCCGCTTTGGCAACAGGTGAATTTGCAGCCTGGGGAAATTCACTTAAAAAGTTCTTGCCATTAAGATAGCCGGGAGGGCTTTTAAACATCTTTTCTGCAACGGCATTTACATACTCAAAATTAAGGTCATTGTCAAAAACAATAAAAGCATCTGATATTCTTTCAACGATGTGTCGGTATTTTTCCTCACTGGCTTTTAATTCCATTTCCGCCATTTTTCTTTGTGTCACATCCCTGAAATTAAAAAGCACGGCATTCACATTTTCAACGTCGAACATATTAACCAACATACCTTCGAAATAGAGGTAATGACCCTCCTTATGCTTGCTTCTGAAAGCACAGGGGATCTGTTTTCCAGGACTTGCAAATGCACTGATGGCCGCCTCCCGGTAAGATGTCAAATCATCGGGATGTACAAGTTCGCCAACATTTTGACTGGCGAGGTCTTCCTGTGTCCAGCCTGTTATTTTCTCGCCACTCGGACTTCGGTAAATAATGTTCATCTCCTTATCCATCAGAGCGATAATGTCTGAATTATTTTCCAGCAGCGTTCTAAACCTTTTTTCCTTTTTGGTCAATTCTTCGGTTTGCTCCTTCACCATTCTCTCAAGCTCTTCATTGTACTTGCTTAGCTTTCTTTCCAGTTCTTTGCTATGTGACACATCTTTAACACCAACTACAAATGCGACAATCTCACCCGATGTATTATTTACGGTGTTCAACGTAACACTAGCAAAAAAAAGGTCCCCGTTTTTTTTATGAGCAATCCGCTCCGATGTGTATTTGCCATTTTTTCGAAGCTGTTCTTCAACAATAACCATATTCTTGTCGGTAAGATCAAACAAACCAAGCGTAAGAATGGATTTTCCTATTACCTCTTCCGTGCGGTATCCAAACATGTTTTCCGCACCTCTATTCCAAGTGGTAATAATGCGGTCTACACCTCTTGAAAAAATTGCGTCGGATGAGTTTTCCACCAGGCTGGCAAGCAGTTCCAGTTGTTCAAGTCGCTTATTTTTGTCCGGTTCTCCGAAAAATATCTTCTCCAAAAAACGTTTCATCTTGTTTCGGTTTTAGTCGCCAATATCAGTCGCTTTAGAAAAAAATATGTATTTGCTTCCACACTTTGCTGCGGAGTTTTCTGTTAATATAAAACAAAACTATTGGAATAGCAATAGCAAATTGATGATTTGCAAACATCACTTTCATGACTTTTATCACAAAACTGAAAATAAAATTCGACTTATGAAAACAATTTAGAACAGGTAATTTGCAACATGTTTCGTTGCCCGTCTCCATGGTAATAAGCAGCTTTACTTGCGTCGCACTCGTCAACTGCAGAAACGCTGTGGCACCAATTCAGGCGTGTTGCTTTTTCTAAAGACTGCACATTGATTTGTAGAGAACGCCTGGCATTATTTGTCTCATAGCGTTGCAAAGCACAAGTGTGCGACGCAACATTAGCCAATTGCCCGTTATGCAGCTGGCGACACAAATATTCTTCCTGATAAAATCATGAACCGACAAAGGCTTTGATAGCTTGGTTCAAATGCGCTTGGCTTTGTTCCCTATCTTTATAACCTACTGAATTTTATATGAACGTAACAGGAAAACATTACCGCACCATCTGGCTAAAAGAAAATGATGCATCTATTGTTTGTATCATCGATCAGCGCTGGCTGCCACACCAATTTATTGTAGAAGAATTGCAAACGGTAGCCTCTGTTGCCGCTGCAATAAAAGACATGCATGTAAGAGGCGCCGGGCTTATCGGCGCAACAGCAGGATATGGAATGTATATTGCCACATTGGAGGCTGCAAACGGCGGGGATTTTGACAATAGCCTCCAAAAATCGGCGGCCATACTCAAGGCAACGAGGCCTACAGCCGTAAACCTTGAATGGGCAGTGAACAGGCAATTACACGCCACTGCAAAAGCGGGTACTGTATCTGATAAAATAAACATTGCCCGCCAAACAGCCAATGAAATTGCCGATGAAGATGCGGCATTCTGTAAGGCACTCGGTATTCACGGATCGGGCATCATTGAAAAAATTGCCGAAGCAAAACAAGGCACTGTGGTAAATATTCTTACCCATTGCAATGCAGGCTGGCTGGCATTTACAGACTATGGATCGGCTACCTCCCCTATTTATGAAGCATTCAATAAAGGCATCGATTTGCATGTTTGGGTAGATGAAACACGACCACGAAACCAAGGCGCTAGCCTCACTGCCTGGGAACTTCTGAACCAAGGGGTGCCACATACTGTAATAACTGATAGTACGGGCGGCCACCTGATGCAGCATGGAATGGTGGACATGGCGATCACCGGTGCTGACAGGGTTACCCGATGCGGTGACGCGGCAAACAAAATCGGTACTTATCTAAAAGCATTGGCAGCAAAGGATAACAATATACCATTTTATATTGCGTTGCCTTCCTCGACTTTTGACTGGAATATTTGTGATGGTGTGCACCAAATACCTATTGAACAAAGAGATGCGGAAGAGGTAAAATATGTCAGCGGCCTTTGTAAAGGGCAATTAAAAAAAGTGATGATAACACCCGAAAAAAGCAATGCGGCCAATTATGCTTTCGATGTAACACCGGCAAGGCTTATTACAGGCCTTATAACAGAACGGGGCATTTGCGAGGCCAACGAGCCGGCTATTCTTAAACTGTTTCCAGAAAAGCGGTAAATACCATGAACGAAACCGGTAGCATTAAATTCAATTGTAACTGGATTCATGCACAGGCGATGCCATTCAGTGAAATTGAAACATTAAATAACTGGCGCGACAAATTATATGCATTGGGTCTGGTCGGCGAAAATACTGACGGCATTGGTTATGGCAATATCAGCAGGCGTTACAAAGGCAATACTTTTATCATCAGTGGCACCGCGACTGGTAAAATTCAACAGCTAACCGAATCTCACTATACACTTGTAACGGCTTACGATCCGGGCAGCAACAGTCTTACAACCGAAGGCCCGATCATTGCTTCATCGGAATCGATGACACACGCGGTTATTTATGAATTATTGCCAGAAGTAAATTTTGTAATGCATGTGCACCATGCTGCCTTATGGGAAAAACTGTTACTAACAAATCCCTCAACACGGTACAGTGTTGAATATGGCACACCGGCAATGGCATGGGAAATTCAAAGATTGTTGAAAGAAAGTGACCTTGCTTCGATAAAATTATTTGCGATGGGGGGACATAAAGAAGGTGTTGTTTCGTTTGCATCAACGGCGGAGGAAGCGGGTATGTTAATCATTGACACCTTGAACACAATCCGTTAATGCTGCCAAACGGCCCGAACGCAGAAGAGTGCGACGCAAGAGCCGACGCCACTTGCACAACAACCTGGAACAAAAATTTTCTTATTTATTTTACAAGGCTCTGTATAACATCGTAACGAGTAACGATTTGGAAATCGCCCTTCTCATCTTTTGCCAGCACTGCACCATTCTCTTTTGTGATGAGGCTTCCGAGCCTTTCTACTGGCGTATCAAAGGCAACAACAGGATATGCGGGCTCCAAAACCGTTTCAATTTTCGCGTTGCGTATTTCGGGATCACTGAATACTTTTTTAAACAAGCCATTTTCGCTCACCGCGCCAACCAGGCCATTACCGTTCATGACGGGAATCTGGTCGATATCATACTTCTTCATCAACTCAACTGCGTCTGCGACCGTATACGATGATTCAATCGTTATGAGTCGCTTGCCAGCCCTTGCACTAACGATATCTTTAAAGGTCTTTACTTCGAAAAAACCACGTTCCATCATCCATTGGTCGTTGTAAATTTTGGCAACGTAGCGGCTGCCATGATCATGAAAAATACATACGACAATGTCATCTTTTTTCAGGCGATCTTTCAATTGCAACAACCCCTGCAGGCAACTGCCCGCGCTGTAACCACAGAACAGGCCCTCTTCCTTTGCAAGCCGGCGGGCTACGATGGCGCCATCTTTATCTGTCACCTGTTCAAAGTGATCGATTACGCTCATGTCATAATTTTCGGGAACAAAATCTTCGCCGAAACCTTCGCTGATATACGGATGCACCTCCTGCATATCGATCTCTCCTGTGCGGAAAAATTTTGTAAGCAGGGAGCCGTAAACATCGATTGCCCACACCTGTATGTTCGGGTTCTTTTCTTTCAGGTACATGGCCGTGCCGGTGACGGTTCCGCCAGTGCCTGCCGTGCACACGAGATGCGTTATTTTACCCTCTGTCTGCTGCCAGATTTCAGGGCCAGTGGTCTCGTAGTGCGCAAGTCGGTTAGCCAGGTTATCATACTGGTTACAATGAAACGAATTAGGGATTTCTTTTGCCAGCCTGCGGGCGATGGAATAATAGCTGCGCGGATCGTCAGGCTCTACATTGGTTGGACAAACTATCACCTCGGCTCCCACGGCTTTAAGAATATCCATCTTTTCCTTGCTCTGTTTGTCGGTAGTGGTGAAGATGCATTTATAGCCTTTCACGCAGGCCGCAAGGGCAAGCCCCATGCCGGTGTTACCGCTGGTACATTCAATAATGGTTCCGCCGGGTTTAAGTTTACCTTCTTTTTCAGCGACCTCAATCATTTTAAGTGCCATGCGGTCTTTGATGCTGTTGCCCGGGTTAAAATAATCAACCTTAGCCAGCACGGTTGCCGGAATATCTTTTGTAATCTTATTCAGCTTTATCAGCGGCGTGTTGCCAATCGTTTCGAGAATGTTGTTTAACCACATACTAACAGGTGTTTGCCGCAAATGTAAGGGATATTGTTGCAGCACCGCAAGTTGGCAGCGGCAAGTTCTGTTAATTGTTTTTCGTCTTTTTGCCTCTTGCCTTTTAAATTTTCATTTATGAACCCGGCTTCGGTTTTACATGGCATCAACTGTTGCGTCGCACACTTCAGGTTACTTTTATTTACTCAGCAAAGTGCTAATGGCCTGTTACATGATAGAGCCGGCCTTTACATTTTCTACCCTTACCTCTTTCTATTGGTCTTGAGGTTAACCGAAACTTTACCAAGCAGCATTTTTACTCATATCGATGCATCAACGGAAAAAAATTCAAGCTTTAAAAGCGCTGCCGATGCGGTTGCTGTGAGGTAACCATAGCCTTTAAAAGAGCTTTCAAATACGTCATTTGCTTCTTTTTGCCCGGTGGCTTTGTCACGCTTGCCGAAAGTCCTGCAGTGCTAAGAAATTATTTTGACCATAATAGAACGAAACGCTGAAGTGAGTGACACAACCGGCGATGCCACCTGAACTACAGCCGAAAAAAAATGCCGGAAGAAAGTTTCCGGCATTCGATGATATTAAACCGAAGTGTTTACTTCATACTTTTTTGCAACTTCTCATTAAGCGCTACATAGTCGTCGTTCTTAGCTGCTTTGGCGAGTTCGATTGATTTGTTGGAAGCGGCGATGGCATCGGCTTTTTTACCCTGCATAGAAAGCGCTCTTGCTTTTTGATAGAAAATCCAGAAAGCAGTTGGGTTTTGCTGCGATGCTTTCTCCAACCATGCAACTGCCTGGTTAAGGTCTTTACCGGTTTCCATGTAATACATTGCAGCCGCATAATAAGGGCGGTTATCATTTTCCATCATGCTCTTGATCTGTGCAGATATTTTCGTATCGATATCGGTTTCGATCGGCAGTGCAACGTATACATTATCCCACAACATTTGTAACTCGCATTTATTTGATTTGATATTGCCAAAAAGCATGGTGAAATTTTCGATGGAGAAGGGCAACGATTGTGAAGCAACTTTTACGCGAACAACATCCTGGTCCTGCTTATAAGCTGCCGGACTGGTTACATCGGTTTGTTTAGTCACGATCACCGTCCATTCTGATGCATCGGGGATGGTAAGTAATCCGTATTTACCTGCCGGAATTTTCGTCCCCCCGATCGTTACATCGTCGGCAAAAGTAATGGTCGTAGCTCCATTAGCACCCGTACGCCAAACTTTGCCATAGGGAACAAGGTCACCGAAAATAACGCGGCCTTTCATACTTGGTCTGGAGTACGATAACTGGATATTGGATAATCCGAAGTTTTGCTTGATCTCCTCTGTTGGCGAAGGCTGGGGGGTAACAAGGTCCTGCGCAAAAACGGAGCAAAAGAAAGTACTGAGCAATAAAGTGAGTCTTAGCTTCTTCATGGCAATTATTTTTTTAGGAAACAAATATAAGCGTTAACGCTATCTTCAAGGTTCCGGGGCATTATAAAAAAAATTGCATACGCTAAATGTTGAGGAGCATTATGGCTCGCCAATGGCACGTTCGCAAAAAAAGTTGTCGACCAACTCAATAATAGCCCGTTTACCATTGTGTTTATCCGTGATTAAACCCGCTGGCATTAAAAAGTTTTTTCTGTAATAATTTCTGTGCAACTTCGTCTATACAAAAAAACTCAGCTATGAAAAAAGCATTATCCGTTTTATTATTGATTACTGCTGTAACTATTAACCTGGCAGCCTGTGCCCAAAAAGAGGACAAGTCGAAGAGGCCCAGCCCGCCCGCAACTGCAACACAAACGCTTGCCAGCGGCGCAACCGTTACCATCAACTACAGCCAACCTGCATTAAAAGGCAGAACCATTGGCAAAGACGTAGAACCAAAAGATGGCGAAGTGTGGAGAACCGGCGCAAATGAAGCAACCACTTTTGAAGTAAACAAAGAGGTTAAAATTGAAGGCAAAACATTACCTGCCGGCAAATATGCATTCTTTACCATAGCTAATGGTGGCGAATGGACGCTCATCTTTAACAAAGTTTGGGACACATGGGGTGCATTCGATTACAGCAAGAATAAAGACCAGGATGCATTGCAAGTGAAAGTAAAATCCGGCACCAATTCATCTTCAGTTGAACGGCTTACTTACAGCATCGACAAAGGCGGCAAAGTAAGTTTAATGTGGGGCACGTTAAAAGTAGATTTCAACGTAAAATAAACGAAGTAAAAAATCAAGTAAAAGGAACCCTCGGGGTTCCTTTTTTGTTTATACTGCTATGATACAAGAAGTTTTTTTGGGAGCCGGCATTATCTCTTGTGGCATCACCTCTTGCGTCGCACACTTCAACTTTCCATTTTCAACGCAGCAGATGCGTAAAAACGAAGCTGTACATATAAAACAATACTTATTTGGCGGGCTGCCCAGCCCTTGTTTAATTTTAGCAACTACATTTGCAGCATGAACTATACGACAAAGCTTTCGGTAAATATTAATAAGATTGCCACGCTGCGCAACAGTCGCGGCGGAGATAATCCCGATGTGGTAAAAGCAGCAATCGATATCCAATTATTTGGAGCTGATGGAATAACTGTTCATCCCCGCCCCGATGAAAGGCATATAAGGTATGAAGATGTAAGGCAGATAAAAAAGGTTATCAAAACAGAATTCAACATAGAGGGCAACTGCACGGAGCAAAAATTCGTCGATCTTGTTTTGGAAACGAAACCACATCAGGTAACGCTTGTACCCGATGCGTTGAACCAGGTAACAAGTGATCACGGATGGAATACTATCGAACATAAAGATTATTTACAAAAAATGATCGCGGTATTCAAAAACGCGGGTATACGCGTTTCCATTTTTGTGGACCCTGATTTAGATATGGTCGTCGGTGCAGCGCAGACCGGCACTGATAGGATTGAACTGTACACAGAACGTTATGCAAAACAATACCCGGAAAATAAAGCAGAAGCGGTAAAAGCATATGTTAGCGCCGCACTAAAAGCAAAAGAACTCGGCTTAGGCTTAAACGCAGGTCACGATCTTGATTTGCATAACCTTAAGTATTTTAAACAAAACATCCTTTTCCTGGATGAAGTCTCGATTGGCCATGCGCTTATTTGTGATGCGCTGCATTACGGAATGGAGAACACAGTTCAGATGTATAAAAGACAGCTTTTGTAGATTTCCTGATGTGATTTTTCACGTATAAATACGTGGAATAAAGCCGGAAAAAATACTTTCCGGCTTTATTATTATTGATACCTTTATCCGGGAAATGTTACAGCATAAAGATGTAGTATTAGCGTGCGCGGCTGTTAACTTTTCTCCATCCGTATTGACTATTTGATTTGTGACCCATGAAGTGAAAGGTATTTTCAGAATACCAGGCTACCTGCAGTTTTAATTAGCCGAAATTGTTGCTAACAAATAATTATCCGGCAATGGCATTTTCGAAGAATTATTGATAGGCATTTAGCGGTAGATCAGAAGTTTTTTAACTATTACCTGCATTTCGCATTTGTTTTTGTATTTCATCATTTCAGTTCAATATCCCTTGTAAAGGCTAACCTAAAGATTAGTAATTGCATCCCCCGCTTTGACTAAGCTGTTAACTATAAAAACATTTCATCACTTATATATTTATTAATACTCAACAAAAACTCCATTTTATGAAATCCGTATTTTTATTTTTAACGCTCTCTGCATTATTGATTTATAATTCCACGGGTAATGCACAAACCCTCGTGAAAAACATGAGCTCGACCAACGGAGATGTATACTCCGTCTATAAAAGTGGTGGCAGTTACTTTATCGGTGGCAGCTTTAATTATGTGGGTTTAAATACTGGCTACGCCGCGTTAACGCAAACAAACAATGACTATCCAAACATGGATTTCCCAACAGTGAATGGCACAATCAGCACCATAGTTCCCGATGGTTCCGGCGGCTGGTACATTGGTGGTTATTTCTCAGCAGTTGGAAGCGTAGCTGTCTCTAATCTTGCGCATGTGAAATCAGACAATACAGTAGATGCAAACTTCAATGCATCCTGCAATTCCAGGGTTCGCGCGGTAGTACGTGTGTCAAACAGGCTTTATATTGGCGGTGATTTCACCAGCGTTAATGGTACAGCACGAAACTATGCTGCTGCGCTAAACGCAAACACAGGCGCGGTTATAGTTGCATGGAATCCGGCACCTAACGGCTCAGTATACACCATTTCACCAATATTGGCAACCAGCGTGAACATTAACGATACAACGCTTTGGCTGGGTGGTGGTTTTACAACGATCAACTCAGGTATAAACCGGCCATATCTTGTAAAGGTCAACAGCACCAATGGCAATTTTGTCAATGGAACAGTAAATACAAATGCGCTGGTTAATAAATTACTTACCCGCGGTGATTCGGTTTTTGTTGCCGGTAATTATACAAGGTTTGGCCTTAGAACGGATTATCTTTCAGGTATAACAGTTGGTAGCGGACTGGCTGACCAAACAATGCCGGTTGCCAACAACCAGATAAGATCTATTATCTCTGACGGAGCCGGAGGCTGGTATGTGGCTGGCTTTTTCACAACAATAGGTGGAGTGTCCAGATCATATGTTGCAAGAGTAAATCCTGACAAATCAATTAACGCCAACTTTAATGTAACAAGCAATAGTTATATATATGCCCTGGCACTTGATGGAAACAAGCTTTATATGGGGGGATCGTTCACCCAAATTAATGGCACCACCAGGAATTATCTCGCAGCTGTAAACGCAAGTTCTGGAGTGTTACAAAACTGGGATCCAAATGCTAATTCATATGTATACACACTTGCACTTACAACAAATGATGTTCTGGCTGGCGGCATTTTTACGACGGTTGCCAACAAATGGGCGTACAGGTTCACAGCAATTTCTAAAACCACTGCCACTCCTGAACCTGGCTTTGTGGGATATAACAGCCAGGTAAATAAAATTTCCGTTCGTGGAGACTCAATTCTGACGGGTGGAAACTATACAGCATCCGCATATTATACTCCTAATTCTGCCAAACTCACCACAACGTCTATAGTGCCAGACTACAATTTTCCAGCAACGAATGGCATTATTCGCAGCGTTGTTCCGGATGGCGCCGGCAACTATTACGTAGGCGGATCTTTTACAACAATCGGCGGAGTAAACCAGGCTTATGTTGCAAAATTGAATTCGAGTTACCAGGTTATTTCGTCGTGGGCGCCAGCTGTTAATGGAGAAGTACGGTCAATCATATTGAACAGCACTAGCAATACTGTTTATATAGGAGGAACTTTTTCAATAACCAATGCTGTATCAAGGCCCTACATTTCCGCGCTCAGTACAACAAACCCCGGCTCCAATAAACCATGGAACAGTTCTTTAAACAGTTATGTTTATTCACTTGCATCCGATGGAACATCAATTTATGCAGGAGGCTTGTTTACACTTGTTAATAATGTTACTACCCGCGATAGGCTTGCCAAATTCGATTTGAACGGTAATCTGGACGCATCGTGGAATCCTGATGCTAACAGCACGGTCGAGCAAGTGACAATTGCCGGCACCAATGTACTCGTTGGGGGCAGTTTTACAACCATAGGTGGTATTTCAAGACTTTACCTTGCAAAATTAAATACCACAAACGGAGCTGCAACGAACTGGGCCACGGCGAACAGTACTGTATATGCATTATATGTGGATGGCACAACCTGCTATGTTGGTGGAAGCTTTTCACAATTATCCGGTAATGCCAGGAATTACCTGGGGTCTGTGGCCATCGCAAGCGGCAATATAAGCGCTTTTGCGCCAAGCCCCAACAGTTATGTATTTAGCATAAACAAGTCAGGAACCACTCTGTATTATAGCGGCTATTTTACCACGGTAAACGGCACAAATCGAAATTATATAGCAGCTTCAAATTCATCTAATGGCAGTTTGCAGGCATGGGATCCTAGCCCGAACTCGTATGTATTTAATATTAACGTAAGCGGCACAGATGTAATCTTAGGCGGACAGTTCCAGGGATTCCAGGAAGCGACACGTACTTATGCCTCAATCATAAGAAACTCAACTGGCTCGTATACACCATGGGCTCCATCAATTAACAATATAGTTAACGATATAACCTATAATAGCAATAGAATTTTTATAGGAGGTGCCTTTACCAATGCAGGAGGCGCTGTGAGAAACGGGCTTGCTGCATTTAGTCTTAATGGTAACATTAATGCTTTCGACCTCGCTCTTACGAAAACATCTGGCGGGGTTACCGTAAACAGTCTATTGGCCACCACTACAGAAATTTATGCAGGTGGTGATTTCGACGCCGCAGGAACAACAACCAGGCGCGATTTTGTTGGAGCAACCATTTCACCAGTCGCAGTTACAGCAACAGATGCATCGCCTGATGCCAACGTATACGCAATTGCCCTTAACGGTACATCACTCGTGTATGGTGGCGCGTTTACCTACAGCAACAATACGCCACGGAATTACCTCGGCGTAATAGCAGGAACAAACGGCACTGTATTACCCTGGAATCCTTCGCCAGATAGCTATGTATACGATGTCACCTACAACTACAACAGGATATTTGCTGTAGGCCAGTTCGACAATATTGCCGGCACCAGCCACAATGGCGCTGCTGCATTTAATTTAAACACAGGAGCTTTGCTCACATGGAATCCACTATTATCAAGAGCCGCTTATGGTCCATATGCAGACCTTAACGCGGTAACGTCTGATTCAAACTATGTTTATCTGGGTGGCTATTTTGACCAGGTCAATGGTGTATCGAGAAATAATGCTGCAATCGTTGCTGCGAATAATGCATCGCTGCAATCATGGGCTGCAGAACCTAGTTATATTGTAAGAGCAATTGCTTTAAGCGGTACTAAACTGATTATTGGCGGCGACTTCAGTTTTTGTAAAGGTGCTTCACGGTCATATATCGCGAAAATCGACTCTGCAACAGGATTGGTAAATACATCATGGAATCCCGGGGCTAACAGCTATGTTTACGCTATTACCGGCAATGGCAACAACATTTATGCGGGAGGCATTTTTACCCAATTAGCCGGCGTAACAAGAACCGCCCTGGGCGCTGTGAATGCAAATACCGGAGTGGCTACGTCATTTGATCCCGTTGTACAAAACAGCGGTGGCACTGGCTATGTTTACTCATTGGCCTTCGATGCTTCAAACATACTCTATGTTGGTGGCTACTTCACTGCCGTGAAAAGCACAACGAGGAATTTCGCTGCCGCACTTGCCGTTTCGGGAGCTGGCACTTTACAGAGCTGGGATCCGAACGCCAACGGCCAGGTAAATGCCATTGCTGTAAATGGTTCAACCATTTTCCTTGGAGGTAATTTTACAACGCTGAATGGTGGAACCGCCAGGAACAGATTGGCATCGGTTAATAATACCGCAGGTACATTAACTACTTTCAACCCTAACATGAACAGCAACGTAAACGCACTCTGGTTAAACGGAACCACTTTGTACACCGGAGGATCGTTTACAACGGTAAACGGTGGTGCAAATGCAAAGAATTACCTCGCGGCGTACAATGCAACAACAGGTGCATTGGGCAACTGGAGTCCGAATGCAAACAGTACAGTACTGGCAATCGCTTCTGCATCAGACAGTGTGTATATCGGAGGTTATTTCTCTACACTTAACGGCACGACCCGCAACCGGCTTGCGGCGGTAAGAGGTGCGGCCGGCACGAACCTTATTACTGGCTTCGATCCAAACGCAAATAACATCATTCGCAGTAATTATGTCTCAGGACGTACACTCCTGACCGGTGGCGCCTTTGCTACACTTAATGGCTCGCTGCGTGGAGGTTTCGCGGTGTATGCGTTGCCTTCTGGCCCACAGCCTCCAATAGTTGCTACGGGAGACGAAATCGTTGCACAGGATGTTGACACGAAAACGGGCATCTATCCTAATCCTGTTTCAACAGGCGTGGCTAATGTGCGTTTAAACGACAAGATCAGTGGTCGGATCACCATTATTGTAACCGATATGAGTGGCCGCGTGACTCTAAGTAAAACACTCGACACGTTTTCCGGTGATAAATCTATTCAGTTGAACGTTAGTTCGCTCGTAAACGGAACCTACTATGTAACCGTTGCAGGCAAACAGGAGACCTTTAAAACAAAAATGGTTGTTTTAAAATAACAATCAAACAGCATGAATAAAAGGCCTGCTCTTACGCAGGCCTTTTATTTTGAATTGCAACAAGGCTTGCGGCTTTCCCGGCCCTGCACAATAGCGATCCCACAGTTTAAGTGTGCGACGCAACAGGCGCTGCCACAAGGTACAAATGACGGGCTTAAAAACTTAACATCGGCCTCTGATAGCACTGCGATTGTGCTAAAAATCTTTGCCAGCAGGGATCACCGCCCTTAATTCACAATTACTGAATAAGTTTATAGTTGGAATTTTAATAAAATATTGTTAGTTTGGGATAAGATTTTAATATGCATGAAAACCGCGAAATATCAGCTCTCTTTACACTGATCGATGATCCCGACGAAGAGGTCTTTACCTCGGTTTCCGAAAGGATCGTTCATTATGGTGTTGGCATTATTCCCAATCTTGAAAACCTTTGGGAAAATACAGCAAGCGACGAGATACAGGAACGTATTGAAATGCTAATACACCGTCTGCATTATATAGATCTTGTGAACGACCTCACCGACTGGAACGCAAGCCCCTACCAGGACCTGATGCAAGGCACACTACTGGTAGCCAAATTTCAATACCCCGAATTACAGATGACGCCGGTGATGCAAGAAATTGAAAAGATCCGGCGCAGCGTATGGCTCGAATTGAACAGTTATCTCACGCCACTTGAACAAGCTAATGTTATCAGCAGCATTTTATATAACTATTATGCATTGAAAGGAACAGAAATCGCCTATGTAAATCCCGACGAATTTTTTATTCACAAAGTGTTGCAGAGCAAAAGAGGCAATGCAATTTCCAATGGCCTTCTTTATTTGATGCTTGCTGAACTGCTAGACATACCCGTAAAGGCCATCAATATTCCGCGACAATTTGTGCTCGCATATTTCAACAGCGATTACGATGGTTTCAGCGGTGACGACAAACCCCAGGAAAAAATAAGTTTTTATATCGACGCCACAACGGGCCAGCCTTTTACACACAAGGACATAGATAATTATTTCAAGAGAATCTCTGTTCCTTCTTCACCATCCTATTTTAAGCCGCTCTCTAAAAAGCGGGTAATACAACTACTGCTCGAAGAACTTGCCCACTGTTTTGAAAAACCGGGACTCGCTTACAAAAAGAATGAATTGCTTCAACTTGCGGCATTAATTGGTTAGCTCCGTTATTAAGAAAAAACTTCAGGAGGCAATGCTACTCTGTTTATGCTTTTGTAAAATGAAAGCGAACATAGCCAAATCGTACTAACTTGCGCACATGCCAAAAGCAAAGAAAAAAGAACAGCCGATTATACTCATAACAAACGATGACGGCATTACAGCACCCGGCATTCGCGCTTTGATAGAAGCGGTACAACATCTTGGAAAAGTAACGGTGGTAGCGCCCGACAAACCACAAAGCGGAATGGGGCACGCGGTAACAATCGGGCACCCGCTACGCCTGCATGTTGCTCACCAGTTTGGCGACATTGAGGCCTACCAATGCAGCGGCACACCTGTCGATTGCGTTAAACTGGCCGTTGACAAAGTGCTGCACCGCAAGCCTGATATTTGCCTGAGCGGCATTAACCACGGCGCAAACCACAGTATTAATGTTATCTACTCCGGAACCATGAGTGCAGCCCTCGAAGCTTCAATAGAGAGTATACCCAGCATAGGTTTCAGCTTGCTCGATCACAGCATAGAGGCTGATTTCGCCGGCGCAAAAAAATATGCAGCCATATTGGTAGAGCACATTCTGCAAACGAACTACGACAAACATCTTTGCCTGAATGTTAACATCCCTGCTGTTGATGAGCCGCTGTTAAAAGGCTTAAAAGTATGCAGGCAGGCTTATGCAAAATATGAAGAAGAGTTCGACGAAAGGCTCGATCCAAGCGGCAAAAAATACTATTGGCTCACAGGCGCCTTTCTTAATTTCGACAAGGGAAAAGATACCGATGTGTGGGCACTCAAAAACAATTATGTAAGCGTTGTTCCGGTACAATTTGACCTTACCAACCACGAATTGAAAGAAAAATTAGCACAAAAAATCCCTTCGAACGTTGAAAAAAAATAGCTTCCCTCTTGGTATTATTATCGGCATAATTGCGCCGGTTGTTGGCATACTTATTTTCTATTTGTGGAAAGCAAGCGCCAACCCGTTTGGTTATTTTCTCGAAGTGGTTTTCGAAAATAAATCACTGCTCACAGCAATGATCAGCTTCTCTTTGTTTGCAAACGCCGCCGCATTTACATGGGCAGTTAACACAAGCAAAGACAAAACAGCAAAAGGCGTGTTCCTGGTTACTTTGCTCATTATGCTGCCACTGATCATTTATAAACTATTTATGTAGCCGGCTCCTTTGCAAATGGCATCACCTGTTGCGTCGCACACTTCAGCACAAGTAAAATATTCGGCAAATAACAACCCAAATCATCGTTTGGACCCGATTACTGATTGCCGCCGTTAAAATGCTCATTTAGACCTGCTGCATACCGAACAGAAAGCACAAGTGTGCGACGCAACAGAAGACTGGGATTGATAAGCAGCCTGGTTAATAATTATTGACTGGCTCAGCGTAAGTTTTTCGTGGCAGCGTAACGAAACAATAAACCTGCACCGGAATACAAAACCGCGAAAAAGGCATTTACTAAAAGTATTTCTGTTACAGAACTTCCGCTGTAGTTGTACATTTTGGCAACCAATTGAACAACGGCGATCAGCAATAAAGTCAGAGCAGTTGCGAACATAACCCGCTCCATTCCTTTTGCTGCCGCCCTATAAAAAAAAGACCCTACAACAACGATCGCCAAAACAATAATGTACATAAAGTTCGCGGTGTTTGGCCCCGAACCAATAAGACCTACAGCAAGGTTAGCCCAAACAAGCAAAAAAGTGGAAGCGACAGCCAATGCGATTGCTGCGCGATGTATAATGCCAGGCAACAACCTGGATAGTGCCACATAGCCAAGCCCGGTACTAAAGATCAACACTGCCATAATAATAAAATCGTTAACAGTCCAATTTACTTCGTCCGTAAACTGCATTGCCACCAGCGGTACACATAAAATCACTGCGGTTGTAAAAGCAACCCAAACGACGGGCCTAACGAAGGTTTTTTGTTTCATTTTGTATAGTTTTTGGTTAGCCAAAAGCACTTTGAAATACAAAGTAAATATAAAAAACAAAACTATCAAAAAAAAAGTTAGAGAAAATAAGAGGCGATAACTCTTAACCAGTCGCACCGCTGAATTGCTAATCGCTACGATGCGTTTACCATTGGTTTCGGTATTACTACTCTACCCTATTTATTAATGAACCGGCAAATTAAAACGTCCATTGGCAATGTTTATGACGGCAGATGTGTCTCTTGTATTCCGAAGATATCCACTGAACGTTCCAGCAACAGTAGTGCTATTCAATACGGCAATCGCAATATGAAGTGTTGAACGGTTCGCATCTGTTGATGAACTATAGGAGAGCGCATCACCTACCCTGTAGTAGCCGGAAGGAATGTAACCTGTGGCTATTTCGCTGTATGAGCCAGTAGATACAGGGATTCCAAATGGGTGAATAATATTAAGAGCAAATTCAGCCGCTGCAACATTATCTTCAGCGCTCATTTTAAATGAAGCGGTAATATCGCCCGAAAAATCTGCCGCTGAAGGATTATAAGAAAAAGCTCTTGCCTGGCCGTTGAAAGTGCCTTTAATATAATAGGAACTGTTATCAACTTCTCCATTGTTCAATTCTTTTTTGCAGGCGCAGAAAGAAAAAACAGTCACCGCAGTGACCCACATGTATAGTTTCATGGTTACTTTTTTACCTATGAGGCCTTGTTTAAAAAAAACGTTGCAATAAAGGAACCTTAAAGTAATCTAAAACCGTGAACAACTGCTGAACTTAACTAAACCCTCGCTTCGCTGATCAAACAATTAACTAATTTTAAACCCGGTAAGTACGAAAATATTAATGCTGATTTTAATGAAATTATTTCTGCGGTTTATGTTTTCTCAGTTGCTGTTATTTTTTAGCTGTATAACACTTTCATTCAGCCAGCAAATAATTCTTACAACCGGCCATAGCTTACTTAGCCTGGATCCAGGCCAGGGAAGTTGCGCTGTACAGGAAATAAAATTATCGTGCGATCCGCTTTTTCTTTCTGCGGCACTGTTTAAAGACACGCTCTATTACATTGGTACAGGGAATCATATCTATGTGTCTGCCTTGACTGATCCCTCATTTTGCAAAACACTCAATATATCTACAGTTTCCAATGCACTCACTGTAGACAAAGAAGGTAATTTATTCCTGTTTGAAGACAACAGTGGAGACCTTATTAAGTTTAACCCGCATGACGGTACTCAAAAAGATCTTGGGCATGTAAATTATACTTCAGCGGGAGACCTTGTGTTCTATAAAGACAAGCTTTATCTTGCTGCGTATGATTTCAAGCTTGTCGAAATCGATCTCGTGCACCCGGAACTAAGCACCGTATATATGAGTACGCAGCGGCATTCATTTTTAGGTCTTATTAATATACCGGTTGGATGTAATGAAAACAGGGTTTTTGGCGTTGAGCCTGACAGCAGTAACCTAACCCTCTCTCACCTTGTGGAGATTGACATGGAGAAAAAGGAGGTAGGACAGACTTTATGTTCGATTCCATACAGTATACTCGACGCGGCCAGTATAACAGAGAATGGCACTTATAAGGTAAATATAAGTGCAGTTGTTATCGATCCTGATTGTACGCCGTCATCGCAGCACAACAGCATGTTAGTTACAGCAACTACGGCTTCAAGCGACAGCATCTACTATTCACTGGATGGTGGTCTCAAAAACATCAATGGATTTTTCAAAGAAGTAGGCAAAGGGTATCATCAAATTTCTGCTGAAGCGGCCGGATGCGTTATCGACAGCATAATTGTAATTAACGATGTTGTTTCCCCCATGCTACAAGCGATCAGCCTGGGGCCCAACTGTTTCAACCGGACCAACGGGAGCATTCAACTTAGCACGATTAATAATAGCCTGTTCTCAACCAGCATTAACAGCAGTCCGTTTACGTATAACTATTATTACGCTGGCATTGCAGCAGGAAATTACCACGTGTCGGTGAAAGATGCTGTCGGCTGCATGTGGGATACAACAGTTACCGTTCCTGCACCGGTTGTTTATAAACCGTTGGTCGCAGTCAGCAAAACAAATCCACTCTGCTGGCGTTCTTCGCCCGGCAAAATAAAACTTGATATAACCGGTGGTGAAGGACCTTATTCTTTCGACGTTAATGGAATAAATTATCCTTCAGGCCATGAAGTTTCCGGGCTATTCCCGACGGAATATCTTGTGCAAATCTTCAATCGCAATAGCTGCCTGGTGGACTCGCTTAACGTTTTGCTGCAACAAGCCGGCAGCGGCAATTGTGACAGCGCTTATGTGCCCACAGCCTTCACGCCTAACAACGACGGCAAAAACGACTTGCTGCGCCCTCTTGTGGGCGGCTTTCCATCCAGCATTCAGTTTAATGTTTACAACAGGCTTGGCCAGCTTGTTTTTAGCACACATCAAATAAATGATGGCTGGAACGGCCTATACAAAGGGCAACCACAACCCACCGGAAGTTACGTATGGACACTACAGTATTCTGTCAATAACATACCAAGAATGTTCAAGGGCGCTACCTTGCTCATCCGTTGAGTTATTTGTGCTAAATAT
This sequence comes from Chitinophagaceae bacterium UBA7600, assembly GCA_002478885.1. GTDB lineage: Bacteria > Bacteroidota > Bacteroidia > Chitinophagales > Chitinophagaceae > DLKC01. Next base: position 36,434 of record DLKC01000002.1, read on the forward strand.
GCGCACGGCACTTCAGGTATTGTTAGCGGTCTCTTTTAGTGCGAGAAAAACCAAGCTTAAAGTAAAAGTTGCAATCCCATACATACCCGGCTGGCATTTGAACGGTGCGGTCACCACCCACCATACTGCGCACAGCAGCATTAACTATTGGTCTGCCGATAATATATTTTCCTGTTTATTTTATAAGATTTAAATTGTTATGTCCAACCACTTCAAATGCGGCAACTGATCATCATCCTTGCTCTGGTAACCAATGCATCCTTTGCTTTTACTCAAGCCCAAAAACTTGACACGGTTCTAAGTGTGAGATGGTTTAATGGCGCCTGGCAAAACAGTTCAAGAACAATTAATAATTATGACGAAGACTGCAGATTGAAAACTGTGCTAGTCCAAAACTGGAACGTAATTACCGGTAAATGGGCCGATTTCTCAAATAAGCAATACAGCTATACCAATGAGCATTATATAGTCGAAATCATGACCCAGCTGTGGCTCGACGACAGCTGGACTAATTCTTACAGGCAGATTTATAGTTACTATCCTTCCTGGCAAATACAATCAGTTACAGACCAAAACTGGCTTACCGATCACTGGAGTAATTACCGATTAGTCAGCAACACGTACGATAGCAACGGATATATTGATTCCGTATTAACACAATCATCAGACAACGATGAACCCTTTACAAACTATGCAATCGACGTGTATTCGTACAATAATGATGGCAGCTTGCGGGAAACAGTTAACCAGTTCTGGAATAACGTAAGCAAGATATGGGTCAATTACATAAAAGAGTCATTCACATACAACAGCAACAAGACCATTCATTCGTCCACCGAGGCCTTTTGGAATTACAGTTCAGCACTATGGCAGCCAGGCACACAAACGCTATATACCTACACCGTAGCAGGAAAACTATACAATTATACGATACAGGGCTGGCAGGCAAATCAATGGGTTAATCAGTGGCTTTATAGCGCGTACTTCGATACCAATGGTTTCCCAAGCGGTGTGCTAATTGAAAGATGGGATGGATTTGACTGGGAAAAGTTCAGGCAGAATAGCGATAAAAATAACAGCGATGGAACAATTCGTCAACATACCGCACAGTATTGGGTAGAAACGCTGAATAATTGGGTAAACGATCTTCAGGATACTTATACCTATTCCGCCTCGTGCCTGTTACCGTTACAGTTGCTGTCCTTTACCGCTGCGCAATATGGCGCGGAAGTAAAAATAAGATGGGCAACTACCGATGAAATAAACATGAAAGCATTCAATATACAACGCAGCTTTAATGGCAAGGATTTTAACTCAATCGGCCATATAACGCCGAGGAGCGCTACGGGTGTCAACACCTACGATTATGTTGATGCAATCGATAATATTGGTGTAGCCAAAATTTATTACCGGCTACAGGCTGTTAACCAAGACCAGTCATATACGTTTTCACGCATCGTTCCCTTAACAATTACCAGCAATAAGGAAACGCTGAAAGTCTACCCCAATCCTGCAAAAAATATAATAACCATTTCCTTCAGCAGCCCCGGCAACCGTAAAGCAAAAATACAGATCAACGATATGCGGGGTAATACCGTTTATCGCCATGCGCTGAATGCCACAGAACAAAACAACACTGTGTTCGCAGATATTTCATCGCTCAGCAAAGGCACATACCATTTATTACTTATAACAGGAACCGATATTCAGCAAACAATGTTTATTAAACCATAAGCCATTTGCGACGCGCTATATGCAATAGCACAATCTTCTCCCATGCACATTTTTTCTATGGACCGGGCTACTGTACTGCTATTATACATCGTTGCGTCGCACACTTCAGGGTTCGGTTCAATTTTGCACAGGAGTTCATGCGGGAAGGTAACCACGCTCAATATTTCAACTCATAGGTGTATTGCAGAAAAAACACTATAAACTTCATTGCTGTATGGCTGCACTTAAAACGTTATTTTAGCTGAATTGCACAAACGCCAACATGAAAAAAATAGCATTTCTTCTTTTGTTCGCCGTCTCTCACTTTGTTGCAAATGCACAGACTGATACTCTTGCACAAAATCTAAACGAATACTTGCTTGCTGCAAACAGGCAAAACAAGTTCAATGGAAATGCACTGGTGGCAGTGCATGGACAGATTGTTCTTCAAAAAAGTTATGGCAATAAAAATTTTGTATCCGATGTGCTGAATGACTCCAACACCGTTTTTCAAATCGCCTCAGCAACAAAGCAGTTCACAGCGACCGTTGTAATGAAATTGCAGGAAGAGGGCAAATTATCAGTGCATGATACGCTTAGTAAATATTTCCCCTCTTTTAAATATGCCGGTAAAATTACCCTTGAGCAATTGTTAACACACACTTCCGGTTTATACGATTATGTTTCTGACATAGACGAAAGCGATTCCGGCATTGTGTGCCATCCTGTTAACCGCGAACTTGTTACTGAACTTATTTTTAAACACGATCTTTATTTTAAACCCGGCACGCAGTTCAGTTATTGTAATTCCGGTTATTACCTCCTTGGGCTGATTATAGAAAAAGTGTCAGGCAAATCTTATGAACAAAATGTGCGCGACATTGTGTTTTCGCCACTGCAGATGAACCGTAGTTTCTTCGACTTTAAAAGCATAGCTGACAGTAATATTGCAACAGGTTATAAAGCCCTTACCAACACTTACCACGAAACAGCTTTTGGATGGCGATGGGATTCCACCGTAACCTTCGCAGCAGGCGGCATCTATAGCACAACAGGCGATATGTACCGCTGGGCACAGGCAATTGCTGCACAGAAAATTCTAACAGCAGCATCGTGGCAGGCTATGCTTACACCACACATCGACAGCTATGGCTACGGCATTTATGCAGACTCCCTTTATAGCAGGGTTGCATACACCCATGGTGGGGGCATACCAGGTTTTACTAGTTTTCTCTGCTACGTTCCAGTAGACGATCTCACGATTATTTTACTGTGCAACCAGGGCTGGTTTGGAGAAGCGTTGAACACTACTAACGCAGATCTTGCGGGCATCGTCTTCCATAAACCGGTTGAGCCAATGAAAGAACTTAGCGGCATACAATTCTCCGTTGATACACTAAAAAAATATGTGGGCAAGTACGATTTTGACAAGAAGCACCATGTATATATAACGCTTGAAGACGGGCAGCTTTACATGGAAGCTCCGCAGGGCGGCTTGCCAAAATCGCCGCTGTATGCAGACACGCAAACAAATTTTTATTTAAAAATTATCAATGCAAGAATTGAATTTGTAAACGACGGGGCGGGCAATATCAGTTCACTCATTGCACATTATGCAGGCAAGAGCGAAGTATGTAAAAAAGTGAAATAATTGTTGTATATGTTTAACCAGGATTATATTACTGGGTTAGACAATATTGATGATACAAGCTTTGGTATTCCATTGCATCGTTCTTTGCGTCGCACTCTTGTACGAAAGGTTCTATGCGGAGCATTTTTAAACAGCCGGCACTAAGAAAAACAAATTGTTCTCTATAAAGACTATGGATTTACCTTAAACCGTGCTTTGCCGCATACAGTACAAAAAGCACAAGAGTGCGACGCAACTGATGATGCCATTTGCACTGCCGCCGGTGACACAATTGTATTGTTTCCACACTTTGGAATAGCAGACAATTCTTCTTCCACATGATAATGCTGGCTTTTTATTTTTTCAAAAAGGTAACTTTAATGAAAATGTAAAAATGCTGATAACGGGAAAACCACCTTCAAAAGAATTTTTTACGAGTGCAAAAAACACAAACCCCATTTTCACTATACAAATTCCTGATCTATGATAATTATGTATTTCCGACGCCACCAAACACCTGCTGTTTTTCTTACGCTGCTTTTTACTTTGCTTGTCTTTGCTGCCTGTAACAAAGCAAATATCCTAAGCTCATTAAGTAAAACTGAAAGTTCAGATGCTATGCTAATCCCAGCGAGCAACAAGCCAAATATTGTCATCATCCTCGGCGATGACATCGGTTACGACGCTATTGCCATTAACGGCAATCAAAGCTTCGAAACCCCCAATATTGACCGGATGGCAAATGATGGGATGAACTTCACCCAATGTTACGGTTCACCGTTATGCTCTCCGTCACGTACAGCGTTTGTATCGGGCAAATATAATTTCAGGAATTACAATGAATGGGGCGTATACGATCTTAGTTCGAAGACCTTTGCCAATTTGGCCAAAGACGCCGGCTATGCCACATTCGTAGCAGGCAAATGGCAGTTTGATGGAGGAGACAGCGCTGTACATACGATGGGTTTTGATGACTATTCCTTGTGGGACGCCATCAAGGCAGGAGCGCCCGGCAGGCATTATAAAGACCCCAAGATCTATGAAAACGGAGCCTTCCTTTCTTCAGCCAAAACGGATGGACAATATGGAGATGACATATTTACCCGAAGGGCACTCAGGTTCATCAAACAAAACAGGAACAAGCAGTTTTTCGTGTTTTTCCCGATTACGTTATGCCACGATCCTTATTCGCCTACGCCCGATGATCCTGCGTTCGCAGGGTGGAATTCCAGGAACCCTTCCGATGTAAGCTGGTTTCCGTCTATGATGAAGTATATGGATAAAAAAGTTGGAGAAATTATGGATTCACTTAAAACATGGAATTTGTACAACAATACAATCGTAATGTTCGCTGGCGATAATGGCACGCCTCATGGCATCTGGTATAAGTACAACGGGGTGCTGAGAGAAGGGGGCAAAAGCCTAACCTCTGAAAGAGGAACACACGTGCCTTTAATGGTTACCTGGCCCGCAAAGATTGCTGCCGGTTCTGTAAGTCGTAACCTTGTCGAATTTCAGGACTTTTTTCCAACGGTGGCGGATGCGGTGGGTGTAAGCATAATGGGACAATATGGTACGATGGACGGCACCAGTTTTTATCCGCAATTGACCGGGGCCAGCTATAAGCCCAGGGATTGGGTATTCAATCATTATCAACCCAACACCAATAAAGGAAACGACCAGCTAAGACGCTGGATAAACGATACTACATACAAACTTTATGACAGCACCGATAAATTCTATAATATTTATCTTGATCCCGAGGAAGAGCATCCAATAAAGCGCAGCCAGATGACCGACGCAGAAAAAAGTTTAAAACAAAGGTTTAGCGACATCATGGATTCATTAAAGTTGCCATAAAGAATCAAAGACTCTTTTTTCTATGATTATCGCTGGATCACAGATTAACTTGCATCGAAAAGGTGTTTCAATCTATTTAAACTACCATTTCACATTCCATGTGACCGAAGGTATGATAGGGAACAACGAAACCTGTTTGGCAGTCACTTTTAAGGTGCCGTTGGCAGCACTGCCTTCCTGGTCATAATAATAGAAATAAGGGTTCTGCCGGCTATAAACATTGTAAATACTGAAAACCCAGTTGCTGGCATATTTTCTAGGCTTTTTGTGAACCGGGGTGTAAGTAGCGGAGAAATCGAGCCTGTGATAAGGAGCCATGCGATAGGCATTGATACTGCTGAACTCCTGCGTTAACACGCCACCAATAAAATAAAACCGTTCAGGCAGCGAGATGGCGTTGCCTGTGCCAAAAACAAACACTGAAGAGAGCTTCCATTTCTTCGTAAGCTCGTATGCCGAAACAATAGAAAGATCGTGGCGTCGATCGTATTTGCTGGGGTATTTCTCGCCGCCATTCAAATCAGGAAATTTGCGCCAGGTCCATGAAAGCGTGTAACCAACCCAGCCTGTAAGCCTGCCCTTTACTTTGTTTACAAAAAGTTCGGCCCCGTAGCTCCATCCCTTTCCAAACACAAAACTCTCTTCCGGATCTTGTAACGTGTTTGGTGTATACCCTTCCTTGTATTCGATCTGGTTTTGCATGGTCTTGTAATAAATTTCAATAGAAGTTTCAAACATATTATTGCTGAAATTGCGGAAGTAACCCGCTGCATACTGCCAGCCAACCTGCGGTTTAACCCGGTAAGTGCTCGGTACCCAAATGTCCGTCGGAAGCGTAGTGCCGGCGTTGCTTACAAGATGAATATATTGGTAGTTCTTTGTTACCGCCGCCTTAATGGAACTTTCGTCATTCAGCGAATAACGCACCGTAAGCCTTGGTTCAAAACCGCCATAAGATTTGATTACCTGTCCGGGGCCATAAGTTGTACTGTCAAGTTTGTTTCCGTCAGCATCGGTGGTATACGAGGTATACCTGCCCACTTGCTGGAAACGGCTGTAACGCACGCCATAATTTAGTTTGATAGCGCGGGAAATTTCCCAATCGTCCTGAATATAAATGGCAAATTCGTTTGCGTATTTTTTTTGCACGTTAGCAGGGGCAAATACTGTTGTATCCTGTTTGCCACTCACCACACTTGGCAGAAAAGTGTGAAAGGTGTATTGCCCGCCAAATTTCAGTTTGTGTTCGGGCGATGCATAAAAATCAAAATCGGTCTTTGCATTGAGGTCCTTGATACCCGACTTAAGGCCTATACTAAAATCGTTTTGTGTTCCATTGAACTCAAAGCCGTAGTCGTTATAAATCAAAGAAGTGTTGGCAAATAATTTTTTATTGAACACATGATTCCAGCGTAGTGTAGCTGTTGCATTGCCCCACGGCACTTCCGTAGTGAATGAACGCTTGGCATTATTAAAATTAAATCTATCCCTTCCAAAATACCCGCTTAAAAAAAGCCTGTCTTTATCGGAGAACTTGTAATTCACTTTCGCATTGAGATCATAGAAATAATAACCCGATCCGTAAAAACTATTACTCTTGCCGATAAAGGGTTTAATCAAAAAATCAATATAAGTGCGGCGGGCCGAGATCATATAAGACGCCTTTTCCCTGAACATGGGACCTTGTACGGAAAACCTTGACGATATAAGCCCTATTCCGGCATCTACCTGCGTTTTGTTTGTATTGCCGTCCTTCATGGCAACGTCAATCACCGAAGACAGCCTGCCACCATATTGAGGAGGAATTCCACCCTTAATAAGGGTAAGATTTTTAATTGCATCTGAATTGAAGACAGAAAAAAAACCGAACAGATGCCCCGTATTGTAAACAACGGCCTCATCAAGCATGATAAGATTTTGATCAGGGCCTCCGCCACGAACATAAAAGCCAGAATTACCCTCTCCTGCGTTTCGCACACCGGGCAATAATTGCAGCGCTTTTAGAATGTCAACCTCGCCGAAAAATGGAGGTAAAGACTTTATAGCGTTAATGCTCAAGTCAATTTTACCCATCTGCGCGCTTTTGATATTACTTTCTCTTTTCCGGCCGGTGACTGTTACACTGTTAAGGTTAGTAGAAGAGGGTGATACTAAAATATTCAAGGTCCGGTTCTCATTGAAAGCTACATCAACAAGCTTAGCATCATACCCTACAAACGAAACAAGCAACTGGTAGTTGCCCCCGGAAAGGGTGATCGAGTAAAAGCCATATTGGTTCGTAGTAACACCTCTCCCCTCGCCTTTTATGGTGATGTTTGCCCCGATAAGTGTTTCCCCGGTAAGGGAATCTTTTATATATCCATTAAGTGTAAACTTCTCCTGGCCCTGAACGGCACAGAAAAAAAACAGACCACAGAACAAGAAATTTAATTGCTTCATTATGTCATAGGTTCATCCGGGATTAAGAACAAAAACAACGGCCGGTTGTTCAATATCCTGCATCCGCATTTAACTTTTATTTCGAACGGTAGTCAAGAGAGTCTTCAACACTGCCACAGCCAATCATTCCCGAAGCGTAGCGCGGGTGCTTTTTACCAAGATATGGGTTAATGATTTCCTTTGTATTCGATAGCCAATAGCCTTCCTCCTGATCATTAAAGGCCATTGGGCACTTATCATGGTAAATGATCTGCTGGTCGTATTGCACCGTGCGCAAAAGATTATACAGATTTTCACTGAGCGTATAAAACGACCGGCGCATACCTTCCAGTGTTGTCTCGCCCGAAATGCCAAGCGCTTCCGCCGACACACTCTCTGAAAAACTTTTTGCAGTAGCAATAATTGTGGTATCGGCCTTCAAGGTCTCGTAAGGCACTTGAGCCGTAAGGCCTGCAAGGGTAGTTCCCTGTTTAGCCGCTGTAACGGAATCCCATTCAACCAGGGCGTTCTTCAGGGCAAAATAACTATCAAGCATTTCATTAAAAGGCTTATTAAATACGTCGCTGTTTTTCCCCTGAACCAGCGGCTGCTGCTTCGGTGCTTTAGTTAATGGCTCTGCGCCACCTGTAAAAAAAATAAAATACACCGCCACCGCTATCGCGGTAATACCAATCAGCAATAAGCCTTTTTTCATATCTAGATTTTGACTGCAAAAATATCGGTTAACTGGTTCTGCCAATAAATTTTATGCAAGCGGCTATCAGCGTGAGCCGTTTTTGAACCATTTTTTGGAGCCCGGCCCCAACACTCGTGGCAACATCGTTGCGTCGCACTCCTATACTGCAGATCATTTATCGGCTACAGAATGTAAATCTTTGCACGTTTTGTTATGGCTATCAACTTACGGATTGAAGCTCATTAAAGCTTCGTACGTTGAAGTGAGTGACACAACGGGCGATGCCACAGGTACTGAAGCCGGTAACATAATATTCATAATCAATCAGGATATTTGCAGCACACAAATTAATGGGCTGCAATGGAAATATTAAGCGAACACACGAGAAATATACTGGGGCTTCAACTACCAACTGATCCGCGCTGGGTAAACCTTGCCGGCATTGGTCTTGCCGAAATACTTACCGACCATGCCTATTGCGAGCAAAAGGCGGCTACGAGTTGCATTACTCTTATTCAACGATACCCCGACAAAGAAAAGCTTGTTACGGAGCTTGCCCCTATTGTTACGGAAGAATGGGGCCATTTCAGGTTGGTGCTGAATGAACTGCAGAAACGCGGCCTGCAACTTGGCAAACAACGAAGAGACGAATATGTGAACAAACTGCTGGAATTTCAGCAGAAAGGCGGGAGGTTTGAAGACCGTTTTCTAGACCAACTGTTGACCATGGCGCTTATTGAAGCAAGAAGCTGTGAACGGTTCAAAAGGCTCAGCGAAGGGCTAAACGATGAGTATCTGCGTAATTTTTACCGGCGGTTTATGGAAAGCGAAGCCGGCCACTACGCACTCTTTATTGAGCTTGCTGAAACCTACATAGACAAAGAAAAAGTGAGAACGCGCTGGAAGGAGTGGCTTGTTTATGAAGCCTCCATTATGGAAAGTCTCGAACTGCGTGGCGACCGCATTCACTGACAGTAAATATGACCGGTTGCCGGTTGATCGCAGCATATTTATTTTGATCGTCGCAGCCGGCACATAACCTGCATTGCTTATATTTAAACACAAAATATTGTTTTATGGTTCCATCAATGAGAAAGTGGTTCAATGAGAATTTTAGCGAACCCGTTTACAAAGCTTACCTAGAAGCACTGAATGCCAAACACCCCGGTGCACTTGAGTTTCGTGTTGCAGAAACCCCTGTTTTTTGCGATAAAAATTTTACCGGCAAAATGCTTTCTGCGTGCGAAAGCATCATAGACGTAGTTACGCAATACAATTTTAAAACACTTACGGCGCATGCTATACCTGCTGACATAAAGGTGCCCAATGAAAATGATCATTCGCATTTTATTGCTTTCGATTTTGGCGTTTGCGAAAACGAACAGGGAGAACTAGAGCCGCAGCTGATAGAAATGCAGGGCTTTCCAACATTGTTTGCTTACCAGGTATTGCATTGGGAACTTACCAAAAAATATTTTAACATCCCCGACAGTTACGATGCTTACCTGAATGACTTTACAAAAGAAACCTACCTGCAATTGCTGAAAGAAATTATCGTGGGCGACTGCGAGCCCGAAAACGTTATTTTACTCGAAGTGTTGCCACATAAGCAAAAAACTAGGGTCGATTTTTATTGCACCGAAGACTACCTTGGCGTGCCAATCGTATGCCTTACAGAACTGGTTAAAGAAGGCAAAACACTTTATTATATCAAAGATGGAAAGAAGATTCACGTAAAAAGAATTTACAATCGGGTGATCTTTGATGACCTGCAGCAGCAAAGTGCGGAAATACAGGAAAATGGCAAGATACTTTTCGAAGAGATGGATGTGCAATGGGTTCCACATCCCAATTGGTTTTACCGCATCAGTAAGTTTACACTACCGTATATAGACCACCCATTTGTTCCAAAAACAAGTTTTTTGAGCGACATTAAGGTCATACCGGAAGACCTGGAGAACTATGTTTTGAAGCCGTTGTTTTCATTTGCGGGCCAGGGTGTGGTGATCGATGTTACAAAAGCCGATATTGACAAGGTACAGGATCCGCAGAACTGGATACTGCAGAAGAAAGTGAAGTATGCCGACGTAATTACCACACCCGACATTCCTGCGAAGGCGGAGATCAGGCTTTTTTATTTCTGGAAAGATGGTGAGCCAAGACCTTTCGCAACCAATAACCTGGCAAGACTGAGCAAAGGCAAAATGATAGGTGTGCGCTACAATAAAGACAAAGAATGGGTTGGTGGCAGCCTTGCCGTTTTTGAAAAATAATTTATATAAGTACTGATACGTTTTTTGTTGACGGCATTGGTTTAAGAAGCATCACCTGTTGCGTCGCACACTTGTGCTGCAGAATATAAGTCTGCGATGCAGAAGTTTCAAATTACATGAGCATTTCTATGATAACTAAAATTGCTTTCGGGCTTTTCCATTATTGCTGATGTCCGGATTAACTGTACAAGTGTGCGACGCAAGGGACGATGCCAACTGCTGAGCAGCAGGACCCAAATTAACCTATTTAAATTAAAGAAGAATTTATTTTAAGGCTAGGCTATCTGAAGCCTTTGTTACCTCAGGGCTATTAAGGAAGTTAGGTATTTCGAGATAAAAAGCGGTGCCTACTCCTTGCGTTGAATGAACAGATATTTCGCCACCTATTCTTGTGAGCGCCTCCTTTACAATATACAGGCCTATACCGAGGCCGTTTACAGAGTTATTGCTGCGGAAAAACATTTTGAAGATGTTGTTGAGGTGTTGGTCTAGAATGCCCACGCCATTATCTTCGATTTTTATGGTTGCTTTTTCTTCTGTGATTTTAACGGTTACCTCCACTTTTTGATTTTGCCGCTCGGGATTCTGGTATTTTACCGCGTTGGAAATAAGGTTGTCGATAATAACAGACATTCTGAACGCATCATTCACAAATGGCATCGGCTGATCGACATTGGTGATGTATTCAAGATGGGGTTTTTGCATTTTAAAAAGCCTGATACTTTCGTCGAGCAGCACATTGAAATCTATTTTAGAAAAGTCTTCATCAACCCTTATGCTTTTGTAGTATTCGATGATCTTTTGTATGAAGGTGTCCATTTTGTTTACACACACTTCTATCATATCCATATAGCCATTAGGATCTTGTATGGAGTCTTCCATTTTGGCCAGGTTAAGGATACCCATAACGGAGGCCAGCGGCGAACGGAGATCGTGGGAGGTGCTGTAAACAAAGCGGTTGAGCTCGTCGTTGGTCTTCTCAAGTTCGGCAATTTTCCTGCTTAGTTTATCTCGTGTAACATATATTTCGTAGGCATTTTGGATGGCGTTGTTAAGTTCGATTTCATCCCAGGGCTTTCTGATGTAGCGGTAAATTTCGCCTTTGTTAATCGCATCAACAATTGCTTCGGCATCTGTATAGCCTGTAAGCAGCATACGGATGGGTTCGGGGTAAGCTTTTCTTACGATCTGGAAGAATTCGACACCTGTGGAGTTGGGCATGCGTTGGTCGGCAATGATCACATGTACTTCTTCGTTACTAAGAATGCCCATGCCTTGCGCTGCAGAATTAGCAGTGAAAATTTTATATTTTCTCCTGAATGCAGCCTGAAAAGAAATCAGGTTGTTGCTTTCATCGTCGATATAGAGGACTGCTATTTTTTCTTCTTTTCGCATTCGGGTTATTTGTCGGTTAGTTTATTAAGCTTCCGGGTGAACATATGGTAAAGTTAAAATAAATTCGGCGCCTTTACCCAGCTCAGATATTATTTCAATTTTGCCTCGATGCTCCTGTATTATTTTAAAAACGATGGCCATGCCAAGGCCTGTACCTACACCAACTGATTTTGTTGTAAAAAATGGTTCGAATATTCTGTGCTTCACTTCATCGTTCATACCCGGGCCGGTATCTTTTATTTTGATGACTATCTTATCATCGTCTGTATCGGCTGTAGAAATCATGATGTATTCTTCAGCTGCTATATCTTTCTTTTCACCAATTGCCTGAATAGCATTGTTTAGAATGTTCATTATAACCTGGTTTAGTTTACCGGGGAAACATTCAAGCGAACCCTTTGCCTTAAAATCTTTGTCTATTCTTATATAGGGTGGCATAGTGTTTCGCACAAGTACGATAGTGGAGTTGATTCCTTCATGGATGTTTGCTATTTTAAGTTCACTCTCGTCTAGCCTGCTGAACGTACGCAGGCCGCGCACGATTTCCGCTGTTCTTTCCGCGCCGTCTTCGATGCCTTTTATCAACTGGCCTATTTCTGTTTTAATAAAATTCAGGTCCATCGACTCCTGTTTTTCGTAGACTTCGTTCAACTTTTCGTGCAACCCACCATTCTGCTGATCGTGCAATTGATTGTAGTCAGTAATAATATCAAACAAATCCTGGATATCAAGACTCAATGGCCTGATGTTAGACTTTACAAAATTGATAGGGTTGTTTATCTCGTGTGCAATACCCGCTGTAAGCTGACCTAATGACGCCATTTTCTCGGCTTCTACTAACTGTATCTGAGCGTCTTGTAAATCGTCCAATGCTTTAGATAGTTGGCTGTTGGTGGTCATCAATTCGTTTGTTCTTTCCGTAACCTTTTGTTCCAAAACAACATTTTGTTCCCTTATCAAGTTTTCGTTTTCCTGGGATATCTTTAGCGCATAGGCCTGAGATTCTTCCTTTTCTTTTCTAAGAGAGTTTATCCTGTCTGCAAGCGCAGTTGAAAGCAGTATTGCCTCGATTGCTGAACCAATATATATTGCGTAAGTAGTTAAAGTTGTGTAAGGTAGCACAGCGAAGTTTCTGAGAGAAAATACGATTATGCCAACAAGAAAAAATATCCATGCACCAAAATAAAAGTATGCCGGCTTGTATCCTTTCTTACCTACCATATAAGACACGACGATAAGTAAAACCCCGCCAGCAACACCTGAATAATTCAAAAGATCGTAGCTTAACTGATTATTACCTGAAATACCTGAAATGATTACCACGATATAAAGAAGAACGACAACCGAAAGAATGTAGATAATATTTTTGAAGTAATACCCGATTCGGAGAAAGAATATCGAAAACAAGATGCCGGTGATACCGGCAGCCGCTGAAGTAATTGTTAACGCATACCTGTTCACCACCGGGTTCCCGGGCCAAAAATATTTGAACCCATATCCTGATATCGTTGTTTGTGCAAAACTTAGGAAAAACAAAAAGATGACATAAAACAAGTAGCTTAGATCTTTTGTAGATGCAAATAAGAATAGGTTATACAACAGCAAGGATAGCATTATTCCAAAATACAAACCAAAGATCAAATTTTCCGAATTTGTCTTTTCGGCCAGATCGCCGGCTTTCATTATAAACATCGGGAGCACCAAGGGATGAAAGCTATTCGCCTTGAGATAGAAAGTTGCCGTATCATCAACATGTACATTTAAGGAAAATGCAAATCCGGGCTTCGAGTTTTGCCGCATTTCATAGAGTAGATTATTGCCAGTCTGGTTAAGCTTTTCAATCTTAGCCGCATTCAGCCTATAGAGTGTTATCTCAGAAATATTGGGATAGTCGAGATCGAGGAACAAAGAAGAATCCGAGCTCTTATTAACAATGGTGAATTTCACCCAAACATTTCCAGGTATTATTTCGTTTCTAACTGTGATATCTTTTGACTCTGGGGTAAATTGTGCAATATTAATTATCTCTGAATCGGCATAAAGCATTTGTTTATCCTCATAGAGATAGGTAAATTTTCCAATAGGTTGGGAGGAAGACTTGTTATCAATCGTCAATATATTTTGTTGCCCAATTGACGAGAAGGATAAAACGCACGCAAAAACAATTATTGCAGATAAGACAATTAAAAATTTATGCTTAGTTACTGGCATTTACATTGAGATAAAACTGTTACCAAATAAAAGGAATCAACCTATAAGTATTTTCCTGGTATTGTTTATAGTCTGAACCAAATTTCAACGCCAATGTATTTTCCTCGACATTGATCCTGAAATAGTAAGCAATCATCATGGCAAAAAAACAGAAAAAACAGGTATAAAAATTATTTAAGAATAGAGGACAGCCGGTTATAGAGATTAACGCTCCCAAATAGGAAGGATGCCGGACGATTTTATAAGGTCCGATCTTTATTAACTCGTGCTTGTCGATCACTTTTACTGTGGCTGTAAAATGACGTCCCAGAATATTTATCGACCATACCCGCAACACGATGCCCGTTAATAACATTCCGGCGCCGATAAAGCTCATGACATTCATTTGGCTTTTATTTGTTGTCAGATATCCCCATTCCGTTACAGATAGAAAGACACTTAATGATGAGCAGAGCAATATAATAAGAATAGAATATTTGTCGCTGCTGTGGTCGGTTTGCATTTCCTCTTTGCTGAACGACGGTTGACTCAGCCACAAAATAGCTGCAGATATCGACAATAAGATTGTTTTGAAATGAATAATAAGGTTCGCACTGAAAATTAGTGGGCCAATATTCAGAATAAGAATAGCCCCCAAAGTGAATACCATTTTTTGTTTCATGATGCCCTATTATAATAGCTTAGCTTAAACTCATTGCTGTTGCTGTTTGGAATGTTCAATTCGTAATTAATTTTTACATTGACATTCTTAAAGGGTGATTTTTCAATGGTAGAACAAGTAAGATTTTCCCTGAGATAAAGCATCTTTTGTCTTTCGCGTGTGTGGGCATGTGTAAGATTCTGAACATCATCAAGAAAAACTGCTGTAGCAATTAGGTCTAATTTTGGGTAATAAAATGTGCCATTGTTTCCAACTTCAGTAAAAATTCTGCTGCCAATCCATTGATTAAAACGAACAGTTGTAGGGGAGCATAAGGAGAACATTGTTTTCAAACCTATTTGCTCAGAAATCACGACCGACACCCTTGACGGGAACAAACTACCGATGCCATATCCCGCAACTTCCACAGAATTCCAAAGGCCACAAAGTTCACCGGTACCGTTTAACGCATAGTATCGAATGTAATCATGTATTGCAGGGTCCATTTCAGCAGTCGCCTGTTCTATTGGCAGCGGCATAATGCCATCCGCAGCATGTACCCGCGCTCCACCATAAAGCCGTGTGCCATCCATTGTTTCCACCACAACGAGAAAAACTGAGGGGCTTTCCATCCACTCGGGTGTAGAGGAAGTAACTTTAAATATCCCGTGATTCTCCAAAACCTTTTTGTGCCCTTCATAAAACTTCAGGCAGGTTTCCCGATCATCGGTTGCTCTGAAAGCGCGGATTCGTAATTCAGTTTCCATGGATATAATTGGATATTAATGTATATTTAATGCAAAGTTTAATAATTATCAAATTATTTGGAAATTTATATTAATACATATTGCAAATTAGCAAATTTATTTATCAATTGTTAAATTGCATTCAAGAAAGCAACCCAAAATGATCAATGTCCTTTATATCGATGATGAACCACACAATCTCACCTCTTTTCACGCTTCTTTTCGACGGGAATTTAATGTATTTACAGCAGAATCGGCTGAAGAGGGCAGAAAAATTCTTGAGCAAAAACCAATTCACGTTATTCTCAGCGATCAGCGAATGCCTAAGACAACCGGCATTGAATTTTTTGAATCCATCCTGGAGTCTTTCCCTGAACCCATAAGAATATTGATAACGGGTTATACAGACATCAATGCTGTTATTGATTCGATTAACCGGGGTCAGGTCTATAAGTATCTTACAAAGCCCTGGAATGAAGATGATATTAAAAATTTTATTATTAAGGCCTACGAAGTTTATAAATTGAGAAAGGAAAATGAAGAATTAACCAACAAGCTGATGGATCTGAATAAAAAACTGGAATTTCTTGCCAGGCAAAATCTATTATCCTGATTCATGCCCCGCTGTCAGTAATTTGTGATTAATACGTCAGTAAAAATATAAGCTTCCACGTCAAATGATCAGTTGTCACCTATTGGGCATAAATTTGTAGCTTGTCTTTCATAAAAATATTTGTAACAATAAAAAACGAACAAATGGCTTTAGAATTCACCGATGCAAATTTTCAGAAATCCGTTCTGGAAAGCGATAAATTAACCGTGATTGATTTTTGGGCAGAATGGTGCGGCCCCTGCCGTGCTATTGGTCCTGTTATTGAAGAACTTGCAAAAGATTATACAGGAAAGGTAAATGTTGGAAAACTAAATGTTGACCATAATCCGAATGTAAGTATTAATTATGGAATTACTTCCATACCAGCTATTCTGTTCATCAAAGGCGGAAAGGTGGTCGACAAGCAAATTGGAGCCGTTCCAAAGTCTATTATTGAAAAGAAAATACAGGCGCACATCTAATGAAATCGTTTCCAAAAAGCCGGCCACAAAAGACCGGCTTTTTTTTGTTTGCTTTACTATGGCTTCACGTTGTTTAACCTCCGATTGCGAACAATTTATCCAAGCTAGTCAACTACAAAAAAAATTATTTGACTATCTTCATCGATATCAATAATTTTTTGTTCAATAGTTGATTATGGAAAGATTTCAGGGGCTTTTTGGAATCGTGCTTATTCTCGGTCTCTCCTGGCTTGTATCCAATAACCGTGAAAAGATCAATTACCGGCTTGTTGCTAGTGGTATAGGGTTGCAGGTTATTATTGCACTACTTATTTTCAAGGTAAGTCTTGTTCAAAGTTTTTTCTCATCCCTGGGAAAAGTAATGGAAAAGATAGAAGCTTTTGCAAGGCAGGGCGCGGCCTTTGTTTACGGTGGCGTTATCACCCAACAACCAAATGGTAGCGTTGGTAATTATGTTGGAGGCGGATTTGTTTTTGCGTTCAATGTAACGGCAACCATTATACTTGTTTGCGCACTTGTTGCCATATTTTACCATTTTGGTATTATGCAGAGAATTGTTTCAGCAATCGCCCGTGCCATGAATTATATCATGAAAGTCAGCGGTGCCGAGGCCTTAAGCAATGTTGCAAGCGCATTTGTTGGACAAGTGGAAGCCCAGGTGATGATACGCCCCTACTTACAAGGTATGACCATGAGCGAGCTACTGGCGAGTATGAGCGGAAGCCTGGCATGTATTGCCGGCGGTATCCTTGTCGTTTATGCAAATATGGGTGCCCAGGCAGGGATTGATCTGGCGCCAAAGCTCATTACAGCAAGTATCATGGCGGCTCCGGGAGCATTGGTTATTTCAAAAATAGTTTTTCCGGAAACCGAAGAAAGCCAAACGATGGCGAAAGTAAAGCTCGAGGTAAAAAGCAACTATAAAAACGTAATTGATGCTATTTCACATGGCGCTGGCGACGGTTTTAAAATTGCCATGAACGTAATCGCCATGCTTATCGGTTTCATCGCTGTCATCGCGTTGCTCGACTACCTCCTCAGCAGTATCGGACACCTGCTTCATCTTCCATTCGATCTTACACTTAACTGGATCTTCGGAAAAATATTTTACCCTGTTGCCTGGTCAATGGGCATTCCATCAACAGATGTTGGCAATGCAGCCACATTACTCGGCCAAAAGCTTACGGTGAACGAATTCGTTGCTTTTAAAAGCTTAACCGACAAAGCAGTTCCCATACTAACAGATAAAGGTTTACTTATCGTAAGTATTGCTATTTGCGGTTTCGCCAATTTTAGTAGCGTCGGCATGCAAATCGGCGGCATTGGAGAATTAGCCCCCGAACGCAGGGGCGACCTCGCCAAACTTGGCCTTAAAGCGTTGTTTTGTGGTACAATGGCCTCCTACCTTTCTGCAACCATCGCTGGTTTGTTAATGTAATTTTTGTTCCCGGCTTTTGCACAAAATGGCATCGCCTCTTGCGTCGCACACTTGTACATGAGGCCATTCATCGGCCGACGATCCAAAAGCTGAAGGGTGCGACGCAACAAAAGCACAATTCCCATACCGCTGCCTGGTACAAATACTTTTACTATTTCTTTACCGCATTTTCTTTTATTTAGTGAAGCTTTCACTCAATAACTTTGCGCCTTTAATTCAAGCATATGACCACGGCAGGCAACAACGTACAGGAACTTATTAATGCAACCAATGATATTGATCTAAAAAATGCGGGTGAAAAAATCCTGGCGGGTGAACGCATCAGTTTCAACGAAGGCGTAATGCTTTTCGAGAAAGGCTCACTCTCCTATCTTGGGGCACTGGCCAACTGGATGCGCGAAAAAATACATGGAAACAAAACTTACTTCAACCGCAACTTTCATATAGAACCCACAAATGTTTGCGTGTTCTCCTGTGCATTTTGCGCCTATTCCCGCCTTTATGCGCACCGGGAAGAAGGTTGGGAACTCAGCATTGATCAAATGCTTGACCTTGTTAAGAAATATGATGGCAAACCAATTACTGAAGTGCATATTGTTGGCGGTATTCATCCCAAAATGAACCTCGATTTTTTTGCCGAACTGTTGAAAAAGATAAAAACGCACCGCCCGGGCTTGCATGTAAAAGCCTTCACCGCTGTTGAATTTGATTATATGTTCCGCAAGGCTAAGCTAAGCGTCGAAGAAGGCATGCAAATGTTGAAGAACGCCGGACTCGATTCAATTCCTGGCGGAGGCGCAGAAATCTTTCATCCCGAGATAAGGCAACAAATCTGTGCCGACAAAGTTGATGCAGATGGCTGGCTAAACATTCACCGAACTGCTCACAAAATGGGCATTCACAGCAACGCTACACTTCTGTACGGACATATTGAAAAATACTGGCACCGCATAGATCACATGGAGCGTTTGCGCCAGTTGCAGGATGAGACCGGCGGCTTCAATACTTTTATTCCACTTAAGTTTAGGAACAAAGACAACGACATGAGTAATGTGCCCGAAACAAGTGTAGTTGAAGACATGAAGATGTATGCGGTTTCAAGGTTATACCTGGACAACTTCCCCCATCTAAAGGCATACTGGCCAATGCTTGGCAGGCAAAACGCACAACTTACCCTGTCGTTTGGCGTTAACGACCTCGACGGCACAATCGACGACAGCACAAAAATTTATTCGATGGCCGGAAGCGAAGAGCAAACGCCCACTCTCACCACTTCGCAGCTTGTATCGCTCATTAAACAGGTAAGAAGAGAGCCGGTTGAACGTGATACGCTGTACAACGAGATACACAATTATAAAGACACTGACATTGTTGATGCAGATGTTAACCCAATCAATAATTAATTATCTAACGACGTTATCTCAAAAACAGCTTATATTTTTTGAGCCCGGCAATGGTATCCCAATTAAGCTTTTGTTGCGTCGCACACTTGTACAATAGGTCGGGAAGTCGACAAAGACAAAAAAATTCGAAAGCCACTTCCGCAACGATAAAATGCTTACTGGCTTTCGATCTATCCGATTTGTATTCGATAGTATAAGTGAGTGACACAACCGGCGATGCCACGAAGCACTGAAGCCGGCAAAATAAAAATAACAAAGGTCGCCAACATGTTGGCGACCTTTGTTTTATCAAAAGGAAGTTTATTGACCTTCTGTAATAGGGATTGGCATTGCAGACCAAACCTGGTCGCCAGGCCTATCGATCGGTAATTCTCCGAGTTTTTGATAACGGCGCATGTCTATCCAGCGATGACCTTCAAAGAACAATGAAAAGCGGCGCTGGTCAAGCATTTCATTAACCAATGCTTCTTTTTCCATTGCACCTGTATAGTTGCCTATTCCGTGACCATTTCTTACGACATTTATAGCTTTTACGGCTTCATCGAAATTGGCAATTTGAATGTTTGCTTCTGCATAAATAAGCATGAGCTCTTCATTACGTACGATTGGAATAGGTGCTGTACTTGAAGTGTACACCCAAATATCCCTGTCGCCGGACAGCCCGGCATTTGACGCAGGGGTAGAGCGCAGTGTTGCTTTTGATATTCTGTCGTCGCCTTCTTCCATATCTGTTACAAACGTTGGATGAGACAGCCGCACTTCACCATTTTGGTTCTGCGGGAAATAAGCAGAGTTCAATTGGTCGCCGCTTCCTGTGCCAAATACTTCGTAAGCACCTGTGGCAAAGTCGCCCGAGAGGTCAAAGAAAGAAGCGCCAAGATCAGTTAAGGCAAGATCCCATTTTTGCCTGTAAACATCAACCCTTGCAGCGAGTGCGCGATTAAATTTAATAAAGCCGGTAACATCATCAAGACCTGCAAAGCCGCTGGTAAGCGGATAAACGATGCTTGATCCGTTGAGGTTATTCTTAGCTTCGTCGAGCAAAGATGCAATGGCTGTGATCGATTCATCAAAACTAAGTATTGGACCCAGGTTGTTCGGGTCGGCCACATCTACACGAATTCCGTTTGTGTAAGTAAGATTGAGATTAAGCAAAAGTTCAAAAGCTTTTATTGTTTTAGCAAACCCGAGATATCCGTTTCGTTCCGCATCGGAAATAAGCGAAGAGTTGGTTGCTGCATCAATAAGCACATTGCAGTTTTTTACCACACGGTAACGTGATGCCCACGGATTGGTTATATAAAAACCGGTATTATTCAAAGGCGCTGAACCTAAAAGCTCGGTGACGTAACGTGGGTCTGCATTTGAGAATCGGTACATTTCGCGGCCGATTATACCTACGGCATCCAGGTAAAGACCGTCATTATTACGCATACCAGCCAGTGATCCTACCACAAGGCTGTTTAGCTGGTCTTTTGACGCATTCTTAAGATAGTCTTCTACAGTCGGGCTGTTAAGATTCCCGTATTCTTTTTTGCAGGATGTTATTGAAACCGCGATAAGCAGTAATAACACTATTGGAAAATTGACAATTCGTTTCATTATGTTCTGTTTATTTTTTTAGAAATCAATAGTTATGTTCAGGCTGGCACGTTTTGAAGCCGGATATGGGTCAACATCAACACCTGTTGAGAATCCTGTACCGAAGTTGGAAACCTCGGGATCGTAACCGGCGTATTTTGTAAAGGTGATGTAGTTGTTAAGCGCAACCCCTACACGCAGGCCGCGAACAACATTACCGGGTATCTTGCTGAACGAATAATATAAACCGATTTCTCTGAAACGCACGTAGCCGGCATCCTGAACAAAACCTCTTGCACTGCCACCAAGGAAACTTCCTATTCTTTCAGGACCATTTGGAATATTGTTGCCATTGTCATCAGCATCAAAGTCTGCACTGGTTTGTCCGAAATCGTTAAGCAGGTTTGTTAAGTTCACATTGTCGCCACCGTTTTTCCAATGAATAAGAAAACGAAGGCTTAACCTGTTTTTGAACGTGATTTCGTTAAAGGTATTCATTTGGAAAGTGGGTTCCTGGTTGCCAAGTACCACTATTTCACCAGATGGATGTGTAGGCGCATCGTTACCTACGATCTGAGTGGCAGATTTACCCTCTTCAATACGGAAGGTTCCAAGGCTTGTGCCAAAAGAACCGAGAATTACCGGAGGAATTGTAAGCTTGGTAACTTTAGAACGGTTGAACCAGAAGTTTAATGAGGTAGTCCATTTGATGGCTTTTGTAGAAATCGGCTGTGCATTGATGCCAACTTCAAGACCGCTGTTTTGAAGGTCACCCGCATTCACGAATTTTTGGGAAAACCCGGATGAAGGCGGAACGGTTGCCAGCAAAAGAAAGTCGAAGATTTTTTTCCGGTAATAGGTTATCTCAAAATTCACCTTACTGTTGGCCATGCTAAAATCTATACCGGTTTCGAATTCAGCTTGTCTTTCAGGCTTAATGTTTGGATCACCGCCTTGCACATTAACAATCGATCCCTGTAGCCCATCTGTGTTTGAAGACACAAGCGTTGTGAACTTACTTCCATAAGCAGGGAAATTAGCTGACTGCCCGTAGGCTGCTCTCAATTTGATATTGTTGAAAATGCTTTTATCAAGTACACCGAGTTTTGTAAGATTTAAAGAAGCACCGGCTTTAGGATAAGTATAAAATTTTGTCGCGTCGCCGTTATTGGTCGACCTGTCGAAACGAACACCGGCATTGACGTTTAATGCATCATTAATGCTTACTTCTTCCTGAACGAAAATACCTTCGTTTTGAAACTTGTTCCTGAATTGCTGACCTGTAAGCGCTCCGCCCTGGTCAATATTTGATTGGCCTGGCGCAACCTGTGTGGCTACATTTAGCAGGTTATTATAATCACCCGTTTCCTGTGTAACACCGGCAGAAGTAGTAAATGCAAGATTATCGCTGGCATTGTAAACATTCACAAGTGAAAGGATAGAATTGGTGTTCAGGTTTTGTGTGGCGCCTTGTATAGAGGTTCCTTTATTTACATTCTGAAACTGCAGCTCTCTCGGGAACAAAGCAGTCGTGTAGAGACTATAGAAATCTATGCCCCCGCGTCCGATAAGTCTTGTTGTCGACTTATTGCTTTTTTGCAAAATGGCATCAAGGTTAATACCAGTCGTAAACCGGTTAACACTTTCATTATTCGTCATCAATGCAATTGTCTGTAAAACATTTGAAGCAGAGAACGGGTTAATTGGATAGTTGCCATATTGATCAGGATGCAGATCAACGAAGTTTGGCGTTGATGAAAGTGAAATACTGTAGGATGTGCCGGTATTGTCATTACCTGTTAACCCCCTATCTGACGAAGAATTTACATAATTAGTGCTCAAGCCGATTTTTATATTATCGGTGATTTTATGATCAAGGTTTAAGCGTAAGCTTGTATTCCGATAACCCGTTCCTTTTACTATACCCTCTTCGTCTTTTTGCGCAGCTGAAAAATAAAAGCTTGTTTTTTCTCCACCTCCGGTTACGCTTAACACGCTGTTACGCATAAAACCTGTGTTGCCATAAATTTCTTTCTCATAATCGTATAATTTGCCCGCAGCTTTGGCTTCTGTGAACTGCTGACTAAGCGCAGCGCTTGTTTCCGGATCACTCGACAAACTGCCTGCCGTTTCAGCAGTGAATTGTCTTACCCCCAAAAGGTGCCGCGCTTTTGCAAAACCAAAGTCCTGTGAAAAACTGATCTTGGTTTTACCCTGCGACCCTCTTTTTGTTGTAATAATGATTACACCGGCAGCAGCTCTTGAACCGTAGATTGCCGCTGCAGAAGCTCCTTTTAAGATTTCGATGTTTTGAATATCTTCTGCACGCAGATCTGCAATACGGCTACTCGGGTTATCTTGTGTTGATGCGTTACCGCCCGCCGCCGCCTGTGTCACAGCATTCAGTCCGCCTGAAGTAGCAGTATTATCCATGAATACGCCGTCAACAACATACAAAGGTTGAGTATTCCCAAAGATGGAAGTGACGCCTCTTAATTTAACTGACAGGCCACCACCCGGTGCGCCACTGTTTGCATTAATATATGCGCCAGGAATTTTTCCATTCAGCGCCGCATCAAAAGTTTGTGCAGGGGCAACTCCATTTAATTGCTTCGCAGAAATAGTACCCACAGCATTCGAAAGATTTTTCCTTTTTACGGTAGTGGCGAGGCCCATTACAACCACTTCTTCAAGTTTGCCAATATCTTCCTCCATTTTTATTGAAAGATCACCTGATGCATCACTTACCTTGAAAGTTTGTGATTTAAATCCGGTGAAACTAAAAACGATGGAAGCGTTGTCGGCAACCTGTATTTTAAATTTTCCATCGGCATCGGTAACTGTACCCTGTGTAGATTTTAAGACAGAGACACTTACACCGGCCATAGGAAGCCCGGAAATATCAGTAACCTTTCCTGTTACTGTTTTGCCCTGGGCATAAAGCAAGTCTGGCAGCAGAAAGAGCAGAAAAACGCCTGCCAAGGAAAGCATCAATTTTCTCATGTTTTGATTTTTTGAGTGATTCAATTAAAAACGTGTAATGGTTAAAAAACAATGGTGCAGAACTAAGGGCTTCACCCTGTTCCACACTGGTCGGTTAAATAAAATACGGCTGCTACTATTTCAGCCGCTGGCTGGAAAACTAAATTCGTCTTATGGGTCATTCTGTTGGTTAAATCTCTTTTGTAGACATATTTCATCTACATTTTGATGCACAAAAAAAAGCATATTTTATTGCTGCCGTAGTTTTTCCAAACGAAAAACCTTGTCAACTTCCAACAGGCTGCTTGCCAAGATAAATATGACTTCCATATCCATTTTCAGCTACTTGCTTAGCCCTTAACGGATAGGAATCCATATCATCGGGAGCATTGGCAGCAAGGCCATCTACATACCTGTTAAACATGCAAAAAGCAGCGGCAATAAGTACGGTATCATGTATATCGCGATCGGTTGCGCCTGCGGCTTTTGCCTCGGCAATATCTTCTTTGGTTACAGCCTTGCCACTCACCTGAACTTTACCCGCGAGATGCAACAAAGCTTTTAACTTCCCGGAAACAGGCGCAGCATTATAATCTTTCTTCACCTGTTCAACCAAAGCACGATCGCCACCCAAATAATGGCAGGCAATTTCTCCATGAGATGTGTGACAATAAAAGCAATCATTTCTATACGAAACAAACGCCCCGATCAGTTCCCTGTCCGTACGGGATAATCCTTCATTGTCTCGCAGTAAAATTTCTGCAAGCTCATTCATAGGCGCGGCAGTTTCCGGTCTGAACGCCATTAAGGCTCTTATGCCCGGAAGATTCTCATCAACATTTATATGTGGCATTTAAAAATTTTAAGATCAGGAAATATTTTTACTATATGTTTCAAAATCACTTTTGCCGTGTTACAGGGTAAAACAGTACAACTTTTATTTGGTTGTCACTTGTTCTTAAAAATATATAAGCGTTATTATTTTTCACTCAAAGCTTTTGTACCAGGCTTTTGTTCAATATTTATCTTCCGTTGCGTCGCACACTTGTGCTGCTGAATCGTTGGTCATCAATATTGGTAAGATGCTCCGCAATAAATATCATTCACGATCACACTGCCCAAAAAAGTTCCGAACGATGAACGTAATGCGACGCAACAGGTGACGCCAAAAGCACAGAAGCCGGTAATCAAAACTTCCTTTTCATTTTTATTTTGCAGGGCTTATTTCTTTCGTCATCCATGTTGCGATAAGCCCGATAATAAATATGAATGAAAATATAAAAACTGCATTTCCGTAACCGCCAAGTATTGTTACCAATGCGCCAATAAAGAATACGACCGTTCCGGTGAAAAGCCTGCCCACATTAAAACAGAAGCCTGTTGCAGAGGCACAGATCGCCGTTGGAAACAAGGCCGGAACATACACACCAAGCGCGCCCTGGCTTATACCAAAAAAGAAAACGAGTGCAGCCATTTCAACGAAAGTTGCGATGGTTACCGTATGGTTAAGTTTGAATACGACAAAACTCATGATAAAGCAAACCGCAAAACACATCATCATTGTTTTGCGCAAGCCTATGGCATTTACGATCCATCCCGAAAAGAAGCTTCCGAGTATGCCCCCACCTGCAAGAATCATCATTGTACTGCCTCGCAGTTGCTGTGTATTTTCAGAGGCAGCAATACTTTGAACCCATGTAGGCGCCCACGAAAATATGGCCCATAAACCGATGAGCATAGCACCGAACACAATTGAGCCCACCAATAAATTTTTTCTGTTAGCGTGCGCAAAAAGCTGTTCGTTTAAATTTTCCTTTTTAGACTGATTTTGCCGACCATCTTTCCATTTTTCTGATTCCGGCAGCGTGAAAAAAGAAATCAACGCAAGCACGACAGGAACAATGCCAACCCAAAATGCACCGCGCCAGTCTGCCATTAGACTACTGATTGCACCGGCAGCAAAAAAGCCGACAGGCATGGCCAGCGACACCATTCCGAGCACGATTGCCTTTCTTTTTTCGGGCCATAGTTCCGTTACAATAACCGTTGTTGTTACGAGTACACCGCCAATGCCGAAACCTGAGAGAAACCTGCATGCACTCACTAAAAACCATGTAGGCGCTATTGCTGTTAATACCGTAAATACTCCATAAAAAAGTGTGGAGAGCATCACCGATTTTGAGCGGCCAATTCTATCGCAAATAACACCCCAGGCGATTCCGCCAAACATCCATCCGAAAATAAAAACACAATTGATCCAGGCGCTAACATCGTTCATTTTCTCTTCTGAAACGTTACCCAATAAGTCTTTCACCGCTACAGGCAGGTAGACAGACATAAGCATGGAAACGATGCCACTGAAAAAAGTGCTGAAAAAGCAAACCAGGAACACTATCGCGAGTTTATTGCCTGAGACTTTAGTTGACAGTATATTTTTCTGCATGGCGTTGTCTATCGTACCAATAGTTTCTGCGTTCATAATTTAGTGCGGATTATTTTTTAAATGATCATAGCCCTGCGGCAGCCGGTTATATCCGTGATCTTTCAAACGTTGACCAAGGCCATTATAGAAACTTTGATCAGTCGGTGCAACTGTTGCGAGCCCGTCTACATAACGATTATACAAACAGAAAAGTGCTGCAATAAGTACCGTGTCATGAATTTCGGTGTCTGTCGCCCCTTCCGCTTTAGCCCTTGCGATGGCTGCTTCGGTAACGTCTTTACCACTCTTTCGTACCATGTCGGCGATCGTTAGCAAGGCTTTCATTTTATTGCTTACCGGCGCGTTGATAATATCTTGTTTCACACTTGCCGTAGTGTCACATTCCCCTAATAACACATCAGCAGCAGCCGTATGCGCAGCAGTACAAAATCTGCATTGATTGCCGTTTGACACCACTGTTGCGATCAGCTCACGTTCAGCTTCTGTGAGCGTATTCGGGCCGCGCAGAAGAAACTGTGTAAGTCTCCTGATTGGGCCAGCGGTATCCTTTCGGTATTCGAGCAGGCCGGTAATGCCCGGCAAATGATCTTCGACTTGAATATAAGGCATGATAATTTAAGTTATGAACGAGTCTTAGTAAAGGCCTGTCGAACGAATTCTTACTCCCATAAGGAATCAATGCTATTGACTGACGCGGAAACACCTTTACACGAAACGCTAATGGGAAATGTTGGTCAATACGATAGATAATGAATACAGGCCAAATGCCTGATATTATTGTTTCCAAAAAAGGCAAACTAAAATATCAGTGGTTTGATTTGCGGGAAATTATGCCTTGCTAAAATTCGGCGGTTGTAGCTGAACCGGGATAGTACGTAAAACCGGTTTCAAATCGAATAACGGATAAGCTTTGTTTGGCAACAAATTGAATGGGCATTTAATATTACAGGCCGCGTTATACTGGTTGTATTCATTAATGCCGGACTTACTATTTGATGATGAGGGTTGCGACTTTTTTCCTTGTGAAGAACCTGTAAGGTCATTCACGTCTTTTGCATATTCGCTTTTTGCTGAGGCAATCGCATTTTCCTTATGGCTTGGCAAGCAAAGAAGGTATAGTGTATCGTTAAAAAACTTACGCTTTACGTAGTTATGCACTACGCCGAAGATTTCAATTTGCCCGTCATACCGTTCATACTCTTTACGCTCGATTGAATAAGGCATAGAAAGTGGAACCTTTATTTCAACAAGCTCATTTTCATTATAGGAACCTTTATCGAGTTTTGCCACAACTGCATCCGAAGCCTTTTGCTGCAGCATATTAAATACTGCTGAATAGCCTAAAATATTACAGGCATGGATCAAGAGCATTAATATGGCGATTGTCTTTTTCAAATCAGATATAAGGCGGAAAAATAGAATAATTTTTTATAATCCAAAAAATTGTTTGCCATCCGGAGTCGAAGCTTGATGTTCAGAAACCTCCCCGGTTTAGATATTTTTTATGATGAACGGCTCTATTTTTTGTTAAGAAAAGGGAAAAAATAACCAGGTTTTTTCATCTTTACGATTCAATTCGTAATTTGCTACGAAATTCGTCGTAATATGAGTGTAAACAAACAAATAAAGCCTACTGAAGGTGAATTGGAAATTTTACAGGTGCTTTGGGACAAAGGAAGCGCTACGGTAAGAGATGTACATGAACACCTAAATACTTACAAGGAAAGTGGTTATACCACCACCTTAAAACTAATGCAGATCATGTTTGAGAAAGGCCTTGTGAAACGTGATGATTCGAGCAAAACACATATTTATAAGGCCAATATCAGCCGAGAGAAGACACAGCAGCAAATGGTAGGCAAAATGGTGGATTCACTGTTTGGCGGTTCTGCCTCTCAATTGGTAATGCAGGCACTTGGCGGCGGACAAACAAGTAAAGAAGAATTGGAAGAAATACAAAAACTCATCAACGATCTGAAAAAACAATAACTGCATATGCAGCCTGTTATGCAATCCGCTTTTTTCCAGGCGCTTGGTTACGCCATAGCAAACAGCCTTTGGCAGGCCGCTGTACTGTGGCTACTGGCAACGATCATTAATAATGTTGGTAAACCTTCTGCTGCCCGGAAATACAGGGTTGCAGTTATTGCACAATTTGCTGGATTTATTTGGTTTCTTTTTACACTCAACTTTTACTATACAAAAAGTACTGAGGTTTTACAGCAGGTTAAGCTAAACGAATCACTTGGTACAGTTCCCTATTTTTACGAGCCAACCGTCGACAGCTTTTCATCAGGCCTTTCGTTTGTTTTGATCAAAGCCGAACAATGGCTTCCTTATCTTTCATTAGCTTACCTGGTGATGCTGGTGTTTCTCTGCATTCGTTTTGCCCGCGCCTTTTTTTATACTTCCAGGATTCGCCATAAGGGTTTACACAAAGCAGATGTTGATCTGCGTTTATTTGTGAAAAGAACTGCGGCAGCCCTAGGCATAAAAAAAGAAGTATTTATTTATTATTCTGAACTTGTTAAAGGCCCGCTAACTATCGGTTTCTTAAAACCGCTGATACTTATACCTGTCGCAAGTATTAATAATCTGAGTACGGAACAGGTCGAGGCCATTTTACTCCATGAACTTGCCCACATCAAAAGGCTTGATTTTCTCTTAAACATTATACAATCGGTTGTTGAATTAACGCTTTTCTTCAATCCGTTTATACAGTTGCTTGGAAAGGAAATAAAGAGAGAGAGAGAGAATAGTTGCGACGATTGGGTGCTGCAATTTCAGTATAAACCGGCCATGTATGCCGAAGCATTGTTACAGATTGCGATATATCAATCTAAGCCAGCATTGGCAATGAATGCTTCTTCAAATAAAGGCGATCTGTTGCCAAGAGTTAAACGCATGTTGAACAAACAGGAAAAAAACCACCGCTATCGAAACCAGGTTTTTTCACTGATACTTATTACAATCATGTTGAGCACCGTGGCCTGGCTTCAACCCGCTACAAAAAACACAACCCCACGTCTTTACAGCAACGGAACGGTTAAAAAAATAAAGGTAGAACCGCTTGCTGCAAATATTAACAACGCTTGGTTTAGCCCGTTCACTTTCTTTACCAACTCTTTCCGCGACAAGGCTGCGGAAATAGCACCGGAAGTCAAACACCAAATAAACACGGCTGTATCTACGGCAACAGACGCGGCGGCACTTACCGAAACCATTACGCCGCTTGCATTGGAATCGCTCAACAGCGCGTATGATCAACTTACCGTTGCGCTGGAGCAGGCAGCCTCAGATTTAGATAAGGAACAGGCTGCTAAAGACAAAGCAACTGTCTCTGAAAACAATGAAACCGAAGATCCAGCTATCAAAATAAATGCTGATGAAATGATAAAAGCCGAGCTGGCAAAAGTTGACTGGAAGCAAATCGGGACCGATCTTAAGGGTGCTGTCATAAACATCCCCGATAATAAGTTAGTTAACCTGGGCATGGATCTGTTGCCTAAAAAACAACTCAAGGATGCCTATGAAAATGTATTGCTTCAAATAAACAATCTAGCTGTTCAGCAAAAAGACCAGGGCAACAAGCAAAAGCTTGCGCTTACAAAATTGGAAGCTGCAAGGTCTATGCAGGAAGAAAAAATAGTTGCCACTCAAAAACTATTGAATAAGCAGGTACAGCAGCGCATTGACAATGAACTAAAAACCAAAAGGAACAAGTCTGCAAGCGATATTGCCGATAGCGTAATCATTGATAAAGCAATTGAAAAGGTGTACAATTCGGTTTTTGGAACTATATCCAACAAAACCTACAGCGACATAACCGACCTTTATACACCTACGGTCTACAACGACAACTACAGCTATACTTATACTGAACACCTCAACAACGTCGATTCGGCGTTGATCATTATAAGGCCCGGACACGACAATGCCGACAGCCATATTAAAAAAGTAATACTCCAGATAATCGGCAACAATGGTTTGTACAAAACCTATGAACTAAGCGCCGAAGTTTACCAGTAAATAATTTTTGTAGCCAGCTTTTTGTACTTCGTGGCATCACCGGTTGTGTCACTCACTTGTACTGTTGAATACATATAACAGATACAGCAAATCCTGAACGATCCTTTTATCGCGGAAATGATTTTGACCTTTGCATTTTGCAGACTTCCCGGCTAGTCGTACAAGAGTGCGACGCAACAGCAGCTCAATGCTTATTCGAAGGCCCGGTTCAAAATAAATCAAGCTAAGATCACAACGGGATATTAAATTTTTGGGAGAGCTTTTGAAGATCATCCAGCACAGCTTCAACGACCGGAATGCCTTCTCTTATACGCAGTTCCTGCATTTCTCTTTCAGGGTCGCCGGGTATTAAAACTTTTTCGTGGCCCGGAGCAGGCTTAGCCTTCCTGAATCTTGATATCCAGTTATCCATGTGCTGTTTAAATTCATCAGCAGGCCTGAAAGCATCTACCCGCATTGCGCCGAAGAAATGGCCTAAACCATCGCCAGGCATATTTTGGGGCATGGGCACATAAGCCGGAAACGGGGGAGCCCAGGGACCATAGCTGGCCCCGCTCAACACGGCAGAAAAAATATCTACAATGCTGCCGAGCGCATAGCCCTTGTGGGAACCGTGTTCACGATCGCTACCAAGCGGCAACAGTGCGCCGGCCTTTTTTAAAATATTTGCATCGGTGCTTTCATTGCCATCAACATCCTGCACCCAGCCCAAAGGCGTATCAGCATTTTTACGCTGAAGAATTTCCAATTTGCCATTCGCTGCCGTAGTGGTGGCGAAATCAGCAACAAACGGAGGCTGTTCGTTGGCGGGAATAACAACAGCTATGGGATTTGTCCCAAGCATTCTTTCAATGGAGAAAGTGGGCGCAACAAGAGCGCTTGCATTGGTCATGGCCATGCCAATCATATCGTGTTGCAACGCCATCATAGCATGGTAGCCAGCTATGCCAAAATGATTACTGTTTTTCACGCTCACCCAACCCGTGCCACATTGCATGGCCTTGTCAATCGCCACCTGCATGGCATAAGGTGCAACAACGAGACCCAGCCCCGCATCGCCATCAACAACTGCAGTTGAAGGCGTTTCGTAAACAATTTTTATTTGAGGGTTCGCGTTGATGCGCTGCACTTCCCACAAGCGTACGTAGCCACTCAAACGCGCAACACCATGGCTATCGATGCCTCTTGCATCAGCAGAGATCAACACCTTTGAGGCCAGTGAAGCGTGCTCATCTGAACAGCCCATTGCCCTAAAAATATTATAGCTGAAATTAAATAACCGGTCGTAAGAAAAAACTGTTTCCATGTACGCAAGATAAGAAGAGCAGGAGTATAATGGCCGCAATGCGGCTTGCGATTGTCTATTTAATGTTTCCTTTAAAATCGACTTCGTAGCGTTTAAAATTTTCGGAATAATAACATAGCATCACAGCCAGTTCTTTTCGCGTAATATTTCTGTTCCCGTCAAAATTTTCGAGATGCAATTCCTCTTTCCATGTGCGGGCATCGAAGAAAGCCGCAGCCGTCGAACCGGTGCGATCAGCGACAACCTTTGAAAATAAAAAAGGTTGATTATTCACTACAATTGAAGCAGCCGTGGCGATAGTTACAGAGGCGTCATTGTTTGCACCAGTTTTGAATGGACTACCAAATACATTTTCGAGACTTGCTTTCAGTTCGCCCATACTGAGTGTGCTATCGGGGTAGAAAAATGTTTTATTCTCCCAGTCAATACTCTTACCAAAACCTTTGATAATACCCATAACGCCCACACGCTGAACCGCTTCCCATGCCGGGTCGCCTGGTTTTATATCTACAAAAGGCATGATGTATGCTTTGTGTTTTAAAAGGCTGTCCTGTACTTCCCTAACGCTGGCATCGCGTGGCTGAATGTCTTTTTTGATGCATTGCGCGGCAAGTACACCGGCAGCCTGCCCTGTGAGCAACACAACGGGCTGCAGTCTTGTCGTGCCATTGGCAATATTGCTGACGGAAATACCTTTTTCACAAACAATCAGGCCATCAATCTTTTCGGGGATTAGTGCGCCCAGGGGAATATTAAATGAAGGAACCGATGGAAATTTTATGCCGGGGACTTTACCGGGATATTGGCCGTGATGATGGTCTACCGGGTAATCACCAACTGCAATGCCTGTTCTGTATAAATTGTAGTCGTAAGGATTTTTTATATGATTGATATTTAACCTAACCACACCTCTCACTCTCCTGCCCTCCCGGTTGTAAGGTATCCATGCCATGCCGGCATTCAGCTCATCGTTGGCAAGGCCTATTTGTTTAAACCCTAATTCTGTTTGCAAAAAATAGATAAATCCCAGTGCCTGGTCCTTCGCTGCTTTATAGGCTTCTTCTCTTTTTATCGGCGGTGCTTCAACGACATTGAGATAATAATCATTCCCGTGCACCGGCCAGTTTAGCATGTACTTTGCGTGATTGGTGTCTTTTACCGTGAGCTTTCCATAGTCCAACACCTTTTGTGTGTTAAACTGGTAAGGCTTTTCGTTACAGGGAGCATCACTTGTGCTGCAATAATATTCTTTTGCATCGTAGTTATCCGGCTTTGCAATTGTCTTGTCCATTCCCGGGCCGTAATCTTTTAATATGGCGGCCCAGGTAATATCCTGTATGATATCATTCTTCTCTACGGCTTCATTTTCGCCACTGTACTTTGAAAATTCCATACCAAGATCATAGCCTGCACCTGCGGCGGCAAACACATCACCAAGATCGGTTGCATCAATTACAATTTGCGCAAATACATTTAACCGTTGTTGCATTTTATTTATAAAAGAAACGCCGGTGACTTTATTTCCAGACTTCATCACTTTGTCGAAATACCAGCCATACAAAACCTGTAGTTTCTTCTCCCGCATGGTCATTGACCTGAAGATGTTGTTTGCTGCTGATGGTTCGAAACAGCTATTACTAACCCAACCACTTGCAAGATTCCTGGTGCCGTAGTACTTATACAAATTTTCGCGAAATTCCTGCCAGATGCCGCTGTAAAGCAAGTCATCCCCATCAGTACAACTAACACCTGCAGCAGTGAGCATACCTCCGGGCATGTTGGTCTGTTCCACCATAATGGTTTGTGCACCGCTTCGTGCCGACTGCAGCCCGGCCGCAACACCTCCCGTTGTTGCACCAACAACAAGCACTTCAGTTGTCAATACCTGTGTTTGTGCAGCTAACTCCGAAGCGTAACAACAAACAGCAACAAAAAGAAAAAACATTTTACTCCACATAGCATAAAGATAACCATGCCGCTCAAAAAAATAAGCTGCTTCGTGTTAATCTTAAACCTGCTCAATGATGTCAAAATTTATGTGTAAGCAGTGAGGTTTTATAAAAAACAGCGCAAATACTTCTACACATTCAGAAATAGTTTTTGGCACTTTCCTGGTTTGTATTTTTCTTGATTTTCGTATGCTATTATTCTTCATGCTCTTTTAAACTTTGTTCAGCCTGAAGGCAGGTTTTGCCGTGTGGGGTAATAGTATGGCGTACCGTTTGGTGTGTCATTTAAAAATAGTTTGTATGAAACCTCAACATGGCTCTTTTGTAAGGGCAATGACCATCTACCCGCTGACATTGATTTTTGCAATCTTGTGCATTTCACTTTGCACTAAAGCACAGCCACATCTTTATTTTAAGCAGGCCGCCAAAAGCCTTTTGAAACCGCTGGAAATAAAGAATGCCGGCGACGGTTCAGGCCGCATTTTTATTGCAGAACAAGCTGGATTGATAAAAATTTACAAAAACGGAGCAATCATTAACAAACCCTTTCTCGATTTGAGTCAAACAGTTGGAATAGGACAGTATTTTGGCATATGGAGTATTGCTTTTTCGCCAGCGTATAGTGAAAATGGTTACTTCTTTATTTTTTATACGGCTAAAACAGGGACAACTATTCTTGCACGTTGCCAGGTAAGTAAAAGCAATCCCGATTCCGCGAATTTGAATTCGATAGTAACACTACTGAAATTTGACAAAACTCTTGGTCTCGGGCATTATGGCAACCTGCAATTTGGAAACGATGGCTATCTATATTTAAGCACTGGTGCAGGAACGAGAAACACGAACGCGCAGGATGGCAATTCGCTTTTTGGGAAAATATTGCGCTTAAACGTGAATGTATCAGCGCCGCCGTATTATGAAGTCCCGTCCGACAACCCTTTTATAAATGACCCAGGTGTTAGAGATGAAGTCTGGCAACTAGGTTTGCGTAATGCGTGGCGCTGGAGTTTCGATAAAATCAATGGCGATATGTGGATCGCAGATGTGGGCCAGGACTCTATGGAGGAAATCAATTACCGCAAACCTGCCCAATCAGCTGGTTCCAATTTTGGCTGGCCATGTTACGAAGGCACCAATGTTTTCAGCAACTACAATTGCGGTTCGTTCAATCAATATGTGTCACCGATTTTTGAATACCACCATGATGTAAGCAACGGAGGAGAATGTGTAACCGGCGGTTATGTTTACAAGGGTAATTCTTACCCCGGTATGTTTGGCTACTATATCTGCATCGACTTTATTTCAGGAAACGCATGGAAAATAAAATCAAACGGCGCAGGTGGCTGGAATGTTGATATGCAAAGTGGCTTACCAAAAGGCATCGCAAGTTTCGGCGAAAGTGAAGACAAAGAATTATTCGCAGTAGGCTGGACCACCGGAACTCTTTACCAGGTTATGGCATCGGGAACTGCTGCCACAACAGAGTTGTACACATTACAGGCTGACACAACAAAAAACATCGGCATAAAATCACGCATATATCCGACACTTGTAGAAAACGGTTCACTGATCCTTGAATTAAAAGAAAAGTACGCTTTTGCAAGCGTGATCGATATTTCCGGCCGGGAAGTAATGCGCAAAATACTCGACCGGGAACAGGGAACAATAATGATGAATGTTGCTGAATTGCCGCCAGGCCATTATTTAATTCAACTGGTTGGCGCACAGATCTTTCAACAGAAGATTTATAAAGCAAAGTGAAAACAGCTCTCTACCCAAACCAACAAAAATTATCGTTTATGATTGAGTGCACAGGATAACAATTCATTGGTATTTATTGTTTACCCGACTGCAGAATCACAGTTATTGGTTCCTTGCGTCGCCCTCTTCAACTGATGAGGCTTAGTGGAACTGCGAAGCAATGCAGGAAGCAAAATTGTTCCAGCGGGAGCAACCGATGTTTCGCCGGGCAAAAACCTGGATGTACAAGAGTGCGACGCAACAGCCGATGCCACCTGGAAAAGAGCCGGGTACAAAAATTTATTTACCTGGCCGGTCGGCAGGCTTCACTCCCCATGATAAAGATGGCCTGGCACCCATCATCAAAACCAATTCTCCGCCTTTTTGCATGTCGCCGTGCGTAATGAATGATTTTGTGTAGGGCTTACCATTGAGAGTGGCCGACTGCACATAAATATTTTTATCGGTGAGGTTTTTCGCGGTAAGCCTGAAAGTCTTTCCACTGCTCATTTTCAGCTTCGTTTCATTGAGCAGCGGTGACCCTATTACATACTCTCCGCTTGCTGCATTTACGGGGTAAAAACCCATGGCCGTGAACACATACCATGCACTCATTTGCCCGCAGTCTTCATTGCCGCAAAGCCCATCGGGTTTTGTCGTGTAAAGGTTCTTCGCAATATAACTGGCCCGCTCCGCAGACTTGAAAGGCATGCCTGCATAGTTGTATAAATACGCGATATGATGGCTCGGTTCATTGCCATGTGCATACTGACCAATGAGTCCGCTGATATCATTGGACACGTTTGCGCCCGTAAGCTGAGAGCTTACGGTAAATAATGAATCGAGTTTGCCGATAAATTTTGCATCCCCGCCATGGGCGGCGATGAGCCCGTAAACATCCTGTGGCACAAACCAGCTGTGTTGCCATGAATTACCTTCGGTGAACATGGCTTTATCAGGATCGTGCTCTGAGTAATAGGGATCAAATGGCAACACCCATTTTCCATCCGCATTTTTTGCCCTTGTGAATCCAATACCTGAATCAAATAAATTACTCCAAGATCCCGAGCGCTTCATAAAAACATTGTAGTCAGCTGTTTTACCAAGCTTTTTTGCCACCTGCGCTATACACCAGTCGTCGTATGCATATTCCAGTGTAACGGTAACACTGCTGCCATATTTATCCTGCGGCACATATCCATACTGGCGGTACACATCGCTCCCACGAATATTTTGCATGGCGCTTTTCATCATGGCATCGTAAAGTTTGGCGGCATCAACGCCCGGAATGTTTTTCATAATAGCATCGCTGATGATGGGAATGGAATGATAGCCCGTCATGGTATTGGTTTCATTGAAACCCAGGTCCCAGATGGGCAGCAGGCCATACTGTTCATAAAATGCATAATAAGAGTTGACAATATCGGTAACCCGATCAGCCTGAAACAAGGTAAACAGCGGCGCTTCAGCACGAAAAATATCCCAGAGAGAATGAATGGAATAAACCGGCTTAGCCGATTTTACTTCATTGCCTTTAACGCCTTTGTAATTTCCATTGATATCGCTGAATGTAACAGGTGCCAGGCAGGAGTGGTACAAGGCAGTATAAAAATTCTGAAGCAGGTCTTTGTTGGTGGATTTAACAGTCATCTTTTCCAACTCGTTTTCCCATAATGTTTCGGCATTTTTTTTAGCAGCATCAAAACCAATAGCAGATTCTTTGTTCAGTGCCGCTACCGCGCCAGCAACATTTGCGTTGCTCAATGCCACTTTCATTTCGATTACTTCGCCGGGTTTTGTATCGAACATCATGCAGGCCATCAGATTTTTGTTGCTTACTTCATCTCTAGCTACCCTGGCTTTGTCTTCGAAAAATGCAACGGATTTAACGGGCTTGCTTAACCGCACTGCAAAATAAACGCGCTGGTCTTTTGCCCATCCCGTAGAGAAGCGATAACCGGTAAAAGTGCTGTCGTTTATGCGTTTGAAACCGCAGGATGTTGCTGCATCCCAATTAATGGCGAAGCCAAGATCGAAGCGGATCATCGCATCTTTTGCTTCGGGAAAAGTGTACCGGTGAAAGCCGCAATAGGTATCGGCAGTAAACTCTGCCTTTATGTTGAAGTCTTTAAGCACAACACTATAATAACCCGGCGATGCTTTTTCATCGCCATGAGAAAAGTGGCTGAGGATCTTATCTGTTGATGGCTGCTTTCCCACGACCGGCAGCACGGAAATATCGCAGAGATCGCCGATGCCGGTTCCACTCAAATGTGTATGACTAAAACCCTGTATAATACTGTCGCTGTAGTTATAACCGCTGCACCAGTCCCAACCTTGTGAGCCCTTATCGGGGCTTAGCTGCACCATACCAAAAGGAACTGTAGCTCCCGGATAGGTATGCCCATGAGCGGCGGTGCCAATGAACGGGTTCACATAATCTATGGCACGTTGCGCATAGGAAAAAGTATAGCTGAAAAGAAAAATACAGAGCAGATATTTTTTCATGAAGCTGATTTTGAGAGGCCGAAAATAGCCAATAAAAAAGGACGGCTGAGAGGCCGCCCTTTTAAAATTTTATTGCGCATACTAAAACGGCAGATCATCTGCCGCGTCAGAAGCAACAGATGCCGATGCAGCCATTGGTGCACCTGCATAGTTACCGGCCGGCTGACCGTAAGATTGTCCGCCCCCCTCTCCTCCTTCACCACCGGGCCTGCTGCCAAGCAACTGAACATTTGAGACGCGCAATGTAAGTGCAGCGCCGTTTTTACCGTCGTTGCTGGTGTACGCACGCACATCAGGATTACCTTCTGCATAAACCTGCGTTCCTTTTTTCAGGTAAGGCGCGATAGCGGTGCGGTCGGTCCAGTAAGCACAATCAACCCAAATGGTGCGGTCTTTCTGAACGCCTTGTGCATCTTTGTATTTCTCAGAATGAGCCATGTTAAAATTGATGACGCTACGGCCGTTTACGGTGTTCACTACTGCATCTTTACCGAGATGACCAATAACCTGCAATTTGATCATAATAGCTAAATTTTATGGTGAGCAAAATACTAAACTAAATAAAATTATGGTGGATTGCAAGCCCCGGATGAATAAGTTGTTCACAGTATCTGAAGAGATTTTTTGAACCCGGCAGCAGGTCAACCATTTAGCTTTGGTTGCGTCGCACACTTGTACTTTTGCTGCTTTACGCAACGGCGATCAACAGATTAACGATGATTGATCGGGTCAGAAACCGGTTGCCGTTCCCCGCAGGCCGCAAACGGGTGCTTAGCGGGTTACCGTTTTTATTGTTCCCTGCCAACCCTCCTTTTAAGGCAATTGCAAACCCGAATAGGGTACGCATCATGTACCAATGGCCGCCGGTAAGGAAGATGTTGAATGGCAGCTGTTGTGCGCTTTAACTACGGAGCATCTACCAACTCCCTACCAACCATCTACCAAGTATCTACCAAGTATCTACCAAGTAAGCATCAGGGAATAAGCTATTTTGAACACAAAAACTTACAATTGTTTGTTTATGACCAAGTAGGGTTCATCGCAGCTTTTTGCAACGGCTGAGCTTCTTTTGTGTGCAGCACCAACCATAAATATAACGGGCGGACGGCAGCGGATAAAAGTGTTGAACCGTCACGTTGGTATAGAGCTGACCGGCCAGCCGGTCTGGAATATAAAAATCGTTTCCAATTTTCTAAATACAGATATTTGGACCTTATAGCAAACACATGAACGGCTTATTTGACGGCAGCACGCTAAACTGGATCCTGGTATTTGTTGCTGCATTTATCATAGGGCTTTCCAAGGCGGGGCTTAAGGGAATTGACATGATGAATGTTACGATTATGGCGATCGTATTTGGCGGAAAAGCATCGACCGGCGTTGTGTTACCGCTGTTGTGTACTGCGGATATCATGGCGGTAAAATATTATCACCGGCATGCGCAGTGGAAGCATTTCCGGAGACTGATACCCTGGATGGCAGCGGGCATCCTGGTTGGCGTTTATGTGGGTAAAGACATTGATGAAGCCGTATTCAGGAAGATCATGGCAGTGATTATTATGCTTACCGTGGCGATTATGCTTTTGCTGGAGTTCAAAAAAAACCTGGTAATACCCGACAATAAATTTTTTGTGGCCAATATGGGCCTTGCATCAGGATTTACCACGATGCTGGGGAACCTGGCGGGGGCATTTTCCAGTATTTATTTTCTTGCTATGCGTTTACCCAAGAATGATTTTATCGGCACTGCCGCGTGGGTATTTATGGTGATGAATTTGTTCAAGCTCCCTTTCCAGGTTTTTTACTGGAATAATATAACGATGGAAACCCTGAAGACTGATCTTTATTTGGTGCCTGTACTTATCGCCGGTTTTTGGGCGGGCTTAAAAATCGTTGCAAAAATTCATGACGACAATTACAGGAAGGTAGTAATTGTGCTTACCCTTATTGGTGCGGTATTCATATTTTTTAAGCGGTGACGGTCAGTTCTCCGTATCGTTATTGCCCATTTTTTGGCCATTGGGCAGCGTTGATTGATGTCATAATTTTGGCTTAAGCAAAGTTTTGATTTTGCTGAAAATCTTAAGCCGTTTTAAATAGCGCTAATTCTAATATAAATCAATACCTTTGCCACAATCCGGTACTCTAAATGAGTCCTTCCTGAAAGTCCTAATATTCTTGGTTGAAAAAATCTTTTACAGTTTAACTGTTTCAATATTCCTTGTTGAAAAAACCGTGTGGTTATTTCATTGATTTCCTATATCCCCTATTGAAGAGTCAGCCCTGGATTTTTATTGTAACTTTAAAACCGTACCCAAAATGAAGCCAGCTTACCCTGTAGTTAAGCAATTGCATGCGTACTGCCATACAATTGTACCCCCTTTAATTTCCTGCGATGTTTACTTACCCCCTCAAAGTGAACAGACCATTATACGAAGACGCACACTTTGTCAGCAAAAACAATAAAATCCCCAACCGTGCCAGCTTTTTATAATCATACGATCACTGCGTCCCGGTCAAGAAAGGCGTTACGAATAGCATCAGCAGCCGTATCATTTTGTATAAGTACCCAACACCCGAAAAACAGGATCAGCAAATCCTTATAATCCGAAAACAACCCTTTAATGAAGACATTTCTACATAAATCCGCAATATTCTCCATTGTTTTTTTAATGGCGAATTTGTGTTTGATAGATATGGTCCATGGCCAAGTTACTCAACCAGTTGCATGGACAAAAGCATATGATGTGGCTGCGGCAACAGGAAATACTACAAGTTTTGCCATTCCGAGCGGCTCCAACCGTATTTTAGTGGTCGGAGTCACAGCAAGCAATACTGCATCTTCCACCTATACATTAAGCACACTCACTTACGGAGGCCAGAATTTAACCGCTGCAACGAGTAACCTGGGTTCAAGTGGGCATGCCCATACTGCACTTTATTTTTTAAAAGACAATGCAGTAATGGACAACACGTCCAGGCCGCTGGTAATTACGCTTAGTGCGGCACCTGTAAATATGACTGTCTGGTATGCTGTTTTTGCCGGAGTTGATCAAACGCCGGCAACGTACACAAATGGCAACGGCTTTACCAATACCAGTGGTAGCGGACCGGCAGCACTAAGCGCGGCAATGTCTATAAATGCAAATGAACAGGCTATTTATATTTCAAGCATACAAAATGCTACTAATACAACTATTCCAACTTATACGATAAATGGAAGTTGGGCAAGTGGGGGAACAAATACAGGAACAAATGCCCCTGGGGGAGAAGCATGGAAAAATGAAGTTGCAACCAGAACGATACCAGGAACAAGTACTACCGACGCGGCTACTACTTCAGCTTTAGCACCCACGAGCAACGAACGCTATGCAATGTCGGCAATGAGTTTACCCACAGCCGTTTCCCTGACTGCATCTTCTTTAACGACATTTGGCAATATCTGCACGAACATTACAGCCGGACCCAATTCTTTCACAATTACTGGCACAAATCTTAGTGCAGCAAACATAACGGTAGGCGCTTTGAGTGGTTATAGTTATTCAACCACAGCAGGTGGCGTTTACACAACGTCCTTATCACTGACCCATGCAGCAGGGGCCTACTCCCAGCAGATATTCGTGAAATTTACGCCTACGGCTGTTCAATCGTATAATGGCAATATACAAGTAGGTGGCGGTGGCGCTTCTACAATAAATGTTGCAGCAAGCGGGAGTGGAGTTACAGCGCTGTCGGGGCTTACTTACACCGTTCCAACTGCGACATACTGTATTGGCACTCTGATAAGTTCAAATACAGTTTCAGCGATTACAGGAGGTGGTACTATTACGTATTCTGTGAGTCCAGTGTTACCTACCGGTTTAAGTTTAAATACCAGCACGGGTGCTATTACAGGAACACCTACCTCAGCCTCAGCGGCTACTAACTATACAATCACTGCCAGCAATGGATCCTGTTCAACTACTGCAACAGTAAGTATTACCGTTAGCACAGCGCCATCAATAACCGCACAGCCTGTTGCACAAACAGCATGTTCAACACCAGGCACAGCCAGCTTTACTGTTGCTGCTGCGGGTACAGGCCTCACTTACCAGTGGCGCCTGAATGGGGTGAACCTAAGTGATGGCGCCAATGTAGCCGGTTCAACAACGGCTACGCTCAGTTTATCCAATCTCACCAGTGCCAATACGGTTATCGCCACATCCGGGTATGATTGCATTGTAACAGGTGCAGGTTCATGCTCGGTTACTTCAACAAGGGTGGCGCTGACCGTGAATACAGTCCCGTCCATCGGAACCCAGCCTACAGATCAAACAGCATGTTCAACACCGGGCACAGCCAGTTTTACTGTTGCCGCTGCCGGTACAGGTTTGACTTACCAGTGGCGCCTGAATGGCGTGAATCTTGTCAATGGTGTCCAGGGCAATGGGTCTACCGTTTCAGGTGCTACTACCAATACGCTTTCCTTATCAACACTCACGACTGCAAATACTGTAGCCGCCGCTGCAGGATATGACTGCATCGTAAGTGGTACTGCTCCCTGTGCTGCCGCAACCTCAACAAGTGTAGCACTCACCGTTAACACAGCACCATCAATAAGCGCACAGCCCGTTGCACAAATAGCATGCTCTAACCCGGGTACAGCAAGCTATACCATAACCGCTGCCGGTACAGGTTTAACTTACCAGTGGCGCCTGAACGGGGTGAACCTGGTTGATGGAGCCAATGTATCTGGTTCAAACACGGCTACGCTCAATTTAACCAATCTCACCAGTGCTAATACGGCAGCTACCGCATC
The DNA here is from genome assembly GCA_002478885.1 of Chitinophagaceae bacterium UBA7600. Classification (GTDB taxonomy): domain Bacteria; phylum Bacteroidota; class Bacteroidia; order Chitinophagales; family Chitinophagaceae; genus DLKC01. Next base: position 79,268 of record DLKC01000002.1, read on the forward strand.
AGGGTATGATTGTGTTGTAACAGGTGCCGGTTCATGTGCTGTTACTTCAACAAGGGTGGCGCTTACCGTGAATACAGTTCCGTCCATCGGAACCCAGCCTACAGATCAAACAGCATGTTCAACACCGGGCACAGCCAGTTTTACTGTTGCCGCTGCCGGTACAGGTTTGACTTACCAGTGGCGCCTGAATGGGGTGAATCTTGTCAATGGTGTCCAGGGCAATGGGTCTACCGTTTCAGGAGCTACCACCAATACGCTTTCCTTATCAACACTCACGACTGCAAATACTGTGGCCGCTGCTGCAGGATATGACTGTATCGTAAGTGGTACTGCTCCCTGTGCTGCCGCAACCTCAACAAGGGTGGCGCTCACCGTGAATACAACTCCATCCATCAGTTCACAGCCCGTTGCACAAACAGCCTGTTCAACTCCCGGCACAGCAAGCTTTACCATAACTGCTGCGGGTACAGGCCTCACTTACCAGTGGCGCCTGAATGGGGTGAACCTAAGTGATGGCGCTAATGTAGCCGGTTCAACAACGGCTACGCTCAGTTTATCCAATCTCACCAGTGCCAACACGGTAGCTGCTGCATCCGGGTATGATTGCATTGTAACAGGTGCAGGTTCATGCACGGTTACTTCAACAAGGGTGGCGCTCACCGTGAATACAGTCCCGTCCATCGGAACCCAGCCTACAGATCAAACAGCATGTTCAACACCGGGCACAGCCAGTTTTACTGTTGCTGCCTCCGGTACAGGTTTGACTTACCAGTGGCGCCTTAATGGTGTAAACCTTGTCAACGGCACTAATATTGCCGGCGCCACTACAGCTACGCTCAGCC
>DLKC01000077.1 GCA_002478885.1 Chitinophagaceae bacterium UBA7600
CCCAGCCATAAGTAAACCCTTTATCAGGGGCCTGGGATACAATCGGGTCGTAACTGTTAACGACGGCGTAAGGCAGGAAGGGCAGCAATGGGGCGATGAGCACGGGATAGAAGTGGATGACTACAGTGCGCAACGGGTCGAGGTTTTAAAAGGTCCGGCCTCACTGATGTATGGCAGCGACGCTATCGCAGGCGTAATAAATATTCAATCGCAACTGCCAGCTCCGGAAGGAACGATCAGGTCTGCAATAGCTAGTGAATATCAGACAAACAGTGGGCTCAGGGGTATTTACGGTAGCACGGGTGGTACAAAAAATGGTTTTAGCTGGAATGCTTATGCCGACTACAAAGCAGCCCATGACTACCACAATAAATATGACGGTTTTGTTTTTAACTCGAAATTTTACAACAAGAACTATGGTGCAATGCTCGGTTACCGGGGTAATTGGGGAAGCAGCAGGATCCTGGTCACAAGCTTTGATCAACACATAGGAATGGTAGAAGGCGATCGCGATGAGATTACCGGCCAGTTTATTAAAGAACTGCCGGGTGGTGAATATGCCATTGCAACAAGTGAAGACTTTAAAAGAACAACTCCCGAAGTCCCATTCCAACACATAAGTCATTTCAAAGTTACCTCTGACAATGTACTGAATATTGGCAAAAATCACCTCGATTTTACATTGGCCATCCAGCGCAACAGGCGCCGGGAATTTGGCAACGTCGCTGATATCGAAACCCCAAATGCATTCTTCGATCTTGCAACGCTTAACTATGCCATCCGGTATCATTTGCCGTCTAATAAAAAGTGGAAGGCTGCTTTTGGCTTAAATGGCATGTATCAATCAAACGAGAATAAGGCAATAGAAGCCATAATACCTGACTACCATCTTTTTGATGCCGGCGTTTTCTTTTTTAGCCAATACATAAAAGATAAATTTTCTGCCAGCGGTGGGGTCAGAATCGACAACAGGCATGCTGTAGGTCTGCCAATGACTATTGACGGTGAAAATAAATTCAACAGTTTCGAAAAAAGCTTCACCAATATCTCCGGAAGTGTTGGGCTCTCGTACCAGTTAAGTAAAGAAGTAACCTTTAAGGCAAATGTTGCACGGGGATTCAGGGCACCGAATTTCGCAGAACTGGCAAGTAATGGCGCACACGAAGGAACCAACAGGTATGAAGTTGGCAATAACGATTTAAAAAGCGAAGTGAGCACACAGGCTGACGCAGGCATTGAAGTTGCTGCTGAACATGTTTCTTTATACGCATCTGTTTTTTATAACTACGTATATGATTTCATTTTTTATGAGAGGGTATCCGGTAACTCCGGTGGCGATTCAATCATAATAGATCCGGAATCGGGCAAAGTATTGAATGTTTACCGTTTTGATCAGAAGAATGCGATACTTTATGGCGCGGAACTTCATATTGACCTGCACCCACACCCTTTGGACTGGCTACATTTTGAAAACACGTTTAGTTACACCCGTGGCAAATTCAGGCAGTCCGTGGATGGCTCAGACAACCTTCCTTTAATACCCGCTGCAAAATTTGTGTCCGAGTTGAAAGGTAATTTTTTAATCAGGGGCAAAGTGCTAAAGAATCTTTATGCGAGCATAACCGGTGACTACACATTTAGCCAAAACAATGCATTTACAGGATACAATACAGAAACAAATACCAGCAATTATTTTCTATTAAATGCCGGTGTTGGCGCAGATGTTGTATCAAAAGGCAAGACTATATTCGGGCTTCATTTCTCGGCAACAAATATTGGAGATGTTACTTATCAAAATCACCTCAGCCGGTTAAAATATACACCTGAAAATCTTGCCACGGGCAGGTATGGTGTGTTTGACATGGGGAGAAATTTTAGTATTAAAGTGAATATTCCGTTGAATTATAAAATTTAAACATTATCTACGATGCCGGCAATAGCACCGGCGCTGAAGTGTGCGACGCAACGAAGATGCCACGACAAACAAATGCCCGGTACATAATATCCTGCTTATATGTTCACGCTTTTAAACCTCGCTCGGGCGGATTATTGACCAGGACACTGATATGTGATGCTTATGCACATGAGCGTGTATAATTCCGCAACACTATCAAAAATTATCTGCTTCAATTAATGTAGGTTTGAAAAAAAATCTCCTGAAAAAACGCCGCAAAATATTACTCAATTACGTTATCGGCCCATTGATATTTTTACTGCTTTCGGTTTCCATTTATTATAAGTTGAAAGACGAAACATCACTACAGGAAGCAAAAGATTTGCTAACCGGGGCACTTTCGGGAAATAATATTTTACTTATCCTATCACTCCTGTTATTGATGATAACCAATTGGGGAATTGAGGCGGCAAAATGGAAAATATTGGTTTCTCGCATTCAGCACATAAATTATTTTACCTGTTTTAAGGCAGTGTTGTCGGGTGTTTCACTTTCACTACTTCTTCCAAACGGCATTGGCGACTATGCCGGCAGAACGGTTTATATGAACGAAGGTAACCGGCTACGGTCAGTTACGCTCACACTGGTAGGCAGTATGGCTCAACTTATTATCACATTAATCGCCGGTCTTTTTGGCTTGATCTATCTAAAGGAAACATCCTGGAAAAATATAGGCGAGTTGCAGGGGCTTTCGGGTTATTGGATAAATGTGATCATTTTTATGGTAGCGATTGGCTCGACGCTGATGTTGGTAATTTATTTTAAGCTGAATTGGCTTACGCTGATGTTTGAAAAAATTCCGTTTGTAAGCAGGTACAAGTTTATGGTAGAAAATCTTGAAACGATTGAAAGCAGGGTTTTAACAAGAATTTTGTTACTGTCGCTCATCAGGTTTACAGTTTTTATCGTTCAGTACCTGGCAGTGCTTCACATATTTAATGTGCAATTAAATATTGTTGATGCAACTTGCACAGTGTGCGTTATGTTTTTGGTATTGGCGATTTTGCCAACAATACCTGTGGCAGATTTAGGGATGCGTGGCGAAGTGGGATTACAACTTTTTGGCATACTCAGTGTAAATAAACTCGGCATTATTGCAACAACGGCAGGCATATGGCTTATTAATTTAATTTTGCCCGCGGTGGCAGGAAGTTTGTTTATAACAGGCATTAAATTATTTAGAAACAGGTAAAGTGAAGAAATCTCTAATTATCCTCTTTTCAACACTCATTTGGCTAAAACTCTCTGCAGGGGACGAGTTTTGTGGTATTCGCAACACTACTTTTAACGCCGGCGAACTGATTACTTATAATGTTTTTTATGCCGTGGCCGGCATTTATGTAAATGCAGGTACAGCAAATTTTACACTATCACTCGATAAAATAAATAACAAACCCTGCTATCATGTAGTGGGTGATGGCAAATCAAATCCGAGCTACGACTGGATATTTAAAGTAAGAGATCGCTACGAAAGTTATTTTGATACAAGCAATCTTCAACCAATGAAGTTCATAAGAAATGTTGACGAAGGCGGGTACAAGAAAAATGAAAATATAACATTCAACCAGGAAACAAATACTGCAATAACTACATCAGGCGTGTTTAAAGTGCCTAATTGCGTACAGGATGTACTTAGCTCGGTTTATTATGCACGCAATATCGATTTTGCAAAGTATAAAGTAGGCGATAAAATTCCATTCAGTATGTTCCTCGATAACGAAGTATACGACCTGTATATTCGCTACCTCGGTAAAGAGACAGTGAAAACAAAGTATGGTAAATTTAAGGCCATCAAATTTAAACCACTGCTTGTAAAAGGCACCATATTCGAAGGCGGTGAGAAAATGAATGTTTGGGTAACCGATGACCCCAACCATGTGCCGATTCGTATCGAAAGCCCGATAGTCGTAGGCACCATCAAGATAGATATGATGCAATACAAAAATCTCCGCTATCCGTTAAGCTCTCTTGAAAGTTTTAGGTAATTTTTTTACCGGCGGCATTGCAGGCATTAAGCTGCTGTTGTGTCACTCACTTGTACGCCTGTTCCGCTACGCAGCAAACCTCGAATGCTTTTCTTCAGGGTGAATTATTCTTCACCGGCTTTACCCCGAATCGCTATCCATCATTGCTCATTTCCATTCACCAGCACAAGTGTGCGACGCAACAGGCGTTGACATTTGCAATAACGCCGGGCAAAAAAAAATAACAAATCTGCTATTGGCCTGCTTTTTCTACGCGAATGCCTGCGTTCATTACATACTGCAGGGGATCTTCGCGCATGATTTGCTGAAGCACAAAAGTGTAGTTCCCTTTCTTTAGTTTAATGGGGTATTTGTTGATTAATACCCTGTGCTCAATTATATCATCCATGGCGCTGCCGAGCCAGCCTTTGGCATTATCGCCAAGCTTAAGCTTTACCTGTTGATCGGTGACACTATTGTCAGGGGCAACTGTTTTCAGCTGCATCCACATATTGTTGAAGTGGTAGGCGTCGGTATGTCGTACCACAGCATAAATATTGTATGATGATGTTGTATCAGCTACGCTGAAAGTGAAAGAAATCTTATTTGCACTGACCCACGCGTGACTACCGAATGCGGCTGTTTGCTCATAAACATCAACCGTATCGCAGGAAGTTGTAAAAAGCAACGGTATCAATAAAAAAAGTAACTGCTTCAAACCTTTTTGCTTTTTAATTACAAAATATTCATTATTTGTTCTTTCGCTTTTTCGAGTTCGTCCTTCATTAAAACAACACTCTTTTGTATGTCGGAATCGTAAGCCTTAGATCCCATAGTATTTATTTCCCTTCCAATTTCCTGCAGAATAAAGGATAGCTTTTTGCCTTTGCTTGCTTCGGCTTCGGCCAGGATGATGCGGAAATAGCCGCAATGATTTTTTAACCGTACCTGTTCTTCGCTAATATCGATCTTCTCGATATAATAAATCAACTCCTGCTCAAGCCTGTTGGGATCATAATTTTCTTTGCCGGTGTTCTCCTCCAACACTTTTTTTAACCCATCCTTTATCTTGCTGCGACGCCTTGGCTCTAGAGCGGTGATGGTGGCTTGTTGTTCTTCAATATTTTTAATGCGCTCAAGCAAGTCGTCTTCCAGGCATTTACCTTCTTCGCGCCTGTGCTCGTTCAGCTGATCAATCGCCTGCTGTAAAACATTTTTAAAAGCCGCCCACTCCTCATCAGTGAGCATTTCAGTTGTTGGCGTAACTACATCAGGCAGCTTAAGCAATGTACTAAGAATATTATCGGTGCTGAGATTGAGCTCTTTTGCAACTTCATAAACGGGGCCATAATAAGCCTTCAACAAAGTTGTATTAATGGTAACAGGTTTTGCAGAACCGTTTTGCTTTAACGTTATTACACATTCAATGCTTCCACGCATCAGCCCTTCATTGAGCATATTTCTTATATCGATCTCGTAAGACTTGAGCAAGGTGGGAATAGTAAGCCTGATATCATACTGCTTTCCGTTCAGGGAGCGCAGCTCTACAAGAAATATTTTATCATCAACTGATTGCTCGGCCCTTCCGTAACCTGTCATCGAATAAAGCATAGTGTAATTGTTGTTAAGTAAAATAAAGGTAAATATCACAGATAAAAAAACTGCTTTCGTTTCAACCGTAGCTGCAGCGCCACCCCTGGCAGGAAGTGCAAGGTAACTTAATAATAAACGCCCAATGCCATTGCTGCAAAACGAAATAGACAATGGATTCGCATAAGTCTCAACCCGGTCATTGTATTATGCAAAACAAAAATTCTGTAACTATTTGCTTGCTACATTTGTTAAGTTAAAAAACCGCTATGGCCAATAAGATTGTGGTCGCTGTAACCGGCGCGAGTGGGTCTGTTTATGCAAAATTGCTGATAGAAAAGCTATTGGCGCTCAAAGACCAATGGCAAGAACTTTCGATCGTCATGAGCGATAATGCCAAAGAGGTATGGAAAACAGAATTGGGTAATGAAGATTACCTAAATTACCCGCTGAAGTATTTTACGAAATATGATTTTTCTGCACCGTTCGCATCAGGCTCGGCCAAATATAATCTCATGATTGTTGCTCCATGCAGCATGGGGACGCTTGGAAGGATCGCGAATGGTATTAGTGACGACCTTGTTACACGCGCCGCTGATGTTGTTTTAAAGGAACGGCGAAGACTTATTTTAATGGTAAGAGAAGCCCCCTATAATCTCATTCATATCAAAAACATGGAGGCTGTTACTTTGGCGGGGGGAATTATTTGCCCGGCAACTCCATCGTTCTATCATAAACCCGGCACTATAGAAGAAGTTGCCATGACTGTTGTTGACCGGGTGCTTGATCTTGCAGGATTGAACGTAACAACTTTCAGGTGGGGCTCCGGTGAAGGTTCATCACCTGCCCAATAAGGGGGAAACGTACAAGTGTGCAACGCAAGAGAATTTTATAGTAATACCACAGCCCTGCTAAAAAATTACATATAAATAAAAAACCCCGGCATTAACCGGGGCTTTTTTATTCACTGCTGATGCGGGAATTATTTTTTATTCTCTTCCTGCTTCAGTTTTTCTTTGATTTCAGCAAGCGCGCCTAAATCACCAAGCGTAGCTTTTTCAACTTTAGCCTGTACATTTTTAACGGCCTTCTTGGTGACTTCTGCTTCTGCCTTTGCTTCTTTCTTGGCGGCTTCTTTAACCTCTGCCTGTGCTTGTTCCCAAATTCTTGTATGGCTTAAAACGATGCGCTTTTCATTGCGATCGAATTCTATAACCATGAATTGAGTGGTTTCGTCTGCAGAAACTGTTTTGCCATCTTCTTTTGAAAGATGACGCGCAGGAGCAAAGCCTTCCAAACCATATGGCAACTGAACAACAGCGCCTTTGTCATCTTTTCGTACAACTGTACCTTCATGAATAGTACCTACAGTAAATGTATCCTGCAGCGCATTCCATGGATCTTCTTCCAGTTGTTTGTGACCTAATTGCAGTTTGCGGTTCTCCTTGTCTACACCGAGAATCACTACATCGATGTGCTCACCAACTTTAGTATATTCAGAAGGATGATTAAAACGCTTCAACCAGCTTAGGTCGCTGATGTGGATCATACCGCCTATACCTGGCTCGAGCTCAACAAACACGCCGTAGTTGGTGATGTTCTTCACCAAACCGCTGTGCTTGCTTCCTTCAGGATATTTGGTTTCGATGCTGCTCCATGGATCTTCAGTAAGTTGTTTGATCGAAAGACTCATCTTACGCGAATCTTTGTCAAGGGTAACTACTTTAGCTTCGTGTTCGTCGTTCAGTTTGAAATATTCCTTAGCATTGATAGGCGTATTTGCCCATGTAATCTCACTTACGTGAACAAGGCCTTCAACACCTGGCTGAATTTCGAGGAATGCACCGTAATCTTCAATGTTTACTACTTTACCTTTTACAACAGCACCTTCGTGAATCCACTCTGGTAACACATCCCACGGATGCGGAGTAAGTTGTTTAAGACCGAGGCTGATACGTTTTTTGTCGTCATCGAAATCAAGCACAACAACGTTCAGCTTCTGATCCATCTTCAACACTTCGCCCGGGTGAGAAATTCTACCCCATGAAATATCTGTGATGTAAAGTAATCCGTCTAATCCACCGAGGTCCATAAATGCACCGAAGTCAGTAATGTTCTTCACGGTACCTTCAAGCACCTGGCCCTTCTCCAGCTTACTCATGATTTCAGCTCGCTGAGCTTCTATATCGCTTTCGATAAGCGCTTTATGAGATACAACAGCATTCTTAATGGTTTCATTGATTTTAACCACCTTAAATTCCATTGTTTTGCCAACAAACTGATCGTAATCGGTTACAGGTTTAACATCGATCTGAGAACCTGGCAGGAAAGTTTCCATACCAAATACGTCAACGATAAGACCACCTTTTGTTTTGCTGGTTACAACACCGGTTACGACTTCACCGGTTTTGTGTACTTCCACTATTCTCTCCCATGCACGGTAGATGCGTGCGGATTTGCGGCTGAGGAAAAGATGACCGTTCCTGTCTTCTTTTTCAACAACCATTACTTCTACAGTATCGCCCACTTTCAGCGTAGGAATATCGCGGAACTCGTTAAGAGAAACGAGGCCATCACTTTTAAAACCGATATTGATTACAACATCTGTTTTTGTTAGTGCAACCACGGTACCGTTTACAATTTCGCCATCTTCAATTTGCACGAAGGTGTCGTCATAAACTTTGTGATATTTTTCTTTTTCTTCCGGAGAATAATGAGAAACGTTACGTTTATCAATAGACCAGTCGAAATCGTCGTGCGCTGCCACTGTTTCAGCAACAGGCTCAGGAATGCTTTCGGTTACGGAAGCTTCCACTACAGGTTCATTTGTTGTCGCTGCAGATGCCTCAGTAGCAGTAATTTCAGCTACCGGCGCAGTCTCCTGTGCATCAGCGTTTGGGTTAACAATATTGTTTTCAGACATAATTAAATCCCGATGGTTTTATTTCGGGGCAGCGAAGGTAAGAGAAATAATGGAAAAATGACGATGTTTCCGGCTTTTATTGACCCTAAGTCTTTTGTAAACCAGCTTCACAGCTGATGGTCTCGCCTGTTCAGCCGGCAGAGCTTGCTGGTTGCTGATCGCTGTTATTCTGTACAAGTGTGCGACGCAACGAAGATGCTACTTATTCAAAAGCCAGCTACAAAATTATTGGCTACCATAGGAGCTGGTTAAATTAAAAAGCCATTTACGAATAAATGGCTTTTTAAATCAGGTAGAGCAGACGTTTAAGAGTGAATGTAATTCTGAAGGTGAGAAATCGTCTCCTGCTGGGTTAAGATGGTTTCTTTAACTACGTCGTTAATAGACACAATTCCAACCAGGTTACCGCCTTCCATTACGGGCAGATACCGGAGGTTCTGCTGCGAAAGCAATTCCATGCAATGTTCTACGGTATCGTGCTTGTGTATCGGCGGAAAGTCTGCGGTCATAATTTCACCTACAGTAGTATCGGTAGAAGAACGGCCGTTTAGTATTACTTTCCGGGAATAATCACGTTCGGTCATTATCCCGAGAAATTTTTCATTCTCGGCTACCACAACAGAACCGATATTCTGATCGGCCATCATATGCAGCGCATCAATTACCGAGGTAGATGGTGGTACAGTAGTTACGTTGCTACCTTTTCGTCTAAGAATGTCGGCTACTTTTCGCATTGTAGAAATTTTTTGGGAGTAAAAGTTACGGTTATTTTCCAAATAATAATTAGGGAAAAGATTTAATAACTACAAACAAAGCTGTTATCCCTAAAAAAACGGGCAAAATAATTTATTAAATAAAAAAAATCCCGTTTTTCAAACGGGATTTTCTATCTAATAACGGGCAATTACTTCTTCTGATTTTTAGCTTTCAGGTCCTGGAGTTTTTTCTGGCTTTCCACCATTTGCTCATAACGCTCCTGGAATTTGCTCTTGGTTTTGGGAGTTTTTCTTTTCTCGTCGAGTTGGGCGAGAATTTTATCATGGTCAATAATATAATTCTGGATAACGAACTGTATACCTAACGTAATAAGGTTTGATACTGTATAATACCAGGTAAGAGCCGATGGCAACCTGTTGAAAACAAATAACAGTATAAACGGGAATATATAGGGCATATACTTCATAGCAGGATTGTCCTGCTGAGGTGTCATGGCCATGTTATAAATAGAAATGAGAAAACTTGTTATAACGGCCGTAAGCGTGAACAAGCTAATGTGGTTAAATGTATCACCGGAGAAGGGCAACTTAACCATAATATCATAAGCTGAAAGGTCTTTCACCCAAAGAAATCCTTCCCCTCTAAGCATAATATTGGAGCTAAAATAACTATAGAGTGCGAAGAAAATAGGTATTTGTAACAAGGCAGGCATACATCCGCCCAACGGATTAACCCCGGCTTCTCTAAACAGCTTCATCTGTTCCATTGAAAAACCCTGGGTATCGCTGCCGAACTTTTTCTTAAGCACATCCAGTTCCGGTCGCAGGGCACGCATTTTAGCGCCACTGAGGTAACTACGGTAGGTAAGCGGTGATGTAACAAGCCGTATAAATAGCGTAAGCAATGCAATTACCCAACCATAGTGGCCAATCAGGTTTGCGAAGAAATTAAACACCGGCATAATAATCCAGCGGTTAATATATTTTACAAACGAAAAAATACCACTACCCAGGTTTACCAGGTTCTCCAGTCCGTTATTGTACTGAAGCAGCGTGTTATAGTCGTTGGGGCCATAGTAAAGCTGCAAAGGCACTGTTGCTGATGCACCAGCAGCAACCGGCAATTTCATGTTTGCAGATGCGTCATACAATTGAGGCAAAGTATCCGGCAACATGGTCATTTGAGCATCACCCGATGCAAATTTGCTCTTCGACAATATAGCCGTACTAAAGAACTGCTGTTTAAATGCAAACCATTGAACAGGCTTGTCGAAGGTGGTTTTTGTTCCTGTGGCGGCACTGCTGTAGTCATACCCGTCTTCATTGTAATAGCTTATGTTCGACTGCTGCAATTCATACGCATGCGAAACCTGGTGCTGATGCATCTGGATATTCCAGTGAAGGTTTAATGAATTTTGAGTGAGCAACCTGTCGGCGCCGTTAAGCAAAATATTCCAATCGATAAGATAATTGTCTTTCTTAATGATGTATTGATGAGTTATGCTTTGCCCGCTCTCTCCTGCCAGTGTGTAACTCACGGTCTGCGATCCGTCTGTATTGGCGCTAACCTGTGCGTCTCCAAAAAAAAGTGACGAGGTTTCTGCGCTTTGATTGGGTGCAGTGTTGATTGAGTAGCCCAGTTTGTCAACTTTGCCTCCGGAAAGCGTAACCAGCGAACTGTCGATGCTATTGAATTTTTTCAGCTGAACATTAACCAGCGAACCGCCTTTATTTGAAAAGGTGGCTTTAAACAAATCGTTCTCGACAACCGTTAATTTTTCTGATCCGATTCCCGCCTGTACAAAACTGCCGGCTGTTGCTATTTTGGAGGAAGAATCTCTTCTTAGGGAGTCAGCGTAAGCAGCAGCCTTCTGGGCCGGGGTTATTTTTGCGTTATTGGCTTTTTGGGTAGAGTCTGCAATGCGTTGTTGTTCAATGGCGAGCGACTGTTGCTGCCTGTTGGTATACCAAAAAAACATAAAAAACAACGCAGCAAGCAGCACCATTCCAATCACCGTATTTCTGTCCATGTTCATAGTAAAACAAAAAAATTGAGCGGCAAAGGTAGGGATTGGATTGAGATTGCGGTTTTTAGATTTTCCGCACGGTAACTGGGTATTTTGACAGGTTACAGGATTCAGATTTTCATGGCGTCGCCTGTTACGTCGCGTTCCGTTCATTGTTCCTCTTTCATGGCATCAGGCGCAAAAAAATATTTGCGTTAAAATATTGCCAAATAAAAAGCACAGAACATTTCGATTTACTTTTGCATCGTTCTCTTAAGCACAGTTTCCTTCCTTAACCACACTGTAACCGATTATTAAATTATTCAAATTACCCCGCCATGCCAGGAACCGTGCAACCGCTTTCTCAAAGAGAAACGTATGAACCCTCGTCATTCACAAAACTACTATGGTGGCTAAGCGCCGCAGAAGCTGACATTATACAGGAATGTACCATCGACAGAAATCGCTACGCTATAACAGGCATGACCGTTTTGGGCACCTGGCTGTTTGCCACACTCGCATGGACTTACTTTTTCAGCACAGTAGTGCCTGATTTTTTTGTATCGCTGGCACTCGGCATTTTCATGGGAGGAATAATTCTTGGTATCGACCGCGCACTTATAAAGGGTATTACAGGTGCCAATAAAAAAAAGGCCGGACCTATTCTCTTCCGGGCGATTTTGGCGATAACCATCGGCACATTTATGGCCCAACCTGCCTTGCTTTATCTTTTCGATAAGGAGATTCATATGCAGATATCCTTGGACAATGAACAGAAAAAGCAAGTTAAGGCACAGCAACTTGACAGTCTTTATGCAAACCGTAAAAGCGATTTGCTGAACGAGAAAAACAGCATTCAACAACAGCTTCAAAATAAATATACCGAGGTCAGTACGGCAAGGTATAATTATATAGCTGAAACAGACGGAACCGGCGGAAGCGGGAAGATTGGGCTTCGTGACATTGCTAAAGCAAAACAAAACGAATACAATAAGCTCGATCAGGACTACAACCTGCTTAATGCAGGCTACAAACCACGGCTAAGAGTGATCGATAGTTCGCTTGCAGCTATAGAGGCGGACAAACTTGCAGAAGAAAAGAAATTTGCCGTATTGTTAAACGATGGCTTTCTTGTTCGCATAGAGGCGTTAAACAACCTCATTAAAAACAACAGCGCTATGGCCTTTCGCTACTATCTTTTAGTAATCTTACTCGTACTGATTGAATTGATGCCGGTTATTGCAAAAAGTTTGCTTCCAGTTGGCGCCTACGATGAAAGAGTGAGACTAAGGGAAGAATTGGAAAAAGAAACAGCGGCCAGCAATATCAAAAAAGAAAGAGATCTGAAAGAGTTATACAACAAGCTTGCATTTGATCAGGATAGCATATTTATTAAAATATTTTTTGATCATTCCGCTAAAGAACGTGAAGAGAAAATGGTTGAAAGGCTACAACGCTGGAAATCCAGCGAAGAAAAATCATTTGATTCTGTGTGGGCAAACCTGAAGAGAGATTTTTTATCAAAGCAGGAGAACTAAGACCTGTCGTAGTAATTGTTATTCCGTTCTATATGCATTAAAAAAACGTCGCCTGCTAAAGCGACGTTTTTAATGTTTTACAAGTACTTGCTGAATTAAGCGGCGCAGTACAAGGGTGCGACGCAACGAAGCTGATTTTTATTCCGCAGTTAAGTACATAATAAACCGCCTGAAGCTAAATCATTTCGCTTTGCAATAACGGATTTTTTACTGCAATGCGGCCTTCGTTATAAGCCTTTGCAGCGGCAATAAAATGCACAAACAACGGTGCCGGTTTTTCAACCGAACTCTTTAACTCGGGATGATATTGTACACCGATAAAATAAGGATGCGATGGAATTTCAATAATCTCAACAAGGCCCGTTTCAGGATTGGTTCCACTTGCGCTCATACCGTTATGCTCAAACTGATCGAGATACTTGTTGTTAAACTCGTAACGATGGCGATGCCTCTCGCTGATACTTGTTTTGCCATAAATTTTATGCGCAAGGCTCCCTTCAACAATTTCACACGGATAAGCGCCTAACCGCATTGTGCCGCCCATCATCTTAATTTTCTTTTGCTCTTCCATCATATCAATTACTGGCTCAGGCGTATTTACGTCCATTTCGGTCGAATGTGCTTCTTTCAATCCTAATACGTTTCTTGCAAATTCAATAACGGCCATTTGCATACCAAGGCAAATTCCAAAGAAAGGCAAGCCATTCTCTCTGGCATATTTTACAGCAGAAATTTTTCCTTCAATACCACGAACACCAAACCCTGGGGCCACAAGCAAGCCATCGAGGCCATCCAGTTTTTCAGCTACATTTTCTTCGGTAATAAATTCACTGTGCACATTTACTACCTGCACCTTCACCTCGTTCATTGCACCTGCATGTATAAAACTTTCCAGTATCGATTTGTAGGCATCCTGCAGCTCTACATATTTCCCAATAAGGCCGATAGTGACCTTACTTTTTGGATATTTTAGCTTGTCGAGGAATGCTTTCCAGTTCTCCAGGTTTGGTTCCGGATAAACACTTATTCCAAGCTTGCGCATGGTAATGACATCCAGTTTTTCCCGAAGCATCGCCAGCGGCACTTCATAAATCGTGGGCGCATCCATGGCTTCAATAACAGCTTCTGGTTTTACGTTACAGAACAACGCGATCTTTCTCTTTATATCATTGCCAAGCGGTTCTTCGGTACGGGCAACAATAATATCAGGATGAACGCCCGTTTCGCTCAACATTTTTACACTGTGTTGTGTAGGTTTGGTTTTTAATTCCTTTGCAGCGCGCAGGTATGGAATAAGGGTAAGGTGAATAACCACCACATCATCATCTGGCAGCTCCCATTGAATCTGGCGCACTGCTTCAATAAACGGAAGGCTTTCAATATCGCCCACCGTACCCCCTATTTCGGTTATTACCAAATCATATTTCCCTTCTTTTCCGAGTTGCAGCATGCGACGTTTTATTTCGTCGGTTATATGCGGAACAACCTGCACTGTTTTGCCCAAAAAATCGCCGGCCCTTTCGCGGTTGATCACCGTCTGATAAATGCGGCCGGTTGTTACATTGTTCGCCTGGGAAGTATAGCTGCTCAAGAATCTCTCGTAATGACCAAGATCAAGATCGGTCTCCGCACCATCTTCGGTAACATAGCATTCGCCGTGTTCATACGGATTTAATGTTCCAGGATCTACATTTATATACGGATCAAATTTTTGGATGGTAACACTAAAACCCCGCGATTGCAGCAGCTTTGCCAGGCTCGCGGCAATAATTCCCTTTCCCAAACTGCTTGTTACCCCACCGGTAACAAAAATATACTTGGCCATAAAAATGCTTTTATCCTCATTCACCGAATGAGGTGTTATAATGATTAATAAATAATTTTTTTAAACTCGGCTGCCTGCTGCTATTAAGCTTCCGTTGCGTCGCACTCTTGTACTTTACAACCTTACTGAACTGAATAAACAACACAGCACAAATACGAATGATTTGCCTGGCGTCTTTTTTCAGTAAAATTTGGCTTAATCGGTTCTGACCTAAAAGGAAAAATATATTCTCAGAGGTCGTGCAAACCTAACTCAATTTTCCGGCTCAAAAAAATTTTGCGGCATCAAGTGTGGAAAAGTTGCGATTAACACAACAGTTCTATCTTTAATGTGTTATTCATATCTATCTTATCAAAATATATTCAGCATGAAAAAACGTTTTTTAACCATCGTTTTAGGTCTCGGTACACTAACTGCTATGGCGCAGGAAAAAATGACTTGCTGCCTTCCATCAGCAACAGAAAAGTTTGCAAGCTTTGCCTCAGAAAAAACATTCATTATGTCGCACCAGGAACCGCTTCCTTTTATTTATGACAGCCCTAAAGGACAGGATATTGCTTATAAAACGGCCGATGGGACCGACGCACATGCCTGGGAAGTAAAGGCAGATAAGTCGACCTCAGAATACCTGTTCGTAATTCATGAATGGTGGGGGTTAAATGACTATATAAAACAGGAAAGTGAACGCCTTTCAAACGAACTAGGGATTAATGTGATTGCACTTGACTTGTACGACAAACAAGTTGCAAGCACCCGGGAAGATGCCGGCAAATACATGCAAAGCGTGAAAACCGAAAGGGCAGTTAATATAATAAAAGGCGCATTTGACTATGTTGGCAGCAACGCAAAAGTGTTTACGATCGGTTGGTGTTTTGGGGGTGGATGGAGTTTGCAGGCTGCTATTATAGGTGGCAAACAAGTGGATGGTTGTGTTATGTATTATGGCATGCCGGAAAAAGATCAAAGCCGCTTAAAAATGCTTAACTGCGATGTAATCGGCTTCTTTGCCAAAAAAGACCAATGGATAAACGAAAAAGTGGTAGGCGATTTTGAGCAAAATATGAAAGACGTTGGCAAAAAAGCTACTGTCTACGAATATGACGCTGAACATGCGTTCGCAAACCCCAGTAACCCAATCTATAATAAAGAAGCTGCTGATGATGCGCATTCGAAAGCTGTTGCGTTTATAAAGCAGCGAATGAAATAAAGTATTTTATAAAAAAAGTCGCTTCATTCAGAAGCGGCTTTTTTTATAAAATATAGCGGTGAATCTTGCGGATTATTGTTTAGAACGCTGAAGAGTGCGACGCAAGAAAAGCCGATGCTTATTCTTTTGTCGGGCCAATAATTACATGTCATTCACGATCTTCTTGTAGCTCGTTACCACGCCTTTTATTAGAGAGGAACTAAAGCCCTGGTGCTCCATTTCGTTGAGACCGGCAATGGTGCAACCTTTAGGAGTGGTTACCTTGTCGATTTCTTGCTCGGGGTGCGTATGCTTTTGCAACAACAGCTCCGCGGCTCCTTTAACGGTTTGCGCGGCAATGAGAGAAGCTGTTGCTGCATCAAACCCGATTTCTATTCCACCCTGGATATTGGCGCGTATGTAACGCATAGCATATGCAGTTCCGCAGGCGCCAAGCACGGTGGCCGCATCCATGAGTTTTTCTTCAATAAAAACTGTTTTACCAAGCTGGTTAAACATGTCGGCCACATAGCTTACCTGCTCTTCGCTTGCACTGTATTTGCAAATGCAGGTGATGCTTTCCTGTATGGCAATGGCAGTATTGGGCATTGCACGAAACAGCGTGAAATCGTTGCCGATAATATCCTGTATATCTTTGATCCAAACACCCGTCATTACATTTACGATCACGTGCCGCCGGGGATTTAGGTGCGGCTTAAGACTGATCAATATTTCTCTCACCTGGAAAGGCTTTACGGCAACAATAATCCAGTCTGCATATTCGACTGCCTCAACATTATTGTTGCTTATCATAACACCCTTTACTTCGAGGTGCTTTAGCGTTGAAATATTCCGCTTGGTAATGATAATATGTTCCGGATGAATAAACCCACTGTTCATCAATCCTTCAGCAATGGCAGTTCCCAAATTTCCGCCGCCGATGATGGCTATTTTTTTGGTCATGATATCTTGATTATGCTGATTGTTCTGGTTATTTCTTCTTTTGGCCACCTCAAATTTACCAAATCTTTGCGGCTGCAAGGTAATTGCGCACATAATCGTCTACCCCATTCTCTAAACTGTAAAATGCATCCTTATAGCCGGCATGCCTTAACTTTTCCATATTTGCCTGCGTGAAATATTGATACTTGTCGCGTATATCTTCCGGCATATCTATAAAAATAATATTGGGCTCAAGATCGAGTCCGTGGAATGTTGCGGCCGCAAGATCGTAAAAGCTTCTGGCAGTTCCTGTGCCAAGATTGTATAGGCCATTTAAAGAAGCCTGCCATTCACCATCCAGCATTGTCCTCATAATCCATCCCATTACTTTGACGATATCTTTCACATAAACAAAGTCGCGTAACTGCTCACCGTCTTTAAAATCCGGGCGATGGCTTTTGAATAGTTTTACAACGCCATCTTTTCTGATTTGGTTGAATGAGTGAAAAATTACACTTGCCATTCGCCCTTTATGATATTCATTCGGGCCATACACATTAAAAAATTTTAGCCCGGCCCAAAATGGCGGATGGTTCTGCTGCGACAAAGCCCATTTATCAAATTCATTCTTGCTGACACCATATGGATTTAGTGGCTGAAGTTTTTCCACTACTTCGTGATCGTCGTCATATCCCAACTCACCTGCGCCATAAGTTGCTGCAGACGAAGCATACACAAGTGGCACGTTTTTAAAAGTGCAATAATTCCATATATCCTGCGAATATTCAACATTCAGCTCTTCATGAATAGCATAGTTGAATTCAGTAGTATCGGTTCGCGCACCGAGGTGAAAAACAAACCTGATTTCCGGGTTATGCAAATGAAGCCAATCAAACAAATTATAGCGCTCCACAATATGAGCAAAACCTTTTTGTTCCCAGTTTCGGCGTTTAGATTCTTCGCCAAAGTCATCAACCAGAATAATATTTCGCAGGTCCTGCGCATTCAAAAACTGAACCATGCAACTGCCAATAAAGCCAGCGGCACCTGTTACAATAATGTAGTCATTACTGCCCTGATTCATATTTTCTGAAATATTTTCGGCCACGTGATGATTATTTTTTTGAGTTGAGCTTCATCGCTTTTATCGTCATTGCTTGCGTCGCACTCTTGTGCTGCCGTTTCTTTGCTGAGCAAAGAATAATGTGTACAAGTGAGTGACACAACAAAGCCTCATGTATGTTCTGAGGCCGGCCAATACAGTACGTTGCTATGCATTCAAAATATTTTCAATGGCTGTGTTGTATTTTTCTTTCCAGGAAAGGGTGTTGTTCCAGCTTTCGCCATTTACTTTTATGTAACCGCCGGTGACAGTGCCGAGTATGGTTACCGGAATATTCGCTGAAGCGGCCCTTTGTCTTATTTGTTCCACCTGCTCCTGGTTACAGCTAACTACCACCCGGCTTTGCGCCTCACCAAACCAGAAAGCATCTTTACGCAAATCGGTATTTGCTGCAACATCAAAACCCAGTTCACGGTTAAAACCTTTCTCGAGCAATGTTACCGCAAGGCCACCCTCGCTAATATCGTGTGCGCTGCTGATGAGTTTTGAATGTATAAGTGACGAAACAAATTTTTGAACGGCAAATTCTTCATCGATATCAAAATGTGGGGCCGGAGAAAACTCAACACCACGGAGCTTGTGCAAATATTCGCTTGAAGCAATATCGTTTTGCTGCTCACCTATTAGTATAATGGCATCTCCTTCATTTTTAAAATCGAGTGTCATGCGGTATTGCATGTCATCAATTATACCAACCATGCCAATGGTCGGCGTAGGATACACAGCGCCTTCAGGATGCTGGTTATAAAAACTCACGTTACCCCCCGTTACAGGTGTATTGAATTTACGGCAGGCATCACCCATGCCGGTAACTGCTTTTACAAACTGGTAATACACTTCGGGGTTATACGGGTTACCGAAATTGAGGCAATTGGTAACTCCTATAGGATCGCCGCCGCTGCAAACAATGTTGCGTGCTGCTTCGGCAACCGCAATCATCGCACCTTTATAAGGATCAGCAAACACGTAGCGGCCGTTACAATCGGTCGTCATTGCCAGTGCCTTTCCTGTACCTTTTGCCAACACCACAGCAGCGTCGCTCGGTGCATTGGTGCCGGCATTAGCCGCGCCTACAGTGCTATCGTACTGAACGGTAACCCAACGTTTATTGGCAATATTTGGTATCTGTATAATCTGCTCTGCAGTCGCTTCGAGATCGGTTACATCCTTAATGCTGTTTGTATCAAATGCAGCCACCTTTTGTAAATAAGCTGGTTCTTTATAGTCTCTTGTATATTGGGGGGCGCCGCCGCCAAGTACCAGTTCATAGGCAGGTATTTCAGCCTCCAGATTACCGTGCATGTAAAACTTCAATAAGCCGTCGCCGGTCACATGACCGATTTCGCTGCATGGCAGATCCCATTTTTCAAACACTTTAAGCACAGCACCCTCTTTACCTTTCTCCACCACAATGAGCATCCTTTCCTGGCTTTCACTAAGCAACAGTTCCCATGCCTTCATGTTTTTCTGGCGGGTAGGTACTTTGTCGAGGTCGATATGCATTCCAACCCCGCCTTTTGCACTCATTTCGGCAGTGGAACAAATAATGCCGGCAGCCCCCATATCCTGCATACCTACAACAGCTCCGGTGTCAATAACTTCAAGACAGGCTTCCAGTAATTTTTTTTCCTGGAATGGGTCACCTACCTGCACTGCAGGCAGGTCTTCAGCGCTGTCTTCGGTGATATTTGCTGAAGCAAACGAAGCGCCGCCTATGCCATCTTTACCGGTCGCACTTCCAACAAAGAACACAGGGTTACCCAAACCTTCCGCAGTTGCGCTTATCGTCTTTCCCACTTTTACAATTCCCACGCTCATCGCGTTAACCAACGGGTTTGTATGGTAGCACTCTTCAAAATAAATTTCACCGCCAACTGTTGGCACCCCAAAACAATTGCCGTAGTGTCCAATTCCTTTAACCACACCGCTTAACAAGCGTTTGGTTTTGGCATCGTTAATATTTCCAAAACGTAAACTGTTCAAAGAAGCAATCGGTCTTGCACCCATAGTAAATATATCACGTTGAATACCGCCAACTCCGGTGGCTGCGCCTTGGAAAGGCTCGATTGCTGAAGGATGATTATGGCTTTCAATTTTAAATACTACCCCAAAGCCGTTGCCCATATCCATAAGGCCGGCATTTTCCTCCCCTGCGGCAACGAGCATGCGGCCCCCATCCCTTGGCAATGTTTTTAGCCATTTAATTGAATTTTTGTAGCTGCAGTGTTCACTCCACATGCCACTGAATGCGCAGAGTTCTGTAAAATTGGGTGTGCGCCCCAACTTCTGTTTTATTAATTCAAATTCTTCAGCGGTCAACCGAAGTTCTTCAGCGATTTTAACGGTTACTTCCATGATTAAATTTTTCTTTATTCATTCAGATTGTCGCAAAAGGGATAAGTTCTTTTGTAACCCCGGCAATGGTATATAAATAAAGCCTGGTTGCTTCGCACTCTTCAACTGCAACATCTTTATGAACAATTGTCGGTAAATTTAAAGACGCGGCAAAGGTAAGGAAGTGAAACTGCGGGTGATTGGAGAACCGGAAAAAAATGTGAAACATCCGGTAATCAGTTCGGCGGCAAAACATTATGTGTTGACTTAGCAAAAAGCAACAAATGGCGGTGACAATATTTTATACGAAACAGCAGGGACATAGCTGCATTTGCTGCACGCTCATTCAAATGGCGCAAAGATTTACATGAATTACTCGGCCATTTTAGGGCAAAAAAGTACTTCAAACAAAATATAGATATTTTTCCTTTTAATATTAATTAATTACCCTTTATCTTTATCCGAAATTTAAAACTTCACAATCAAAATTTTTTTAAACAAAACATCCTTTTATGAAAAAAACCTACACACTTATTCTTGCTGCTTTTCTAACCGTTTCTGCTTTTGCCCAGATTAACTACCCGGGCAACGGTAAAACAGGTTTCGGCGGACCGGTTGGCACGGGCAGCCTTGATCTTTCGAATGACGCTACTTACCTGAATGTTACCTTAAACAAAGGCACTAATAATCTGAATGATGTTCTGGTTATTTATGTTATGTCATCTGGTAGCGGCTTTAAAAGTACTGCAAACTTCACCGATGCGACCGATGAGCTTACAAAGGCAATTTCTGGTTTTGACGGTGGCACCAACAGATCAGTCTTAACGTTCGAAAGCACTTTCAGACCGGCTTATGCTATTGCTTTTCTTCCTGGAGATGGCGTTAAAGGAACCGCAGTTGTTGTTAGAATGGCAGAAAACAGTCCATTTCTTGTAAAGAGCCGCCCCTCTTATACAAATAACGACTCAAGATCTGCAGCAAACTATGCAATGCAGGTTAAGTTAAAAGACATCGGTATTGACCTTGGCCAATCAGTAGCTTTCAGATTTATGGCCACTTATATCAGCGGTACTGGTTATAGGTCAGATGAGGCGATTGGAGACCCAATGACAGATTTTGCTTCTGGCTGGAATCCTTACACATCATCAACCAAGCCTTTGGTATACAATGAAACATTACCTGTTGTATTTGGAAATTTCACCGGATCTTTTGCAGGTAAAAATGTACAGCTGAATTGGAACACTACAACTGAAATTAATACCAAGCAATTCGATGTTCAGAAAAGTGGTGACGGCGCTGCATGGAAGTCAATCGGAACAATTGCTACACAGAATGTTTCTAACGGCGCACATTACAGCTACCTGGACAACAACGTTTCAGATGCTACTACTTATTACCAGATCAAACTGACCGACAATGATGGCGCTGTGAGTTACAGCCCTGTAATCATTATGCGTAAAGACGGTATTTCAGGAATAACCCTTCTTGGCAATCCTGCAAGAAGTGTTATTAACCTCAATATAAATAACAATACCGCAGGCAAATACAATATCGAACTTTATTCTGTAGATGGCCGCAAAGTAGCATCTCAGGTTTATAACCATCCTGGTGGTTCTGGTAAAGTTTCAATTGCTGTACCTGGCGCTGTTAAAGGCACTTGTATCGTTAGAATTTCTAATGGCACTACGAACGAATCACTGAAAGTTGTGGTTGAGTAGTGAGTTACCATAGTCTTGATCATATTTAAAAAATAAAAGCTTCCAATAATTGGAAGCTTTTATTTTTTCCGGAGATAACGGTGGCAATTATATATATTTAAGCTGAATTTTTGATACTTTGTATAAGTGTGCGACGCAACAGGTGATGAGTAGGGATTTGTTGCTGGCTACATGATTATTTTATGTAGTTCCTGAGTTCATCTGCAATCTTGCGGTCGTTACTAAGCCTTGGCAACTTATTTTGCCCACCAAGTTTTCCAATGGACTTCATATAGTCTATAAAGCTGTTTTTGCGCATGTTATTTATTTTTAGCCGCTCAAGTATATTGCCTGCAATCAGGTCATCATAATATACATTTTTCCCCCGAAGGTTATCATCAACTTTTTGAATGAAAGCGTCCATGTCTTCCGGTGCATGTTCGAATTCTATAAACCACTCATGATAACTTTTCCCTTTTCCCTGCTCAACCATTGGAGCAACAGTAAATTCAATTATTTTTACTCCATTCTCATTAGCCGCCTTCATTAAGGCATATTCTACCTCTTCCCCGATTACGTGCTCACCAAACGCAGAAATGTAGTGCTTGATTCTTCCGCTTACAATAATCTTATAGGGATTTAAAGAAATGAATTTTATTGTGTCGCCTATACTATAGGCCCACATTCCTGCATTGCTGTTAATGATAACAGCATAATTTTCTCCCACTTTTACATCGGCCAGGCTAAGACGGGTAGGGCTT
This sequence comes from Chitinophagaceae bacterium UBA7600, assembly GCA_002478885.1. Lineage (GTDB taxonomy): Bacteria > Bacteroidota > Bacteroidia > Chitinophagales > Chitinophagaceae > DLKC01. Next base: position 22,560 of record DLKC01000077.1, read on the forward strand.
TCGTTGAATGCTTCAGCGGCTGGTACAAACTCAAAAAATATCCCAGAATTGGTGTTGAGCAAAAGGCCGCTTTCACGATAATTGTCCTGGAAGGCGATAAAACCTTCGCTTGCCGGATAAGTTTCTATGCAATCGACCTGGCGGCCGATGCTTTCATAGAGTTTTCGTTTATATGGTTCAAAATTTACGCCGCCCTGTACCATTACGCTGAACTGAGGAAACAAATCGCCTACCTTTTTTCCGGACTTTTCAATCAGCCTGTCAAAATACATTTGCATCCATGGTGGTATACCACTTATGAGCGTCATATTCTGGCTGATGGTTTCTTTAACGATGTTTTCCAATTTGTTCTCCCAGTCTTCAATACAATTGGTTTCGTAGTCGGGCAATTGATTGCGCCGCAAATATCTTGGAACATGGTGGTTCACAATGCCGCTCAAGCGTCCGGTAGGCACGCCACCAACACGGTCGAGTTCAGGCGAACCACTAAGAAAGATCATTTTCCCCTTTGTAAATTCAGAATTACCTGATTGAGCTATATAACATAATAGTGCGTCCCGTGCGGTATTAATATGATTGGGAATAGAGTCCTTGGTGATAGGAATATACTTTATTCCACTGGTGGTGCCGCTGGTTTTGGCAAAATAAATTGGCTTGCCTTTCCATAAAATATTATGTCGGCCTTCTTTGATTTTTTCTATATACGGCTTTATTTGTTCATAGTCCCTTACAGGAACTTGTTTCACAAAATCGGCATAACTCTGAATTGAGTTAAATCCATGATCGCTGCCAAACTCGGTGTTTCTGGCAGCCTTCACCAGTCCCTTAAAAATGTTCTGCTGGTCTTCCACAGCAGTTTCCATTCCTTTGGATATTTTGTTCTGTATATAATTCGCAAAAGGACGGGCTAATAAAGATTTCAGATTCATTTTTCGGATATAAACAAGCCATCAAAATTACAGATACATTATTTGAAGCGGCGAAGTAAACACTATTATTTTGCTAAATGCATAATTAAACCTTTTCCCGTTTTCAAAAAGTTTTTTTGTAACAATTGCAATTTTCAATTAAAATCTCCTACTTTTGCCGTCCTAATTTCAGAAATTATGTTTGCAGTTGTTAAAGTAGCAGGCCAGCAATTCAGAGTACAGGAAGGTCAAAGCCTGTATGTACCTCACCTGCAGGGAAATAGCGGAGACAAAGTTACATTCACCGAAGTTTTGCTTGTAGACAATGATGGCAAGCTTACAGTTGGTGCCGATGTAAAAGCAGTAGTGAATGCAGAGATTGTATCAGACCTTGTAAAAGGCGATAAGGTTATCGCGTTCAAAATGAAAAGAAGAAAAGGCTTTCGCAAGAAAACCGGGCACAGAACACAATTTACAAAAATCAAAATTGAGAGCATCGCCTAGTTTTCAATTTATTAATAGAACAATTTCTAAACACAAAATATTATGGCACATAAAAAAGGGGAAGGCAGTGTAAAGAATGGACGCGATTCGAACAGCAAACGTCTTGGTGTAAAAATTTTTGGTGGACAGCCTGCGATTGCCGGAAACATTATTTTACGCCAGAGAGGAACAGTTTATCATCCTGGCAAAAATGTTGGGACAGGTAAAGATTTTACTTTGTTTGCATTATCAGATGGCTTAGTAGAGTTCAAGAAAGGAAGAAATGATAGAACAATTGTCTCTATCCTTCCTGCCGAAATTGCATGAGCTTAATTTTTTTTGGCAGTTATCTTAAAGTTATTTTACTTTACTGTATTATTTACTAACCATTAAATTAAAAGAACATGGCAACTGCAAAAAAAGCTGCAAAGAAAGCTGCTCCTAAAAAAGCTGCTGCAAAGAAAGCCGCTCCTAAAAAAGCTGCTGCAAAGAAAGCTGCTCCTAAAAAAGCTG
>DLKC01000036.1 GCA_002478885.1 Chitinophagaceae bacterium UBA7600
AGGATTTCACATAGAGTAAAGATTGCTCACGGTTAGCTTCTTTAATGAAATATTGAACCACATAGGCACATAGATACATAGGCGCTCACATAGGGCTTAGTTTAAGTTTGCCGTTTTTAACCGCAGACATTAGTGACCAATAAAAAACGAGCCTGGTAACCGGGCTCGTTAATTATGCTTATCAATATAGACTTATTGCAGTGAACTAAAGACCGATATTAATACCGGCTTTAATACCAATCCACGATGCATAACCGGAAGGGTCGTTTCTTGAGAAGCCGTCATAATCCAGTTGCGCTTCAAACATACCAAGTTTTACGCCTGCGCCAAAATCTCCGCTGAACGGGCTCCTGGAGCCGGCATCATCTTTTACCGTAGCAATACCAAGATCACCATGTATGTAAATCAACTTCGAAAAAATGTATTGCCTTAAACCGGCCTTTAAGGGCACATAACTCAGGCTGCCGTTTGTATTCGATCCATCTGCGCCAAACGACGAATAACCAACTGTGCCAACAATAAATGTTTTGTTCCAGCCAATAGCGCCACCGCCTTCTACGCCTAATCCTGTTTTATGGGTGTCTTTAAAATTCTTATCGCTGGGATTTGCCCAAACACCGTGGCCAAAAATAAAAAACACCTGTTGCGCGCTTGATTTTGCCTGTGCACACAAGGTTAGTATGAGCACTAAAACTGCAGCTCTTCCTAAAAGTTTCATAAGCTTGATTTTAAAATGAAATTAATAGATTTGATTGTACAATTGGCTTATTTTGTCGGTCAATAATTTTCGCATGCTTTCGAAAAAAACGCAATACGCATTTAAGGCATTGATGCAACTGTCACATGAATACGAAAAAGGGCCTGTGCTTATTGCAGATATCTCCCGCAAAAAAAAGATACCACTCAAGTTTCTCGAAAATATTTTGCTTGAACTAAAAAAGGCAAATATTCTTGGCAGTAAAAAAGGCAAGGGCGGCGGCTATTATCTTGCAAAAGATCCGCATAAAATTTTACTGGCCGATGTGCTACGCCTTGTCGACGGCCCCATCGCGCTGCTGCCTTGTGTAAGCCTTCATTTCTATGAGAAATGTAAAAACTGCGATGAAAAGAACTGCGGCCTCAACCGCGTAATGATCGAAGTGCGTGACGCGAACCTTGCCATCCTGGAGCAAAGAACCGTTGCAGATATCGCAGATCTCTAAGCAGCATTTTTTGAACCTTGAACCCGGCTTCCGTATAGCAACTATGCTTTCGTTGCGTCGTGTCCCGGGAGGAACGATTCGGGATCACACACTTGTACATTAAGAACAACAGGCAACCAGGAAAAGGTGATGGTTCAAAGGCACTGACTTTGCCGGAAAACGGCAGGGACGATGAAGTGATTGCGACGCAATCCCGTATGTACGGGAATGCCACGAAGAACAGAAGCCGGTATACAAAAAATTAAAACCCATAATCGATCACCCGCCGCAGGTATTTTTTATCCTGCAATACCCAGGTTACTTCGTAGCCATTCTTACCATCGCTGTTAAGCATATAGATATATACCCTTTTTTGGTCGGGTGACAGATACACGGCGCAATTGCACTGTATTTTGCCGTCGGCATCACTACAAAAACGCGGTTCAAAAAGATCGTTGTAGGCAGGGGCGGGAAGCGCAACCGTATCCCGGCCAAAAATGGCTACGACAGATTGGATTTGTTTTACCGGCACCTTACCATCCACGCCCCAATACGGCCTGTTGTCTATCTTGATCACATACTTGTCTTCATCGTACAAGGCCAGTTTATGTTTTGCTTTTTCAAAGGGGGCCGCAGTAATTCGTATTTGCATATTGCCTTGTGAGAATAACGTATAATTTGCGCCGTACTCCGTTATAGGAACCGGCTGGAGCGGCTGTTTGCCCACTGCTTCATCCAGGCCACCGAGTGTAAACGAAGCAAGATCTTTTCGTATGTCGGGTTCCATTATTTTAGCGAAGCCGTCGCGCTTTGTATGATAGGTTGGAATCTCATCGTCCTGAGCGAATGAAGTTACAGCCACCAATAAAAATATGGTGATGCCCGTTGTTATCCTGTTGACGCGATGGTTGTGTTTATTCATTTTTGTATTTCAAGATTCTTTAGCATATCGCCGCACATTTTAGGGAGATCATATTCATGTTTCCAGCCCCAGTCATTTCTCGCCACCGAATCATCGATACTTTGTGGCCAGCTGTCTGCAATGGTTTGACGGTAGTCTGGCTTATAGCTGATCTCAAATTCCGGGATATGTTTTTTTATTTCCGTTGCGATCTCGGCGGGTGAAAAGCTCATAGACGATAAATTATACGAATGCCTTACTGAGATCCTGTCTTGCGGTGCTTCCATCAGCTCGATGGTTGCACGGATTGCGTCAGGCATATACATCATCGGCAGATAGGTGCCGGCGCCAAGAAAGCATTCATATTTTTTTTCTTCCATAGCCTCATAAAATATTTCAACCGCATAGTCTGTTGTTCCACCACCCGGCGCAGATTTATAACTAATCAAACCGGGATAGCGTAAGCTTCTTACATCAACCCCATAACGCTGGTGAAAATAATTGCACCAAAACTCGCCGGCATATTTACTGATACCATAAACAGTCGCCGGCTCAATAATGGTTTGCTGCGGGCATAACTTTTTTGGTGAGGATGGGCCAAAAACAGCGATGCTGCTGGGCCAATATACTTTTGTAAGCTTTTCTTCACGGGCTATGTCGAGCACATTCAGCAAGCTTTGCATATTAAGGTTCCAGGCAAGGTTGGGGTTCTTCTCCCCTGTTGCGGACAGGATGGCTGCAAGCAGGTAAATCTGCGTTATATTTTGTCTTATCACCTGCACGTGCAGCATTTCCTTGTTCATTACGTCGAGGGAAACATAAGGGCCGCTTCCTTTCAGCAAATCATTTTCTTCCCTGAGGTCACTGGCCACCACATTGGCGTTTCCGTAAATTTTCCTGAGTGCAAGGGTTAACTCCACTCCTATCTGACCGGATGCACCGATCACCAGAATTTTTTCTTTTATCATGACAAGCTATTAAAGTTATAAGAACCAAAATACGGGCACAAACGCTATGATCGGCAAAATACTATTGCGCAACCGGTTGCATCAGCCAGGTATAAAAGGCGGGGAATACTTTTCGCCAGTAGGTTTCATTGTGTTGCCCGAGGGGAAAAACAATATCCTGTTCATCAATGGCTTTACTGTCGGCAAGAATGTCGGCCATACGCTTTGTATCGGGCACCATCTCGTCGCCTTCCTTCTGACCTGCATACAGAAATACCCTGTGAACGCCTTTCCATTTCATCTGTTGCGCCGTTTCGAATATGCGCGGACCAACCCAGAATGCCGGTGAAAAAACGCCTGCACTGCCAAAGACGTCCGGGTATTTCATCAGGGTGTATAAAGAGATAAGCCCACCCATACTGCTGCCGGCAATAAATGTATGTTGCGGGTCTTTCATGGTGCGATAATTCTTATCGATATAAGGCTTTAAAATTTTAGCGACAAAGTCTGCGTACTTATCGCCTTCTGCTTTGCCAAACTTATCGTTATCGTAGGGATTGTATTCTGTCATGCGATGCTGCCCGTCGTTGTCGATACCAACAACGATGCAATCTTTTTTTAGTTGTTGCTGGAGCGAATCAAGGCATTCGTCTATACCCCACTCACCGGCAAAAGCAGTTTGTTCATTAAAGAGATTCTGCCCGTCGTGCATGTACAGTACAGGATAGTATTTGCCTTTGGTTAATGGATAAGTTTTTGGCAGGTAAATCCAGATGCGGCGATAACGGTTTAACTGCGGCACGAAGAAAGCGGTGTCTATGATTTTCACCTGGGCCGTTGCTGTATTGGGTTTTGGCTTGTCGGGATAATCATCTTTCCAACCGGCAATGGCATAACTGAATGTGGTATCGCCGGTTATTTCCACTTCATGGTTTTCCAGGTCTTCTCCTTTTGCCGTTGATTCCACGCGATCCCAGCTGCCTCGGGTGAATTTAAAAGCAAGCTTGCCGGCGGGTATATTTTTAAAAACGTAGATGCGCCTTACCGCGCCGAAAGGTTTTAATTTAAAATTGTAATCACCGGGGTTCCATTTATTAAAATCGCCGGCAAGATAATAGTCATCTCCTTTTCTTGTGGCGGCTTCCGTAACGATGAGCCTTACGGTAAACTGTGCGTTCACCCATACACTTATAAAAGAAAGGACTGCAACAAATAATAACCGCTTCATGCGGTGAAAATACAAAACTTAGCCAGAGCCATGCATGGCTCTTTGATAATTAACTTTTTTTCAAAGGAGCATAAAAAAACCTGCTGAAGACATCAGCAGGTTCTGTTAAACGCGTAAAATTATTTCTTTAAATATGCCTTTATTTTATTGTACACCGTGTCGCTTAACGGAACAAGCGGCAGGCGAAGATGATTTTCTATAACGCCGAGTTCGGTTAAAAATGCTTTAACACCGGCTGGGTTGTTTTCGGCGAACAACAAGTTGTAGGCTTCTATTAAAGGAGTGTTCAGCTTGCGGGCGGTATCAAAATCGCCGCTTAGGCCTGCGCGGACCATGTTGGAAAATTCTTTTGGAAAGCAATTGGCTGCAACACTGATCACTCCATCAATGCCTGCGGCGAGTTCGGGCAGCACGAGATCGTCATCGCCGCTTACCACGAGAAAATCTGCCGGCCTGTCGCGCAGCAGCTGCATGGTTTGGGGCACACTGTTCCCCGCTTCTTTTATGCCGCCGATATTCGCCACTTCTTTAGCAAGCCTTATACTGGTAGCAGCTTCCATGTTTCTGCCTGTGCGCCCCGGAACGTTGTACAGTATGATGGGCTTTGGCGATGCGGCAGCCAGCATTTTATAATGTTGAAAAAGCCCTTCCTGCGATGGTTTGCTGTAATAAGGTGCAGCGCTTAAAACGGCTGCTGCTTTATCGAGCGGAAATTGCTCCAGGTCATTAATAACAGCCCGGGTGTTGTTACCACCAATGCCTACCACAACGGGCACCCGGCCGTTTACCTTTTCAAAAGTATAGTTAACAATGCTTAGCTTTTCCTGTTTATCGAGCGTAGGCGTTTCCCCTGTAGTGCCAAGGGTTACGACATACTCAACGCCACCTGCAATTACAAAATCGATGAGGTTACCCAACGCTGCAAAATCGATTGATTCATTCGAATGAAAAGGGGTTACCAAGGCAACGCCTGTTCCTTTTAACTGATTACGGAGAGACATCTTTTTACTTTACTTTTTATTGTCGGTTATTATTTAATTCCTGTCGTGCCTATTTTGAGATACCAGCTTTTGTTCGTTGTGGCATTCCCGTACATACGGGATTGCGTCGCAATCACTTCATCGTTCCGAACCCGATCTGCATGCTGAACTATGACCGAACGCATATTTAAGTCTACACCGCGCTGCCGACTGCTCATTCAGCAGTACTGGTGTACGATCCCGGATGTTCCTTGCGGGACAAGGGCATGGCAGCCCAGTGCCGGGTTCAAAAAATCAGGCTTTCTCTGTTTGCCCGACAGCTTCCGGCTCTTCGTTCCAGAAACCCATTTTTGAAAATTTGTCGATGCGGTAATTCATGCGCTGTTCCGCAGGAATTTGTTTCAGTTCTTCGAGTGATCTGAGAATATGAGATTTAAGAATAGACGCCGCTTCGCTGTAATCCCAATGCGCACCACCGATTGGTTCCGGTACAATCTCGTCGATAAGTCCAAAGCCCTTCATATCTTTTGCCGTAAGCCGCAGCTGCTCCGCTGCCACTTCCTTTTTATCCCAGCTGCGCCAAAGGATAGAGCTACAGCTTTCCGGTGAGATTACCGTGTACCAGGTATTCTCCATCATTAAGATTTTGTCGCCTACACCAATGCCAAGCGCGCCACCACTGGCGCCTTCGCCGATGATGCAGCAAATGATCGGCACCTTTAGCCGCACCATTTCATAAATATTCTTTGCGATGGCTTCGCCCTGTCCGCGTTCCTCTGCTTCGAGGCCGGGGTATGCGCCCGGTGTATCGATTAAAGTAACAACAGGCTTGCCGAATTTTTCGGCGAGTTTCATCAGGCGCAGGGCCTTCCTGTAACCTTCGGGATTGGCCATACCGAAATTGCGCATTTGCCGGGCCTTTGTGTTGATGCCCTTTTGCTGCCCGATGAACATAACAGTCTGGCCGTCGAGGCTTGCAAAACCGCCAACCATTGCTTTGTCGTCTTTTACATTGCGGTCGCCATGCAGTTCAACAAAGTTGGTTGACATTTTATCGATATACTTTAATGTATAAGGCCTGTCGGGATGGCGGCTCAGCTGAACCCTTTGCCAGGGAGTGAGGCGTTCGGTAATCTCTTTTCTTTTTTCAATGATAGCATCTTCGAGTTGCTGAATGATGGATTTGTAATCCACTTTTGAATTTTTTTCAGCGAGTCGTTTATTTTCTTCGATCTGTTCGTACAGTTCCCTGATGGGTTGTTCGAAGTCGAGAAATTGTCTGTTCGGGTATTGAGGCATATGCTAAATTATAATGCTGGGCGGTAAAATTAATGTTTCAAAATTTAGGTAGAAAAGATTTGTTTGAAAAATATGTTTCCCCTTATCTTTGCCGTCCCGAAAACGGAAGTAGTGATACAACAGTAAGGGAATGGATCGGTAGTTCAGTTGGTTAGAATGCCGCCCTGTCACGGCGGAGGTCGCGGGTTCGAGTCCCGTCCGGTCCGCATTAATTTCGATGAAACCCGCGCTGGTCGCGGGTTTTTGCTTTTTTATTCTATTTTTTATTCTATAAAAAAGCAATATGGTCTAATATCTTATCTTGTTTTACCTGACTTTATTCTACATTACCCGTTGACCCTATAAAAGTACGATTTTCCCATTTTTCAAAGAACTTAAACAACATAACTGCCAGGTTATATTAAAAGGATACTGGTTTTTCTCTATTCTGAAGTTTTTAATCTATATCTGCATTAATTGTCGGATATCGCTTCCTAAAAAAAATACTCTTGATCTTATTTTTATTCTTCGAAGCTTGCCGTGTTTTACCCAGTCGTAGATAGTGGGTTTAGACACCTTAAATAAAGAGCAGATTTCCTGAATTTTATACAATGGTTTTTCGGTTAATCCGGGAACAGACATATTATTGAGAATAGGCGTAGACTCTTTTTGTGATTTAGATACTTCTTCCCTTATAATCTGGCGCATCTGCTCCCAAAATTCATTTGGATCAAAAGGAAATAAAATCGGTACTGAAGAATTATTTTCCATACACTACATTTTCTATTCGCCAATAATTTCTTTCCTAACAACAACGTGCCAGTTCTTACTATACCAGATTAAGATAAACGCTACTATGGGAGTAGGCGTCTGCAGCGGGAATATATTTAATATAACCATACTCACTAAGCCCATTAATACATTTATTATAAGTGTGCCTAGCGTTTATTTTTGCCATTTTCAT
>DLKC01000001.1 GCA_002478885.1 Chitinophagaceae bacterium UBA7600
CTTGGTGCGGGGGCTTGTGGGAGTTGACGGGATCGAACCGCCGACCCTCTGCTTGTAAGGCAGATGCTCTAAACCAGCTGAGCTAAACTCCCAAAATTATTATCTCAACCTTAACGACCCTCCCGAATGTAAATCAGGATGCTCTAAACCAGCTGAGCTAAACTCCCTTTTTTATTCGGGAGTGCAAAGATAGGAGTGCAGTTTTTTCTGCCAAATTTTTTTACTAAATCTGCTAATTTTTTTCTTTTACTCCTCATCTCCGCTGTAGAAAGCGTCTTCGCTATTATAATAAGCCTTGCTCCAGCTTTTTACTGCATCGTCGCTAACAAGCTCAATTATATCGTGAATAGCATCAGTTTTTCTTTTCCATTCGCTTAACGTCTGGTCTTTGTATTTCAAAACGAACATACAACTGTCAGTTTCCGCTTTCACCTGTATCAGGGTCAACGTGTCATTTTCTTTTTCTTCAATAATATAAAAGCACTCCGGCTCCAGTAATGCATATGAATACATATCAAGTCCTCCTTTTTTGTTAGTTATCCTGTCCTGGCTACAGCTTTAAATCAATTCAGATGGGCGGTCTGCGGGATGTGGTTAGCGTGAGTGTGAGAGCAAAAATAGATAAATAAAGCGCAGTTTTTACCTTGCCAGGGAAAGATTTTTCAACATAAAAAAATCTTGTAAATCCAGATTTGTAAGAAATTGATTGATATAAAATTGAAATACCTTTAGCTTTTTGCGGGCCTTTTTATTAAATAATTGATTAAGGAAACATTCTTTTCGGTTTTTCTTAACTACCGGTTACAAAAGAATAACCCGAAGCAACAAATAAACAGATTGATATGCAGGTTATAAGGGATTATTCCGATCAGGAAATCATAGCTGCCCTTAAATCAGACAGGGAAACAGACGGGGCGATAAGGTTCATTTACAAAAATTATTACGGCAGCCTGGAAAATTATGTGCTTAACAATAATGGATCAAGGAACGACGCCGCAGATCTTATACAGGAAACACTGGTAACGTTTATCGATATTGTTCAGCAGAACAAATTCAGGGGCGAATCGAGCGTGAAATCTTTTCTCTATAGCATTATCCGCAATCTCTGGCTATCGGAAATGCGGAAAAGAAATAACGCAGACAACCGCAACAGGGTTTTTGAAAAAGGAAAAGATACTGAAGAGCAGGCAATGGTACAGGATATGGTCAAAAGGGAATATCAAAAAAGTATCCTTGACCTGTTTGAAAAGCTTGGCGAAAAATGTAAACAGTTGTTGCTTTTTGTTTATTACGAAGACCTTTCCATGAAAGAGATCGCTGAAAAAATGCCTGAGTATGAAAACGAACAAGTGTTGCGTAATAAAAAATATAAATGCATGAAAAGCCTGGAACAAATGATCAACGACAACCAGGATCTTAAAACACAATTCAAAAACGCACTTAGATATGCAGGATAATTTTACACAAGACTCAACGATAGAACAGCTCATCAAACTTCTAGATGGGGAGCTTACCGGTAATGAAAAAGCTGCTGCGGAATTGTTGCTGCAAAATAACGACGCGGTAAAAGACCGTTACGAAAACCTGGTTGCCGCAAGAAATGCTGTAAGGCTAAAAGGCATTCAACAAAGAGTGCAGTCACTTCACCAACAGTTTTACCCATTGATAAGCACGCAGCAGGCATCAACAGAGACTGCAAAAGTTATAAAAGCATCGTTTGGGAGCAAGTTGAAAATGGTTGTTTCCATCGCAGCAATGTTTATCGTCATCATCAGTGGTTTTGTGCTCTACGAGTTCAGCACAACAACCAACGACGCCGTATACGCCGATAATTTCATGAGTTATCAATTGCCTGTTTTAAGGGGTGAAGGTTCGCTCGACAACCTTGACTCTTTATTCAATGCCGGCAATTTTACCGCGGTAATCAGGCTCACAGAAACAAAACAGGCACTTTCGCAAAAAAATTATTTTATACTCGGCCTTTCCTACCTGCAAACCGGCAATGCAACAGAGGCAATAAACGCATTACAATCTTTGCAGAAGGTCAATAACGGCAGCGAGTCAAAACAATTCGCCGACGAATCAGACTATTACCTTGCACTTGCGTATATAAAGGCCGGAAACATTGATCAGGCCCAGGCAATGCTCGACAAAATCATTGCCAATCCAAAGCATATGTATTATGCAAAGGCAAAAGAAATAAGCAATGGTTCATTAACAATTCTTAAATGGAAGCAATAGCTTTTGGTAGCCGGCTTTAGCGCTTTGCTCATCGCCTGTTGCGTCGCACACTTGTACCAGGGTCCCCATATTCGGTAATTGTAACTGCTCTTTTTCAGTGCACGCCTTACGCTGTAAATTACTCCGCACAATTTGTGAACTTTTAAACCCGTAAACTTGCAGGTATTTTCACAGCCATATTATTAGCAATGGACGTAATACTCAAATACTTTTCTGATTTTTCAGCGCAACAACTTCAGCAATTTGCAGATCTCGGTGAGTTATACCGCGACTGGAACAGTAAGATAAACGTTATATCAAGAAAAGATATTGACAGCCTTTACGAAAAGCATATTCTTCACTCACTCGCCATTGCGGCCGTAATAGAATTTGCAGCAGGCACGCAAATTATCGATATCGGCACCGGCGGCGGTTTCCCGGGAGTTCCACTGGCTATTTATTTCCCTGAGGCTCAGTTTCACCTGGTAGACAGCATCGGTAAAAAGTTAAAAGTGGTAGAAGAAATTGCTGCCGCCGCAGGCATTAAGAATATTACCACGCAGCACACCCGTGCAGAAGAAATAAAGAACCGCAAATTTGATTTTGCTGTTTCGCGAGCTGTAGCTCCTTTAAAAGATCTCTGGAGGTGGAGCAAACCTTTACTAAAAAAAGGAAAAGAGCAGGAACTGCGCAACGGGCTCATCTGTTTAAAAGGCGGCGATCTCGCCCAGGAAATCTCCGATAGCGGGCTTCGTCCAGGGGTAATCGCAATTGAAGAAATATTTAAGGAAGAGTCATTCAAAGAGAAGTACATCCTGCACACTGCCGTATAAAATTACTCACGACTAATACTAATCTTCTTTTATGCAACTGCGCCGGGCTGTAATAGCTGATATGGAGCAATTAAAAGCGCTTTATTTCAATACAATTCTTGCTGTTAACTCAAAGGATTATAGTAAAATACAAGTCAATGTATGGGCGTCAACCGCAGACAGAACTGAAAGCCTCTTAAGAAGAATACAAGAACAAAATTTTTATGTAGCCTTTAATGATGAAGAGTTGATTACCGGTTTCGCTTCTCTGGAAAATAATGGCTATCTCGATATGATGTATGTGCATAAAGACTTTCAGCGCATGGGCATTGCAACTTTGCTGATCTGCCAAATTTTTGAAACAGCAAAAAAACTGAACCTTACAATCCTTACAACCGAAGCAAGCATTACGGCCAGACCTTTCTTTGAAAAGCATGGCTTTGTTGTTCTTGGCGAACAGGTTGTTTATATCAAAGAGATTCCGCTGAGCAATTACCGCATGCAGTGCGCCCTTATTTAAGTTACTCACTTTCGAAAGATGCTATTTCTCCTTTAAATTTCTGCTATCGGAGTAATTAATAGGCAATTTGTTTTTATCTTCCGGCAAACAGCGCATCTGTTGCTTCCAAACACCAATTTGTATTTCATTCAAAAAATTATTGGCCTATGAACCCACTCTGGAAACAGGTTGTGATAAATACTGTTCTTAACAAAAAGAAAGACAAGAATGCAAGCGAGCAAGAGTTTTCCCAATTCGCGATCGCAAAAGGTTTTCGTGCTTTAATGATTACTGTTAAACGGTTGCTGAAAGATACCGTGCTCATCAGTGCCGGAATACTGGCAGCTGCATTTGGCCTTGAAGGCTTTCTTCTTCCCAACAGTTTTATTGATGGCGGCGCTACCGGTATTTCTTTGCTGCTTACTGAGTTGACGAAAATGCCGCTCTACCTGTTCCTGCTCGTCGTAAACATTCCATTTGTGCTGCTTGGTTTCAATGTTGTAGGAAAGCAATTCGCCCTGAAAACCGCGTTAGCCATTACCGGACTTTCCCTGAGTGTAGCTTTCATCCATTTTCCCGAAATAACGCACGACAAATTACTCGTCGCGGTGTTTGGCGGTTTTTTCCTCGGCGCAGGAATCGGTTTGTCGGTAAGAGGAGGAGCTGTTATCGACGGCACAGAAGTGCTGGCAATTTATCTCAGCCGCAAATTCAGTACAACCATAGGCGACATTATTATACTCATCAACATCATTATCTTTTCTTTTGCAGCCTATATGTTGTCGATCGAGACGGCGCTTTATTCAATGGTTACTTACCTCGCTGCTTCAAAAACGCTCGACTTTGTTATTGAGGGTATAGAAGAATACACTGGTGTTACCATTATTTCCCCGCATTACGATGAGATTGTTCAAATGATCACCAGCGACCTTGGGCGTGGCGTAACAGTTTATACAGGCCACAAAGGCTATGGCAAACGCGGACAAGCGCCCCTTGTCGAAATTATCTACACTGTAATAACACGCCTTGAATTAAGCCGGCTTAAAACTGAACTTGAAAAGATTGATCCACATGCATTCGTGGTAATGAACAACGTAAAGGACATAAAAGGAGGCCTCGTGAAAAAACGTCCTTTAAATCACTAAACCTGCGGAAGATTTTTCAGGAACCCGGCTTTTGTTTTTCAATCGGGCTTTACTTGCGTCGCACTCTTGTACTTTCGATTCGTAGTCAACAGTCAACAGGTGTTCGCGATGACGCTTGTGTTTTCATGCTTAGTAATGCGGAAACGTTGAAGTGAGTAGTTCCGGATATAACACAACAGGCGATGCCATATGCAATACAGCCGGCAAAAAAACAAAACTAGTTAGCGAACACCTTTTTAAGCATATCGCTTGTTCTTGCCAATGGATCTTTGCGGATGAGTTTTTCCTGTTCAGCAATCTCGTGGAAGATGCCAGACAAGGCTTTGTCCGTAACGTAAGAACTCAGGTCGGGATTAATCTTATTGTAAGTAAATTTATTGTAAGTGCTGAAGGCCTTGTTCCAGTATTTTGTGGCATCGGTTTTTTCGAGCGATTTATCAATCACAGGCTTAAAAGTCTGCGTAAGAGAGGCCGTGGTTTTTGTTTTAAGATAACCGGTTGCAGCAGTGTCGCCACCACGAAGAATGCCAAGCGCATCGTTGAATGACATTTGTTTTACCGCATCAAGAAAAATGGGTGCCGCACTTTTTGCTGCATCTTCAGCAGCGCGATTCATGGAGAGAACGGCGTCGTCAACAACTTTACCCAATCCTATGCCACGTAGTGTTTTTTCAACTTTCTGAGCTTCTGGCGGTAATAAAATTTTTATGGCGGCGTCTTTAAAAAAACCATCAACAGCGGACAATTTGCCTGTTCCTTTGGTAATGCCATTATTCAATGCCTCTTTTAATCCCGATGCAATATCATTGCTACTGAGCGAGTCTTTATTGCCTGCCAGGTTTTTTAACAGGTCCCGTGTTTGTGCATTGCCGATAATGGTTAATGATATAAGCAGGATTAGCAGGAAGCCGTATTTGTTCATTGTAAATATTTGTGTGCTCAGGCCAAAAATAATGCCGTTAAACAAAATACGGCGTTAAAAAAGGGCATAAAAAAAGCGGGGTAATCCCCGCTTTTTTTAAATAATTTCCGCTTTATTGTTTAACAATTTTGTAAGTGCGTTCTTCTGTGCCTACATTCAATTTAAGAATATAAGTACCACTCTTGAGATTTGCTGTTGAGTTAAGCACTATAGAATTGGAAGCGCCGCTGTAAGTAGCTGGTTTTTCAATTGCAGCCAATCTGCCCTGCAGGTCGTAAACCTTTGCAGAAACGGTTTGGCTGTTTGCCAGGTTCAGTTGTACTTTAAGGGCGCCGTTAAACGGATTAGCAAATACCACATCGTTAATGGCTGAGCCTGATTTAACCTGCAATACTTTTGAATATTTAAAGCTGCCATCGCCATCGATTTGCTTAATGCGGTATTGAAGTGTTGCAGACGATGCAAATGCATTTTTATCGGTTACGGAATAGCCCTGGTTTTTGTTGTTGTTCAAAGCAGGAACATAGGCGACTGTTGAATAAGCGCCATTGTTTGATGAACGTTGTACTTCATAACCCTTCATGCCAATTTCATCAGCGATCGTCCAATTTAGATTTATATCGTTGTTATTACGCTGTGATGTGAAAGACAACAGGTGCACCGGAAGTGTAGAGCAAGTACCTGATGCATCGGTATTGAGATAAGGCAGAATAATCAGTGCGACATTTAAGCCACCCCATGCGGAGTTCATGTCGTTCCAGCTATCGTCACTCCATTGTTCCCAACCTTCGCCGGGAACAACGTCACCATCCTTTGTTGTAACCAGTGAGATGGAATCTTTTGTAGATAAGGTCCAGGAGAAATTGGAGACATCTATGGTTACATAGAATTTTTTACTTGCAGGCAGCGCGATGGGGCTTGGAAATGTAACCTGCGTAAGTGCATTATTGCCTACATCCGTTTTGATCTGAGAGAGAGGGATGTTTACTGTTGTACCTATCTGGTTGCCTGGTGCGCCGCCGTTATCGTCATAAACTTTTATCATCACATTCTTGGAAAGATCTGCAGATTTATTGCTGTTGGCCTTTGCGAAATAGAATCCTGCACCGCTTAAATAGTTATAGGTGGTTGAGGATGCATCAAAGAAATTCCCTTTTTGTTTGTCTTTGTAAGTATTGGTACCTGCTACAAAGCCATCCTTGCCATTTGTGCCGGTTACATAATACGTGAGTGTCCAGGTAGTTGGTATTGGGTAATTTAAAGTGTCGCAGGCTCCGGCTGTTCCGGGTGGGTTCAAAATGGGCGAAAGGCTCGGAGAAGGTTTCACCGCGATTTGATTACTTACTTTTCTCTGGCCAAAGGTGACGGATGTTAAAAGCAAAACAGTTAACAAGGTTAAATAAAATTTTCGCATAATTGATTTTTAAGATGTTAGCAATGAAATTGGAAGATACAGAAGATTTTTACTGATTAGCTTTTTTTGCAATTAAAATTTCTGCGATTTATTAAGCGGTCACCAAGTGAAAAAAGTCTTCTCTTTTTGTTAATGTTTTCCATGTTATTTTTGCCGCCTTATCCATTAATATGCGCATTGTACTTCTTCTTTTGCCTTTTTTATTATTTATTGCCGTATCCTGTAACGAACCAGCAAAAAACGGTAGCGGAAATGCAGATGATACCAATAATCCCGCCCCGCCGATGCTTTCGTTTACAGTAGTTAAAATATATCCACACGATACCACGTCTTTTACTGAAGGTTTGATCTGGTTCAACAATACACTTTATGAGGGAACCGGCAATAAAGGTTCCAGCAGGCTGATTCAATCTGATATTGAAACAGGCAAAACAGTTAAAGATGTTAAATTAGTAAAGGACTTTTTCGGCGAAGGGATAACCATTCTTAACAATAAGATTTACGAGCTTACCTGGCAAGAGCACAAAGGCTTTGTTTATGACTTAAATACATTGCAAAAACTACAGGAATTTGAATGGCCTTTTGAAGGCTGGGGTATGACCAACAATGGCAAGGAGCTGATAATCAGCACCGGGTCGAGCAATCTTTATTTTGTTAATCCAGATAATTTTAAGATTAATAAAACCGTAAGTGTCTTCGACAATTACGGGCCGGTAGGAAATATCAACGAACTTGAATACGTCAATGGTGTCGTTTATGCAAATCATTATCTGACACAGGAAATCATTCGCATTGATCCCGAATCAGGTAAAGTTACCGGAAAGTTGGACCTAACTGGTATCATGGACAGTAATGGCGTAAAATATGACCCATCCAAACTTGATGTGCTTAATGGCATCGCCTTTAACGCCGACAAAAATACTTTATACGTTACCGGAAAATATTGGCCCGCATTGTTTGAATTAAAATTGAACCAGTAGTTTTTTACCTGGCCTTCTTCATCACATAAATAACCGAACTGCATTTTTTTACATTCGTTATCGCAGCAATATTCGAAGTGCAACCAGTCCATAATGCGCTTAGCAGCCGGTTATGCCCGGTCTTATATTTTTCACTCAGCATTGACACGTAAAAACTATCAAACCACATTGGCTTGAACGCAGTAACCTTAAAGCCATGCTTTTCCATCATTACCTTCATCGATTGCGGGGAGAAGTGGTATAAATGCCTCGGCACGTCATATGCTGCCCAGTTTTCCTGGTAATGAGTGGCATCTCCTGAAGTGTAATTGGGAACAGCAATCACTAATGTACCACCCGGCTTTAGCAAGTTGTGGAATCTGTCAAGGTATTCATGTAGCTGGTGAACATGTTCCAGAACGTGCCATAACGTTATTGTATCATATGTACTGTTTTGTAGACTGTACAGACTTGTTAATTTCAACAACGTTAGTTGGTGATTCCGTTGTGCATTTGCCCTTGCGGTTTCATCGGGCTCCAGTCCGGTCACCTTCCAGCCAGCGATTTCCATAACGGCAGCAAAAGCCCCTGTGCCTGCACCCACATCAAGCAGGCTGCCCTTTTTGTAACCGTTTTCTTTTTCAACTAAATTCTTCTTCGATCGTAGAGTGTAACTGCGCACCAAATGGTATAGCCTGTTGATAAGGCCCCGCTTTGTGTCGGAATGTGAAACATAATCTGCAGATTGGTAATAAGCACCGATTTCTTCTTCAGCGGGAACGTCCTGTGTAAACCTTGCCGTACAATCCTGGCAATGATAAATATCAAAAAACGCACTGCTCACCGTGTGGTCTGTTACCCGCAAAGCCTGTTGAATATTGCGGCTGCCGCAAACAGGGCAGCTACTGTATGAAATAACATTTGTCATGTTGCGGCAAAGAAAGCGAAGTTTCAGTTAAAAAATACCGTCCCAAGGGCAGTTGTTTTTTTATACGAATCAACTTTCTTTATTTTTATCTTTCTGTAATGATGGGGAAACTATTTAAAAATATCCGGGCCGTAATTCAACCTGCTGTATTCTATGTGCCGTTCACATTCTACTTCCTGTTGTTTGGCATTGCTGTTTTGTTTGCTAACAGCTGGCTTGGTTCACAGGCGTTGATACCCGACAGTTCCTTTGCCGATATTTTCAAACTACTCCTTAAAACAGGTGTGTGGTTTCTTGTTGCTATTATTACGGTGGCCTTTATTTCGGTACTTGTGGCGTGGCTCGTTTTTCTTTGGAAGAAAAGAAAGAACAGCCTTGTTTTTTTTATTGAAACAAAATCTTCTCAACAAAATAAAGCCGGTAATCCTGTTCAGCAGGTCCAGATATCGGTTGCACCTGTGCTTAAGCCATTACTCGGATTTATCAAGCTGAGGCTACAATATGATGGAGAAAATTATTCAGACAAATTTGTACTTGCGGAGAAGAAACAGCAAAGACTTATTCCTACCAGCTTTGAGGGTGTTTACCAGTGGAACCTTCCGCAGATAAGAGAATATCATGTCGAAAAGCTGATCATTTATTTCGAAGACCTTTTCCAGTTTTTTTCGCTCACCGTCTCATTGCCTGTGCATAACCGTTTTTATACACATCCATTTGCACCTAAAGTCCAGGATTTTTCAATAACACCGCAAAAAACAGAAGATACGGAAACGCGTATCGAAGAACTGAAAAGAGTAGAGGGCGAATATCTTAACTACAAAAATTTCGAGAACAACGACGATGTACGCCGCATCGTTTGGAAGATATACGCAAAGAATAAGGAACTTGTGGTACGCATTCCCGAAGTGCTTGACCCGTATGCGTCGCACGCTTATATGTACGTTTCGTTCTTCAACATTTTCGACATAACCGGCAATGCTGTTGCAGAAACATTTTTTCTTAACTATTATAAGTCGATGATATGGGCCATCTACAGTAAACTTTGCACACAAGGTTTCGCGGTAAAATATGTGCCAGATCAACCATTGCCATCAAAGAGTTTTACAGAAGAAAAAGAATCGGTGCAGTATAACATCACTACAAGTAACTGGCACGCCGATAGAGATCTCAAATCGTTCGCAAATGCAAAAGATGCAGCGGTTGTGATTGTGTCGTCGCTTAGCGATGCTGCAGCCGTTGAACAGCTGCTGAACAGCCGGGCCGGCCCGGTACTTTTTATTTTTATCAGGCTCAGCCATTCCTTGCAGAAATCATACCTGGTGGGATTGTTGCAATGGCTATTTATTCAGCAGGAAAAAAATGATGTGGAAGTTTACAAAACCAGCTGGCGTTTGTCGCTGCAGCGGCCAAGGATTCTGCAGAATGAAAAAAAGCTGGAAGCACTGTTTGCAAAACACGGCAAAGCAGTGGTGATATAAGAACGGTTTTTGTTACCGGCTTTTGTTCTTTGTAGCATCGCCGGTTGTGTCACTCACTTCAACGTTCTTCGCTTTGAGGAGCAAGGGAATCAGCAAAAGGCTTCCCTGGTCACAAGCAATTGTTGACCATAGAGCGAAAGTACAAGAGTGCGACGCAACAAAAGCTTAATTGAAAAGCGGCAGCCAGGTTTATAAAAAATTAAAAGCAGGCAGTTTAACATATGGCGATAGGAAGAGTTCATAACTGGAAGAAATTAATAGCGCAAATATTATTGCTCGGCGTGCCCACAGCAGTGCTGGCATATTATGTTATCTGGAACGCGAATAATTTTTTTAATATCCTGGAAAACGACTGGCTTAAGCAGGGAACATATTTTGCGGCAGGCCTCGTTACCGCGCTTGTTTTTTATAGCTACCGCTTCAGGTTTATTACTACAACTGTTTTTCTGCTGCTCGTTTATTATGCCTGGTATAAAATTCTTGCCAACATAACCGTTGGGGAGTTCGATGCATTCTTTGTATCTGTCAAGTTTATGATTTTTGCCATCCTGTTTTCTGTTGGATGGCTTACTGGTTATGGATTTTCGCGATCTCGCTATTACACCGTTTTTTGGTCGGCATTGCTGCTTTGCGTGGAGATAATTATTGTAAGCAAAACAACAGACATAAAGGCAGCAACGCTTATCAGTGCTTTTGCACCCGTGCTGGCTTATGGATTTTACATCATTTTTACTGCCGAACTTATTCGCAATATGAGCGATGATGAGCAACGCTTCGGCTGGTTTATTACTAAGCGCATGCTGGGTTTTGGTATTGTGGTCGCTGTTCTGCTACTCGCGGTTTTAAGCATGTTTCAAAATGATTTTAAAGCGGTTGAAAAGGAATGGGCCAATCAGCAACCCGATTACAACAAAGACAAGGGTGGCGAGAGCATGACCAAAAAAAATAAAGACGGAAGCGTTAGCAATAAAGATCAAACGAGGCTGACAAGTTCACTTAACAAAGGAAAACGACTGGTGTTCGTTTCAAAGCTTGATAACTATTTTTCCGACGGTCAAACACCTAACCCGCTTTATTTTACTGCGTACTACTACACAAAGTTTGATACGCTTACACAGGCATTTGAAATCGACAGCCTGATGCCTGATAACGACCTGTTCAGGCCAAACCCTTCGAAGATCCCTTTGTATTTTGCAAAGACCGATTCCAGTGTTATCAAAAACACGCACGCTAGTTTAGAGAGGAAAGTTGTAACGGCAGAAGTGTATAAAGTGCTGCTTTCACCTGATGAATACATTGCACCGTCGACTGCATTTTTTTGCCAGCCTATACCCGTTGCCAACGAATACAAAGACCAGTACAAAAGTGCATACCGCGCAAAGATGTGGGTGAGCGACCTGAACAGTGCTTACTTTATTTATAACCCGGCAGGTAATAAGACGCTGGAACAATTCCAGGAAAGCCGGTTCGACGAATTGCGATCCATTACCAATTTCAGCAGCGTTCAAAAGCGATTCCTAGACTACTACACTTTCATGCCATCTAACGATGATTATGACAGTTTAAGGCAGCTTGCCTTAAAAATAACTGCCAATGCAAAAACACCGGTCGATAAAATGATCGCGATACGCGATTACTTTTTAAGTAAGGATGAGTTTGGCCAGCCCCTGTTTAAATATTCTGATAACCCCGGTATTCCGGGCTTACCAAGCGCGAGCAAGCTCAACTATTTTCTGTTTGATAACAGGAAAGGTTACTGCGCATATTTCGCTGGAGCAACTTTGTTTATGTTGCGGGCATTGGGTATTCCGTCTAGAGTGGCAGCCGGCTTTTTAACCATTGACCGGAGTACCAAAAACCCCGGCTGGTATTGGTTCTACGAAGACCAGGCACATGCATGGGTGCAGGTGTTTTTCCCGGGCTATGGATGGATTGATTTTGATACCACCGTTCCGGATGTGAACACGCAACAGGCTCCACAGCCCGATGAAACACCGCCGCTGAACATGCAGGATGCCTACTTCGTTGCGGATGGAACTGTTACATCGATCGATACAGTTACCAAACGCATGAAAGTCGATGTGAGCAAAGTGCTGTTTCACGATAAAGATTATGAAACAACGAAGATTGAAAATTTGGAAATGGACGTTTCCATTGCAACAGTTTCTAAAGATACCGGTTCGGTTCCGTTAAGTGTAATAAAGAAGGGCATGCATGTTACGGCCGCATCTTTTGCAGAAGCGTTGAAAGATATAAAGGCAAATGATGATGACAGCATGCTGTCTGTATTGAAAAAACTTCCGGCGCCCGTTCCTGTCGACCAGGTAAAAATCATCGATCCTGATGCTGAGGCCAAACAAAAGAAAGCACAGGAAGAAGCTGCAAAGCAACCAATCGACTGGATAAAGGTATTGTTGGTCGCCTTGATTGTAGTCGCGTCAACTGCGTTGATTGTTTTTTTAACGCCGTGGCTTATTTGGCAGTATTACAATGCAAAGGCAAGAAACAGCCGTGATATTAAATCAAAAGCCTTCAGCAGCCACCGGGCAGTGATGTATTACCTGAATCAAATTGGTTATGTAAGAACGAATACCGGGCCTGCTGATTATGCGCGGAATATTGATGCATTGTTCAGAACAAATTTCGGGTCCTTTAGCATGGTGTACCAGAAACTTAAATATAGTTCGCAGCAATTGACCGACCACGAAAAGGTTGTGGTGTTGGAATTTTATAAACCGTTCATAAAATTGATGCGGCGCAATGTTTCATACAAAATAAGATTTAGTAAATTCTTAAATATTTATACGACATTAAACTGGTTCACTCAAAATAAAAACGCATAACAATGGAGCAGCAAATTCAACTGGAAGAGGCATTAAAGAACATTCAGAAGCTGGTTGACAATATTGAGAAAGTGATTCGCGGTAAAAGAACGCAAATCCAGTTTATCCTTACCGCCCTGCTTGCAAAAGGTCATATTCTTATGGAAGATAATCCCGGCACGGGTAAAACGGTAATGGCTAAGACGCTGGCGCAGAGCATTTCCGCAAGGGAAGACCATCATGGCGTCAACTTTAAACGCATTCAGTTTACGCCCGATCTTCTGCCAATGGATCTCATCGGTTCGCATATTTTCGACGATGTAAAAAAGGAATTCATCTTTAAGAAAGGCCCATTGTTTTGCAATGTATTGCTGGCAGATGAGATTAACCGTGCCTCGCCAAAAGTACAATCGGCACTGCTCGAGTGTATGGCCGAAAACCAGATAACGATGGGCGATATTACCTACCAACTCGAAAATTTGTTTTTCGCTATTGCTACACAAAACCCTATCGAGATGGAAGGCACTTATCCTTTACCTGCTGCACAGCTCGATCGTTTTTTCATCAAAATAATTTTCGGTTATGTGGATGAAGAAACAGAACTGGATATTTACAAAGATTACCTGGGCATACAGAACAACCTGCAGCATATTGAACAGGTGTTGAGCATGGAAGAGATTTTATTCCTGCAGCGTGAAACAGAAAAGGTATTTGTGCATGAGGAGATTATTAAAGCGGTGCGCAACATAGTTTGGGCCACCAGGAAAACGCCAGATATTATACTTGGCGCCTCCACAAGAAGCGGCATCACTTTTCTTAAATGCTTAAAGGCGTTTGCATTGGTCAACGGCCGCAGTTTTGTTACCGAAGATGATTTAAAGCAAATCACGTCGGCGGTACTCGATCATAGGTTGATCTATCGCAACAAAGAAGCAAAGCAAAAGGCATTGGCCGCGATTCTTGACAGTGAATTGGGCAGATTAAGTAAAATGAAAATTGGTGAATAGTTATTGGCCCGGCTCCAGAGCAAATGGCATCGTTCCTTGCGTCGCGCCCATGTGCAAAAGAACAGCGATCGGCAGTAGTTTTGTCTGCTGGATGAAATTACAACCGTACAAGTGAGTAACACAACGGAAGCTGAACAAAGAACAGATGCTGGCAAGCAAATAATATTTGAACAAAAATGATCATAAAGCTGAGATATAATATTTTTTTTGTGCTGATGTTGTTCGCGATGCATTTCACCGCCATTGCGCAGAATGCTGCGGCGCGTTACGAAATTGATGCAAAGCGCATTGGTGTAGCTCCGACCGATAAGGATGCGTTGCCGCGAAGCCGTGAGTTTATACGGCTCGACAGTACATATTATGTTGGCTGGATGTATGAGGGCTTGTACAAAGCCGACCGTAGTTCAGATTATCTTGGTTATAAAAATGCCGCAGTACCCTTGCAGAAAGCATTTGATCTTATTGATAAAGACTATCAGAAAACATTTCGTGTATTGTATAACGATTTTCAAACGTTGTATCAGAATTTTCCGCGTTACCAGGATTTGTATATGATTTTTAACGCGCTTAAGGAGTGTTACGATAACGTGGAAATGCCACAGCAGGCAATGGAACTGATACAAAAAATACAGGCCTACGGTTTTAAAAACGATTTTGGATTCGATCTTGCTTACCAGCGCTCATGGATGTTTCATCGTAACAGGTTTCTTACATCAAAGCAATGCAGCTATCTTAAAAATTCCGTGGAAGAAAATGAGAAGGCGGCATTTCAAACCTGTTATGCCGGGCTTGCTTTTATCAAAAAATATGCAGCGGAAAATGAGGCCATTTTTGGCCCAGGTAATGCCGAACAGCGAATGCTTACCATTTACCACAACCTTGCCTTGTTGCATTGTTATAATAAGAACTACGACAGCAGCGAATATTATTATCAAAAGCTTGTTGATGGTGGCCGCGTCTCGTGGAATAATTTTGGCGGCATGATGAGTGAGATCGGAAATTTTTCGGCGGCCGCGGAATATTTCAGTAACGATATTGGCAAAGCATACGGACACTTTCTGCGCGAACCTTATTATTATCTTCCAGAATTGTATGTGTATGCCGGTAAAACAAAGGATGCTATTAACATGACGCAATCCATCATTGCTGAAAGTGGCTCTACACCTGGTTTTGGCTGGTACAATATTTCGCTGGCAAGAAGTTATATCTATGACGGCCAACTCGACAGTGCCGAGTTCGCACTTGACAAAGCTGCCAATTTTAAAGAGCTGCACATTGGTACAACGCTTACCCAAAGCCAGTACGATTTTAGCATTAACCTTTTGCGCGTTCAGTTGCTCGACAGGAAGGTCGCGCAGGAGAAATTTCTGAACAGCGGCTGGTGGTACTCACCTTCAAGTTTGTATAATATCAGTGTTTACGGCGCGCAGAAAAAGATGGCGGAATATGTTGTGGTGAATCAACTTTCTGCTAACCCCGAACGCAACCGGTTAATGTACGACCTGTTTTGTGCAGAAGCAACAACGTCTTTTGATGAAGCATGGTACCTGATGAAGGATTTTAGCCCGCAATATTTTATAAAAAAATACCAGGACTACCAGCAGACCGACAAGCGTAACAATGTGCAACGTTACTTTAAACTGTTTGCTGCGAAATTCAAGTATGAGAAAGGCGATGAGAAAGACGCAAAGAATGATCTTGAAGAAATCAACCGTACCACGCTGCTCGACACCGCTAATGAAAAACTTTATATGGCAAGGGTTTTCGAAGGCCTTGCAACTGCTTACAGCAGCGATGGCAATCAAAACAAATTTGCAGACTTTTGCGGCTCTTTGCTTGAAATATATCCGCAGTTGATCCCTTTTAGCGGTTTAAAAATTCCTATGCAGCTTTCTGTTTCGGGTTCCGATGCTGCGACCGTTAAAAAAATTGAAAGCGAAATAAGAGATTGCAGTATTGCTTTTGGCGACAACGGCTGCAAGGCTTCTGTAGTGATTAATAAAAAATCTACTGCATACGAGGCGCTAATCACTGTTCGAAGTGAAAACGGGAAAACAATCGTAAAGAACGAGCGCCTTATTTTCAAAAAACCTGAAGGCGCCGGCAAGGAAATCGCGTTGCGATTGTTCGGGAAAGGTGGTGCGTTGGTGTTTGAACCTCCGCCACCAACAGAAAAAAAATAATTTGGTCCCCGGCTTTTAATCCCTGGTCATCGCCTGTTGCGTCGCACACTTGTGCTGTTGATGTCCACGCAACTGAGTGCAAAAAATAATTGTAAATAATTTCTCAATGCCCCGATGCGAAAAGCTCATAACTATTTTGCCGTACAAGTGTGCGACGCAACGGTAGCCGGGCATCTTGCTAAAGCCAGGTTCAAAAAAGTCTATTTTGGTTCCAGTATATAAAAACCGTAGGGCTGCAGAATAAAATATTCATGATCTTGCCCTGTGCTATAAGTCTTTTCATCCCAGTAGTCGAATAACTGGGCCGGGTTCATGCCATGTTCCTTGAACGCGTACCAGGTGAGGTACTGGAGTTGTGCGCTGAAATTGAAGAGGCAATAAACGCGTTTATCATCCCATGCGCGCAGGTAACCTGCCACGTGAATATTATGTGGAGTTAACCAGGTGATGTTACTCTTGTCTGCAATAACGTCGAGCTTTTTGCGAATGGCGAGCAGCTTTTGTGTGGAAGAGAATATGCGGTGTTCAATGGTGCCAGGTACCTCTGTTTGTTTATTTTTTTCCCAGTTAATAACGGGCCTGTGCATCCAACGGTTATCGTAGCTTTTGCCGGGGTCGGCGAGGTAAGAATAATCGTTGGTATAACCAGCTTCGTCGCCGTAAAAGATCATTGGTACACCGCCGAGAAAGAAACTCTGGGCCTGCATCATCAATATTCTTTTTATGGCGAGATCAGTTTCATAGCCGCTGGCTTTTTTCAGTGCGTGTTCTAACCCGCAAAGCGATGCCAGTGACCCGCTGATACGCGCATCCTGGGTTTTGGGATTTACCGAAAATAATGCGCCAGTGGCAAAAGAGGCAGGGTAGGCACCGGAGTAATAATCTTTTAGAAACCTGCGGTGCTCGTAGGCGTTGGCGCCGGTATTTTCTATCATATAATCATCGTAGCCCAAACCGATATCGTCGTGGCACCTTGTATAAGTGATCCATGATGCGCCAAATGGTTTACGCAGTATTTCGTGCTGCGCTGCCATCATTATACGAATGTTGCCGGACGCCAAACCATCCCATTGCAATGCCATGTGTGTGGCGTTATAGGCGAAGTCGCACTCTTTTGCGGTATAGGCCCCCGTTCCAAAATAATTGATGATCTCTTTCGGGGCAACGATTGCTTCGCCTAGTAAAGCCATGCCGGGTGTTGCAACCTGCACACACTGTCTTATCAAACGCAGGATGGTATGTGCCTGCGGCAGGTTCTGGCAGGTTGTGCCAAGTTGTTTCCAGATAAATGCGGGTGCATCTATGCGCAGTATATCTATTCCAAGATTTGCATAAAAGAAAATATTGCCAAGCATAGCAAGGAATACATCGGGATTTGTATAATTAAGGTCCCATTGGTAATTGTGAAAGACCGTCATAACCCATTTGCCCGTTTCAGCATTGTATGTGAAGCTGCCCGGCGCCGCCTCAGGAAAAATTTCAGGCATTGTTTTTTCGAACTGGTCGGGCAGGTAGCGATCGTTGAACATGTAAAAGAAGTCCTGGTAATAGGTATCCCCTGCTTTTGCTTTTTTTGCCCATTCGTGATGGTGCGATGTATGGTTGAGCACAATATCAATCATAAGGTACATGCCGGCTTCACCCATTTTTTGTTGCAGTGCCTGCATGTCTGTGATGTTGCCAAAGCGCTTATCAACAGTCCTGAAATCAGATACTGCATAGCCACCATCGCTCTCGCCTTCGGGGCTTTCAAATATTGGCATCAGGTGTAAAAAGTTTACGCCGAGCTTTTCGAAATAGTCGAGCTTGCCTGCAAGGTTTTCCAGGTTGCCGCAAAACCGGTCGACATACAAACTCATGCCTGCTATCTGGTTGCTGAGATACCAATTGCCCTGTTGCTGCTTAACTGCATCACGGTTTTTCAGTAGGGTACTTCGTTCAATATAAGCGGTTGCAATAACGTGAATGAGTTGTTCAAAATCCTGTGCTGCTTTTTTATGGCCCCCGTAGAGTTCGGTATACAGGTCGTAGATTGAGGCGAGGTTGGCAACAAATCTTGTGTAAAACAAATTGTCTTTACCTGCAATATTAATGCCCGCCTCTTTTTCTTTCAGCGCTTTTTGTAATTGCTGGTGAAGTTGGTAATTATACATACATACTGGGTTTTAGCACCTCTTCCAAAAGTGCCCGGCGGAGAGGTTGTATTAAGGTCATTGGCTGCCGTTTTACAAGAATAGCTTATTTAAAAATATCATTACTTAAATGTTTAAAGGCTTCCATTGCTCCCATATATTCACAGGTTCTAGCGCCTGCCTTGTTTGCATTAAGCACTATTTGTTGCCAGCCACTTGCTGAAAGCATTTTCATTTCGTTAACCGGGTTGTTATTGAGTTGATACAACACTGCACCAACAAAAGCATCACCTGCCCCGGTCGTATCAACCGGGTTAACAGGGATACTTGGAATAACGACCACTCCGTTGTTGTAACTAAGCAAAGTGCCGTCTTTTCCTAGCGTTATTGCAAATGTGGCGTGCGATCTCTGCTGCAGTTCGCGAACCGCATCTTCAAGCGTTGCCTTACCTGTTATAAGCATGGCTTCTTCGTCGCTCACTTTGAAAAAATGACAGCTTTCTATAAAATTCAGGCTTTGATCGATGAAGTTTTGGGTGTCGTTGCTAAACAATAAATGCCGGTAGTTGGGGTCGAAACTGATAAAAATATCGTGCTGCAAAGCTTTTTGCATAAGACCTGCGTAAGCTGCCTGCAACGGGCCTGGTAGAAAACCTGTTGCCGATCCAAAATGGATGATCGAAAACTCCTCGAGGTTAATATCTTCTACTTCCTGCCTGCTGAGTTGTCCATCTGCACCGCGGTTAAAATAAAAGTCCCGTTCACCGCTTTCCATCAGGGAAACGAATGCGAAAGTGGTAAAATAATTTTCATCCTGCAGTACCCAGCGCGTTGAAACGCCAAACGACTGCATTACTTCTACGAGGTGTTTGCCGAAGGGATCCACACCCACTTTGGCCGCGAGTTCTACCTGCCCGCCCAGCGCTGCTATAGCCGCGGCCACATTGGTTGGTGCACCACCTGCCTTCTTTAAAAAATTATTTCCTTGGTTCAGCGACTTGCCTTTGTCGGTGCATATCATATCGATCAATGCTTCACCAATGCAGAGTATTTTTTTCATATGACTTTTGCCTCAAAGCGTTTTAATTTTATAAGCAATAATATTTATTTTTTGAAACAAACTTTTGATACTTTGTGCATCACCTGTTGTGTCACTCACTTGTGCGTTCTGATCAATGTTCAGCGACGTTTGTTTTTATTGTTACCCGTCGCACATAAATCTTGCCGTGTGCTTCCAAGTGTATTTCTTTGGCGAGTCAGGAACCTGGTGCACAAGCGTGCGACGCAACGAAAGCCGCCTGTCTGTTCTGTTGTTTGGTCGAAAAACAATGTTTTTTATACTTTTCAGGTTGTTACGTTCCATGCTGATTCTAATGTCCGCCTCGGCTCATGGATACATCAATTTCTTCTGTGGACTTTGCCACTTTTATCAGCAGTGTTGCCAGTGAAGCAAGCAATAGTAATGCGCCCGCAAACAATATCGCGTTCGTTGGGTTGTCGCCGAGGAACGTTTTGTAAACCCAACCAAATGTAAGGTTCTGGAGTATCATGGGGGTAACAATCATCATATTTACAATTCCCATGTATACGCCATAACGTTCTTTTGGTACGCTGCTTACAACCATAATGTATGGCACCCCCATCATACTTGCCCATGCTATACCAAACCCGACCATGGGCGCAAAGACCAGGTATTTGTTATCGATATGGGGTAATATCATCAACGAAATTGCCGCGAGCAACAAGCATGTGGCATGCACGTATTTCGCCCCGTATTTGCGGGCCAGGCCAACTAGCGCAAAGGCAGAAAGAAAAGTTACGATATTATAAAAGCCGTTAACGAGACCAGTCCAACCAACGGCTTCTTCGTAGAGGGATTTGTTTTCTTCCATGCTGGTATGCCAAACCGATTTTGCGATGCTATGCGAAATGAACTGCCAGTAGCAAAACATGGCATACCATTGAAAAAGGTATACCAGCGCGATTTGCCAGAGTGTTTTGGGCATGTCCTTTATCGCAGAAATAATTTCTATAACCGGGTCAAACAGGCCGCCCTTGTGCTGCTTCATTTTTTCCAGTTCTTCTGCTGTTGGCGGTATTTCCGGGGTTTTGGAAACTGACCAAAGCACCGAACCTATTGAGCAAACTGCACCAACAAAAAAAGAGCCGTATACCCAATAAGGGATGCCGCTTTGCCCATCGTCGGCAATAGACTCGCCTGTGATGATCTTCTGGAAAACGAATAATGAAATATTTGCAAGCGTAATGCCAAAGCCGGTGAAGAAACTTTGGGTGAGGAAACCAAGCGCCCGCTGTTCTTCCGGTAATTTGTCTGCGATGAATGCGCGATAAGGCTCCATTGCTGTATTGTTGGAAGCATCCAGCAACCAAAGTAAACCTACTGCCATCCAAAGTGCGCTGCTGAAGGGAAAAAGAAAAAGGCAAAGGCTGCACCCGATTGCACCAAGTAAAAAATATGGCTTACGGCGCCCCCATTTAGGGCTCCATGTTTTATCGCTCAATGCCCCAATCAATGGTTGTATCAGCAGGCCGGTAACGGGACCGGCCAGGTTGAGCAAAGGAAGTTCTTCCGGTCTTGCATGCAGGAAAGAAAACAAGGGGTTTACCGCTGTTTGCTGGAGCCCAAAACTGTATTGTATACCGAAGAAGCCCACATTCATGTTTATGATCTGGCTGAATGTTAGCTTCGGTTTTTTGAAGGTCATATGCAATCGGTTATTGTTGTCGGTTAAATGGATACTAAATATAATAAAGAATAGTTTCCTTTAGGTGAAGTAAGTAAAAAGAAATACAGTTATACATTTGCCTGATGTTTGCAAACGTTTGCTGTGTATAATTTCATCGAATGATCAACCGACTGAAAAAACAAAAACTTGCATTTATTACTGTTACGTACTGGTTCCTGCTAATATATATCGTAGCAGCGCTGGTATGGTGGTTTATAGCATTGGAAACACAGAATAACCGTATGTATGGTTACCGCGTGGAGGAATTGCATAAAGAGGATCCTGCATACAATCAAAAGCTGGCAGTTATACGGGAAGAGACTGTTCGAAAGACAGCGCAGTATGTAGGAGAGGGCAGCACTTTCTTTGTGCTGATTGTTATTGGAGCCATATTTGTATACAGGGCAGTGCGCAAGCAGATAAGGTTGTCGCAGCAACAGCAAAATTTTATGATGGCAGTAACCCATGAATTGAAAACGCCAATCGCTGTTACGAGGCTTAACCTGGAAACCCTGCAGCGAAGAAAACTGGATGAAGCACAGCAACAGAAATTGCTGTCTAATGCCATCCTGGAAACATACCGGCTTAACGAGTTAACCAATAATATACTCATCGCTTCCCAACTCGACTCAGGTAACTACTCTCTCAACAAGCAGGTTGTAAACCTGAGTGAACTCACCCGGCATTGCGCCGATGAGTTTGTTCAGCGTTTCCCTCAAAGAACAATAAGAACGAATATCAATGAAGATGTGATGGTTGAAGGGGAGGCCACGCTTTTGCAGTTGTTGCTGAATAATCTTGTAGGCAACGCTATCAAATATTCAGCGAAGGATAAGTCGGTGACTATTATGGTAAGCTCGGCACGCGGGAAAGCATTGATAGAAGTTGCAGACGAGGGGGAAGGTGTAAGCGATGCCGAAAAGAAAAAGATATTTGAAAAATTTTACCGGTCAGGTAATGAAAATACGAGGTCGGCGAAGGGCACAGGGCTGGGGCTTTATCTTTGCCGGAAGATCGTTTCGGATCACCGGGGATTCATCACTGTCAGAGACAATCAGCCGCAGGGTTCTGTATTTTCTGTAACATTGTAAACACTATGGCCAACGAACAAAAAGCAAGTATTCTACTGGTGGAAGATGAAGAGCATCTTCATGAAGCATTAAAGCTTAACCTTGAGCTGGAAGGATATGAAGTAAGCTCTGCCTTTACCGGTACAGATGCTTTAAAGCTTGTGCAGCTTGAATATTTTGATCTCATCATTATGGACATCATGCTGCCGGGTATAGATGGTATTACCGTTACTGAAAACATACGTGTGCAACAAAATGATGTACCCATCCTTATTCTCAGCGCGAAGAACAGCGGTAGCGACAGGGTGCTTGGCCTTAAGAAAGGCGCTGACGATTATCTTACCAAACCGTTTAATCTCGAAGAGCTTCTGCTGCGCGTTCAAAAACTGATAAGAAAAGACAAACGAATTAAAGAAAAAGAATCTGTTGGGGAAGATTACAGCTTTAAAGGCAATAAAATAGATTTTAAAGCCCAGCAGGCAACAACAAGAAATGGCGAACAGATTGATCTCAGCAAAAAAGAGATCATGTTGCTGAAGCTACTGATTGAAAATAAAAACGAGGTGGTGACACGCGAGAAAATATTGCAGATGGTTTGGGGATATAACGTATACCCCACAACCCGAACAATCGATAATTTTATTCTCAACTTCCGCAAATATTTTGAAGAGGACAGCCGCAACCCCCGGCACTTTCATTCGGTAAGAGGTATGGGTTACAAGTTCACCGATTGATGTGAATACAGTTGTTTTATTACAGCAGTAACTTCAAAATAGATGGTTTCTTTTATTTGTTCGTCTGGCAAAGGGGCATAGAGATTTCTGTTACAATCCCTGTATATCTTACTCGCATCGTCATATAAAGGACTATACAGTTTGTGAGCACCGAGGCCGTTTAGCAACGATTTTTCGTTATCGGCAGACATTCCTGTTTTTTCGCTGATTGCCTTGCTCAACAAAATTTTGGTTTTGCCCAGGAATTGGTGCAGGTCTTCTACATTTCCCAACTGGTTGAGGTCATTAAAAATCTCGGCCGGGTCGGTCTCCTTTATTTCAGTTGTTACGGGTTGTATGCCATCGTTTGAACGTTCACTGTTTGCCTTCGCGTTTCCTTTTTTCCACCAATCTGCCAAAAGTTTAACCGTAATCACAACTATTGCAATGGCGGCCACTATCCACAGGTATTTTTTATTCGACACATCTTCTGTAACAATATTCGTTAGCTGGTCGGCCCTGCTCACCGTTTTTTCAAATGTTACAGCAATGCTGTCACTGCCTATGATTTTATATGTTTTTGTTACCGGCTCAAAAAATGAAAATTTCACAGACGGAATCGTAACGTTTCCTTCCTTGCTGCCAATAAACGGAATTTCAAACGTCCGGGAACCCTGCACAGGAAAAGTTTGCTGGTTTACATATTGAGTGTCTGTGCCGTCGAAGTGTTCGGTGCCTGACGGCCATTCAATGTACGGTGTTCTTATCCCGGCAATATTGCCCGTTCCGCTAATGGTGATTTTTAGTGTTGCATTTTCACCGGCTGGAATATTATTCGTGTCAACGCTTGCTTTTATACTGTAGTCGCCCACAACGCCTGAAAACTGCTCCGGTTTCCCTTGTACAGGCAAAGGCTTCACTTCAACCGTTACCGGTTCGTTGCTTACCTGTACAGAAAAATTGGTCAGCTCCAGGTTTTCTTCCGTAAGTAATTGCACGACGTTATCGACATACACTTTATCGAGCGTAAGTGTACCTTCCTGTAACGGTGTTAACTGTATCTTTCTTATAGTAAAAACCTGCCATTTAAGCCCGTTGATTTTTTGCTCCACCGGCTCTTCGGGGGCCGACAATTCCAGTACACTGCATCCGCTAAACAGAGGTTGTTTGCTTATTCTTGCCTGGCTGTTCAGCGCCGTGTATAGTTTGTAAACAACAAGAAACGACTCACCGGCATATACTGAGCTGCTGCCAGTCTCTACCTCTACAAAAATCTTTTTCCTGATAATATCCTCCGGGCTTTCCCCTTTATGCAGTACAGGGATTTTCGAATCAAGGCCATCGATCAATGACGGAAGGTTTGCAGGCGGCTGCTGTGCATTTGCGTAAAGGCACCAGACAAAAACGGAAAAAAGAAGTATTCGTTTTTTCACCACGCAAAAATAACAATGTAGCAATCGACTTGTTTTACGCCCCGGTTAATGTAGGGTTAAAGGAGCGGTTTGTTTTTTGTACCCGGCTCAAGTAAGGCATGGCGACACCCGTTGCGTCGCACTCTTGTACTTCCTGTGCCTTGTTGCGGCCATAAAGTGCGATGCAGGTTTATCAGAGACTTTTCAGTTTGGCGATAGCGCCCACAGGGTCTTTGGAATTAAATACCGTACTGCCCGCAACAAGCACATCAGCTCCAGCCGCAACAATTGAAGCGGCATTGTCAAATGTAACGCCACCATCAATTTCGATATGCACATTCAGTCCGCGCTCATCTATCATGCGCCGTACCTGTTTTATTTTCTCGAGTGTGTATGGAATAAACTTCTGTCCACCAAAACCCGGGTTTACACTCATCAGGTTAACCAGGTCAATTTCGTGTAAAATATCAACGAGCAAATGAACAGGTGTATGCGGGTTAAGCGCCACACCCGCCTTCATGCCCAGTTCTTTTATCTGCTGAATGTTGCGATGCAGGTTTGGGCAAGCCTCAATGTGCACACACAAATTATCGGCGCCTGCCTTCCTGAAATCAGCGGCATACTTGCCCGGCTCTTCGATCATCAGGTGCACATCGCATATTTTGGTGGTTGCTTTCCGTATATGTTCAATCACCGGCAGCCCAAAACTTATGTTGGGCACAAAGCGGCCATCCATCACATCGAGGTGAAACCATTCAGCCTCGCTGTTGTTTACCATATTACATTCTTCTTCCAGCCTTAAAAAATTACTCGCAAGAAATGACGGCGCAATGATCGGCATGTGTTTTATTTTATTCGTTAGTTGTTTTGAAACAGGAAGCGGAAATCAAAATACAAAATCCAAAAAATAATTAATCAAATCATAGTTGGCTATTCACCCAGCCGCTTCAGTGCATCTTCTGTTGCCTTGTCGTTTTTACTCAGGTTGAGCGATTGCTTAAACCGCAGTATCGCTGTGTCTTTTACATTCAGCATTTCGTAACAGCGGCCCATCCAGTAATAAGGGTCGGAATCCAGCGCGTTAACTGTTGAGGCAAAGCTAAATACATTTAATGCTTCCCTGTATTGTTTACTGTCGAAATATAAAAGTCCTTTTTCAATATAAGCTTCCATGTAAGTGTAGTCGTTGGCGATACATTCATCAAAGAATTTCAATGCCGCCGGGTTGTTCTTTGTTCTTGCATTGTATATGCCAGATACAAAAGCAGCATGCGCATCGTATTCTCTTCCGAGCCTCAGGCGTTTAACGTTGGCGCAAATGATTAATGAACGCTCATTTTTTTGCTCTGCGTATAAGTTTGCAAGACTCAGCATTGCATCGGCAGAGGGATAAACCCTTATTGCGCGGTCGTAACTTTGCATTGCCTGCAGCGTATCGCCGGCATCTTCCGCAATGCGGCCGTTGGTATACCAAAGCCCATAATTCAAACTGTCTTTTGAGATCAGGCTATCCATCTGCTGCAACGCTTCTTCATAAAATTTTATGCTGTCGAGCGATGTAGCCAAACGCAGGCGCAATCCTGCACTGTCGGGGTGGAGCTTTACCTCTTCGTATAATTGTTTTACTTCTCCGGGAATAGCATTTTCTTTTTTATTTGGCGCTCCATTACTTGTTTCAGTGCTGTTATTAATACCGGAATCGCAAGCCGCAAGTAACAGTAAGCTCAATATTGTTGTAAATAGTCCCGCTTTAATCATGCCGCAAAAATAAACGCCAAAGACTGTTTGTGACTTTTTTTTGACAAAAGCCTTTCCCCATACCCCTACTTTTGCAAAAAATTATCTAAACCAGGTACCCGGCTAGTTATTAACCGACCGGAAAATATTAATTAGTGTAACGTAATGATGCCGGAACGAGGCCGTTGTTACAAACCTGGATTAGCCAGTTGCGGGGGGTGATTAAGCAATAAAGAAATGAACCCGGCAACTGGCAATTCAAAAAATGTGAGCCAGTATAAATGCTTCAAAATAAAATTGCCAGATGAATAAAGCGAGACAGCACAAGAGTGCGACGCAAGTAAAGTTTAATAGTTTTTCAATAGCCGGGATCATAAAAAAATCCGTTTTTATTGTTGGTTGCGTTGTTGTTTCAGCAGCCACTTTTGCGCAAGCAGACTCTGTACATTATGCAGAGGAGCGACATTTTAAAAATGTGCGCCAGTTAACCGTAGGTGGCGACAATGCAGAAGCGTACTGGAGTTACGATGACAAACACATTATTTTTCAGCGCACCAACCCCAAAGAGGGCCTGCTCTGCGACCACATGTTTGTTGGCAGCCTGCCTGCAGATATTGCTACACCGTTTACCTACAAAATGGTTAGCAGTGGCAAAGGGCGCGTTACTTGTGGTTACTTTATGCCCGACAACAAGCACATTGTTTACGCCTCTACTCATTTGGGTGGAGATAGTTGCCCGCCAACGCCCGACCGCAGCAAATATGGCAATAAGTACATTTGGCCGGTTTATGCGAGCTATGATATTTTCATGGCCGACCTGAATGGCAATATCGTAGAGCAACTGACCAACACGCCAGGTTACGATGCTGAAGCAACCCTTTCTCCGGATGGCAAGAAAATGCTGTTCACGTCCATACGCAATGGTGATCTCGATTTATATATTATGGACCTGAAAACAAAAAAGGTGAAACAGGTAACGAACGAACTTGGTTACGATGGCGGCGCCTGGTTTAGCCCCGACGGCAAAAAGATCGTATGGCGTGCGAGCAGGCCGAAAGGTGATTCTGCTGTTGCCGAATACAAGCAACTGCTTGCTGATGGTTTGGTTGCCCCAACGCGAATGGAAGTATTTATTGCCGATACAGATGGCAGCAATGCTAGACAGGTAACCAACCTCGGGCAAGCCAACTGGGCACCTAATTTTACCCCCGATAGTAAGCATATTATTTTTTGCAGCAACCACGAATACAAAAGAGGGTTTCCATTCAACATGTACCTCATAAATTTTGATGGTTCAGGCCTCGAGAAGATAAGCCGCGATAAAGGTTTTGATGCATTTCCTATGTTTAGCCACGACGGAAAGAAACTCATCTTTTCTTCCAACCGCAACAACGGCGGTACAAGAGATACGAATGTATTTGTTGCAGACTGGGCCGATTAATACAAATCGGTTACGCTTTAATTTTGAGATTCTGCGTTCAGCAGGTTAGATTTGTTTAAAATTAAAAAGGTATGTATAATATTCTGTTGGCATTGCATAGTATTTTACGCTGGGCAATAGTGCTTCTGCTAGTGTTCAATATCTTGAGATTATTATCGTCTACCGTCACTAACAAAGTCGCATTAAGCAAATGGTTGCTGATAGCAGCCCACACAACGTTACTAATCGGGTTGTACCAGTATTTCGCTGGCGGCTCCGGTTATGCAATAATTCAGCAATATGGTTTGGAAGCGGCTATGCAAGACAGCGCCAAACGTTTCTGGGCGGTGGAGCATCCTGTAGGAATGTTGGCAGCGATTGTGTTTATAACGGTTGGACATATCTCGCTAAAAAAATCAGGTAATGCCAAACGCACCGCCGTGTTTTATGCAATTGCGCTTATTCTTATTCTTGCCATTGTTCCCTGGCCAATGCGTGAAGCCGTTGGCAGGCCCTGGTTCCCCGGCATGAACTGATGACATATTTTCTTGAAGCGTAACACCCGGTATATGCCGGGTTTTTTAATGTATGTTACCGACCACAGTTTTTCATGGCATATGCTGTTCTGCTATAGTGCCGGCCGATAAGGCATCACTCACTTCGGCGCTCGTAACTTTTATGAACAGAACCTACGTTGCAACAAAATGATGATGCATTTTCTTCTTCATTATTTTTTTACCGGCATTGCCTTAATCATTTATTTTAGTGCAAATAATTTTCGGATGTATTTACAAAAATTGACGATAACCTGTTTAGCTATCTTAATTGTTACGTGCTTGTTTGCACAGGTGCCTCAAAACGGGCTCGATGTGCAGCACTACCGTTTTGCCGTGGAAATAAACGACAGTAACGATATGGTACACGCGGTTGCACTCGTAACAACAAAATTTACAAAAGACGTAAAGCAGGTTGTGCTTGATCTTGTGCAAAAAAACACTACCGGTAAAGGCATGAATGTATTGTCTGTAAAAAAGAATAATGGCAACGTTTCGTTCAGCCAGGACGCGCAACATTTGATCATAGGCGACATAGCTGATAAGGGTGAAGAGGCCAGTTACGAAATCACTTACGAAGGCGTGCCTGCCGATGGGCTTATTATTTCAAAGAATAAATTTGGCAACCGCACTTTCTTCTGCGACCACTGGCCTAACCGCGCACATAACTGGTTACCCTGTAACGATCATCTTTCGGATAAGGCATCGGTTGAATTTATTGTAACCGCCCCGGTACATTACCAGGTTGTCGCAAATGGTTTGCAGGTAGAGGAAAATAATCTTCCCGGTAATCTAAAGCTCACGCATTGGAAGGAAGATGTGCCACTGGCTACCAAAGTGATGGCGTTTGGTGCGGCTGATTTCGCTGTGGGCTTTTCGGGAGTTGTAGATTGTATTCCCGTTACCAGTTGGGTATATCCTGAAAACAAAGACGCAGGTTTTGAGAGCTATGCAAAAGCAAAGGAAATCATTCCATTTTACAGCTCAGAAGTTGGCCCGTATGTTTATAAAAAGCTTGCCAACGTACAATCCAAAACCATCTTTGGTGCGCTGGAAAATGCCAATGCGGTTTTTTATAGTGAAGGCTCCGTAAACGATAAAGGAGTGGAGTCGCTGCTTGCACATGAAATAGCACACCAGTGGTTTGGTAATTCAGCAACGGAAACAGACTGGCCGCATTTATGGTTAAGTGAAGGCTTTGCTACTTATATGACGCATTTATATCACGAGCACCAATACGGGGCTGACAGCCTTGCCAACCGCATGAAGAAAGACCGGGACGACGTAATCAGTTTTTCGCATAAGCAAATGATACCCGTAGTAGATACCATTAGTGCACCAGACCCGATGGCTTTGCTCAACGCGAACAGCTACCAGAAAGGTGGATGGGTCTTGCACATGTTGCGCCGGAAAATCGGCGACAGCCTGTTTATTAAAGGACTGCAGGTTTATTTTGCGACCTATTCGGGTCATAATGCAAGCACGGCCAATCTGCAAAGCGTTTTTGAAGGAGTAAGCAAGCAAAACCTGACAGACTTTTTTCATCAGTGGGTTTACACACCCGGGCAACCAACATTAAATATCAGCTGGAGTTATAACGATAGCAAAAAATCGGTGACTTTAAAGATTGAGCAAACACAAAAAGCAGTTTTTCAATTTCCGTTAGAGATCGTGTTTGTCAATGCAGAAAAGACCATCTCAAGCAATATACAGGTAATGGACAGGCTAATGCAGGTAACTTTGCCAATTGCATTCGAACCTTTGCAAATCACGATCGACCCTCACTCAAATCTTTTATTTGAAGCAACAGTGAAAAGGCTTAAATGATGATCTTTTTAATTG
This sequence comes from Chitinophagaceae bacterium UBA7600, assembly GCA_002478885.1. GTDB lineage: Bacteria > Bacteroidota > Bacteroidia > Chitinophagales > Chitinophagaceae > DLKC01. The sequence continues at coordinate 30,017 of DLKC01000001.1, forward strand.
CAAGGTTTTTCCTTTTGAACCACACCGGCGATGTTACATGCTTTTGCTGTTGTTTATGTTAGCTGAAGCAGGTATGGACGTACAAGAGTGCGGCGCAAAAAATGATGCCATAAGATACCAATGCCGGACTTCAAAAACTATTTATACCTGCACCAAAATTTGAAAAGCAGAAGTGCTGTAATAAATTTACTTTATTGTACAAGACCGAACACCATTAATGTATTTCCTGCAGCTATAGCAATTCTTTGTTGACCATTGACAGAAAATGTCATCGGGTTTGCATAAATGCCCCCACCCGTTTGAAACTGCCATTTTGATTTGCCTGTCTCGGCATCCAACGCAAAGAAATTGCCTTCTGTAGTGCCGCTGAAGATTAGCCCTCCTGCAGTAGATAATACTCCACACCATGGTGGTGACTGCAACTTGAACTCCCATTTAATATTACCAGTGGCCGGGTCTAAAGCCCTTACCGCACCCCAGGCATTGTCGCCCGGAAGCATTTGCTCACCGCCACCCATAAAATAATCACCGGGTTTATAGGTGACTTCTCTTTTAAAATATAGCGAGCCAATTTCTCTAACGGAAACATAGAAAAGGCCGGTGCCAGGACTGTATGAAGGACTGAACCAATTGGTGGCGCCCTGCAAACTTGGATATACGAGATTGCCTTTTTCGGTTGGTTCTTTCCCGGGTATCAGAATCGGCCTACCGGTGGAGTCGAGGCCTTTGGCCCATGTTTGTCTTGCGTAGGCCTTGCCGGCAATGAATTTCCCCGTTTTTCGGTCCAGCACATAATAAAAACCATTTCTGTTTGCAGTGGCCAATACCTTACGCAAAACGCCGCCCACTTTTACGTCAATTAATACCGGTATTTGATTGGCGTCCCAATCGTGCGTGTCATGCGGCGTAAATTGAAAATGCCAGGCCAGTTTACCCGTTTCCGGGTTAATGGCGAGTACAGAGCAGGTGTACAAATTATCACCAGCCCTGTGATCGGCATTCCAGTCGGGGCCGGGGTTACCAATTCCCCAATAGAGCAGGTTTAGCTCTTTATCATAAGAACCGGTTACCCAGGTTGGTGCGCCGCCGGTTTTCCAGCTATCTCCTTCCCATGTTTCGTTACCAGGTTCTCCCTTTGCAGGAATAGTATAAAGATGCCAGACTCTTTTGCCTGTGGTCGCATCAAATGCATCGAGAAACCCTCGTATGCCTGCTTCGCCACCGCTTATGCCCACGATTATTTTGTTGTTTACTGCAAGGGGAGCGCCGGTTATGCCGTACCCTAACTTATTGTCAGCAACCACAACATCCCATTTCAGCACACCTGATCTGGCATCGAGACATAAGAGATGTGCGTTTAATGTGCCCACATAAATGTTATTGTTTAAAATAGCCACACCCCTGTTCAATGGGCCATAGCCAGGAAACTTCACATCTTTAGGAATGTTGGGAGTATAGCTCCAGATGCTTCTCCCGGTTGCAATGTCTATGGCTGTAACAGTACTTGGAGGTTCTGAGATGTACATTACTTTATCTGCAACAATAGGAGTTGTTTCAAATGTGCCCGGGTTCTTTAACTGGTATACCCACACAGGCGCCAACTTTTGAACATTGTTTTTGTTAATTTGGCTCAGGCTTGAATACCTAGTTGAGTGGTAGTTGCCTGAATAAGTGAACCAACCTGACGGTTCATTCTCAGCGTTCGCTATTCTTTCATATGATACCTGGGCATCTAATACTGAAAAACACAGGCTATACAATACGGTAAGTGCAATAATCTTTTTCATCAATTTCCGGATTTATAAAGAAAGGCAACAAGGTTCTCGATTTCCTCGTCGGTCAACGTGTTTTTAAAAGAAGGCATCAACGATGTATGATACACTTTTTCAAGCGAGGCCAAATCATCTTTGTCGAACGAATAATAATTATTGCTGAGGTCTTTAACCTGTATGGTATATGTATCTTCATTAACACGCAGGCCTGTTATTTCCTTTCCCTCCTTTGTAACAATTTTTACCGGCAAGTATAACGAAAAGCCATAACCATTAACAAGGTCGGTGCTTTCGGGTAAGGCTGCTCCAGGGTCAATAAGTGCCTGCCGTAGGTAAGAAGGGCTTCTGCTGGCGCCGATGTTCGAAAGCTCAGGGCCAATACTAGTTCCTTCACCATTGTAGACATGACAACTAATGCAAATAGATTTGTTGTAGACGAGCCTTCCTGCCGCAGTATCACCTGCCGGTGTTTCCATGCCCTGTTTTCTCAGGTAGCTAATATATGCATAAAGATGCGCACAATCCGTATCAGTTAAGTCCCAGTGACCTGGCATTCCGGTTCCGGAAATGCCTGTTATAACCACTTTTGTAAAAGACTCAAGGTCTGTTGCGTGTGATAATTTTGGCCTTTTAAGCGATGGCCCGGAAAGTCCGGACGCATCCATACCGTGGCAGCGAACACAGGAGGCTTCGAACATTGTTTTCCCGGCCAGGGCAGAATCCGGTACGCCCGACTTACCCGGAACTTGCATGCCCGGCGTGCCTTCTTGATTGCAGGCGTTTGCAATAACAATGGTCGCCAATACAGCGAAAAAAAAGATTTTATGCATGAATATATGTAGTGTATTTGTTTCTTTGGGACCCGGCACCGCTACTGCTATGAAGCTGATGTTGCGTCGCACTCTTGTGCGCCATAACGCTGCGTAGCTCGTTTCCTCGATCGCCATAATACAGATATGTCGGCAACGCCACTTTGTTTCGAATACTATGTAGTACTCGTGAGCCAAATAAAAAACCGCCTTAAGTTAGGAATAAAAGCAAAAAAATCTGATGAATTAATTTTCACACGCTAACTTATTGCCGCTAAAATTTTGTTTGCAGGATGTATAAATTCATTTTTGTTAGTTGCTGTTAGTGGCGTTGGAAAGATTATTTTGCATCGTTATGCAAAGCAAAAAATTCACGGTTCAATTGATGCGATGGAACAATGAAGAGAATGAAAGGCAAATGCCATGGAAGGGTGTAAAAGATCCATACAAAGTTTGGCTGAGCGAAGTTATTTTGCAGCAAACACGGGTTGAACAGGGCTGGCCATATTATGAACGGTTTACTCAACAATACCCAACCATAGAAGCACTAGCGGCCGCGAAAGACGAAGCCGTTTTTAAACTTTGGGAGGGACTTGGATATTACTCCCGCTGCCGCAATTTACTATCTGCCGCAAGAACCATCGTCAAGGAATATGGCGGCATTTTCCCAAGGGATTATGATGCGATACTTGCACTAAAAGGCATCGGTCCTTATACGGCATCAGCTGTTGCATCCTTTTGTTTTGATCTTCCACATGCCGTTGTAGATGGTAATGTGTTCAGGGTGTTATCGCGGGTGTTCGGTGTTAACCTCGCTATAGACAGCACGGCTGGTAAAAAATATTTCAGCGATCTGGCCGCGCAAGTGCTTGATGAAGAAGATCCCGGCACATTCAACCAGGCCATCATGGATTTTGGCGCAACGGTTTGCAAGCCTGCATTGCCTGCCTGCTCAGGCTGTAGCCTCAGCAACATTTGTAATGCCTTTGCCACCGGCAGGGTAAACCTTTTGCCAATAAAGGAAAAATCGATCACCAAAAAGAAGCGTTGGTTCAGTTATTTTATTTTTGAACACGATGGTAAAGTGCTGGTTCGCAAAAGAACGATGAAAGATATATGGCAAAACCTGTATGAATATTTTATTGTGGAGACTGAAGCCGATCCCCGCTGGAATGAAGATAGCGTTAATGATTTTATGACGACGCAGTTGGCCTCTTCGGGTTATAACATAGTGTCTGTTATATTTGCAGACAAGCAGCAATTAACACATCAAACCATTCATGGATATTTCATTACTGTAACGCTAACTATTGTGCCTGCAGTGTTGTTGCGTGACGAATATCGCTGGTTGAGTAAAAAGCAGATCAGCCGCCTTGCATTTCCCGGTTTTATCAACCAGCACTTTCAAAATAAAAGACCAGCCTGATACGCTTTTTGTGAATTTATCTTGGTTTTATGAATTTATTTTTCTATAATTTTAAGGTAGAAAGATGAAACAATATTCAGAGGCGATTAAAATATCCGTAGTATGAGAGGCGTAAACAGAGTAATGCTGATCGGGAATCTCGGTAAAGATCCGGACGTTCAATACCTGGAAGGTAATATAGCAGTTGCCAAATTTCCTTTAGCCACTACAGAGACTTACAAAGACAGAGCCGGCAAACTTATTTCACAAACAGAGTGGCACACCGTTGTATTATGGCGCGGCCTGGCAGAATTGGCACAAAAGTATCTTCACAAAGGAAGCCTGATATACGTAGAAGGGCGTTTACGCACCCGCAGTTGGGACGATAGAGAAGGAAACAAAAAATTTGCAACTGAAATTGTTGGAGATAACCTGATCATGCTGGATAAAAGAAATGAAGGTGGCGGTTATCATGGAACCCCTGGTATTCCCGACGCCCATGAAACTTTTCCCGGTACAGAACTGCCGCCTTTGGGCGACGAACCCGCAGAAGGCCTTCCTTTTTAATATTCCATTTCCGAAAAAAATTATTTCTTTACCGGCACGCTTTACAAAGCGTGCCGGTATAATGATAGCTTTGTAAAAAAAATTCATTCATTTGGAAACTGTCGCGGCAACCCCCACTTCCGGTTTTAAATTAGCGTATCTGGCTGTTATTGATCCTCAAGGTACAACCGTTCTGTTTATACTGTTGTTTGTGCTCATGTTTTTTTCATTCATCGTTTCCGGGGCAGAGGTAGCTTATTTTTCCCTTACCCATAAAGAGATCAACCTGCTAAAGACAAAACAGCAGCCTGCCTATAAAAGAGTGCTCGACCTGTTGGAACATCCTAAGCTCTTGCTGGCCTCACTTTTAATGGCCAATACCTTTACTAATATTTCCATCATTATCATTTCAAATATTCTGCTCGACGGCTTTTTTGACGCAGGTAGTTTTATCGCCTTTCTCGCCAAGTTTGTTTTTATAACGATCTTGCTGGTGCTCTTTTGTGAAGTAATGCCGAAAATACTTGCGCGGCACAACAATATTCGCTACGCAAAAGATGTACTCGTAGCCTCAGTGGTAGAAGCAATGTTCTATCTTTTTAAAAGACCCGCAGGCTGGCTTGTGGCATATACAGACAGGCTTGAAAAACGGCTATCGGGCAAATCTGGCTCGTCTTACCGGATTGATGAAATTTATGACGCAATCGATATTACCACACCTGGTACAGATGAAAATTCAAACAAAGAAAAAGATATCCTGAAAGGGATTGCCAAGTTCAGCAATATCACTGTTAAGCAGGTGATGAAAACAAGGCTTGATGTTTCGGGTATCGACCATAAAACGATTTTTAAAGACCTTGTGCGGAAAATAGAAGAGTTGCATTACAGCAGGCTGCCTGTTTATAAAGATGATCTTGACGAAGTGCTTGGCATTATTCACACAAAAGATGTGCTGCCTTATATTGACAGTCCCGACGATTTTGACTGGCATAAGTTAATGCGCCAGCCTTTTTTCGTACACGAATACAAACTTATAGAAGACCTTTTGAAAGAGTTTCAGGCAAAGCGCATTCACTTCGCAATCGTGGTAGATGAGTTTGGTGGCACAAGCGGCATCGTTACCATGGAAGACATTATCGAAGAGGTGATCGGCGAAATAAAAGATGAGTTTGACGAGGAAGAAAGCGGCTTTAAAAAACTCGATGAGTTCAATTATATCTTCGATGGGCATACCGGCATCACCGATGTTTGCAAGATGATGGAACTGCCCCTCGATACTTTTAATTCTGTAAAGGGCGAGAGTGACTCGCTTGCGGGACTGGTGCTCGAAATAGCCGGTGAAATACCCAAAGTGAACCAGGTTGCGAGCGCAGGCGACTTCGATTTTACTGTGCTGGAGACTGAAAAAAACAGGCTCAAAAAAATAAAAATATCCATCAGGCCGCAGGAAGAAGCATCAAAAAAATAAAACTATTCAGTGATCAGCGAACCGAGTACCGTGATGCATAAAAAATCTTTATTTCCATTCGCCTCTTTTTTTGTTGTTGCACTGCTGTTTTCCTGCAACAGTCCTTATGTGCCAAAGCCTGCGGGTTATTTTAAAATTGATATGCCGCAAAAGGCTTATCAAACCTACAATGAACCCGGCGTGCCTTACAGTTTCGAATATCCCTCGTATGCCCGCATCGTACGCGATACCAGTTTCTTTGGCGATGCGCCCGAAAACCCGTGGTGGATCAACATCGAATTTCCGCAGTTCAATAGCCGCATTTACGTAAGTTACAAACTCATCGGTCAGTATCAATTGGAGAAGCTGATCAATGATGCTTATAACATGACCAATAAGCAGTCTGTAAAAGCAAATTATATCAACGATTCGCTTATCAGCACTCAAAATGGTGTTCATGGAACTTTCTTCCATGTTGGTGGCGACGTTGCAACCGCCAACCAGTTCTTTCTTACGGATTCTACCAAAAATTTTCTTCGCGGTGCCTTGTATTTTGACACAACGCCCAACCAGGATTCTCTAAAGCCAGTCAACGATTTTCTTGTTGCAGATATGCTGCATCTCATCAACACGTTTAAGTGGAAATAGAATTTTTTAGCCCGGCTTTCGGTGCAAACATTGAGCCTTGGCTGCGTCGCACTCTTGTGCTTCCTGCTCGTAAAGGAACAAACAAGTTTGTTTTGCTGCCATGTGTTCAAGGCCCTGAAGAATGCGATGCAAGGAACGGTGTCACATGCACAAAGCTGGTCAATCATGTTGTATAGTTTTAGTTTCCATAGGAGTTTTAATGATTACCATGTTAACTCGTTCAAGAATCATATCTCGGTATTGATCAATATATCTTAAATAGAAATATTATTGGTATATTAGTCACCATTTTATTAGTCCGTTAGTCTTATACACCCCCATATAAAACCAACATGGATTTCGAAAAAGATATATTTATCAGCTATGCGCATAATGATAATGTCTCGATTAATGGAGACGGCAGCGGCTGGGTTACCGATTTTCAGCACTCGTTAAAAACCAGGCTAACCCAGCTTTCAGGCAAAGTAATCAGCGTTTGGTTTGACGACAGATCGGATAACGATATTTTTGCTCCAGAAATAGAAGCGCAATTTCAGAAACTAAGAATCATGATTTGTATTACAACTCCGCGTTATATAAAATCGGAGTGGAGCAGGCATGAAATAGACTCGTTTATTATTTCCAGCGGGCTGAACGGCGGTCTGGCTTTTGACGACAAATCTCGCATCATGAAAATTTTGAAAGGGCTTGTTCCCATAGGATGTCAAACTGAATCTTTAAGGTTTAATTAATCAGCTGATTGGAAAATTAAATTAGAGCACTCATGCCGGCAGGCATCAGGCCGTGACGAAATAATAGAATGGCAACCGACATTAACGAAAAGGTAAAAGTGAAAGCTGCTGTGCTGCTACCTTCTTATAAAAGCCCTGCAAGGCAATACTTTGGCAAATGCATAAAATGTTTGGGACGGTTTAAAAATGCTCAGTCCCTTTAATACCGGTACATAATTCTTCAACAGCTATGGAATTTCAACAAGATATTTTTATCAGTTATGCTCACAATGATGATCATGCATTAACGGACGATGAGAAAGGATGGATAAGCAATTTTCATAATACGCTTAAGGTTATGGTCATGGAAAAACTTGGGGTCGAGCCTAAAATCTGGCGCGACAACAGTTTACAAGGCAACGATTATTTTACGCCTGAAATAGAACAGAATTTTCAAAAATCAAAGGTGATGGTTTCTGTAATTACACCACGATATATCCAGTCAGGCTGGTGTAAAAAAGAAGTTACCGAATTTTTCAAAGCGGCGGATCTCAATGGAGGCGTTAAAATTGAAAACAAGGCACGGATTTTCAAAGTAATAAAAACCCGCGTAAATTATGACTCATTGCCTGAAGTTATTAAGCCAATCTTATCGTATGAATTTTATACCATAGATGAAAATGGCAGGCCTAAAGAATTTAATAAAATTTTTGGCCCCCAGATGGAGCAGCTTTATTTTTCAAAATTGAATGATTTGGCATGGGATATTGTTTCTTTAATAGAAATAATGAATGCGAAAGGAACACAGCAAACAAATATTGGCTCAACTATCAAAGGGAATAATAGTGGACGGACAATTTATCTTGCGGAGACTTCTTATGATTTAAAGGACAACCGTGACAATATTAAAAGAGAGCTTGAGTCAAACGGCTTCATCGTGTTGCCAAACAAAGTCATTGAGAATTTTGAGGAAGTTTATAAGAATGAGGTAGCGGCTTTTTTGGAAGATTGCACTCTGTCTATACATCTTGTTGGGAGCACGTATGGATCAATTCCTGACGGATCAACAGATAAGAGATCGATCATTGAAATTCAAAATGATCTTGCTGCATCAAAATGCAAAGCAAATGGACTTAGGCGATTGATATGGGTACCTTTACCTCCCAAGCCTATAGAAGACCCGCAATTGATTGATTTTATCGATCGGTTAAAACATAAGGAAGATTTGCAGAATGGATCAGATTTGTTAGCTGGTAACCTGGAAGATTTCAAATTTGCAATTTTTGACACCATCAGAAAACTTGACGCTGCCGACAAAGAAAAAAGAGAAAAAGATGCGGAAATTGAAAAAGCAAAGGCAGATGCTGAAAGTGCAGAGAGCGCAGCTACTGCGGCAATTGCAAGTGTTAACGACGATGAGCAAAAAACTGTGTTCATCATTTGCGATGAACGTGATAAAGACAGTATTAACGAAATTCGAAAATTTCTTAAATCTTCAGGCTTGTATGTTGATCGAATGTCTTTTGATGGAAACGATGAGGAGAAGCGAAATGCATATAATGCAAGCATGCGTGATTGTGATGCCGTTGTGATCTATTATGGGCAAGGCAGCGAAAGTTGGTTGAAAGCCAAAATTGGCGAGGTGAGGCGAAAGCCCACTCTGCCAGAAGCCCGTAAGCTTAAAGTCGCAATGATCTATAAAGGGGAACCTTCCACATCCTTAAAAAGCGATTACGATGATGCCCCTCCTGGCTTCCTGGTAGAAGGCGGCTCATCCAGTTTCAAAGAAGATTCGTTTGACGATTTTATAAAAAAATTAAAGTAATACAATCCGTCTTATGGGCATCGAGCTTATTAATCCTTTTGTCGGTTTACGCGCTTTTGAGAAAGACGAAGATTATTTATTTTTTGGAAGAGCTCCCGAAATCAATGACCTGCTGAAAAAATTTGCCCACAGCCGCTTTCTTGCTGTTATCGGTTCTTCGGGAAGCGGGAAATCGTCGTTGGTAAAATCGGGTTTAATACCGGCCATACATAGCGGATTTCTTTCATCTGGTCACGATTGGCATGTTGTGGAAATGCGTCCCGGCGACAAACCAATTTCCAATCTGGCTGAAGCACTAACACATAAAAGCGTCTTATATAATTCAGAAAAAACGGATGATGGAATCCCTTATCAAGCTATTATCGAATCTTCACTCAGGCGCAGTTCGAACGGGTTGGTACAAGTTTATAAAGATGCTCATCTGCCAGCTAATGAAAATCTGCTAATTGTAGTTGATCAGTTTGAAGAATTATTTCGATTCCGCCGATATGAAAAAGAAAATAACCTGGGGAAAAGCGATGCAACACATTTTATCCAGTTACTCCTGGCTGCGGCGCAACAAAAGGAATGTCTTATTTATGTTTTGTTAACCATGCGTTCGGACTTTTTGGGAGATTGCGCGGAATTTCGTGGGCTACCTGAAGCCATTAACCTGGGGCAATATCTTGTACCCCGGATGACACGTGAACAAATTCGCGAAGCGATTACTATGCCTGTCGCGGTGAGCATGGCTACCATCACTCAACGCCTAGTTACAAGATTATTAAATGATATCAATAACGATACCGATCAATTGCCCGTAATGCAACATGCCATGATGCGCACCTGGAATACATGGTATGAGAGAAAGCAATTGAACACACCTATCGATTTCGCCGATTATGAACAGATTGGCACTATGGAAAAGGCTTTGTCGCAACACGCCGATGAGGCCTATGAGGATTTAACGATTGAAGGTGACGATATTAGAACAGTAAAACTTCAGCGGATATGCGAGTTAATGTTTAAAGCATTAACTGATAAGGCTGCTGATGTGCGGGGTGTTCGCAGACCCCAAAAAATACAATATATCTCAAATCTTATTAAAGCTACTAAGAAAGACGTTATCCAGGTAGTGGATGTTTTTAGAAAGCCCGGGCGTACATTTTTAATTGCTACGCCTAATAGTGACGCATTAACGGGGGAATCAATTATCGATATTTCGCACGAAAGTTTAATGCGTAAATGGGAACGCCTGGTGAAATGGACCGAGGATGAAGCTGTGAAATTAGGTACGTTTCGCAGGCTGGCAGAAGATGCTAAGAATGAAGAAAGAGATGGATTAAATGTTGGACCGAAACTCCAGGCAGGGTTGGACTGGCTAAAAGAATTTAATGGTGATGTAGAATTGGTAAAATTATGGGTCTCAGGGTTTAATAATGGTCTTAATATTGAGCAGCAGCAACAGCAAGTGGATCTGGCTCTTGACTTTCTTCAGAGAAGCAACGGAAAAGCGATTGAAGTTGAAAAAGAAACGCAACGTTTGCGTAAACTAGAACAGGATAAAAAGGAAGACGATGCAAAACGGGAAAAAGAGGAAGAAGCACGGAGGCGAAAAAATAAAATTTTGCTGGCAATAATTGCGACACTTATAGTTTTTGTTTTTGCAGGTTCCTGGGCGTTGGTCGTGATTAAACACCAAAAGGATGCTGCACAACAGAGTGCGATAGAGGCAGACTATTCAGCCCGGGTTGCAGAAAGGGAAAGAACGCGCGCCCAGTCTGAAGCTGAATTAGCGCGAATTTCGGCAAATGAAGCTAAGAAGCAGAAGCATATTGCAGACAGTTTAAAAGGTTTGGCAACTGATTCCGCAAACTATGCCAGGGCACAAAAAGACAGTGCTGATATCCAAAAGGGCATTGCCCTAAATCAAAAAAGCCTGGCCGAGAACAACAAGATAGAAGCGGACAAACAGAGAAAGATAGCAACTAGGCAGAACATCCTGACCGCGCCAAATGAATATGCGCGTTTGATACGGGAAGTACCAACGGAGGCCACTAAGATTAGTAAGGATACTTTTGATTACAAACTCATTGCGTACTGTAATCACCTGGACAACCTGGAATCATTGACTAAAGCCCTTGATAACAACAATATGCCTTTAAAAAGCTACTATTCTCTTAAAGAGAAATTGTATAACAATAATGACCTGTACGAAAAGCTATATTTTACTCTTAAAAAATATAACAAGGGAGAGATTGCTGCCGGGGTTAGTACAGACCCCAATGATGAAAAGCTAGGGATACCTTTAAACATTACTGCTAATTCTGTTAATACAGTCGCCGTAGCAGAATTGGGTAATAGGGTAACAGCGTCGGCCAGCAATAAAGTTGATCGTATAAATTTATGTGCAACTACTGATAATTTTATTTATGTATACCGGGACGGTAGCGATGGAAAGCCTTTTTTGGAGAACCGCATAGCAACGGGAGTAAAAATTACAGCATTGGATTATAATGAAAATGGAGATATTATTTATTTTGGAACTGTAAACGGAGATATAGGCTTTATAAAATATAAAAGCGACAATAAGAACCAACCGGTTTTTCAGAATTCACTTTATTCAAAAATTACAGCTACAAAGTTCTTTGTCGAAAATGGGCATTCTTATCTGCTTGTTGCAGGCTTGAGAAGCCGGCCAGTTGTTTTTTTACTAAATGCAGATTATTTGCTGCCTGGCAAAAATCTTGGTGGTAATGTCTACCCGGAAAAAATAAGCAACGACGTACTGTACGCCGAATATGACAAAGAAATCAAAAGGATAAAACTTTTTACAAAGCCTGCTTCTGAGAACAGGATCATAACATATTTGTGGAATCCTTTTAGCGTAGATCTGCTGAACAGTTTAAAAAAAATCATGCAGGTGGATCCAACAGGCATTAATCGTAACAAACTGGTCGATCTGATGAGCAGACAACCCGAAATCAAAATCTATTAAGAAAATGAGAAAAGTGCCGGTGCTTATATTGCTGTTGGTTTTTTGTCTTTTCAATAACAGGCTTTATGCCCAAGCCTGTTATGTTAGCATCACCAATACGAATACAGTACTTAATTGCGTAGATACAAGCATAACCCTAATTACAGCTACAAAAAATACTTCAGCACCTGTAAAATACAGCTGGTACAAAAACGGAGACTTTACCAGTGTTATTGGTAGCCTCTCAACCCTGGACGTCACTGAGCCTGGCAATTACACGGTAGTAATAAAAGATGCGACGAATTGTACCAGTACATCCTCCATCACGATTACGCAGGATGTATCAAAACCATCTGTGGGTATAATCAATAATACCGGAACATCTGTATTGACCTGTTCAATTCAGGTGATCAATGTTACTGCAACCGGAGGTGTTTCTTATTTATGGTCAAATGGGGCTACAACTGCTGCAAACAGTTTTTCGTCACCCGGCACTTATACGGTAACTGCGAAAGGAATGAATGGCTGCAGCAATACAGCCAATCTTCCCATAACACAAGACACCCTAAAACCCGTTGCTTCAATTACGAATAATAGTGGATCCTCCGTATTAACCTGTTCAATTCCTTTGATCAATGTTACAGCAACCGGCGGCTCAACTTATTTATGGTCCACTGGAACGACAACAGCGGCAAACAGTTTTTCATCACCAGGTGATTATACTGTGACGGTGACAGGAGCAAATGGATGCAGCAGCGAAGCAGGTATATCAATTACACAAAATATAGGTAAGCCTGTGGCTGGTATAACAAATAATACAGGAACAACCATTTTAACTTGCACCACCACATCAATAAATGTTACAGCAACCGGAGGTATATCCTACTCATGGTCAAATGGCATAAAAACAGCAAAAAACAGCTTCTCATTACCAGGCATTTACATTGTTACAGCCACGGGCATAAACGGATGTACAGACACCGCCAGCACTTTAATTAAACAGGATATCACAAAGCCTGTTGCAGGTATAATCAACAATACAGGAACTACTATTTTAACCTGTACAATTCCATCTGTTAGTGTTACAGCAACAGGAGGTTCAACTTATTCCTGGTTAGATGGGGCAACAACTGCAGCTAATAGTTTTTCTTCACCTGGTACATATACCGTAACTGTGACAGGAACAAATGGTTGTTCGAATTCAACAGGCATTACCATAACACAAGACACTTCAAAACCACTTGCTGTTATAACAAACAATACCGGAACAACTGTTTTAAACTGTACGACCACCTCAATAAATGTGACAGCCAGTGGAGGTTTGTCTTATGAATGGTCGAACGGTGCAAAAACGGCCACCACCAGTTTTGCTGCTCCAAGCATATACAGTGTAACGGTAACAGGAACAACAGGCTGCGTCAGTAAGGCAAACGTTGCGATTACACAAGATATCACAAAGCCTGCAGTTATTATCATAAACAATACGGGCACTGATGTTTTGACGTGCAATACTTCGTTGATAAATGTGACGGCATCTGGCGGCAATTCTTATCTATGGAATGGTGGAACTGCAGCTACAAGCGCGACAAATAGCTTTTCATCACCGGGTACTTATACGGTAACGGTAACCGGAGCAAACGGATGTTCCGCAAAGGACAGTATCAGCATCATGCAAAATACAATTCTGCCCGGTCCGGCCGCTGGAATTGGAAATTCAAGATGCGGACCAGGAACAGTTAATATTTCTGCTACAGTGGGAGCAGATGAGACAACCGATTGGTATGCGATTGCAACGGGTGGTGTGCCTCTCAATGGTGGGATTGGCACTTTGAGTTTTACCACACCCAGTCTGTCTGCCACAACCATCTTTTATGCGCAGGCCAGGAATAAAAATACCGGTTGTGTTTCATCAACAAGAACACCTGTTACAGCCGTTGTAAATACATCCCCGGACATTATCACGCAGCCTTCAACGATCCTCCGGACTATTTGCCTGAATGAAACGGCAGACCCAATTTCGGTTGTTGCCTCAGGCACCGGATTGACCTACCAGTGGTATGTAAATACTACTGCAAGCAATGTTGGAGGGATTAAAATAGAGGGAGCGGCCAGCAATTCATATACTCCATTAACTGAAGTCGCAGGTACCAGGTTTTATTATTGCATTGTATCGGGGAGCTGTGCTCCACCGGCAGTAAGTGCTGTCTCAGGGGCAATAAACGTTGCAGCACCTCCTGTGGGAATAATCTTCAGCGATAAGCAAACGGTTTGTCTTAATGAACCTGCAACTATAACCTTTACCGGAACAGTCGGAAAAGACCCTTTCACTTTCTTTTATGCAATAAATAACGGCCCTCTTCAAAGTATTACGACCATTGACGGGTCAACTGCAAAAATATCCGCGCAGACAGGCCTGACAGGAAATTTAAGCTATCAACTAATCGCGGTAGTTGACGGTAATGGATGTAGCAATGATCAAAAAGCTACAGCCACTATTGCTGTATTATCAGGCCCTGTGCTGACCAGCAGCAAGAATTTCAGTGTTTGCGATGGGGCGCCGTTTGCCTATACAGCTAAAAGCTCTGCAAATGAAACAAATTTCAGATGGGACAGGGCAGTTGTGGAAGGAATAACTAATGGAGCTGCAAGCGCAACAGATTCCGTAATTAGTGAAACGCTGCACAACATCACATCGCAGCCAATTGTCGTGAAATATGTTTTTCAGCTATTTACAGGAAGCGGGGGGTGTACGACAATAGATACAGTGCGAGTTGTTGTAAATCCTACTCCGCAGACAGAACTGCATAATGATACCATATTTTGTAATGGTGCTTTGGTAGACAAGGGAATAAGTTTTAACAGTCAGTCTCCTAATCCTTCATTTACCTGGACCTGTAGCCGGACGGTTGGATTTGGGCTTACGGGTGGAGGCAATATACCTGTTTTTAATGCGACAAATACAGGAGATAGTTCTATAAGCGCTGTGGTGAACGTTCAGATTACAGCAAGCATCGATCATTGCCCAGGTCCTGAAACTTCATTTATAATCAGGGTGCTCCCTACTCCTGTGCTCACTAGCGAAAGAACCCGGAATACATGTGATAATTCCGTATTTAATTATACAGCAACAAGTTCTGCAGATCCGGAGACGGCCTATACATGGGAACGCGCTGAAGTTGCCGGGATCGACAATCCGGCAGGTAGCGGAACGAATTCTGTAATAGACGAAATACTTCACAACACTACTGATCAGCCTATTGTAGTAAAGTATGTTTTTAATTTGTCAACAGGACTGGGTTGCGGAACCAGAGATACTGTATCCGTTACCGTAAACCCTACACCGAAAATTGACTTAATAAGAGATACCGCCTTTTGCGCAGGCGTTTCTGTGAATGGTATAAATTTTAGCAGTAGCACTGAGGGTGCATCCTTTGGATGGAAGTCAAAGGTGGACTTTGGATTAGGTACTGACAGCACCGCTGGCAATATTGGATCTTTCGTAGCACGCAATGAAGGAACGGATCTTATAGATTCGAAGGTTACAGTGTATATTTCTGCCAACACTTGCAAAGGACCAAACACGACCTTCACCATAAGAGTTTTTCCCGAGGCCAGCTTAGCCGGCAGCAATAAGCAAAATGTTTGTGATAGTGCACTTTTCAAATACGCGGCGTCCAGCTCTGTAACAGGAGTAAGTTTTGCCTGGAACCGTGATGCTGTGTCAGGTATAAGTAATCCGCCCAGATCAAACGTGCCGGGAAACAACATTTCGGAATATCTTAATAACACTTCCACTCAGCCTAAGACAGTGAAATACGTTTTTACTTTAACCCAAAGTGGTTGTATTAATAAAGATTCAATCCAGGTAAAAGTTAATCCTACAGCAACTGCCAACCCAATTGATGATTTTGTCTACTGCAACCAGGATAATGCTAAAGGCATATTCTTTAGCAGTAGTTCGCCCGATTCCGCTTTCAGATGGACCTGCAACCCGGCTGTTGGTTTTGGAACTGCAGCCGACGGAAGTATTAACGCATTCCCGGCCAGCAATACCGGTACGGTTCCGGTCCATGCATTGGTAACAGTCTTCGCAAGTTCCGCCAAATGCCCTGGTGATAGCAGTTTATTTACAATAACAGTTAACCCATCTGCTGCACCTCCGAATTTCACTTCAAAGGTTGCTGATTACCAAACCCTGGTTTTATGCAATGGCTCCGAGAATATCAGTTTCCATGTGGACGATACCGTTGCCGGAACTGATTATCGCTGGACATCACTAACAACAAGCAGGGACAGCATTTACATAAAGGATTCAAATGATGCGAATACAGTCGTCTCATTTTTGAAACCGGGGAGCTACCTCATTAATGCTCAAGCAATCAATACGGCAAATGGAGGATGTTCCGTATCTGTATCGCAGCAGGTGAGAGTGGAATCAACTGAAGGAATCACAGAAAGAAAAATCTTTAAAAAGCAACCGGGCAATTTGCTTATTTATCCTGACAATACACTTGAAAGCTACCAATGGGGCTATGATTCGGTAATAGCAATCACGCCGGATTCATCTTTCAGTGCGCCACATGAAATTCCAGGCCAGGTGTATCAGTTCTTTACTCCGGATAAAGAATACATTAATGCCGATGGTTCTTTGAACGAGACCACTTATTTATACTGGGTTTCACTTCAAAGTGGAAATTGCTTTAGCAAGGTTTATTACAACGGACCTTATGTAAGTGATAAACTGGTAACAGTGCCGATCACCACAGCACCAAAGTTGCAGGTAACGCCTAATCCAAATAATGGCGTTTTCGAAATTACGCTGAGTGGCAATATCTATGGTAGCATTAAGGCTAAGATCTATAATTCTGTGGGGCAGATAGTGTACCTGAAGAGTTTTGATAAATTCACCCAGTCGGTGAATGAAAAATTTGTAACAGGCAACCTGGCAGCCGGACTATATTTTATTGAATTGTACAGCAGCGATCTTAAAAAAATCTCTTCACGTTTCTTAATCCAGCATTAAAGTAATTAGGGTATGAGATATACTATTGTGTTATTGGTTATTCTGTTTCCTCTGCTGGCAGATGCCCAGGCAACCCCTGATAAGGAAACTGTATACAGGGATTCACTTTTAAGAGACGCCTGGAATAATTTAAGAGAAACCTGGAACCTCGGTATTGACAATGCAAGCGGCACGGTAGACCTGAGAGCCTATAATAAATTTAAAAGCCTTTTCGACTCATCGGCCACAATCGATGATGAGTTCAACGCTCATTTCCGGTACGCCTTTGGTACGAAAGCAAAAAGCAAGGTTAATTATCAGGTCAAAGGATATTATGAAATCGATACTGCTCCAAAACCTTACGATGTATATGCGCATGATGTTGCGTTAGAGCTAAGAAAACTAACAATTAACTTCGTTTCAATTATCGATGCCGGTAAGTTTTACGACGATTCAAATAAAGTAATCATTACGGTAATGAGAACAAGTACTGCTGAAAAAACAAGGCAGTTCGTTGTAGATACCGCAAAATATGCATCCGCTGTTTTTGAAAGCCGAAAAATCGATTTTAAAACCAATAAGGCCGATTCCATGAGGAATTTGTTAACGGCAAAAATTGTAAAAACTGCAGACTCGGCCGTCTACCGGTTTACTTCTGCAGATACATTACGCATCATAATGTTCTATGATGAATCCGTAGTGGATGGCGATATTGTCAGAACTTATAAAATACACCGCATCGAGCGAATGAATAATTCAATTGTTTGCAACAATGATTTCGATGGCGACGGTATATTGGATTCAGAAGAAATAAATGGGGAAGCGTCAAAAGTCCCTGGCGACTTTAGTGCACAGGGCTTGCCCGATTACGACCTCGACCATGTAGCTGATGAAAGCGATGATTGCCCGGATATCTTCGGCGATGCAATCAATCATGGATGCCCGGCAGTTGCATATTTCCCGAAAAACTTTCAGTGGGATGCATTTGCAGGAGTTAGCCTTAATAAAGCGAATATTAACCTGCCCGAACTCAATCAACTAGGCTATGTAGATGAATCTGGCAACGATGCAATCGATGTGTTGCAATCAAAAAAAGGCGTTTTGAAAAACCCAGGAAATACAACCGGCATAAATGCAGGTGCCAATTTTTCTTATTTCTTTGGTAAAACTAGAAGAAGAAGCGGTATCTCCATTGGGCTGTCTTATTCAGGATTTAAGGCTTACTACGAATTAACCAGCCCTATCGTGTACACATTTAAATCTTTTGATGGAACAGATTATTACAGGAGGCAAATTACCATCGACAGCTTAAATGAGGCAATTACTTACAGCGTTTTCAACCTCCCCATAATGTTCACTTATCGCATGCATTTTGACGACCAAAACAGGTCACTACTCAATATTAAATTTGGGCCATCGCTTATGTTGTTCAGCACAAAATCTGATTATAACGCGCACATCAGTTTTGGTGGCCTCTATCAAACCGACGGTGAAAACGTTGTTTATACTGATCTCTTTGAGAACGGGTCTACTTATAATTTTTTTATTACAGCCGACAGCATCAATGCGCAAAATCCCAACCCCGGTGCCAACGAAGTGTTCAATAAACTAAAACAAAACTCTGCCAGCTACGATTTTGCGGACAATAAACCTTATACCGGGAAACAAAAAAATTCGTTGCGCGCAACGGTAGCTTTTAACCTTGATATTAACCTTCAAAAACAAATCGGTAAAAATTGGGGTTTACAATTTGGCGCACACTTTATGTACGCTGCTCTGCCTGAAAAAAAAGAAAAATATAAACCCATCGATAAAACTACCGACCAGTTTAATTCCATTTATAACAGTACTGCAAAAACCAACTATAGCGCCTACGGATTGAATCTTGGTTTTGTGTATAATTTCTGATGCAATTTTCTTTGTTCCGGGCTCAATATCTTTTCCAGGCTTCCGTTGCGTCGCACTCTTGTGCTATAGCAACGCTGTGCAGCAAGGTTGCCATGGCAAAATAATATAATCAGTGCACTTCTAAAATTTATTGCCGCTTTTCTTTTTGCCGCTCAAAATTGCCTGCCGAATATCTGCTTCAGCGTTCTTTTATCCACATCACCTGCTTATGCGAAAAAGAAATCGGGAAAAGTGGATGACAAATTTAAATTTGCAGCGAACCGCCGCGCATTTTTTTGAACGCACAAGTGTGCGACGCAAGGGACGATGCCATTTGCACAAATGCCGGGCTCATAAAAGAAATGAACGCATAATAGGATCAACAAACAAACATGGCAGAAACAAAAGACCTTTTTAATTACGACGATTCGAGCATAAAAAGTCTTGACTGGAGAGAACATATTCGCCTGAGGCCGGGCATGTATATCGGGAAACTTGGCGATGGTTCCGCGCCCGACGACGGTATTTATGTGCTGATAAAGGAAGTGGTCGACAACTGCATTGATGAGCACATGATGGGCTACGGCAAACAAATTGAAATAACCATAGATGCAAGAACCGTTACCATACGCGACTATGGCCGCGGAATTCCATTGGGCAAGGTGGTTGATGTGGTGAGTAAGATAAATACCGGTGCGAAGTACGACAGCAAAGCGTTTCAAAAGAGCGTTGGTTTGAATGGTGTTGGTACCAAAGCGGTAAATGCGTTAAGCAGTTATTTTAAGGTGGAGAGCTTTCGCGAAGGGCGGGTAAAGGCAGTGGAATTTGAAAAAGGCGTTTTAATAAAAGAACATAAAGAAGCAGGCTCAACTGAAAGCAACGGAACTTTCGTAACTTTTATTCCTGACGATACCGTGTTCCGCAATTTTCATTTCATACATGAATACCTCGACAACCTGTTATGGAATTACTGCTACCTGAATGCGGGTTTGGTCATTACGTTTAACAACAGGCGCTATGTAAGCCGCAATGGTTTGCTCGACCTTTTGAAGCGCAAGGCCAATGAAGATGAACTGCGTTACCCGGTCATTCATCTGAAAGGGGAGGACATCGAAGTAGCTCTTTCACACAACAATGACTACGGAGAAGATATTTTTTCGTTTGTCAACGGGCAGTACACGACGCAAGGTGGCACACATCAGCAGGCATTCAGGGAAGGCTTTGTAAAAACGGTTCGCGAGTTTTATAAAAAAGATTACGACGCGGCAGATATTCGCCAGAGCATTGTTGCCGCCGTTGCCGTGCGTGTGCAGGAACCCGTGTTTGAAAGCCAGACCAAAACAAAGTTGGGCTCGCAGGCCGTGAGTGAAGGCGGTGAGAGTATGAAAAACTTTGTAGGTAACTTCCTGGCAAAAGAGCTGGATAATTTTCTGCATCGTAATCCATCAGTCGCGGATGCATTAAAGAAAAGAATTGAACAGAGTGAAAAAGAAAGAAAAGAATTAAGCGGCATTCGCAAACTCGCCAACGAGCGTGCAAAGAAGGCCAACCTGCACAATAAAAAATTACGGGATTGCCGTGTGCACTATAACGATGAGCCCCCTTCAAAAAATAAGGAGGCGTTTATCGAGTACCAGAACAAGGCAACCATTTTTATTACCGAGGGCGACAGTGCGAGTGGAAGTATTACCAAGTCGCGCAATGTTGAAACGCAGGCTGTATTTAGCTTGCGGGGCAAACCGCTCAATTGTTTTGGCCTCACTAAAAAAGTAGTGTACGAAAATGAAGAGTTCAATTTGCTGCAGCACGCTCTGAATATTGAAGACGGTCTCGAAGGGCTTCGATACAATAATGTGGTGATTGCCACAGATGCCGACGTTGATGGTATGCACATTCGGTTGTTGCTGATGACTTTCTTTTTGCAGTTCTTTCCCGACCTTGTAAAACAGGGCCACGTGTTTATTCTCGACACGCCTTTGTTCCGGGTACGCAATAAGCAGGAAACGATTTATTGTTATGATGAAGCCGAAAAACAAGCCGCGCTTAAAAAGCTTGGCGGCAAGCCGGAGATTACAAGATTTAAAGGGCTTGGTGAAATTTCGCCGGAAGAGTTCGGCCGCTTCATCGGCGACGATATGCGTGTGCAGCCGGTGATACTCGAGCAAGGCGATCATATTCAGAACCTGCTTGAATATTTTATGGGTAAAAACACCATGGAGCGCCAGGAATTTATTATCGATAATTTAAGAGTGGAGATGGACCTTGTGGAAGAGGGGTAGTAAATTTTTCTTGGCCGGCAGTATTGCTACTATAAAACATTGTTGCGTCGCACTCTTGCAATGCAAATATTGAGCAAAAAAACAACAAATACAGATTTACTAATATGCTAAAGCCTTTCTTTAAAAGGCACGAATAAATTCTATGATACACATTGTTTTCCAGGATGCAGATATAAACGTTTTACAAAAGGCTTTTGAGCTGGATGAGTCAATGGCCGGTGAAATATTGCATGTGAAAGATGATTTCGCAGTCGGACCACTAGCATCTATTTATGAGACAGAAGGTTACCAGGCAAGAAGAGATTGGTGGAAACAGTTGCTGGAATTTTCTCCGTATGTTGAACAGCTCGATATTGTTGATGATAAACTTACTGTCCACAATTTAATAAAGAGACTTGATGAAGATGCTTCCCCGCAGGTTTGGGTTTGGATGGGCCAGAACCAGCATGATGTATGCGGCTATTTCTGGCTCATTAGCCAGCTGAAAGATTACCAGGGAAGAATATTTGTTTTATACCTGAATAATCTTCCTTTCATTAACGAGAAAGGTGGCATTTTTTACCCCACAGTGCTGCACGAAATTCAGCCGAAAGAATTTTTAAAGGCAAAGAAATTGGCAAGGCCGATTACTACCAGCGAGTTTGAAGTTGATCCTGATGAATGGAAAAAGTTATGCAACGAGAACGCCATGGTGCGTTTACTGGAAGGCGGGAAGAAGATCATCAGCAAAGGAGTGGATCAATATGATAAAGACCTGCTGGCTGTAATAACTGCCGAGCCACAGAAATTGCAGAAGATACTTGGTAACGCTTTCAGCAAAATGAAAATAAAAACGGGTGATGTCTTTCTTGTATGGCGTTTGCGTGAAATGATCGCAGAAGGAAAATTAGAAGCCCAGGGAGAATGGGCGAGAGGCTGGAAAGAGATTGCCATAAAACTGGTAGCTGCTGCGCAACCGGCAGAATTGCCGGGCGAAACAATGGCCTAAATTGTTATCCAAATTCAAACTCGCAACATGATAAAAGTCGAGCCTATCAACCAGATCGGTGAAGATGAAAGAGGAAGGACGTACACTTTCAATATGGATCGCACCGGAGAATTTATTGTCGGGTTCAGGAAAGCCGGCAGTTCGAGCGGTAGACATTATCACAAAGGGCGTTCGCCTTATAAATGCCCGGAAAAATTTATGATCATGCAGGGCCAAGCAACCGTTCATTGGCGGGATATAAAAAGTGAAAGACTGGGGAGTGAAAAAGTTACGGGCCCAGCTATCGTTTATTTTGATCCCTGGATATGGCACGACATCGTTGCCGATAGCGATATCGTTTTTTATGAATTGAATTCGCTGGCAGACGGAAGAGATGATACTTTCAGGCTGGAGGAATAGATTGCCCCACTAATTTTTGCTGTTACATAAAAATTGCAGATGAAGCTTTTTAACATCACACGGAATTATGTTCAGAAAAATCCTGTGGTGTTGCTTTTTGTTGGTTCAGCATTGTTGGTCAGCCATTTGTTGTTTGCACACGGAGGGTGTTTTGGAAATGACGATATGGTTTATGCGTATTACGCGGACAATGCAGGTCATTCAGCAACCCCGGCCTGTGCGAACTGCACGCATTTTGAATTGAGATGGGTGCCGGTGTTTGTGACTGCTTTCTTTTATAAAATCTTCGGTTTGAATGATTTCGGTTCCGCTTTATTCTCACTGGTTTCTTTCGTTTCTATCGCGGTGCTTTTGTATGCTATATTAAGAAAGGAAACGTTGTTTGTTATCGCCTCTGGTTTTGTTTTGTTTTTCCTGAACCACAGCACGGTGTTTTATACACATCGTTTGCTCGCCGACACCGGTATTTCCGCTTTTAATTTTCTTGCTTATTATTTTTATCACAGGCAGTTGTTTGGCATAAAGAACAGGTCGGTGTTCAATGCGACGATCTTGAGTATTGCGCTTATGCTGGCGTTGCTGACAAAAGAAACAGTGATCATTCTATTGCCTTTTTGGCTGTTGCTGTTGGCAATAGATATCTTTAAGAAAAGAAACCGTCGCTTCTGGACAACCACAGTATTGTTGATCACCATGTTTACGGTTGCATACCTTTTATATTTTAGACTCTCAACCGGCGATTGGTTGTACCGCTATCATTTGTTACAATCAAATAATGCGATCGCCGACGAAACCTATGCAGAGCAACCATCCACTGATCTATGGCAGAGGATTGGCTATGAATTGTGGAAGGTGTTTTTGTACAATGGAGATATGGAATACCTGCTTTTTGCCATTGCCGGTTTGTTTTATTACAAGTCTGTTTTTAAAGAAGCGCGGGTAAGGCATATTGCCTGGTCATTTTTTGTGCTGTTGCTTTGTAGC
The DNA here is from genome assembly GCA_002478885.1 of Chitinophagaceae bacterium UBA7600. Classification (GTDB taxonomy): domain Bacteria; phylum Bacteroidota; class Bacteroidia; order Chitinophagales; family Chitinophagaceae; genus DLKC01. The sequence goes on from DLKC01000001.1 coordinate 53,674, forward strand.
AATTTCATGTCTTTTACGTTTAGCGCGTATAGTCCGCTCTGGCCTGATCCAAGACATTTTCTTTTTCTCATTCCATTTGCCGTTATCACCGGTGCATATATGCTTGCTGCATACATGCGTGAACCGGGTAAATATATGGGCCTGCTGTTTTGTTTTTTGGCTGCCGATATTTTCCTGTTGGTTTCGAACCTTGGCGGAACAAAATATGTGTACTTTGGAATAACGGCGGTCTTGCTGCTGCGATGGTTATTGTTTGCCTACAATAAAAGTGAGGGTGCGATTTATCTCAACTTTATTTTGTTTGTGTCATTGATGAGCAGTAATTATTTTTTTGACTTTTTCAGTGCCCGGTATTCCTTTTATTATGACCAGCAGGCGATTGTGCAGACGCGACTTAAAACCATCGGAGATAAAACGATCGTTTACACAGGAGATTTGATAACTGCAAGGCTGGCCAACTATATGCACTCCTTTAAGCAGGATGGTTTGCATTTCGCCGATATCGATACCTGTACATCGTTCAGCAGTGGAGCGAGTGCAAAATGCTTTTTGTTGTTTAACAGTGGGTATAACGAAAACTTTGCCCACGCGTTGGATTCATTACGTTTGAGAAATGTGATACCCGGCGGATTAAAGTTGGTGGAACAGGTGCATTCAGCAGCGTTGTATGAAGTAAAGGATACTGCGGTACTTGCAAGTTTTAAACAATATTCCACCAGTGGATTTTAATGTCGCCGCAATTGTGCAATCATGCGCATATTTGCAGAATAGTCGCCGGACCGCTACAGTTGAAAAATGAATAAATTGTATAAGAGTGCGATGCAAGGGCCGATGCCATGGACAGGAAAGCCGGTAACAAAAATGATTTTATTACCGTTAATAAACAAGGAATTTGACAATGGCTAAAGAGAAAAAAGAAATTGATCTGACAAATGAAAGTGGCGTGCAAGGACAATATAAGAACTGGTTTCTTGACTATGCGTCTTATGTGATCCTGGAACGTGCGGTGCCTGCGGTGGAAGATGGTTTAAAGCCTGTGCAGCGCCGTATTTTGCATGCGATGAAGGAAATGGATGATGGCCGTTTTAATAAAGTGGCGAACATCATCGGGCAGAGTATGCAGTACCATCCACATGGTGATGCAAGTATTGGTGATGCGTTGGTAAACATGGGCCAGAAAGACCTGTTAATAGAAACGCAGGGTAACTGGGGCGATGTGCGGACAGGTGATGATGCGGCGGCGCCTCGTTATATTGAAGCGCGATTATCAAAGTTTGCGTTGGAAGTTGCGTTCAACGCAAAGACCACAGAATGGCAATTGAGTTATGATGGCCGCAAACAGGAACCCGTTGTGTTGCCAATGAAGTTTCCACTATTGCTTGCACAGGGTGCTGACGGCATTGCGGTGGGCCTTTCAACAAAAATATTACCGCATAATTTCTGCGAGTTGTGCGACGCCTCAATAAAATACCTCAAGGGAAGAAGATTTGAGCTGATGCCCGATTTTTTAACCGGCGGCATGGTAGATGTAACAAATTACAATGAAGGAAAGCGTGGCGGAAAAATAAGGGTGCGTGCCGCAATAGAAGAGCTGGATAAAAAGACACTGGCCATCAGGAGTGTGCCTTATGGTGTTACTGTTTCGCAGTTATGCGACAGCATTACCAAGGCCAATGACCAGGGTAAGATCAAGATAAAAAAAGTAGTGGATGTTACCGCGAAAGATGTAGAGATTCAGATAGAATTGGCGCCAGGTATTTCTCCCGATATCACGATCGATGCATTGTATGCCTTTACCGATTGTGAAGTTTCTATTTCACCAAATGCATGCGTTATTGTTGAGCAAAAGCCAAAATTTCTTGGGGTGCATGAATTGCTGAAGATTTCTGCCGATTACACAAAAGACCTGCTAAGACGGGAGCTTGAAATAAAGCTCGGAGAACTGGAAGACAAATGGCATTATACCTCACTCGAAAAAATATTCTTTGAAGAAAAAATATACAAGGAGCTTGAACAAAAATATGAAACCTGGGAATTTGTATTAGAAGCGATCGATAAGGCATTCGGTCCGTTCAAGAAAAAACTGAAGCGCGCAATTACAAGAGAAGATATTCTTAAACTTACCGAAAAGCCTGTACGCCGTATATACAGGCTTGATATTGATGAACTTGATAAACAGATAAAAGGTATCGAGGCTGAAATTAACCAGGTGAATCATGACCTGGAGCACCTGACAGATTATGCAGTTGCTCACTACGAAAATTTGCTAAAAAAATATGGCAAGGGCCGTGAAAGAAAAGCGGAAATAAAACTGTTCGACACCATTACTGCAAAGCAGGTTGCTATCGCCAACACAAAATTGTATGTAAACCGCGAAGAAGGTTTCATAGGAACAAGTTTAAAGAAAGATGAATTTTTGTGCGAGTGTTCCGATCTCGACGACATTATCGCGTTCACAAAGCGCGGGGTTATGAAAGTGGTGAAAGTGGCTGACAAAACATTTATTGGTAAAGACATTATTCACGCGGCGGTATTCCTTAAAAATGATGAGCGCACTACTTATAATATGATCTATGTTGATGGTGATTCAGGTACTAGCTACGCAAAGCGTTTTAACGTAACTGGCATTACGCGTGACAAAGAATATGACCTCACAAAAGGCAGCGATAAAAGCAAAGTTCATTATTTTACCGCCAATGCAAATGGTGAAGCGGAAGCAGTTAAGATTGTACTGAGCCCAAATTGTACTGCACGCATCAAAGAGTTTGATTTCTATTTTGAAGAGTTGGAGATAAAAGGCCGCAGCAGCATGGGTAACCAGGTTACTAAGTATCCCGTTCGCTCGGCTAAATTTAAAGAGAAAGGTCGCTCCACGTTGGCAGGCCGCAAGCTTTGGTTCGACGATGTGTACGGCCGTCTCAATAATGAAGGCAAAGGCGCTTATCTCGGAAGTTTCGAAGAAGAAAAAATACTCGTTATTTATAGCGACGGAAACTACGAGTTGCGCGATACAGAGCTTACACAGCGTTTTGAAGCGGAAAAAATATTACTGATAGAGAAATTCAGCCCAGATAAAGTGATCTCTGCTATTTACTTCGACAATGAAAAGCAGCAGTTCAACGTAAAGCGCTTTAAAATTGAAACGACATCATTGCAAACAAAATTCCTTTTCATTAAAGAAGGCGATGGTAACAGAATTGAAGCAGTGTCTACAGAGGAAGAGCCTTCACTGATAGTACAGACAGGCCGCGGGTCACAGGTGCGCCGGGCAAAATTCAAAATTGCAAAAATGGTGGAAGTAATGGGTTGGAAAGCCGTTGGTGCCAAGCTGATGGACTACAGTAAGAGTATTGAAATGGAATGGGAGAAAAAACAGGAAGAGGGCAACCAGCAACCGGAACTGTTTGGGTAATTTGTTTACGGGCTTCCGTGCAGGTGGCATCGCCTGTTGTGTCACTCACTTGAGCGTTCAGTATTTAGCGCAGCTGTAGATAACAGCCCGGCGATATCGACCGGGGCGATCATTTTTAAAGTGGTTTATTCATGGCAAAAAGAAAGAAAAGCAAAGCCGACCCTAAAAAAATTGTCTCAATTGTTTTAATAGCAGAAGTGTTACTGGCAATATTGTTCTGGATACTAAAGCCGGAATGTGAGCCATGCCCTGCGGATACATATTGTCCGCCCTGCATCAGCATTTACCAGGTGGCTATTGTATGGATCGGTGTAGTTATTGCTGCGGCTGCATTGGGATATTCGATCTACGACAGTATTAAAAAGAATAAACGCTGATAAAGTTTTCCTTTATTTAATCGTTGCTAAATAGACAAAATATAAAAGCCCACGTTTTATAAGCGCGGGGCCTTTGATGCCATGGAATAACAATGCAGAAAAGTGCGACGCAAGAGGTGATGCCACGAAGAACAGCAGCTGGCCACCAAAATTATTTCAGCACTTTTATTTTAATACTTCTGAAACTTACTTCGTTGCCATGATCCTGCAGCAAAATATGGCCTTGTTGTGCTTCGCCAAAATGATCCCAGATTTTATACTTGCTTATCGCAACAAGGTCTTCGAAGGCTTTTGAGCCGCGTTCATACTCGAGCACTTTGATACCGTTGAGGTAATGCTCCACATGATTATTGGGGTAAACAATAATGCGACCAAGATTCCATTCGCCGATCTTATGCACAAAGCGCGCTTGTTTTTGCGCGGGAATAAGATCGTATAAAGACGACATGGTTCTGTTGCCATCGCGGCCAAGTTTTGCATCGGGATGCCCGTCATCATCAAGCACCTGGTATTCAAGCCCTATCGCTGAGCCCGTGTTATTTTCTTTAAGCGTTACAAAATATTTAACCCCGCTGTTAGCGCCGGGCGTAAGCTTAAATTCGAAGGAGAGATCAAAGGCACTGTACTCATCGATCGTTACAATATCGCCACCATTTGTTGACTCTTTTCCTTCTGAAGAAAGTACGCGCATCATTCCGTTTTTTACTTCCCAGCCTTTCTCAGGGAAACCTGGTTTGTAAGCACCTTTCCATCCATTGCTGCTTACACCATCAAAGAGTAGTTTCCAGTTTGTTTTCTTTTCATAATCAGTAAGGCTATTGGGAATATTGTTCAGTACGTAAATATTGGCCGGAAAAGCTTTTGGCTTTATATCGTTTGTTTTTATACGGATATTTTTCCAATAAATTTTTTCACCAGCAAGCGCAGTGTTGCTGCCGATGCTGTGCACCTGTAAGGCTATAATTCCTGAATGGTCAGCCGTATCCACAACATAGGCTGCCGGTACATCATTGATCCATGTTTTTATTTCGTTGCCGATACATTCAATATGTACTTTGTTGAACTCTCCAAGCCTGAAGGCGTTTTGTGCGGCGGCATTCAGAGAGAGCGGGTAAAGCCAGTCGCGGCGGCCTTCGTCGTATAAGCCGGCTGTCCATCTTCTTGATGAAGGGTCAAGTTCGTACTGGTAACCATAAACTTTCCCTTTGCCATCATTAGCGGTTGCATCAAAATGGCTTCTGAATTGAACACCCGAATTGGATGTAGTATCATCGATCTTTACTTCAAGATCAAGCACAAAATCGCCATACTCTTTTTCGGTGCACAGAAAACTGTTGGGAGAATTGGCAACTGTACTTCCGATGATCATGCCATTTTCCACGCTGTAGTTTGCAGACCCTGTTTTTTGCTTCCAGCCATTAAGGGTCTTTCCATCGAATAAACTGGTAAAGCCTTTTTGTGCACTGGCCAAAAAAACGCTTAGTAATGCAGCAAGCAGGAGCGAAGCCTGACGAAGATTTTTCATATGCTCAGTTCGTTGATGTTTCAAAAATGAGTTTTAAAATTACTGCACAAAACACAAAGGCCGAATACTTTTTGAGTGGATGAATCAACCGGTTTGTGCCGGGAAGGGCTGAGTTTTAATTTGCCATTTTATAAAACCGGCTGCTGGTGGTGTCAGCGACTGTTCCATCATTTTTCCGGTAAATAAAAAAAGCCGCCAGGTCTTTTCGATTTTCCACGAACTGCATTGCTTTTTGCAAGCCCATTACCATAAGTGCGTTGTCATACGCATCTGCGGTAAAAGCATCGTTCGCGACGACCGTTACACTGATCAGTTCATTCTGTGCGGAGTAACCTGTAAATGGGTTAATAATATGAGAGATTTTTTTACCGTTGCTCTCATAAAATTTCCTGTAGCTGCCCGAAGTGGTAATGCCGCCATGATCCATCATCATTACTTTTTCCATCGTTTCCTCATCGCTGGAGTCATTGACCGGCGCTTCAATACCGATCTTCATTTTTTCGCCGTTTGGTTTATGTCCATTGACTCTTATTTCACCGCCGATCTCCACCACATAATTATGAATATTATGTTGTTCGAGATAATTGGCAACAACATCCACGCTGTAGCCCTGGGCAATACCATTTACATCTATTTGCACACAGGGTTTTATTTTATAGAGGTAATGGTCTTTTAATTTTAGGTAACTACTGCCAACGCATTTTTTCAACTTAATAATTTTTGCGGAATCTGGCAATGAATCAGGGTGTTTTGCTGCAAACCCCCATGCCTGCACCAACGGAAATACGGTTACGTCAAAAATGCCTCCTGTTTGTTTGTAAGTATCTAGAGATTTCTTTACAACCGTGTACAAATGCTCATCAAGTTGCGCGCCTGTTTCTGAAGTATTAAAAGTATTGATCAGCGAATAAGGTTTATAAATTGAAAGAGAACTGTCGAGCGAGCTGAGTATACTATCTATTTCGTGTTTTTTAACCAGGCTATCTTTTGCATAGTAAACCACATGGTAGGTAGTGCCTTGGGCGAGGCCATTGATCTGGATATGAACAGCCTCTTCCTGTTCGGAAGTAACAAGGAACGTAAAGAATAGTAACAATAAACGCATGTCACAAATCTACAGAAGAGGAGGCATGAGAGATAGCTAAAACTTTAACACGACCACTCTCCTGTAAAAAAAGCGGTTTTAACTAGTTACTATTCCATTAAAACGCAGGCAAAGCCATTGCTTTTGACAAGCGTAATGATTGTTTGCGTACAAAATTTTAGCCCTTCAACGCGCAACACTTTGTCGCAATCGTCAAGATCGAAATTGATCCTGTTACCCGGGAACGCCTGATCCAAAATCCAGATGAGCTCAATGGCCTTGTCTGCTTCCTCAACATTTGTTTTGAAAACTTCGAGCATTATCAAAAATGGGTTTGGTTAGCATTTTATGAGCGTCAACACCTAAAAGCCAGTGCAGCCGCATTATCAATTTTTTTCGCAAATTGTTTTAAGTTTTGCGAGGCCTTTGTTATAGGTGTCGCCCATCATTTTGTCCATGTCAATAAAAAGCTTTATCACGTTCATGGGATAACTATAGTTCATATCAAGTCCCCACGTAACTTTTGTTCCACCGTTTGCATCTGCAAGATTAATATAAGCGTCAGCCTGCCCGTCAAAAGGTTTTATAAAATGCAGGTGAGATTCAATTTTATCTGGCTGTTGAATTTTCGTGATGGTTTGCTCGCCGCTGCCTACATCTTTATTGCCTTCCCATTTATAAACGGCGCCAACAGTGCCGTCCTGGCCTTCGTAGCTGATTTTTATGTTTGGGTCAGGTTCAATCCACGGACTCCAGTCATGCAGGGCATGCAAATTGCTCACATTACTCCACACTTTTTCACGCGACGCATTGATAACAATGTCTCTTTCCAAATGAAAATTTTTGGAAACGAAAATGCCGGCAATAAGTACGAAAGCGATGAATAGCACAAGCAAAATGCCTATGACTTTTAAAAACTTTTTCATGTCTATGGTTTGGTTGTTTTGTTGGATAAATAAAAGCGATTAAAATTATTGTTTTTGATAATTAACCATCCACTTGACGCCAAACTTATCTGTAAGCGAGCCATAGTAAGCGCCCCAGAATGTATCCTGTAAAGCCATTTCAACCTGGCCTCCGTCGGAAAGCTGATTGAAAATGCGATCAGCCTCTTCCTTCGATTCCGGCCCGAGGCATAAATAAAAGTTATTGCCTTTGTTCAAACTAAATCCCATTTCTTCCGGCGCATCTGTCCCCATGAGAATGTTGCCGTTCCCTATTGGTAATGAAATGTGCATGATCATGTTTTCAACACCAGTGGGCATGTTTCCCGCATCCGGGGTTTGCCCAAAGCGTTGCAACATGGCGAATTCGCCGCGGAAGACCGATTTGTAAAAATTAAATGCTTCTTCTGTATTACCTGCAAAATTCAGGTATGGATTGATGGTCATGCTGATCAGTTTTACTGGTTAAAAATATTTTGTTCACGAACTTAGTTTCTTTGGGCCTCGCCGGTTGTGTCACTCACTTGTGCTGCTGAACTACGAGCATCTAAGGGCGAGTACGATCTTTTTTAATTGTAGCAGGTGTCGCTGTAAATGAAACTTTACGAAGCAGAGCAATTCCAGTTTAGTGATCTCGCCAAACGCCGGGTGTTTTATTGCCTCTTCCAGGTTTGCATGATCGCCGACCTTTTTTAACAGGCTCAACGAATTTTGAAAATCTTCTTCTACCTGTTTGGGTTCATAATGCGCTCTTACGGGCAAAATAAAGTCGGGCGATTGAAATTTTACACTAAAGTCGAGAAACATTTCGCGCAATTCAGGTTCACGTGCATCTGCATTTCTGCCGACGGCCATTCCCTCGATGTTAAGTGCTTTTGCAATGCCTGTGTTCGATTTGGTGACGTGTTCCATTACTTGTCCCGCAGTCCAGCTTCCGTGAAAAGGAATGCTGTTTAACTGTGAATCGGTTAGTTGATTTACTTGCTCCATCATAGCGACGGCACATTCATCGTAAGCATCGTACAATGCTTTTGTGTTTATCTTTTCCTGTATCATGGTAAATGTTATTGGTTATGCTGATTGGCTTACACAGGGCTGCATGCAAAGCATTTCGTCGTTATTCTTATACCATTCTATAATAGGGCTTTGTGTATCTGCCCTGGCGTCCTGCCTCAGGGTTTCGAAAACATCCTTTATTGTATTTGCTTTATTTCGCCAGTTATTAACGGTAGCAAAAAGATAAGTTCCTTTTGGGATCACTAATATTTCATAACCGGTTTCCGCTGCTTCGCCAGTAAATTTTTCTTCTGCAGTCGCGTAGTATTTAAAGCTGCCATTGAACATGCCGCAAACACCGTAAAAAGAACGGTTAAAGCCACCGGCTTTTTTTACAATCTCATCAAAGACTTCTCCGATACCATTCGGAAAACTGGTTACCTGTTTTCCAAAAACATCAATATTGGTTGGGATATTAAGCGTTTGCATGTTTGCTTTTTGTTGGTGATACAAACTTAAAAAACGCCTTGTTAATTAAGTGGGGCGTATTGCGGCATTCTCAGGTGTTGATTGCGACAGGCAGTGTTGGTATATTTGTTGCGCAAAGAACAAACAGCACAAGTGTGCGCCGCAACGGATGCTGCCAATATACATGTATGTGGCCGGGTCCAAAAAACAACCAACAAGCTATATGAAACATCTTTCTATTATTGTTCCGCAAGGGCACAGCAGTATGGTGAACATTGAAGGAACTCACCAGATAATGAATGAAGTTAATTCGATTCTTAAGAGCATGGGTCGGGAGCCTTTATTTAAAGTACAGCTCGTTGGTATTGCACGCGAATCGAGTCAGCGCAATGGTTTATTTACCATAAGCCCTGATTGTTTGATCGGAGATGTACCAAAGACCGACCTTATCGTTATTCCGGCGATATATGGCGCGCCAAAAGAATTAATGGAAGCCAACGCTCCTTTTATTCCGTGGATTGTGGAACAATATACCAATGGTGCCGAAGTGGTGAGCTTGTGTATTGCATCATTCTTTCTTGCTGCAACCGGGTTGCTTAGTGGAAAGCAATGTGCTACACACTGGATTGCTGCAAATGATTTCAGGGCGCTATTCCCCGATGTAAATCTTGTCGACGATAAAATAATGACAGAGGAAGATGGTATTTACACGAGTGGTGGCGCTTATTCATTTCTTAACCTACTGTTGTATATTATTGAAAAATATGCCGGGCGAGATATTGCAGTAATCATTTCAAAAACGTTTATGATTGATATAGATAGAAATAGTCAATCACCGTTCATTATGTTCCAGGGGCAAAAAGCGCATGAAGATGAGCCGGTAAAAAAAGCTCAGGAATTTATAGAGAAAAATTTCCAGGAAAAAATCACCATCGATCAACTCGCTTCAATGCTGGCACTTGGCCGCCGTAATATGGAGCGAAGGTTTAAAAAAGCTACTGCCAATACTGTAACTGAATACATTCAGCGTGTAAAAATCGAGGCTGCGAAAAAGAATCTTGAATCAGGCAGAAAAAATATTAACGAAGTAATGTACGAAGTTGGTTATAGCGATCCTAAAGCGTTTAGAACGACGTTCAGAAAGATTACGGGATTGTCACCGCTGGAGTATCGCAATAAATACAACAAAGAGGCTGTGATGGTTTAACAGCCGATTAATCTTCGTTATGTTCCCGATTTTTTTGTGACCAACTTTCGCATTTCATGGCATCCTGGTTGTGTCACTCACTTGTACTTCCCGTTCATTGTGCAGCACTGTTCAGTCGTTTTGTAAAATGTACGGATGACAGGTTGCAGCTCGCAAAACTTATTTGCGACAATCGCCCATCATCTTTTTCTTAAATTGAATATCGTCTTTCAAGATAGCAAAGAAAGATTGCAGGTATTGTTTTACCTCTTTATATGTTTTCTCAGGGAGATCTTGTTTTATTTCATCCGGTACAGCCATCAGTTCTGCTTCTTTTGCAAGAAACTCCTGTCGTATCAGTTGGGTAACATCTTCAGCCCTGCACCACCCACGGTATACCCTGTCCCTCACACTATTTACGGGAAGTTGTTCATTACCGGCTTGCGAAACCACCGCATAGGGTGCATCTACAAGACCCGACATATCAAAATCGTAAGCAACGGGAATAAAACGTCCCGTCTTCGGTTGGATCAATTCAATATTATGCTGGTAGGCTGATGACCAGTCTGTATTCGAGATCATGAATTGAAAAAAAGACATTTTTAGATCGGCTGTGTCCTGTAGAGCATTCGGAGATGCCGTAACATTTTCTGCAATTTTTGAATCGAACCTCTTAGCCAGTTTATCGCCATCTTCCAGGATAATTCCTCTTAATTTAAATTGTTTGTCGTTTTTTTTGAGTTTACTCGTAAAGTCAATATTTACGAGTCGCGCTTTAAGTGCATAAGGCGTAATTACCTGGTATAATTTATAGCACAGATATTCTTTCAAAATTAGGGTAGCCCCATCTCCCTGTGGCTGACATGGCAGAACAAGTTTTATTTTTTTTGTGCCTTCAAAAAGGGAACCCTTTGAATCAGTGCTTTTAAACTTAATATTTGTTGGGGGAAAATAACACTCATTTAGACGGAAATTTCCCCGACTCCTGAAATTCACTTTAACGGAGTCGAAGGTTTCTTTATCATTTTTATAGAAAAGCACCCCCGGAACATCCGTTGAGTCGGCTTTGCTTTCTCTTATCTGGTCAATAGAAACCTGAAGGGTGATATCTAACGGCTTTTTTTCATCAAAAAGTCTATCTTCTTTTTGCTGGCTGAATGCGCCGGGCGCAGAGCAGAAAAATAATAACAAAAACGGGAGCCTTTTCATGTGTGTTATATTATGCAGTTAGTGATGCAGGTAAAGGTTATTTTGGGTCGCTTAATCAAGCAGGTCGTCTTCTTCGTCGATCGAATTTTTTTCCGCTTTTTCTTTTTTAGTGACGGGTGGAAAATCGCTGGCGGAAAATGCAAAATTGTTTACCTGTATCCCATCAGTTCCCCGCTGGTCAAACGGATCTTCCAAAAGCGCCTGAACATTGTAAAGGGAAATAAGTAACAGGGATTTAAAGGCCGTGGAAGCAAACACCTGCCAAAAAGCAACTTCAAATCCAACATCTTTTAAGAAACCTGCCGGATAAAACATGGTAAACATGAAAATAGAAAACAGCACGATCAGTCGTAACGTTTTTGGCGTCCGGTGTTTTTTTGTGGCGACCAGGAATTCAATGCTTTCATTCAGCCTGAAAAGAAATAAAAGGATTTTCTGTGCAAGACTGCTTTTTAATTCCTTTTTATGCTTGTTTATGAAGAGCGCTACCCGTTCTGAGGCGGCAGCTACCTCGTTACTGTTTGTCTTGCTTTCCGAGAGCAGGTAAGCCGATAACTGGTCGGTAAGTGCTGTTGCAATCGCCCTGAATTCGCTTTTCTGCTCCTGGTCAAGTTTGGTATTCTGGATGCTGTAAAAGACCGAATGTAAAGAGGCCTTGAACAAACTTAAATATTGGAGCGCTTTTTCCCGTCGTTTAAAAGCTTCTTTTATCGTGAGCGTTAACGGAAAGGCAATGAGCAAGCCTACGATAAGAAAATCCAAATATAAGCTCAACTGAAAGTGGTAGCAGGTGTAGCTGCTTACAAAAGACAATAACAAAAGTAACAAAGTACGGTAGTCAAAAACGGCGAGATATTTTTTCATTCAGGTTCATTTATCTCTTTTTCGAATTATTGTGTGAGCAGTAAACAGTCGGTGCATTTCTTTTGTCTACTTGCTTTTTTTAGATTCAATTTCGCCGTTGTAGGAGATGGGCTGACGGTCTTTACAATTGACGTTGAGTGACGCGTTTCCATTTTCAAAAACAGTTAAATACATTTCCTGAACCGAACTGTTTTCTTTTGGCTTTATTACTATTTCCCAGCCACCTTTTTTGCGGGGTGTGCTGGTATAGCTGAAATCTGTGGAAATGAATTTTAAACCGCCTTCACTACTTCCGATGGTAGCCTGGTACATGCGGCCAAAATATGGCAATTCGGATACAACGGTATCCTTAGTAATGCTCAAGGTATATCCTGGCGAAAGTTGCCTTGTGCCACCCTTCATTGGCGATACCGACTGCACTTTAAATACGAAGCTTTGTTCGTTAAGCATTGTTGTAACAGAAGCTGCTTTTGCCGAATCTTTCGCTTTTTTTGAATCCTGTGCGGCTGCATGTTGCATTAAACATATAGCGGCAACAAACATGAACGAAACTATTTTTATTAGATATGTTTGCGCTTTCATACTGCAAAATTTTGTGGTTAAATTCTTAAAAAGGTATAGCGATTTTAGATTAAAGATAAAAGAAGAAATCATTTTCTGCGCCCGGAAATTTATCGTCTTAACTTGTTTATGAATTTTTAATTGTTGGCGGTTTTTACGATTTCCATTGCAGCAGTAGCAGTTTGAATTCGGGTTTCTGAGTATGGTTATGCAGTACAAGAGTGCGACGCAACGAATGCCGCTACCTGCAGTGCAGCCGGCACCAAAAAAATCTTTGCTTATAGGTCGTGTTTATCAAACACTTTTTTGGAGTTGTAATTATGGGTTTTTATTGCAAACTTTATGGTTACCTGTCGCTGCTGTAAAATTTCATTCCTAACAATCTAAAATAACACGCCATGTGTAACCGTCTTAATCACCTGCACTGCATTTTGCCACCATATATTGCTGACAAGCTTGTTGACAAGGGTTCTGAGAAAAACAAACAGGAAGCGCTTGAGAACAAACTAATGAATCACCGGTTGAGGAGCGACAGGCTGTTTCTTGCCGCGTTGTCACCACATCAGCAGAAGATGATGGCGGTGTCGCCGAAAGTTGCTAAAAAGCCCAAACCAATTATTGAAGTGTATAGCTGCAATAACCTGCGAAGCCTACCCGGCACAAAAATGAGTAAAACCGGAACCAAATTCCGTGACGGCGACGCGCAGAACGTGTACGACGGCGGTTTGCAAACCTGGAAATTTTACTACGACCTTTTTAAACGTAATTCGATCGATGACCAGGGAATGGCCATGATACACTCAGTGCACTATGGCAAGCGTTACAACAATGCCATGTGGAATGGCCGGCAAATGCTTTACGGCGATGGCGACAAAAAGGTGTTTGACAGTTTTACCAAAGACATAGATATTATTGGTCACGAGCTAACGCATGGAGTTACGCAGTTCACGGCTAATCTTAATTACGAATTTCAATCGGGCGCTCTTAATGAATCTGTGTCTGACATCTTCGGCATCATGATTAAGCAACGTGCGATGAAACTTGATGTGAAAAAATCTGACTGGCTTATAGGTGGCAATGTAATGCTTGGTGATCAATATGCCTTGCGTTCGATGAAAGCGCCAGGTACAGCATTCAAAAATCATCCGCAGTGGGGCGACGATCCGCAACCTGCCACAATGGATGGCTACCTGAAAATGCAAAACACAGAGGAAGATGATTGGGGTGGTGTGCATTTTAATTCGGGTATCCCCAATTTTGCCTTTTATGTAATGGCTTATAATATGGGCGGTTTTTCATGGGAGAAAGCGGGGCAAATCTGGTACGCGGCGCTCACCAAGGAGTTAACGCCTTCATCAGATTTCGCAGCCGCGAAGACAGCCACCATAAAACAGGCCGGCATTATATTTGGAAAAGCAAGTCTTGAAGTGAAAGCCGTAAAAGCCGGCTGGAAAGCAGCTAAAGTATGACACATATAAAACTTACAAAAACAGAAGGGCTCTTTGCCATGATACGCTCGGCAGAGAAAACCGTCGATGCCGAAAAACAGCAGGTGCTCGCTGATCTTAAGGCGGCGAGTGTAGAAACCGATCCTCAGCACCGCGATGCAGAAAGCTATGTGGTGCATGTGGATGATGATCGTTACGTGATTGATCCGGGCAAACTAAAAAAAGACACAAAAAAGATCATCAATGGGTTGGTAAAGGAGCTTAAACCTGTTCAGCCTAAATAGCAGGAAAACAAAAGCTATTTTGTTACCAGCAGCAGTGCACGTGGCATCGCCGGTTGTGTCACTCACGTGTACGTTCAGTAACACTGCCGGGCAATGAATTAGCAAAGCGTGATTTGTCAACCTTTTTCTTTGCAGTCTACCCTAACGGCGGTATACGGAAATCCAATAATAGGGGCTAATTTTACCAGGTAAGTATATAAACACTTATACGATCTTTTTATGAAATCACTTTTTTTCCCATGCCTCTTATTGCTGGCAAGCTGTAATACATCAGTTAAGAGAGAGCCGTCTCCTTCGGACACCGCAATAAAAGCTGCTTCCAACAGCGATGTTGATAAGTCTGCCTACCACGCAACAACAGACACAGTGATCATTGCCTCTAAATATTTCGATACGATCAGTTACAGCAAGGCCGAGTTCAACAGCATTATTGATCAGTATGATTACCTTATCCAGGAGTTCCCCGATCCACCAAATATTGCCTGGGCAAAAGATATGGCAGTGGCTTTAAAAAATGTCAAGGATAATGATCCGGGGTTTCTCAGTTTCAGCAGCGAAGTTGGCCAGGATAACTACTACAGCCTGTATGCGTATTTTCTTATGCAAAGAGACAGCAGCCCGGCCCTTATTCAAAGGCGCGACAAATTAAACAAGATATGCCAGGGTATTAATGACATGGCTGCTGAACTGGCACGCGGCGGCACTTACTATGCACACCAGTACAACCGCATTCCGGCTTTTGCAGAATACGCGGTTAATATGTTTGCACTTGACAGCGTTTCGTTTCTTAAAAACGGAAGTTTCAGTAAACAAAAAGATTTGTTTATTGCCTCTGTGAGGCTGGCGGCAAATGATCAGATCGTTGAAGATGGCGATCTCGTGGAAGCATCAGAAAAAGAGCATTTTAAAGCCAAAGTATTTGCCTCTATCGATGACCTCGAAAAGCAACTGGCGGATGGATTTTACCTGTATTATGCGCGACAATTTTATTACAACAACTATTAGCATTGCTTTTGCAGGCTGAATTAGAAATTAAAAGAGCCACCGAAATGCTTCTGGTGGCTCCTTGTTCTAAGGGAATGTTAAGGGTTTTTTTGGTTGAATAAGATTGCTGCGGCTGACGAGTGCGACGCAAGGAACGCAACATAGCAGCACCGCAGCTTGTAACAAGATGGCTGTTAAAACCCGAGACCCGGTGGTGGAAATAATATTTCCCCGCTGCTTGTATCTTCAACTTTTATTGCACATTGCGGACATTGCTCCGCGGTTTGTATAATGCTTGTTATGTCGGCGGCATTTGCATCGATCACCATTGATTGTCCACTTTCATTCATTTCAAAGACTGCAGGGAGAAAATGCATGCATAACTGCGAGCCAACGCACCTGTTATGATTCACCGTAATTTTTACCTGTGCCATTGCTGTTATTTTAATTCCTGAAATGTTACGGGCAAGCTCTTCAACGCACGATGCACAACAGAAGGATAATAATCGAGTTTTGCTGTTTTTTCAAGTTTCGGACAACTGATGCGCCGAACCAGGCCGCTGAAAGCTTCTTCAACTTCCATGCGGGCAAGCGATGCACCAAGGCAAACATGAATGCCATGGGCAAAAGCTACATGCAAGTTGGGGTCGCGTGTTATATCAAGTGCGTCGGGATCGTCGAACTGAAGCGGGTCGCGGTTTGCACCGGAAAGACTTACAAGCAAACGTTCTCCTTTTTTAATAAGTTTATCGCCCACCATTACATCGGATTTTGCCCAGCGCACGGTTGATTTTACCGACCCGTCATACCTCAGTAACTCTTCTACCGCACGTTTGATCATCGTTGGATCTTTTTGAAGTTTTTCCCATTCTTGCGGGTGCGTCATCAGGGCGAGTGTGCCGTTAGCGATGAGGTTCATCGTAGTTTCATGTCCGCCAAAAACAAGTAATACACAGGTGGCGAGTACATCGTTGTAAGTGAGTTGGCCGGCTTCTTCGGCGGAGATCAGCAAGCTTATCAGGTCAATACCGGGATGTTCTCGCCGCTGTTGAATGAGAGGTGTGATGTAGTCAACCATCGAGTTGATGCCTTCGCAGGCTATCTCCCGGCGGCGGGGCTCATCTGCTTTTATGAAGAAGAAAACGCCGATGGCTTCAGACCATTCTTTTATTTTATCGCGATCGAGATCGGGTGCACCGATCAATTCCAATATTACCGACATCGGTACTTCGTAGGCAAAGTCGCGTATAAATTCCATCCTGCCGTTCGATACAACTTTATCAAGTGCTTTCTGCACTATTTTACGCACCATCGGGCGGTAGCGTTCTATCGCAACCGGTGTAAACAGTTTGTTAAGCAACATGCGTAAAACTGTATGTTCCGGAGGATCACGAAATACCATCCAGTATTTAAGTACATTGAATATTGGGGCTATAGATTCGCGCTCCTCCTGTGTGAGTTCTGACTCTAGGTAACCCATGCGATCTGAAGAAAAATGATCTGCGTCGCGAAGCACGTCCACTGCTTCTTTGTAACCGGTGAGTACCCATCCTTTCCAACGCTCGTTCCAATGCACTCTTTCATTTTCACGCAAAGTGCGATAGTAGCTGTGCGGATCGGCTATCACTTCAGTCGCCATCAGGTCGTCTTTTAAGAGAGTTGTATTCATGGTCGCATTTTTAGAATGTCCGAAGTTAGCAGAGGTTGGATTTTAAGATTATGATTTTTGTCATGTTTACAAGCCGGGAAGATTTGGCTGATATCATGCAGGGTGCTATTGTTCAGGGCAGGTTTGTTAGCGCTTGTTTATTAAAAAAATGCTGATAAAATTCACCATTTTGAATAAAAAAGATTTGTAAACTTTGAAGAAATATATAGCTTCTTTTTGAATGAATGATCTATGAACAACGAAATTCTGTTTGCCGAATCTCAAAGATTCAGGCAGTGGTGGGTGTGGGTTTTTCTTTTAGCTATTAACGGTATTTTTATTTATGGGGTTGTGTTACAGGTTTTCGCCGGAAGGCAGTTTGGTGATAACCCGATGAGCGATGCCGGGCTTGTTATCGTTGCTGTGTTACTTATTTTGTTGAGCTTTTTAGTATTAAGTTTCCGGCTTGACACGCGCATAAATAAAGAAGGAATTTACGTGAGATTTTTTCCTTTGCAGCTTGCATACAGGTTTTACCCGTGGACGGGTGTTGTAAAATGTTATACGCGGCAATATAGCCCCATCGGCGAATTTGGTGGCTGGGGCATTCGGGGCTTTGATGGTTATAAAGCGTTAAATGTATCGGGTAACACAGGCCTTCAACTTGAACTAGCCGGCAATAAAAAATTACTTATCGGAACCAACAAAAAAGACGAACTAGAAAAAGTGCTGATCGCTCATGGTTTAATGAAACAATAGGGTCGTTCGCTACCTTCCGTATTTTAAAAAGCAGTTGCTACCGAAGCAACTGTAGTTGTACTCCTTATTTCTCTTTTTACTTTCATTGCATCGCAAAGCAACCTTAACCTGTATTATGCTGTTTATTGTTTGGGATCTTATGTCTCAATGCAGGCAAAACTGCCACTTAAAGAGGCTGCTTTCGAATAGAGATTCAGCAGCCGAAGAGTGCGACGCAAGTGACGATGCCGGGAATATCAAAAGCCGGGAACATTATTTTTGTATAATCTGTTTTTTTTTGAGCTGTAGAATATTATCAATTTGTGTGACGGGTTTTGCTTGCCCTGGTGCAAAAATTACTGCAGGGATTTCTGGGAAGGCATTTGAAAATTTTTCAATCTGTTATTTTTTGAAAAAAATAATTATACTTTTTACACTGCAATTGCTGGCGATGGCCGCAATAGCCGATCATATTACGGGTGGTGAAATTTACTATACATATGTGAGCGCCTCAGACGGCCTTTATCGTTATCATGTAACACTGAAGCTTTTTATGGTATGCAACACTGAGCGGCAATTCAACGATCCCACTTTTGTTTCTTTTTTTAATCGTGGAACCGGAGTTCGGGTAAAAGATATGAGTGTGGCATTGGAGCGGCAGGAAACAATAAGCGAAACGCCGGGCGGCCCATGCATCAGCAACCCGCCGACTATTTGTTACCGAGTTGGCTATTACAATTTTGATGTTACATTACCCGCTTCGGCAGAAGGCTACACGATAGCGGCACAGGTAATATACCGTGTTGACGGAATGAAGAACCTTGTGGAGCACTACGATCGCGTTGGAGCAAGTTATATAGCTGAAATACCCGGTAATGCAGGTGTTTCAAACGCGCCGGAAAATAATGGCGCACATTTCACAGGCGACGACCTTGTGGTTATCTGCGCTAACAATGCAATTAATTATTCCTTTGCTGCAACCGATAAAGATGGCGATAAACTCCTGTATTCCTTTTGCGAGGCTTACCGTGAGTCATCAGGTGGCTTCGGACAGGATGCTGCACCGCCCGGCACGCCTCCTTATGCACCGCTTCCTTATGGGCAGGGATATAGCGCAACATCGCCGCTGGGCCCGAACGTGCATATTGATGCAAATACCGGGCTGATCACTGGAGTGGCTCCAGGGGCGGGTATTTATGTAATAACCGTGTGCGTGCAAGAGATAAGAAACAATGTTGTAATAGCACAGCAACGTAAAGACATACAGGTAAATATCACTGAGTGCAGCATTGCGGCCGCTACATTGTTGCCGGAATACATTTTATGCGGAGACACAAAGAATATCAGTATAAAGAATGAGAGCACGAGCCCGTTGATAAAAACGCTTGAATGGGATTTTATCAATGCTAAAGGCGATGTTATTTATACAACACAGGATAAGCAACCCACTTATACTTTTCCCGACAGCGGGCTGTATCAAATAAAGCTTTCCATCAACAAAGGCGATCTCTGTTCCGATACTTCCACAACAACGGCAAGAGTTTACCCTGGTTTTCTCCCCGATTTTAATTTTGATGGCGTATGCCTCGGCAAACAAACACAGTTTTTTGATCAGTCTACTTCGCAATATGGCAAAGTGAATTCATGGAATTGGGACTTTGGTGACGCAGGAACCCTGGATGATTTTTCGCTTGAGCAAAACCCAAATTATACGTATAAAATAGCGGGAAATAAAAGTGTGAAGTTTGTTGCGACAGACACAAAAGGCTGTATAGATACGATTTATAAAACTGTCCCCATGTCAGAACGGCCACCCGTTCAGCTCGCATATACTGATACGCTTATTTGTATAGGTGACTCGGTGCAATTAAGGGCAAATGCCAGTGGCGAGTTTACATGGTCGCCGGTTTTGTATATGAATAATGCAAATCTTGCTGCACCTCTTGTGTCGCCGCCGGTGACCACAAAATATTATGTTGACCTCAACGATAATGGCTGTCTTAATCGTGATTCTGTTGTAATAAGCGTAGTAGACCATGTAACACTTTCTGCCATGAGTGATACAACAATCTGCAGTGGCGATCCTGTTCAGTTAAAAGTAAATTCCAATGCATTAAAATTTTCATGGACGCCGGCTTCGCAACTCGATGACCCAAATCGGCCAATACCTGTCGCAAAAGTCAACAACACCACTACTTTTGACGTGATTGCTGTCATCGGCGGTTGCAGTGCAGCAGAAAGTATTACGATCAATGCAGTTCCGTACCCACTTGTCGTTGTAGGCGCCGATACAGTAATCTGTTACCAGACTGGCGCGCAGTTACATGCTTTAACAAATGGGAGTTCATTTACGTGGTCGCCACAAACATCGTTGTTGAACGGAAACACGCTTAACCCTTTCGCTTATCCTTCCGGAACTACTTCATATATTCTTTATGCGTTTGATAATAAGGGTTGTCCAAAACCAGGCACAGATACAGTGACTGTCACGGTGTTGCCTGACTTGAAAGCATTCGCTGGCCGCGATACCATCGTTGTTGTTGGGCAGTCGTTACAGTTAAGTGCAGGTGGTGGAACAACCTATCGATGGTCGCCATCTACAGGGCTTTCCGCTACTGATATTGCCAACCCTGTTGCATTATACAATTTGCCAAGTGATGGCATCCGCTACCATGTGCTTGTTTACAATGAGGCTGGCTGTGTCGACTCTGCATCACTCACCGTGAAAGTTTATCACTCTGTCCCGAATGTTTTTGTACCTACCGCCTTTACACCAAACGGCGATGGCAGAAACGATGTATTGCGACCAATCGCTGTGGGCATACAGCACATCGAATTCTTCAACATCTACAACAGGTGGGGGCAGCTGTTATTCAGTACAAAAACAACCGGCAAAGGTTGGGATGGAAGCATAAATGGATTGCAGCAAAATCCAGGCGTGTATGTGTGGATGGTAAAAGCAATTGACTACACAGGTAAACCTGTTGTGCAAAAAGGGACCGTTACATTGATCCGTTGAGATCATAATTTTATTACACTTTTATCTTTTTTGCACTCAGCTTTCTCTTAAGCATTTGGTTTTACTTGCGTCGCACACTTGTACTGCTGATCTTTGGGCTGCAGGTTGTGAACGCATATATTCAGCAATAAGCGAGTCCAACAGCAAGAAGCTGACAGTGTTTTATAACAGTACTCTTAAACTTGCTCTTCCAATATTAACTGTTGAGCCTGTGCCCGGCTTACGCCCTTCATATTCAAAGCTCAATTCAAGGTTGTTGATAAAACGTTTAGTAAGGTCGATACTCCACAAATAGTTCTTACCCGGCAGCAGCGCTTCGAGCATGATATAGCTAACAGTTGTATTGGTAGCCCCGGTAAAACTGATATTGCTGTAAGTAAATTTACCGGTAAGGCTTGTGCTGGAGAAAGCATTGTATTTGCCTTCTAAATTGATGGTGTTAAAGAGGGCATGCTCACCGCCGTAAGCAAACTTGTTGTTCTTTTTTACATATTCATACGACGCAGTAACACGAAACAGTGTTCCTTTTGTATACGTAAGTCTTGGCTCCGCTGTGTAAGAGGTAAGGGCATAGTTCCTGTTTTTAAAAGAGGGTGCCAGTAAATCATTCTGCCCTTTTTTTTGGATCAATTCCAGTGTATACTGTTTCAAAAAATTTACACGCCCCTTTAATGTCCATTCATTCAATTGGGAGGTTTCCGATCCATAGGTAAGCAATGCTTTGTTATTGTTGTAAAGATTTGTAAGATCAATACCCCATGCTGTGCTGAAACGGTTAAAGGAAATTGTATTATTAAGAACATAGTTAAGTGTAAGCAATGCCGTATCGTTTATATTTCCTTTGAAGGGATTAAACATTGGCTTGCCGTCGGATAGCTGTTTTTTGTATGCCTGTAGTGAGGATTGCAGCATTGTGCGGGTAATAAAATTTTTCCACAACTTTCCATGAATCTTTGCTTCGTTTAGTTTTGGATTAAGCGTAAATGCATAATTGAACTGCGTGTAATTTGCTTTGATGTATTCATTAACGGGCGTATAAACCCGTACATATTTTGCCTGGTCAGGAAACAGTGCCAGTTCAAATTCATTGAGTTGGGGAATGCCATCATTGTTGTAATCAATCCAGGCATATTGGCCTTGCCCTGCGGGAACTTCCACATAAGTGAATGTTTTTTTGGTTTCCTGTCCCGCTCCGGTTTCGTAGAGAATGTTTCCCCGAACCATACCATTCCAGATGTTGGTTAAGTATTCTGTTCGGCCAAGCAGGCTATTGTCCGGCTTCAGCGTAGTGATGTTTTCGTTGGTAACCTGCAGTTGCCGATAATTAATATTCACCCTTAACTGGTGGTGTGGGTTCTTCAATAATTCAGTTTGGAAACTATAGTTATGACTTCGGTCGGTCTGAAGCAATGCCTTTCCGTAAGGTTGTTTGTCGCTTCTTGTAAAATAGGTTAGCCCCCATTTATTGCTCTTTGCTGCGTCGGAGCGTATATACGCGGTGATGGTTTCGAACGCAAAACTCAGGGGTGTCACCGTATCGGTCAATAGGTATTTAATTTCATTGTGTTCAAGAGCATAGCTTGCGCCAACACTGTAGTTGTTCAGCTTCTGAAATGTTTTGCTGACATCTACAGATGGTCGAAGGTAATAACCTTTATCAGTGGGTGTATTGCTGTTGGTGATATTAAATATGCCGTTAAGATTCCAACCTTTTATATTTTGCAATGTGCTCACAATATTTCTCGTTCCCCTGAATCCGTCGCTTCTTATGTAGCTGCCAAAATTGTATTGTAAATTATTGCCCGCGGCGTCTGATAATTGTATGGCGAACGATGGTAGCTTTTCGGTTGCCGCCGCCGGTAGTAACGGCAATCCCCAATCGCGGGCAAATTCCACTGACCGTAAACGCTCAACCGGCCGGAATTGCTGATCTACCCATTCATAACCGGCATGTGTTTTTAGCTGTAATAACTTTTGGCTAACGCGAATTGTGTCGGCTCTGTCAACCTGTATTCTGGCTGCATAACCCTCGTCATTCCCCTTGTCTTTGGCAGAGAAGGTATTTAAATCGTTCATGCTTGCTGCGAGCTCGGTTTTTACCACAGTTCTTTTATCTGCCAGGTAAGTTGCACCAACTGTCATTACCTGCTGCTTCTTCGGCGTTACGAGAAATGTTGCCGGTTCATAGTTGCCCTGCCGTATACCATTTATCGGTTGTACCCACTGAAACACTTGTCCGTTTGCTGCGTTAAACAGAGGGATATAATTTCCTTTGTTTACGCCAACACTGGCAAAGGCCAAAGAGTATTTTGCGTTTACCGGATCAGTTGAATACACATAAATGGAATCATGAATGCCGTTAAAAAGCGTATCGATTTTTTTGTAAAGAATTTTTGAAGTGGAAAAAGAGTCGATGGATGCATAGGGATAATAGGCATACTGAATGCTGTCGCCAATGTTTGCTAAAAACTGTTTTTGCGGGTTGTCAAGCTGCTGGTTAATCGGTGAATTCTTGGCATCTGCATTACTGTAAGCTGCTACACTCAATTGAAACCGCTTGTTGAAGTTTGTTTCATTTGAAACATAAACCATTGAATTAAGATAGTTCCTGTCCGCGTACTCAAACTCAACTTGTATACGCTTGTCCTTCGTGATCAGGTTTTTGGGTGTAAAAGTTACTTCGGCTGTATTGTAATTAATAACGTAGTCCTGGTCTTCGCCGCGCTCCATTTGCACCCCGTCGATAAAGACTTTTTCTGTTCCTGCCAGGATAATAAAGAAAAGTTCGTTGTTGTTGCCTTGCAAACGGTAAGGGCCTTGGTTTCCTTCTAGACCCTGGAAAACATTTCTTGCAAATTTGCCTTTAGCCACGGCTCCGCTCATAGTGAGCGTATTCGTTGTATGAGTGCCGACTTTAAATTGCTGTTGGTAAGAGATACCTTGTAGCCGTTTATAAAAACTAAGGAAATAATTCTCATTTTGGCGCAGGTCAATATCCCCAAGGCTTACTTCCCAACTTCTTTTTCGGAATTGTAAAAGCACTTTGTCAAATTCGTTCAGGTCTTGCGTGGTGCCATCAGGCTGAATCGGAATATTGTTATCCGTAATGGCCGCGGCGATCTCAATACTATCTCTCAGGTAACCACTCAACTGCAGGTTAAACTGCGAATTGAACACTGCATCCTGGCTGTTACCAAAACTTAAACTACGCCCAAAACTTCCGCCATAATTCAGTTTGCCGAAATTAAAAATATTGTTTTCGGGATTGTTCTCTTTCCCGCCAGAAGGCATCGCAATAAAATTATTGCGTACACTGTCGTATTGGTAGCGCTGAACAACGCGGTTCATCCTGAACGGAAAAACACGGTATTCAACATCAATGCTGTCAGGTAAAGATTTGTTCCACCTCAATGTGGCGTTGATGTAATCGAGACTAAAAAACGAAGAATCTGCCTTAATAAGGAAAGTACCAGGTACAATACTAACAGAGTCAAGCTGTATAAAGCCTGATGCCGCAATTTTCTTTTTCCGCATATTGGATTGCTGTCCCGCCGACTGGCTTGCAGTAAACAGTAACAGGATTATGACTACGACTTGTAAACCTCTTCCCAATGCAGCTTTTTATGAATAACAATTTTCGCATTAAAATTATTGTTTCCGAAACTTATTTCATTTCCTTATTTTTACAGACCCACAAACCCGTAAAAGCCCTATGTTATGAATGCGAAACACTATAAAAAAGCCATCCTAAAGCTAATTAGCGAAACACATAACGAGCAATTGCTCATGCTCTGGAAAGAGCAAATGGAATGGGATATTTCTCATCAACAGGAAATTCCTGTTTTCTCCGAAAACTGGCAGCAGATTTCCGATGAGTGCATCAGTCTCAAAACCAATAAAGTTATATCTCTCCAGGAATTCATAGAAAAGAAGCGCTTAAACAATTGAGCCTCGTTTTCTCATGTGGTTTTAACAACTCACCAGTTCGGTACCCAATTTTTTTGCGAGGCCTTTGGCACCCCATCGCATTACTACATCGTGATTGTATTTGAAAATCGGTTTTAGCACAAACGAGAAATAATTCATCCACGGTTTATTGGTAAAACGTTCCAGTTATACTGCACACGGCAGCGGTCGCCGTTTTGTTCAAAAAGCCAGGTTCCCTCGCCTTCCAGTTCACCGAATGCAACGCCGTGAAGTTGTTTCAGATCTTCCCTTTCGGTGAGCCGCATATCAAAACTAAGTTTGTAAGGCAACGCACTCTTCCATATATAACGACGTACACCATTAACGCCATTCGGCTCCCCTTTTTCAAGTACCTGGACACTTAGCACACCTTTCCACCATACAGGCCAGTTGACTGAATCATAAATGGTATTCCATACTTTTTCAATGGGCGCTTTAATTTCCCAGCGGGTTACAAATGAGTATTTCTGTTGCATATTGTAATACTATACGAGGCAAGATCAATTCCGGATTTATTCGGTTGCCGGCCTTGGTATTTCATAGCATCGCCGGTTGTGTCACTCCCTTGTACAAAAGGGCTACGATCGGCCCTCAAAAGCTAAAGCATTGTCTTTGACTGATGATTTGATGCCCCGCAGGTAAACAGTACAGGAGTGCGACGCAACAGGCGCTGCCATTAGAACTGCAGCCCGGCCATAAAAAATATTTTTTGTTAAACAATGGCTCTGCTGATGTAAATCATTCAAATAAAACCGCTCGCTGGCTATCTTTGTGCGCGTAATGAAAATTTTTGTAGGCATATTTCTTCTGCTTATCTACAGCGTTTCTTCAACCGGGATGACGCTGCATTTTCATTACTGCTGTGGCAAAATTGACAAGATAGATTTAAGCCCCGTAAAAAAGGATAACTGCCCGGAAAAAAAACATATCGATAGCAAAAGCTGCTGCGATGACAGGCACATTGAACTGAAAATAAAAGACAGTTACCAAAACGATGCTGCTGTTAAAAACATCGACAAACTACTTGTTGCTGATAGCCATATTGACCATGGTATAACAGCAGTTATATCCCTTATAACAAACGAAACGCTAAGCGGCCCCAATAACTCCCCTCCATTACTGCATTCCACCGGCTACCAGCAACTCTACTGCATTTACAGGCTATAAACATTCTCACCTCGCAGGCATCTCCTCTTTATTGCCTGTGCAATTATTCCCGCTTACTCATTACCAGGCTTGTTATTTTTTTTGATTCACTTTTCCTGGCTGTATCGAAAAAAAAGCACGGCAATGCGGAAGTAATTATTCGAATCAGTAAATCGCCGGAAGGGAACTGCCGGCATTCTTACAAGAAATTTTACTATTATGAAATGGATGAAATATATTTTAACCTCTTGTTTTGCCGTGAGCATCTTTGTTAGCAATGCACAGACTTCCGTTGCAACCAACGCAGACAGTACGATAAATTTTAAAGTGCTCGGGGCTTGTACGCAATGCAAAAAAAGAATACAAGAAGCAGTGAAAATGAAAGGCGTACAAACAGCAGATTGGAGTGTTGAAACCAAGCAGTTAACATTAACTTATAACCCGGCTTTTGTAACGCTTGATAAAATTCAGAATAGGATACTTGAAGTTGGTCATGACCTTGAAAATAGAAAAGCAAAGGATTATATCTACAACGATCTTCCGGCATGTTGCCACTACCGCGAAATGGAAACAATGTTACACGACCTCTCTGCGGATTCAACAAATACTGGCACAAACAATTCGGGAAATAAAGTTTCCTCCGAATACCACCTGGTTAAAGGCCTGGTGCTTGAAGAAGACAGTAAAGGAAAATTTAACCCATTGGTGAACGCCAGTGTTTATTGGGTTGGGACAAATGTTGGAGTACTTACCGATAGCACAGGATTGTTCCAGGTAAAACATGATGGAACAAAAAGCAGGCTCGTAATCAGCTATACGGGATATTCACCCGACACTGTTACGGTTGTTGATATGAAAGATTTGAAAATAATCCTCGCTTCCAAAAAGCAGTTGAAAGAAGTATTGGTTAGCTCAACGCTACGGTCTTCTTATATCAATAATATCAGCCCTATCCGTACCCAAACAATGAGTGGCGGCGAATTGCTGAAAGCCGCCTGCTGTAACCTTAGCGAAAGCTTTGAAACGAATCCTTCTGTAGATGTTTCTTACAACGATGCAGTTACCGGCTCCAAGCAAATTCAGCTTCTGGGACTTAACGGTAACTATACTCAGTTAACAGTGGAAAATCTTCCAGGACCTCGCGGCATAGCAACGCCGCTTGGGTTAAATTCTATTTCCGGCCCATGGATCGAGTCTATACAATTAACAAAAGGTACAGGCTCTGTAGCCAATGGATTTGAAAGTATCGCAGGACAAATTAATGTTGAATTGAAAAAACCTGAAATTGCCGAACGACTTTATGCCAATGTTTATGTAAACGATTTCGGCAAAACCGATCTTAATCTTAACCTCGATCAAAAACTTGGAAAAAAATGGAGTGCCGGGCTGTTACTGCACGATGATTTTCTCAATAAAAAAACACTTGACTTTAATAAAGATGGCTTCCGCGATTTGCCGACGGGTAACCAATTAAGTCTTGTCAATCGATATAAGTTTGATAACAGCAAAGGTTTGCTTGCACAATTTGGAATAAAAATACTGAACGATAAGAGAACGGGTGGCCAGGTAAATTATGATCCCGATGTCGACAAGAATACCACGAATCATTATGGCCTTGGTATTAATACCGAACGTTACGAATTGTTTGGAAAGCTCGGTTATGTATTTCCGCAAAAGCGCTACAAAAGCCTGGGCCTGCAGCTTGCTGCGATAAGCCATAAACTAGATTCTTATTTCGGGTTGACAACTTATAACGCCACTCAAAAAAGCTTTTACGCCAATTTTATTTACCAATCCATCATAAACACCACCATTCACAAAATCAGAACAGGATTAAGTTTCCAGTACGATAACTACGACGAGCTGTTTAAGGCTGCCATTTACCAACGTAAAGAAGTTGTGCCTGGTGCATTTGCCGAATATACATATACTCCCAATGAAAAATTCAGCGCTGTTGCTGGTTTACGGATTGATGACAATAATCTCTACGGCTTTTTTGTAACGCCACGACTAAATTTTAGATATGAGCCGGTAAAAGGAACAGTCATTCGTGCAAGTGCTGGCCGCGGGCAACGTACTGCAAACATTTTTGCGGAAAACATGAGCGTATTTGTAAGTGCGCGACATGTCGACATCATCGGGGCAACCGATGGAAAAGCCTATGGACTTAATCCTGAAATTGCCTGGAACAAGGGCATCAGCGTGGACCAGAAATTTAAACTGTTTGGCAAAGACGCCAATGCCGGCGTCGATTTTTTCAGAAATGATTTTACGCAGCAGGTGGTTGTAGATCTCGAAAATGCCAGAGAGGTGAAGTTCTATAATCTCGACGGAAAATCTTACTCAAATAGCTTCCAGGCTGAGCTGAGTTTTGAGCCTGCCCGAAAATTTGACGTGCGTCTTGCCTACCGGTTTTTTGATGTCAAGACTGCTTACAGCCGCCAGTTGCTAGAGCGCCCACTCATTGCAAAGAACCGCGCGTTTGCCAATCTTGCGTATGTGGCTAACGGTTTTAAGTTTGACTATACAATTACCTACAACGGCAGCAAACGTATTCCGAATACGAGTGCCAATCCCGGGCAATACCAGTTGCAGCAACGCTCTCCGGCCTATGTGCTCATGAATGCACAGGTTTCAAAAACCATTGGTAAAAAGCATCCGATGGATTTTTATATCGGTGCTGAGAATGTAACCAATTACTTCCAAAAAGATGCGATACTCGCAGCCGCTGAACCATTCAGCCCCTACTTTGATGCGTCGTTGGTTTGGGGTCCCGTCACCGGCAGAATGTTCTATGCAGGCTGGCGGTTTAAGATCAAATAAGTGGTGATTTCGATCTATAAACAAAAAGGTGCGGATCTTTCCGCGCTTTTTTTGTGAATCAGGATTTTGTACTACCAGGTGGCTGTTGTTGCGTCGCACTCTTGTACTGCTGTGTTTTTATTGAGCCACTGAAAAAGCTAACGCTATTTAAGTTTTAGGCTGTCCTTCATTGCAAATGTTCCGGCTCCCTCGGTCTTGCTTTCCAGGTAAAGGTAATTTTCCCCCGGGCCAAGTGTTGTTTCCATGCAATTCTGAAGCGGTTTTTTGCGGGTGTCATATATTTTGCTCTGGATGCGGTAAGCCAGGAAAGGTGCTATCTCCAGTGTTTTATATACATCAACTTTCCTGAAGCTTTTACTGCTATCGAAGTCAGGAGTGATGTTGCGTTCGAAATAATGCATGTCAGCCGATAAAGTTTTTCTGCAGGTCGGCCTTAAATCCAAAACAGCAGTAGAAAGCAGATTAAACCCTACACTACAAAGCAGGTATCCGCCGATATGCAAGATGGTCAAAATGGTCATAGCCATCCTGCTGATTACTTTATTCGGTTGTTGTTGCAACAGGCGCAGGAATATGGAAGCGGGCAGGTACATAAAGGTTGACAGTATCCAATTCGCGTTTTCGCTCACGGTTATCAATCTTGCCAGCAGCGGTGTTAAAATAATAAATGTTACCACAAAAATGATCAGCACAAGTCGTTTTCGAAGCAGGGGACGCTTTTCTGTGAGTTTAAAAACAAGCCAAGCTATAATCGGGTATATTACAAGGGAAAAAATCGCAATAATATAGGGAGTCATTCAGAAACCTGTTTGGTGATTAATTTTTTTGGGGTATGCGCGGAATTTATATTAAAGGACCTGGTTAAACTCCAGCCTTTCTCCATCCGGGCCGGTAATAAAAAAGAATTTTGTTCCCTGTTTCCAGAAAGCAAGAAAGGTTGGTTTTTCTTCGAGGATGTCGAACCCCGCAGCTTTAACTGTGTTAAAAGTTTCATCGATATCATCCACATCAAAAGCGATATGATCGATATGTCCGCTGCCACGGCTGCGAATCTCGGCTAGTTCAGCTTCCGGCATTTGGTAACATTCAATGATTATTCCATCGCGTTGCAGCATAGCCACGGTGCCGGTGCCGCCATTATATTGAAAAGTTGTGTTCATTACATTTTCAAAGCCCAGCCGGTTATAAAAAGCCTCCGATTTTTTTATGTCGGTAACAGGAATACCAATATGCTGAAGACGGTTAATCTTGATGGACATATGCAAGTCTTTTGAACGATGAAAGTATTGAGATTTTATCAAAACGCGCTATATGAATTCCCGGATTTGATTTTAGATCGTTACTGCACCGATTTTGTATGAGTGTTCAGTTAGCGTTCCAATAGCTGACGAGTGCGACGCAAGAGGAGATGCCATGAAAAACCACTGCCGGGTTAATAGTGGCTGATATTTTAAGGCCCACATTTTGCGATGAAAAGCGAAGGGTTTAAATTGTACAACTGTTTTTGAAATGAACACGAAAAACCTGTTGTATGAGAAACACTTTTGTATCAGCTTCGATTTGCTTATTTGTTTATTTTATGAGTAGTTGTAAAAGCCGGGGGCAAGATATGAATAAAGAAGAGCGCATTTCGCATGAACTGCACATTATCGATTCACTGTTGCAGGATGAACAATATGCGGCAGATATGGCTGCAGAACTCGATGCCGCTTATTACCGCGGAACCGGGCAAAAAGTGCCGCCATTTCTTACGGCAAGGGAAGATTCGTTGAATGTGAGCAAGCCTGTAAAGGAAGAAAAGATCGCCACCAATATCGCGGAGTTTTATGCGCTGGAATGCGGGCTTGGCTTGCTATGCGCGCAAACAAACACGACTGTTTACGATCAGCTACAGAAAATTTTAGCTGATCAGGTAAGCGACAGCGCCGTGTTGCTGTTAAAGCGTTTTGCCAACGCGACATGGAAAGCCGGACAACCGTTTAAGGGCATGGCGCGAATAAAGAAGGCGAATTTTATTTCTTCCAACGAATTGCCTGCTGATGAAGTTGAAAAAGACCTTCGCCAGATAAAGGCAGCGGCAATCAAATTCTCGCAGGTACTTAGGCCGGGGACCATGCAGGAACAAATGCAGCAGGTGAGTACACTGCTTCGCGACACGGTTTACACTATGCATATGGCTGCGTTTATTGATTCTATGTATTATATAGGGCAGAAGCAGCCGGCGCCACCGTTTATTACACCGGGCGAAGAAAGCGCTGTTAAACAAAAAAGTGTCAGGGAGGAAAAAATTGCCATGAACCTCGCTGGTTTTTACGCAACCGAATGTGCCACCAACTACCTGGTAACAACTACGCATAAAACACCGTCTGAAATTCTGCAATCGCTGGTAGATGGCAGCATGTCTAAGCAGGACGAGGAGCTATATGCACGTTTTGCCAACGCAACATGGAAGGCTGGTCAGCCATTTCGCTCGCTGAACAGAATTTCGAGAGACACATTTACACCTTTTTATTTCTTAACAAAGGCTGATATAGATAAAGACCTCGTACAGGTAAGAGCTGCGGCGCAGAAATTATTGTTATCGTTGAAATAGATGGGCTGCGGAATTAACCTGTGGCAGAAAAAATAAAAAAGGCCGGCGAAGACACGTCGGCCCACGGTTTTCTGTTTGTGAAATGACCGTTTTTTAACCAACAAAATAATTAAACTTACTGTTTGCATTATGAATTAAGCAACCATTCATCGTTTCAGGAATTCACTGTTGCTTATAACCATGACACAAAGATTTGAATTATGTGTGGTTAACTTTATGACTTTGGTCACTTCTTAATATAATTTTCGTCATGTTCCTGAATTTATACCTTTGGCTCCCAACCTTTTTCATATTCGCGTCTCCAGAGTTTTATTGCTGCCTTGCTGTTGGTAACGTGCCCGTTGCCTGCATCGCAATATAATGTCTCGCCGGTTCGCTGGGCTATATTAGCCAAGTGGCAAAGCAAAACGCTTTTATGGCCTTCGCTCACCGGGGAATTTATTTTTTCCTCCCCACGAACTGCTTTTATAAAATTGTTGAAATGGTAAAAATCAAGATTGCCTGTTGAGCTTACCGGGTTGGTGGGATCGGCCTTAACATCGGCTTTAATCTCTTTAACCAGTTTGTTGGCATAGTCAAAGATTTTATAATCACCTGAGCCATCATTTACCAGTGTGCCTTTGTCGCCGTAAATGATAAAACCGCGACCAGCACCCTCACCTGGATAAATATTACAACTGCGGCCTTCCCAGGTAATGAGTTTATCGGCACCAAATTCAAAAGAAGCAACCTGGGTGTCCGGTGTTTGCCAGTCATCTTTAAAGGCGTATCGGCCGCCTGAAGATGTTACTTTCGTAGGAAAGTCAACTCCTAAAAACCAACGGCAGCAATCAACCTCATGTGTGCCGTTGTTACATGCTTCGCCCGTGCCCCAATGCCAGAACCAATGCCAGTTGTAGTGCACCAGGTTATCCTGGAAATCCTTGCGTGGTGCCGGCCCCTGCCAAAGTTCAAAATCGAGCGTGGACGGTACCGGGATTTTTTTGCCTATACCAATACTTTTACGA
This sequence comes from Chitinophagaceae bacterium UBA7600, assembly GCA_002478885.1. Classification (GTDB taxonomy): domain Bacteria; phylum Bacteroidota; class Bacteroidia; order Chitinophagales; family Chitinophagaceae; genus DLKC01. The sequence continues at coordinate 85,956 of DLKC01000001.1, forward strand.
TTATTGGCATACCATGCTTTACCCATATAAGGGTTGCCGATTATGCCATCGCGAATGTCTTTGGCAGCCTGCATTAAAGTGGGAAACGACCTGCGCTGATTGCCCATTTGAATCAGCTTATTGTATTTGCCCATTGCCTGCACAAGCAATTCACCTTCGTAAGGATTTTGCCCACACGGCTTTTCAACATACACGTGTTTATCGTGTGTTACGCCAAGTATTGCCGCAGGTGTATGCCAATGATCGGGTGCTGCGATCACCAATGCATCAAAATCTTTTTTTGTAACAAGCTCACGAATGTCCTTCACTACTGTGGGTTTGCGCGGGGCATCTTTTAAGGCATCAAGCCCGTTTGCAATGGCTTTTTCTTCCACATCGCATATGTAAGCTACCTCCACATTGGGCAGTTGCGAATAACATTTTGCGAGATAGGAACCGCGGCTGTTAACACCCATCACCGCAACTGTTACTTTGTTTGATGGCGCATTTTTTCCAAATACAGGAAAATTTAAAATACTTATTCCGGCAGTTGCAAGCGAGGCGTTTTGAATAAATTTTCTACGGTGCATATGGCTTTTTTTATTGAGTGCTTTTTTGGGTTCCCCGGCTTCAGTTTTTTATGGCGTCGGCTGTTGCGTCGCACACTTCAGCGGCAGAAACATTGGCCGGCTGTTTACAGTTGATTTGTTAACCGAACGTACAAAAGTGCGACGCAACAACAGCTGAGTAGTGTTTAGAAAGCCCGGCTCATAAAATTATCATTCATCGTTCAGAATTCAATAAAATAAAAAAGCAAGCCCTTAATTAAAAGAGCTTGCCGGCTTCAGGTTTTTCAAACAGGCATAAGTTTTACTCTTGTCCGGTTTGATCAACCGTAAGGACCGGTATACCGGAGCTGTAAGAGAGCCACCTTTTGGTAAGCCGGTTCCATAAGCCTGGTAAATAAAAATCCTTTAGTGTATTGATCATGATAAGATCGGCATTGATCTTTTTCGAAAAAGTAAGCGTTGACAAAGCAATGTTTTTGCCTTCGAGCATGATTGACTGGACCGGTATGGTTGTTATGCTTTGTATTATTTCGAGTGTTTGGGAAAGTACGGGTATGTTGTGCTCGCCGCCCGAATTGCGAAGTGACACCACAAAAATGGTTGATTTAAAACTGCGGCCGAGTAAGGCTGCGAGGCGTATGCTGCGCATGGGAATTTCGTTATGCAATGGAAGCACGATCTTTTTGAAATGACTAACCAGCCCGCTGGCCATTACGGCAAGCACGGGCACATTTGTTTTGCGGGTGAGGCTGCTGATGGAGACAGATGAAATAATTCTGTGCAAAAGGTTAAATTTTGCAAGCCCTTTTACCACAAGATCCATTTGAAAGAGGCGAATATATTTGGTGAGCTCTTCCTGGGCATTTCCGTGTAGTACGCTAACTTCAATTTTGCCGTTGCAGCATAGGTGTTGCTGGTATTCATTTTTTAGCTGCATTAAGCGGTCACGTGCATTTTTTAGATCTACGGTATAATCATAAGGATAAAATTCCGCAGCTTCCACATTCATGAGAGGGAATATTCTTTTTGAAACCACATGCACGAAGTGAATATTGCAGTCGAGGCTGTTGGCCAGTTCAATCGCTTTTGCAATGGCCCATTTGTCTTTCGCCGAGAAGTCTACCGGAACAAGGATGTTGAATAGTTGTTTAGGCATAATAGCTGTGTTTTATGGTTAACAAATGCTTTTGGAAGGGTGTTGTTATGCATGTTCAAGTAACGCCGTAAAACTTTCTTCCCTCAGGTCGACGGAAGCTATGCTTCGTAGAATATTGTCTGTAGATCTGTAGGCAAATCCTTTGCCAGAGTGGCCGACCATACAGCGGTCTGGCTTGCTATCGCCAACAGCAATACAGTTATGCAGGTGCACGTTGTATTTTTCGCAGGCATACTGCAAGGCGTTTGTTTTGCAGTAGCTGTGACCGCAAAAACTGGAACTGGTGCTGAAAAAACACGATGGCATATTTACCTCACCGGTAGCATGGCCTTCAAAAATTTCCAGTTGGTTACCAAGAGAAAAATCCATGCCCAGGTTTTTGGCTACATAGTTCGCAATTAGTGTATAGCTGTTGCTGATAATGCCCGTAATATAGCCCCTGCGTTTAAGGGACGAAATGGTTTCCTTTATGTCAGTTGCCATTTGCATCGACTGCACAATGTCAAGCAGCTCATCTATTGACCTTCCTTTTAGGAGCAGGCTTACGCGTTTTGCAAGAATCATCTGGTCTGTTTCTTGTTCGCGCAGGTCTTCCAGTGCTGCGGTAAAGCCAAATTTGCTCGCACACGCATCGATAAAACGACCTTTTAATAACGTATTGTCCATATCAAAAATGGCCATCTTCCTATGCAGGGAGATATTTTCTTTCAGCGCGATATTCATTTCGCGGTTAATTTCTTCTATGGACTCGATATACGCTTCCATTCTTTCGCCAGGATGTTGCTGCTGCGCTTTTACAATAATCGCTTTCGATACCTCCCGGCTCATTTTACCCAAAGCTTCCCAAGGCTTACTTTTATTTTCGATGTAGCCGATGTTAACCTCTTTTATTCTTGCTTTCATAAGGTACATGTCGATGAGTATGCCAATATCAACGCCGTAATCATTGAAAAAATCGATTCGTTCAAAGAATTGTTTCCTTCCCGCGATCATGCCGCTTAAGGGTTGTGTAAAGCCGGCAAGACCTGGATAAAAAATGGTGAGTAAAGGTTTAGCGACCAGCTCCGTTACCCTTCCCGCATTTCGGGTAAATGTTCCTTTTACAAAATCAGCTTCGTTTGTCAAAAGTGGTTCGGTTAATAGCTGCAAAGCATTTTCGGGGTAGGGATCTATATCGGCATCTAGGAATACGATCAGCTCATTCTTCGCGGCGCTAATCCCATCTTTCATAGAAATGCCTTTGCCTCTGAGTTTACTGTGGATGACCATGGCACCATGCGATGCGGCAATGGCAGCGGTATCATCTTCGGATGCGTCGTCTACTACGATCACCTCGCTTATGTTTGGGTGTGTGTAGCAAAATGTGACTACTGAGGCAATGGTTTTCTCTTCATTCAATGCTGGTATAACTACACTGATCATGCGCAAGATTTTATAAGTTAGCAATAAGCACCGTAACGAAAACGGGTATAGTGTAAAATGAAAACTAAGCGACTCAAAATTTATGCCTGCGGTGTAATTCTATATTAATTTTTTGAGGCAGGAAGAGCGGTCTCTCATGGACGATCGGATTAAAAAGGCGGACCCGGAAAATGAGTCCGCCTTCCGGCGATTCAAAGGATATACTGCGATTTTTTTTACGGGGCAATGCTGCTCTTAATACTATTATTAAGACACATTTTTGTTTCAAGAGGGAATGGATAACGATGTTTTATAACAGCAGGATAACGCGGTAAAAGTCTGGGGCTGATTTTTTTGAGGGGTTAGCAACGGCCGTTGATTACTGGCAAAACACGTGCCTGAATAAATTTAAGCGTAAATTATTTTTGCTTTGTCTACACAAAATAAAATAAAAGTTAGGCAACCTCTTCACCTGTTGACGCGCTATAGAGTTTAAACCAGTCTTCTCTTGCCAGCTCAATTTCGGCGGCGTTTTTGGCCTGTATTAGCCGTTCGGTTTTTGTTGTGCCTACAACAGGGATAATACCTGAGGGATGTGCGAGTAAAAACGCGATGAGTACCTGGTTGATGCCCGTAAAGTATTTGGCCGCCAATTCTGCCGCACAGGCAGCTATAGCCCGGTAGCGTGGATGTGTATCATCGCTGAGAATGCCGCCACCAAGAGGCGACCATGCCATCGGCTTTATATTGTTTTGAAGACAATAGTCCAGTTCGCCATTTGTAAAGGGTGCCAGGTGAAGAATGGATATTTCCAACTGGTTGTATTCAACCGGCAGATGTTTTTGCAAAAGACTAACCTGGTGAGGCAAAAAATTAGAGACGCCAAAATGCAGGATTTTGCCTTGTTGTTTTAGCCGGGCAATGGCCTCGGCGACCTCTTCGGGATTCATCAGGGGATCGGGGCGATGAATAAGAAACAAGTCGATATAATCGGTGTGAAAATTTCGCAGTGAATTTTCTGCTGATTCAACAATGTGTTCTTTGCTGGTATTATAACTCTTGATATTGTGATGTGAACGGTTCGGTGTCACGAGTTGAATGCCGCATTTTGTTATAAGCTGTATTTGCTGTCTTAGCGATGGGGAAGCCTTGAGCGCATCACCAAAATCTGACTCAGTGGTATAGTCTCCATATATGTCTGCATGATCAAAACTCGTTATGCCGTGTTCTACGCATTCGTTAATGATCCGGAGAAACTCATTTGTATTAAAACCGGCTCCCCAGATTCCCCAACGCATACAACCGGCCACTGGAGTAGTAAATGGCTTCATATCAAAGGCTGTTTGAGTATTAATAATAGCTACTGTTATGCTAACGCTGTAAGCATTTATTGCTCAGCGGTGAACGGAACCTACTGGTGTGCGACGCAACAGGCGATGCCATTATTGTTTGGGCAGGGCTTCAAAAAATAAAACAGCAGAATTGTTATTTCCTGCTGTAGTTAGGAGCCTCTTTGGTTATTTCAACATCGTGGGCATGGCTTTCGCGCATGCCTGCATTGGTAATGCGAACAAATGTTGCCTGCTGCAAAGCCCTGATGTCTTTTGCACCGCAGTAGCCCATGCCTGCGCGCAAACCGCCAACAAACTGGGCGACTACTTCATTAAGGTTTCCCTTATATGCCACACGACCTTCGATACCTTCAGGTACCAGCTTTTTGATGCCATCTTCAACATCCTGGAAATAACGGTCACTGCTGCCTTGCTGCATTGCGCCGATACTGCCCATTCCACGGTATTCTTTAAACTTGCGGCCTTCGTAAATGATTGTGTCGCCGGGGCTTTCTTCCACACCTGCAAACACACTGCCCATCATTACCATATTGGCGCCAGCTGCAAGTGCTTTAACCATATCTCCTGTGTAACGAATGCCGCCATCGGCAATAACAGGTGTGCCCGTTCCTTTGAGTGCTGCTGCGGCTTCCATAACTGCGGTAAGCTGTGGTACGCCTGCGCCGGCAACGATACGGGTGGTACAGATCGAACCTGGTCCGATGCCTACTTTAACTGCATCGGCGCCGGCATTTGACAATGCTTTGGCGCCAGCCCCTGTACCAATATTTCCTGCAATGATCTGGAGATTCTTAAAGTTTTTTCTCAGTGTTTTAAGAGCATCTATCACACCTTTTGTGTGGCCATGTGCACTATCGAGCGTTACCACGTCAACACCAACCTTCTGCAAGGCTGCCGCCCGGTCGAGCAGGTCTTTGGTAATACCGAGTGCGGCACCAACAAGCAAACGCCCCATGCCATCTTTAACGGCATTGGGATAGTTGCGTATTTGCAAAATATCGCGGTAAGTGATCAGCCCTATCAAAAGCCCATCTTTATTAACAACGGGGAGTTTTTCAATTTTGTATTGGCGTAGAATGCGCTCTGCCTTCCTCATATCCGTGCCCTGTGGTGCGGTAATGAGGTTTTCTGTAGTCATCACTTCCCTCACCTTTATTTTTACGTTGGTCTCAAAACGCAGGTCGCGGTTGGTAAGAATGCCAACGAGCTTTTTATTGTTGTCAACAATGGGGATGCCGCCGATTTTGTTATCCTTCATTAATTTGAGGGCGTCGCCGATAGTCGCATCGTCGGTAAGTGTTATCGGGTCTATAATAAGACCACTTTCACTTCTCTTCACCTTGCGCACCTGTTCGGCCTGCCTTTCAATACTCATGTTCTTGTGCAATATGCCAACGCCCCCTTCCCTTGCCAGCGCAATAGCCAGGCTGGCTTCGGTAACGGTATCCATGGCCGCAGACAGCATGGGAATATTGATCGAGAGCGATTTGGTAAGCTGTGTTTGAATGTTTACTTCGCGTGGCAGCACCTGGCTGTAAGCGGGCATAAGCAGCACATCATCAAATGTTAAACCTTCGCCGAAAAATCTTTTGTAATCTGATTGTGAGAGAGTGGAGTTATTTCTTGTTGCCATGTGCAAAGGTAGTGCGGCGATAAAATAAGTTCCAAAATATTTTTTTAAGAGGCGCTGAAGTTGTTGCCGGTATTGAATTGTAGCGTAAATACAAAGAGAGTCAAAACCTTTTTTTTGAACCCGGCTTTAGTAAAAAGCCCGGCTTTCGTTGCGTCGCACACTTCAACTTTACAACATCGCCGAATAGTCAATTATTAGTTCAGGCGAATGATTTTCCCGGGCAATGAGGTGATGACGGCCTGCAATTCAAGATTGAGCATAGCTGCTGCAACCGAGCTGCTGCTAAGGCCGCTTTTCAAAAACAATTCGTCAACATGGGTGTGTTCTTTTTGCCTGAGTATCTCAACGATCAACGCCTCATCTTTTGAAAGGTCGTTGAAAAGTGATTGCTGGGTTTTCGGTGATACCTTTTTTTGCTGCCAACCTAATGTTTCCATCAGTTGTTTGGCATCAGTAAGTAACACTGCATGATTATGTTTAATAAGATAGTTGCAACCGTCGCTTTTGCTATCGGTTATTCTACCTGGCAGGGCAAATACATCGCGGTTGTAATTGCGGGCTAGTTCGGCAGTGATCATACTTCCACCCTTTATGGCCGTTTCTATAACAATGGTGGCATCTGCCATTCCGGCTACAATGCGGTTTCTCCTGGGAAAATTGTGTTTGTCTGGTTTGGCGTCCTGCCTGAATTCTGTAAGCAGGCCGCCATTCTGTAGCATGTCTTTTGCCAGGTTTCTATGTTTAGGTGGATAGATGCAGTCAAGCCCATGCGCCAATACCCCAACGGTTGGCAGGTTGTTTTGCACAGCCGCTTTGTGTGCAATTGCGTCAATGCCAAAGGCAAGTCCGCTCACAACAAGCACCTGTTGTTCACGCAGATCGGCCACGAATTTTTCTGTGAATTGTTTCCCATAGTCAGTACAACTCCTGGTGCCGATAATACTAACCACCCTCGATGTATTAAGCGGAGTGTTACCGCGGTAGTACAACAATACCGGTGCATCGAAACAGTTGAGCAAACGTTGCGGATAATTTTTATCAGTAATAAAAAGCGGATGGATCTTGTACCGGGTAATAAATTCAATTTCTTTTTCGGCAGTTGCAAAATCTTCAAATGTTTTGATGGAGCCAGCTCTTACAGATCCTATTTGTTCTATCGCTTCGAGCTTTTTTCGACTGGCCTTGAATACGCTTTCCGCGTCGCCAAAATGTGCCAGGAGCGTTTTGGCTTGTACGCTGCCGATATTTGGAATCAAGGTTAGTGCAATCTGGTACAGCAGGTCATTAGCCATAATCGGTTCAAGGTTTGTTGTTGCTTTTGGGATAAATAATAAAGATAACGGCTTTTGCTTTTTTGTTCAACAGAATTGTTGGCGTTGAAGAGTGCGACGCAACAGGTGCTGCCAGTAGTACCGGTGCCGGGTTCACAGAAATAAAAATGGCCGTCTTGCGACAGCCATTTCAGTATTTACAGTTCAGTTATTTTTTTAATGCATCGGCCATTGTTTTGCCGATATCTGCCGGACTTGCAACCACGTGCACACCACACTCTGCGAGAATTTTCATTTTTGCTGCGGCTGTGTCATCAGCTCCACCAATGATGGCGCCGGCGTGACCCATTCTTCGGCCGGGAGGCGCTGTTTGGCCGGCAATAAAGCCTACAACGGGTTTGGTGCCGTTTTCTTTTATCCAGCGGGCGGCTTCGGCCTCCATGCCACCGCCAATCTCACCGATCATAATAATACCATCGGTATCGGGATCATTCATTAATAATTCAACGGCCTGCTTTGTGGTGGTTCCAATGATCGGGTCGCCACCGATACCGATCGCAGTTGTAATGCCGAGGCCGGCCTTTACTACCTGGTCTGCAGCTTCGTAAGTAAGTGTACCTGATTTAGAGACAACCCCGATACGGCCTGGCTTGAAGATAAAGCCGGGCATAATGCCCACTTTTGCCTCGCCTGCGGTAATAACGCCCGGGCAATTTGGCCCGATGAGGCGGGTGTTTTTTCCCTGCAAATAGTTTTTAACTTTAACCATGTCCTGCACCGGGATGCCTTCGGTAATACAAACTACAAGGCCAATACCGGCGTCGGTTGCTTCCATAATTGCATCTGCAGCAAAGGCAGGAGGGACAAAAATGATGCTTACATCGGCACCTGTTTGTTTAACAGCGTCGGCTACCGTATTAAAAACCGGGCGGTCGAGATGGGAGCTGCCACCCTTACCGGGCGTAACACCACCAACTACATTGGTTCCGTATTCGATCATCTGGCCTGCATGAAAAGTTCCTTCCGTGCCGGTAAATCCCTGCACAATTATCTTAGAATGCTTATTTACTAAAACAGACATGAGGTATTTTTTTTGAGTTGGGCAAAAATAGGTGAAACGGGTTATAATTGATCGTTTGCCTTATGGAGTTTGAAGATTTTGTTATTGTTAGCAAAACATAAAACAGCTTTTATTCGCTGTGTTATCTGCTCATGCGATGCCGAACTGTTCAGCACATGGCTGCCTGGTTAGTTTCTAACAGCAGCATTTGCCAATTCTTCCACATACGTTACCAAATAGGTTTTCTGTTAATCCTGTTGTTTTTTATCTTGCAGCCATGCTGCTAACCTTGTGTTAAACTGTTTTTATTGCCGGGCATATGTAAAGAAGCTGCATTTCTTTCGTCTTGTAAGAATTAATTTTGGCGTTCTATGTATTTGATAAAAAAGCTGCTCACCCTTTTACTGATCTTCACCGTTGTTGCCTTGCAGGCAGGTGCGCAGCATAAAGTGATCCGGGGCGTGCTGTTAGATAAACAAAGCGACGAACCTTTGCCTTTCGCTTCAGCAATTTTTAAAAAAAGTGGCATAGGCGTGCTTACAGATTCTGCCGGGCGGTTTGTTTTTTCACTGCACAACTGGCCCGATGGGGACACGCTTGAATTGAGCAATGTAGGGTATAAGCCAACACTGATTCCCATTCCTCCAAATCAGAACGATACACTCAACATCACTGTTTATATTGAAGTTCTGCCTCCCAGGAATGAGACTGTTGTTAAGGTAAAATACAACAGGGCTTTGTGGTTCTGGCGCCGTATTATCTCCCATAAAGACAAAAATGACCGCCGTGAGTTGAAGAATTTTGGTTACGAAGTTTACAACAAACTGGAACTTGACCTGAATAATGTGAACAAGGATAAGCTTGAAAAGAACCTGATTCTTAAACCACTCAATTTTATCCTGGACTATACGGACACAAGCACCGAGAAAGATCCTTTTCTGCCGATATACCTCACCGAAACAATTTCAGACTACTACATTCAGCGCCAGCCTTTGCGTACAAGAGAAGTTATCAAAGCAACCAATGCAAGGGGTTTTACCAACGAAAGCTGGATGAAACAACTCGGCGCTACTTATCAGAATGTAAACGTTTATGATAATACTGTTCCGGTTTTTGATAAGCAATTTATAAGCCCTGTGGCAGACAATGGCGATAATTTTTACAACTTCAAACTACTCGATACACAGTACCTTGGTGGCCGGCGGTTGGTACACCTGTCCTTTACGCCCAAACGCACCGGTGAAAACACTTTTGTGGGCGACTGCTGGGTGAATGACACAACATATGCCATTCAGAAAATAACCATGCGCCCGTCTAAAGATGTGAACGTGAATTTTGTTACGGGCCTTACGCTGATACAGGAATTTAAGCTGATCAACGATACGATGTGGTTTCTCTACAAAGACAAGTTCATTGTTGATCTTGCGCCGATGGGCCAAAACAAACTGGGCGCAAAAGGACGAAAGACGACCACTTACCGTAATGTCGTTATCGACAGCGATTCAGTGTTGGCTGAGCTCAATAAAAGTAAGCCTAGTGAAGATATTGTGCTGCTCCCCAACACCACCAATCTCACCGACTCGTTCTGGTCAAAAAACAGGTTCGAGCCGCTTAATCAGAATGAGCAGCATATTTATTCCATGCTCGACACACTGGAACGAAACAAAGTCTTTAACCGTTATAAAGCCATTGCGGATATTCTAACAACTGGTACGAGGGATATTGGTAATTTTCGGGTAGGCCCCTGGTATTATTGGATATCAGGCAACGCATGGGAAGGTACAAGGGTAAGGTTCGATTTAAGCACCAACAGGCATTTCGATCAACATTGGTATTTTCATGTGTATGGTGCTTATGGTTTTAAAGACCAGCAGCCGAAAGGCCAGGTTGAAATGAAATACCGCTTTAGTAAAACGCCGTGGTCTTATGTGGGCCTTTCATATAAATCAGACCTCGATAACGGCCAGGTGATTTACGATCAGCTGTCAAGCGATAACCTCTTTACCTTTTTCTTTCGCAAAGAGGGCGTTCTATACCGTTACCAGCAGATCAAGGAAAAAAAGCTCGAATATTTTACAGATACCTACAAGAATTTTTCTGTAAAGTTCACTGCGGCCAGCAGAATTTATAACCCACTTATTAACTTGCCAGGCAAAGAAAATTTCCCGGCCGGTAAGGGAGATCCACTTAATAATTTTGAAACAGCTATCACTTTGCGCTATGCATTCCAGGAGCATTTGCTGGAAGATAATTTCAGCCGGACCAGCCTTGGCAGCGAACGACCGATCTTTCAGTTGAAATACGCGCATGCATTCCCCGGCGTTATGAAAAGCAATTATACTTACGACCGCCTGGATTTCACTGTGTCAGACGATGTTAACCTCGCCCCTTATGGCAAGCTGCATTACAATTTGTTTGCGGGAAAGGTCTTCAGCAAAGATGCGTTACCTTACCAGTTACTTATTCATCAGCCGGGTAATGACTGGCATTATTACAGCAATCACTCTTTCAACCTCATGACGCGTTTTGAATACCTCACCGATCAGTATGCGGGTTTTTCTTTTGAACACAATGTCGGTAGCGGGTTGTTCCGTTATATCCCCATCACAAGAAAGATAAAACTGCGCCAGTTCTGGGAGGTGAAAGGTGTTGTGGGCAATCTTTCCGACGCTAATAAGGAACTCAACTTCGTTGATGACGCACCATTCAAATCACTCGACGGCAAGCTGTATATGGAAGTCGGCACAGGCATCGACAATATTTTCAAATTCTTCCGCGTAGATTTTCTCTGGCGCGTATTGCCAACACCATTGCCCGAAAATAAAGTGGAAAGATTCGGCGTATTCTTCGGCTTTAGGGTAAGTTTATAATTTTTGTTTATGAACCCGGCTTTTGTGCAGGTGGCATCGTCTCTTGCGTCGCACACTTGTGCGCTAACGTGTATAAACATCTTTTTCAAGAATGGATGATACACGACACGTCCGACCACTATAGTTTTATAAACTTTAAGCTAACATAGTTGCTGCCATTTTTAACCCTCAGGTAATAAACGCCTTTATCAAGGTTTGCCACGTTGAAGTTGACAATTGAAATGCCGGAGTTGATCAATTTCTTTTGAGTTTGAACAAGCTTTCCGTTCATATCGATCAACTCGATCGAACCCATGAAAGAGCCTAAGCTGCTGATCTTAAGGTCTAAGTTGTTCTTTGCAGGGTTGGGATAAATAACTGCAGAAAAGTTAACAGAATTATCCACTTTGCGTATTTCGCTGTATTGAAAGCTTGCATCCTTGTCAACAATTTTCAAGCGGTAATAATTGACCGTTGCTGCCGGATTATGATCTGTAAAACTGTAGTTGGAAATTGTACCATGACTGGTCGCATCTATTTTGCCAATAGAAGAAAAACTTCTTGCATCTGTGCTTCTCTGAATATCAATATAACTGCAATTGTTGTCTTCTGTTACTGACCAACTGAGCATGTTAGTCAGACCTTGTTTTTGTGCGGTAAAAGACAGCAATTTAAGAGGTAAAATATGGCTTGGAGTCACTTTATAAAGCATCCGGCCAATAGAAATATACCAGGAAGAATCGCGATAGTATGACGTGCCAAACTGCGATGAACTTATTTCAAAAGTTTCACCGCTTTTAAGAACAAGATACCTGCGGTTTGATTTAAGCATCATATCTCCATCGGCGTTTAGAAACTCAATGCCACAGCCATTCTTAAAAAATGTCTGTTGTTTGATAATGCCCAAAGAATCTCTCAACCATGCCTGGCTTTTATACAGGGAATCTGATTTTAGATAAGCAATAAATTTATTGGTTGCCAGGTATGGATATGTTTGATAGTATGCTATATAAGGGATATCTCCTAGAGCAGTGTAGGATTGACCATCATAAAAATAAATCGACGGATGCGTGTCTGCTTTTGTGTATACAATATTATTCCCATCTGTTACTGGTTCGTACATACTTGTATTATCTGAAGGATCATCCAGTTTTACAATGCTATTGTTTTTATATTTGAATATCTTCTGAGCAAATTCGCCGGCTGAATATACCATTGTGCCATCTTCCGCAATGTTGATGGTATATACATAATGCGTCGGCATTTTTGTGTTGGAAAGCGTAGCCAGATTTCTGAAATAGACACGGGGACCATAAGAGTAATTGTACTCGTCAAGAAATACTGCATAGTTTCCACTAGTCTTAAAATGATTAGAGCCGACATCCCCTAAGCGATACAGATTGCCATTGTTGAAATCAAAACTAATACCAAAATGAGTTATCGAGTCTGATCCGCTAAACATTGCACCAAAAGGAGTTACGTATGCTGTATAATAAATTTCCTCTGTCACTGGGATAGAAGTTCTTTCATTTGTGCCTATATCGATTAAACTCGGGTGCTTTGTAGAATCACTGCGGACAAATATTTTGTTGTAATTAAAATCCATGATCAAAGTATCTGCGGCATAAACTTCACTTAATAAGGGACTGCTTTCTACATAAATATTTTGTAACGCCAGGTTAACTCCTCTGCCTCTTTTGTCAGCAATAGTTACGTGCATTACCCCAACAATTCCCTCGAAGGCAGATAGATCTACTGTCACCTCTCCTGAGTCTTTTATTTTACCTTTATAAATGTAGTTATCATAGCCTGTTTCACTAAAACTTATCCATAGTATGCAACTATCGTAATAATCAGCTCTTGCTTTTACGGTAATTTTCGGTCTTGCTACAGACTCATTGAGGGGGCTTATTAATTTTATTACAGGACGGAGATCATATATTATCATTTGTGAAGCCGCCTGTTGATTGTTTAATACATCCGTGGCGGTTACTTTTAATGCAACCGTATCAGGGGACACCAATCCTGTCAGGGGTATTGTTCCTTCATAAAATGTAGTGATAGGGTTATATATCAAAGCTGTATCACGTCCTTCAATATCTGCGGTAACGCTTGCTATGGGATTTGTACTTGTTACGGCAATCTGTATAAAAACGCTGCTTGTTCCAATGACAGCCTGGTAGCCAAGGTTATGAAAGTATATATTTATGTCTTGTGCGCTGGAATTAAGATAAAACACTAAAATTATGGGAAGAAGTAATAGTCTTTTCATAAAACCCTGTTTTGATATTTACAATGTACATTTAAACTTTTTGATTTCATAGGGCTTTGAAAAAAAACTATTAAATCCATGCTGCTTTTACCTGAGTTTCACCAACTCATACATTTGCCCCACAAAGCCATTCTGTACAAGAGTGCGACGCAAGTAAAGCATCATTGCAGCACCAAAGCCGGGTACATAAAATCATTTAAAATTTACACGCAGTATTTGCTTGCCGGCGATCGCGTATAAAATATTATTGGCTTCATAAAAATTGCCTGCATGTATCCATGTGAATTGTTTTAAAGCTGCGGGTATTTGAGCCGCTGTATTGAGCACAAAGCGGCCATCGTGCAGGCGGTACGCTTCGTTAACCGTGCTGCTGAGCAGGTAATTCCATAATAGTTTTTTTGTTTTAAGATCGATGCTGTAAATGCGGTTGTAAGCAATGCCCGTAAGCGTGTTCCTGTCGATAAATACCTGGCCATAATTATCAAACCCGAGGTCGATGCTGTCGGTCATTTTGTTTTTTGCAGGGTCATAAAAATATAATGGAGGCTTCTTGTTTGTAGTGGCTTTCATGCTATACAGCACAAGATCGTTCCATAAAGCGATGCCGGAAAATTTGAAACCACTGTACGGTTCGTAGTTGATGCCATAGAGTTTATCCTGTGCAGCATTATATACCCCGATGCTCGCAGCATTGCCGATGCGGATAACATCACCGGCGCCGATAAGATTGCCTTTGTTGTCTTCCAGCAATTGATAGGTGTGATGAAAGCCTGCCATGGGGCTGCCTTCACTCTTCCAGTAGTGAATGAGTTTTGGATTGGCGATGGGATCTTTTCCGTCGATCAGTTTTCCGTTGATGGTTTTTTGCAAGGTCCAAGGTTTGTTTTTATTCCATAGCAAAATATAACCACTTGGGTAGCCGCTCATATACATCATGCTATCGTTGAGGGCGAGAAAAGAATAGATATTAAAGCCGGTTGATCCGAGCAGGTAACCTTTTTGTTCTTTAAGGTTATAACGATAATAACTGCCGTAATAGTCGCCGGCGTAGTAAATATTTTCCTTCTCGTTAGGAAAAGAAAATATTTTTCTTATCTCGGTGCGTTGGGCTCCGTTGCGTACTTTAATACTATCCCACTGCTTCTTATCGTAAGAAAAAAACAGCTGTGATGTGGAAGGCTCAAAATAAAAGCCGGGCGCAGCTTTCTTTAGTGTTGGGTCTTCGTTACTCCAGATGGCATTCCGTGTTGCGTTGGGATCGGCTTTTTCTGCTTTGCCTTTTACCAGTTTAAAAAAGCTTTTTACGGTATCTGTAGCCAGGCCAACGAAAATACCTTCTTTGCATGTAGTGAGATTGAACCGTGTTGTATTGGGAATGGCAAACAGTAGATGTTTTTCATCATTGTGTTTGTTCACCGACCAGAGATTGATTGATGTACGCTGACCAATTTGCAGGTAAACAAAATCAGAGTCGCCGGAGATACTGAGTACGTAATCATTATTGGGGTCTACAAGTGGGTGCTTGGTGATAATATTTGTTAGAGGGTCATATTCGCTCCAATAGGTTCCGCCACTGCTGCTGCCGAAATACATTTTGCCATCGCGGCCCTGCGACATGGAATAGATAAGTGCCCCGCTGTTGATAAAAGGGTTGCCGAGATCGCGGTAAAAAATGGAGTCTTTTAAATTCAGCATCAGAACTTTCCTGGGATAAAGCATAGACAGGTATACATTGCCTTTGTTGTCAAAAACATAAGTCCAGCAATAACCTTTGCCGCCATAGTTGGCGGCGATCGTTTTATAGGAGACTTTTTTTGTGATAAGATCAAAGCGCGCAAGTTCGAGCTCGAGGTCTTTGCCGTTATCATTAAAACGCTGGTTAAAGCCTGCGGCATATATTCCACCCGCATTTGTTGCCCCGGTAAAAGGCAGCGTTGCAAAGCTGTTGATATAAGATGCGGCATTTGGCAGCGTATCCAATTTATAATTTTGGGCTGACACGGAAAGGACTGGTAGCAGAAGAATGCATAAAAGTCTTTTCATGAAGAAAATTTAGACACAAAGAACATAAAGAATGCCCGTTATATTACATATTTAGTTAAAAGTTTACTTGCTGTTTCCATAGTTTTGCTGCAAACCATTTGTGCTTGATCAATTCGAATACGTATAAGCCTTTTCATTTTTTGCTGCTGCTTACCTTGCTTGCAGTGGTTTTACTTTTCAGGTTGGGTGCAACACCAATCTATATTCTAGATGAAGTGAAAAACGCCCAGTGTGCAAAGGAAATGATGCACAACAATAACCTGGTAGTCCCAACTTTTAATGGCGAACTGCGTACCGATAAGCCGCCCCTGCATTATTTCTTCATGATCGTTTCTTATAAAGTTTTTGGCGAGACCGAATTCGCTGCAAGATTCTTTTCAGTGGTTATGGGGTTGCTCACCGTGTTTGTGACATTCTTTTACACCAAAAGGCACAGTAATGCCTTTCATGGTTTTTGCGCGGCGCTGGTGCTTGCATGCAGCACACATTTTTTGTTTGAGTTTCGACTTTCAGTCCCCGATCCATACCTGATATTCTTTATTACGCTCGGGCTATTCAGTGGTTTTACCTGGTTGCAGGAAAGCAAAGTCGTACAGCTTTACCTCGCTGCCTTTGCCTTGGGAATGGCCACGCTGGCGAAGGGGCCTGTTGCGCTTGCATTACCCGGGTTGTGTTTGCTGGTATGGGTTGTCATAACAAAAAAATGGAAGACCGCCTTTACGTGGCATTTAATCCCTGCATTCCTGTTGCTGTGCGTTGTCACAATCCCCTGGTATTATGCAGTTGATAAAGCAACTGACGGCGCATGGACTAAAGGATTTTTTATTGATAACAACCTCAACCGTTTTTCTGATCCGCAGGAGGGACATGGAGGATTTTTCTTCGTGACCTTATTATTTGTATTAATCGGCTTGCTGCCTTTTATGAGTTTTCTCGGAGGCGTGGTTAAAGAAAGAAAGGCACTGCTGAAAAACGATCTCGTAAAATTCGGCTCGATCGTAGTGCTGGCCTTTGTTGTTTTTTTTAGTGTATCAAGTACAAAGCTGCCCAATTATCCAATGCCGTGCTATCCTTTTGCAGCGCTGGTTTTGGGATCATACGTAGCAGGTATTCTTAACAGGGATTTTATTCCAAAGAAATTTGCCTGGTATTTTTTATTGGGCTTTTCTTTGTTGCTGCCGGTGGCTGCATATGTTGGCATCAAAGCCGAACCTGCGACCACAGCGCTGTCAGTCAACGTTGCCACAATGTTAACCATAGCCGGTCTTATTTTACTGGCAGGGACATTTATTAGCAAACGCGACTGGCCCTGGAAAATTGAAATGATCATTATTGCTTTTACTGCGCTCAATATTATCGGGCTTGGCTTTGTTTATCCCGGTCTCTACAGCGAGAACCCGGTTGCAAAAACAATAAACATTGTAAAACAATCGACCAATGTGATCACATACGGCATTTTTAACCCGGGTTATCGTTTTTATATGGATAAGAATTTGCCGCGTTCTTTCAGTAGTGCAGAACTGCAGCACTTGATCGACAGCACCGGCAGCGGCATCATTATTACAAGAGTTGATCACCTGGATTCACTTAAAGCTTTTCCTTTGAAAGAACTTGCAAGAGAAAGAGATATTTTTGAATTACCTACTACCGTAATTCTCCAGTACAATGCAAAACCTTAATACAGGCAACTTTAAAATAGCTGCAATCATTTCCTTTATTATAGCATTGATGCTATTTATTGCCTCCGCAACGGTTGGCAGAAATGATCTTTTTTTACTACTTAATAACAACGCCGGTTCATTCGCCGACTCTTTTTTTGCGGCCATAACATGGGCTGGCGATGGAACCGTTTTCATACCCGCATTACTCATCATCTTTTTTGCACTAAAGCGCAAAGATGTTTTCCCGCTGCTGCTGGGAACTTTTGCTATAAGCACCATTATTGCACAAGGGGTCAAAAACTTTTTACTCCCTGATCAGCCACGGCCAACAAAAGCAATAAGTGATGCATCGCTTATTCACACCGTAGCAGGCGTTGACATTCATACCATCGGCAGCTTTCCCTCTGGGCATACCACTACTGCGTTTTGTATTTATTTTTTGTTTTGTTTGCTATTGCCAAAAAAATGGTGGATCGCAGTGGGGTTGCTCTACGCGTTACTTGTCGGTTATTCAAGAGTTTATCTTGCACAGCATTTTCCCGTCGATGTTGCCGGCGGTATTGTCGCGGCCATCATTTCCGTTTATCTCTCTTTAAAAATTCAGCAAAGGTTGGGGAAGAAGTGAGTTTTTTTGTTACCGGCTTTTGCACTAATGGCATCGACTGTTGCGTCGCACACTTCAGCTTATGAAGCACTGCCAGTCGTACTGCTGTGCATTGGCGAAACGTACAAGTGTGCGACGCAACGGAAGCCCGATAGTATTACCAAAGATGGCTACATGACTACTGTTTAAAATAAAGCCAGATGAGCGCAATGGCAGCAAAACTCATCAACAAAAAAGTAATAACACCACTGATGTTAGACCATGGCTTGTTGCTGAATTCGCCCATGATTTTTTTGTTATTGCAAATGTGCAGGATGATAGCGATAAGTAGAGGTGCTACAATTCCATACAAAACGGCTGTGTATATTAAAGCCTGTACCGGGCTTATACCTGTGAATAAAATAAAGAGACCAACAATAAGTGAAACGATCAGCGTGATGTAAAAACCTTTGGCCTCATGAAATTTTTTATTCATGCCTTCTTCCCAGTCAAATGTTTCTGCAAGCATATAACTAAGGGAACCACCCAATACAGGTATCGCAAGAAAACCTGTGCCCAACACGCCAATAGCAAACAATGCATAAGAAGCATCACCTGCAAGTGGTTGCAGTGCTTTGGCGGCGTCTTCTACGGTGTCTATTTGCCGTATGCCGGCGCTGAATAGCACAGTGCCTGTTGTAAGAACAATAAAATAAAATACCAGGTTGGTAAGCAGCAGCCCGCCTTTTACATCGCTTTTCATATCGGCGAGTATTTGCTTGTCTACCACAATGCTTTTTTCATTTTCTTCTTCCACTTCCATTGATGCCTGCCAGAAAAAAAGATATGGCGATATTGTTGTGCCCAGGATGCCTACGAATGAAAGCAGGTAATCGCTGTTCCA
Source organism: Chitinophagaceae bacterium UBA7600 (assembly GCA_002478885.1). GTDB lineage: Bacteria > Bacteroidota > Bacteroidia > Chitinophagales > Chitinophagaceae > DLKC01. The sequence continues at coordinate 104,689 of DLKC01000001.1, forward strand.
TTTAAAATCAGGAATAATTGTTTCCTTTAAAACGGTCGTCCAGCCCGTTGTTGTCAGAAACGGGATAATGATATAACAGAACAGGCTTACACACAAATACTTTAATACAGTTGCGATTTTGCGGTAATTCCATTGCACGATCGTGTACATAAGAATAACCGTGAACAGGATGGAAAAAATAAACGCGGGAACCTTTGGAAACAACAGATTACCCACTGCCCCCATGCCCGCAATATCGGCGCCGATATTCAATATAATGGAAGGAAAACAAACGAAAAGAATAAGGTACACTACCCACTTCGGATAATACTTTTTAATGTTGCCCATTAGCCCTCTGTCGGTGACAAGCCCTAAGCGTGCACACATTTCCTGTATAGAGATAATGAGTGGGTAAGTAACAACGGCTGTCCACAATAAGCTATAGCCAAATTTTGCGCCTGCCTGTGAATACGTGGCAATGCCAGACGGATCGTCGTCACTGGCGCCGGTAATTAAACCGGGCCCAAGGTTTTTCCAGAACTTAACGATTTTGCTCTTGCTTCGTTTGAATATGCCCATTATAAGAGTCGCTCTTTGGTCTAGCCTTTTATTGCAGTATGCTCAGTCCCTCAAACCTGCGATATGGTTTGCTGAAAAATTCATCTACTTTTTTATTGAATTCATCTTTATAAAAGATAGGGGTGGAGTGACCCGAATTAGGCAATATCCATGCATACGACTGCGGAATGTTCCTCGCGATCAGCAATGTATGTTCCGGCAAAATCACATCGTGATCACCGCTGATGATCAGCGACGGGCATTTGATCGTGCTGAGCTGTTTCAATGTTATGTGCGGCTCATATGAAAGCAGGTGAATCACTTTCAATTCATTTTTTTCTTCCGCAGTTTTGTTGCTTTTTGCTTCAAGATCTTTATTCATTTTAAGCGCCCACTTATAACCGACAGGATTTACGGCTGTTGAATCAGGCCAAAGATTCGCGCCGGTAACAGCAAGTTTTTTCACTTTGTCAGGATGCCGTATTGCCAGCAGTAAGCCATCGATACCGCCATCGCTCCAGCCAATAACGTAACAGGAGTCGAGATGCAGCGTTTCGAGCAATGCATTTAAGTCGTCCGTTATCATTTCATAACTCAGTGAATCGCCTTTGTCAACCGATTTACCTTGCGCCCGGCTGTCGGCAAGTATTACATGATACTTCTGCTCGAAATAAGGTATTTGGTAAAGAAAATTATTGATCGATCCGCCATTGCCATGAATAATCAGCAAAGGCGCACCTTTTCCGTATTCTTCATAATACATTTTAAAGCCACGTATGTCTGCGTATTTGCCCACTTTATCGTTGCGGCCATAAATGGTCGTGTCAAAAGGGCTTTGTGCCTGCAGGCAGTAACAGCTAAAAAACGCTGTTAGCGTAAACCAAAATTTGTAAGAAGCTTTCATGCAAAATAATTTATGAGATAATGCTTAAAGATATAAAATGAAAGCATTCACTTATAAAGGGAAAGCTTTTGAGCCAGGCATTTGTTCAACTTGCAGCGTCCCTTGCGTCGCACACTTGTACTGTTTACCTGCAGGCAACAAGCGGGTAACTCGGCAAAAAGTTCAGATGCGCGGGTTTGTTTAGCTCAATGTGGTTATTGCGCACAAGAGTGCGACGCAACGAAGATGCCACAGGCAATGCAGCCGGGAACATAATTTATTTTGCCATGTCGCCGTGCTCCTTAACCACATCAATATGCGGTCCGCGGAGCTGCACAGCTTTCGCCTTCGCTTTTTTTCTTGCGCGGATGTTGAGCAATTCAACTCCGAAAGAAAATGCCATAGCAACGTAAATATAGCTCTTGTCTATATGGCTGTGATGAAGCGGCTCTAGGCCTTCGAAGAATAAACTAAAGCCAACCATCAGCAGAAATGCAAGGGCAAGCATTTTAAGCGAGGGATGTTTATCGATGAATGCAGCAATTTTCTGTGAAAAGAAAAACATAATGACCATTGCAATGGAAACAGCTACGATCATTACTTCTACATGTTTTGCAAGACCAATCGCGGTGATAATGCTGTCGAAAGAGAAAACCATATCAACAATAACGATTTGTGCAACGATGGCGCTAAAGGCACCGGCGCTTTTCTTTACATTCACTGCAGCCTCATCGCCTTCGAGTTTTTCGTGTATCTCCTTTACTGTTTTATACAACAAAAAAATACCACCGGCAAACATAATGCAGTTGCGAAGGTTAAACGCATAATGCTCTTTGGAAACACTAAAGCCAAATAATTCTTTGCTGCCGTTATTTACCAGCCAGCCAAGCGTTAACAACAAAGCTATGCGCACAATAATCCCGGCAATCATCCATACGCGGCGGGCGTTTAGTTTTTGTTTGGCCTCATCGAGCCTGCCGATAAGAATAGAAACGAAGATAACATTGTCGATGCCGAGAACAATTTCTAAAACAGTTAAGGTTATCAAGCTCACCAGGGCGTCAGCCGTAAAAAGATTTTCCATGCAGCAGTGTTTTTATTTCGGTTGGTTACAATTGAATCGAAGATAGATGTTTACAGATTTTTTTAACGATTGCCGGTCCTTCATAAATAAAGCCGGTCCATACCTGCACCAGTGATGCGCCACAATCGAATTTTTCTTTTGCATCTGCGCCGCTAAAAATGCCGCCACTTGCGATAACAGGTACTCTTCCTTCGGTGTTCCTAATCAGGTATTGCAATATTTCTGTTGAGTGCTCCATTAAAGGTTTACCGCTTAAGCCCCCGGCGCCAAATTTTTCAACTTTTTCTATTTTGGTTTTTAAGTGTTCGCGGCTTATAGTGGTATTTGTTGCAACTAAGCCTGAAAGCTCCACCTCAAAAGAAAGGTCTACGATATCGTCAAGCTGTTCTTTGGTAAGATCAGGCGCAATTTTAAGCAACAATGGTTTGGGGTTCGCCTTGCCTTGATTAATCTGTTGAAGATTGCCAAGAATCTTAAGCAGCGCATCTTTTTCTTGTAAGGCACGTAAGCCCGGCGTGTTGGGGCTGCTTACATTCACTACAAAATAGTCAACACTGTCGAAGAGTGTATTAAAGCATATCTCATAATCTTTCCACGCAAGTTCATTATCGGTTACTTTGTTCTTGCCAATGTTGCCGCCAATAATAAGTTTGCTGTCGGTTCTCACTGTTTTCCATTTGTTCAGCCTTCTTGCAGCTGCGTCAACACCTTCATTATTAAAGCCCATACGATTGATGAGGCCTTTGTCTTTTGGCAAACGAAAAACACGCGGTTTATCATTGCCCGGTTGCGGTTTGGGAGTTACAGTCCCTATTTCCACAAAGCCAAAACCAAGTGATTCAAGCTCTCTTAAGTAAAGCGCATTTTTGTCGAAGCCGGCGCCAAGGCCAACAGGATTGCTGAAGTGCAGTCCGAACAATTCTTTTGCAAGCGCCGCATCTTTTGGGGTAAAGTATTTCGTGAACAGTGTTTTTATTAATCCAATCTCTTCAGCATAATGAAGGTTGTTCATGGAAAAATAATGCACGGCTTCCGGCGGAAAAAGAAACAGCAGCTTCCGTAATAATTGGTACATGCCGCAAAGAACCGTGATTTAAGGCAATTGAAAAAGCAGGGTGGAAAAATAGTTGCCGTGTGTTTCTAAGAAATTATATTGTGCCCGGCTGCATTGCTACTATTGACCTACGGTTGCGTCGCACACTTGTGCGTTCTGAGCAGGTGTGAGCTGCAAGATTAAAACTTTGTTTGCAGGTAAATACAATAACCGACAGTGTTTCCCCTGTACAAGAGTGCGACGCAAGTAAACCATCATACATATTCTATGGCCGGGCTCCCAAAAGCTAACTCTTTCTAAAGGCCCATTTCCACATTTCTTTCCAGGTAACTTTTTTGCCGTAGAGAAGGATACCGGTGCGATAGATTTTTGCAGCCACCCATGCGGTGCCGAGAAAACCTGCTATGAGTAACAGCATGCTTGTTATAAGCTGCCAATAAGGAACAGGATAAGGCACCCCATGCGCAATGCGTGCCATCATTACGATCGGGGATGTAAGCGGGAATAAGCTGCCAAATACGGCAAGCCCGCTTGCAGGTTCGTTCACGGCTTTTGTCATGATAACGATGGCGAAAATGATGGGCATGGTAATAGGCAACATAAGGCTTTGCGCGTCTTGTGGATCTTCGTTAACCGCACTGCCAACGGCTGCAAAAAGAGAAGAGTATAATAAGTAGCCGCCGAGGAAGTAAAAAATGAAACAGCCTATAATAAGCGGGAAGTTTATTTCACTCAGGCCTTGCATAATGCCGGCCATTGCGCCGCTGGCTTGTGCAGACTGTGCTGCACCCATTGCGCCTGGAGATATTGGCTGTTGCGGCATATGCCCCATAAGACCGGGAAACAAGAGGGGGAGCAAAAGTTGCAGGCCAAAAACGAGCACCACCCATATGATAAACTGAACGAGTCCCACTGCGCCAATACCAAAAATCTTTCCAAGCATTAGCTGGAAGGGTTTTACGCTGCTTACAATGACTTCGGCAATGCGGCTAACTTTTTCTTCCATTACCCCACGCATAACCATGGTGCCGTAAATGAACAAAATAATATAGATGAGAAAACCGGAGATATAACCCACGCCATAACTCACGCCGGCTTTTACTTCGGAATCTTCCGCTCCTTCCATGGTAGTAAACTTTACCACTTTGCTGTGCTGTATGCTGTCTAACTGAGATGGCCTTATGTTTAGCGACAATAGTCTTTTTTCTTCCAGGCTTTTGTTGAGAATGCCTTCGATCTGGCCTCTTGTAATAATGGTAATGGACTTTGCCGAAACCAGCTGAATGGTGTCGCCATTGTCTTTTGCGCTGGCGGGCACATACACATACCCATCGTACTGGCCGCTTTCGAGTTTTGTTTTTAAAGAATAGGGTGTTTCATTTTTCAGGAATGAAAACTTTATCTCGTCCTGGTTTTCGATTTTGCCGTTGAAATAACCAGCTTCATCTGCAACAGCTATTTTTATGTCTTCACCGGCATTTACCGAAAAGTAGATCATCATGGCATAAAACCCGAATATGATCAGGGGAAGCAATATGGTGGTAAGCAGGAATGTTTTCTTTTGAACCCGGGTAAGAAATTCTCTTCTTGCAACTAGTAATATCTTGTTCATATAAAAATGGTGTCAGTGTTAATTGTTGTGAGTAAGATAGCTTGCATGCACTTTCTATTAATTTTCAACTTGCATGAATGACCGCGATTTTGCATTGGTTCCCTCAACGATCCGGATAAAAATATCATTGAGTGAGGGGAGTATTTCGTTAAAGGCCTCAATGTTAATGCCCTGCTGAATAAAATGTTTCAGCACATCGTTGCTTGAATGGCCTTCTTTTATTTTTACTACCAGCTTGTTTGCTTTTGTGTCGAGTATATCAAACGCATCGCTTACGCTAACCCCTGCAACTCCACCCAATTGAATGTTAAACTTGTTTTCCTTGAACTCCTGTTTGATTTGTTGTAAAGAGCCGTCGAGCACTTTTTTGCCGAGGTTAACCAGCACAATGTGATCGCAGATCTCTTCAACCTGTTCCATCCTGTGTGTGCTGAAGATAATGGTTGAACCACGTTGCGCAAGACCATAAATTTCATCTTTAATGAGATTGGCATTTAATGGATCGAGACCGCTGAAAGGTTCATCGAGAATAATCAATTTTGGCTCGTGAAGAACTGTAATAACAAACTGCAATTTTTGGCTCATACCCTTACTAAGGTCTTCCACTTTTTTATTCCACCATGTTTCCATTTCAAGGCGTTTGAACCAGAATTTTATTTTCTCTAGCGCTTCACTTTTGCTCAAACCTTTTAGCTGTGCGAGATACATCGCCTGTTCACCTATTTTCATTTTTTTATACAGCCCACGCTCTTCAGGCATATAGCCGATCTTGATAATGTCGTTGATCGGATTAAATTTTGCCCCATCGAAAATTATTTCTCCTTCATCGGGAAAAAAAATGCCGGTAATCATGCGCAGTAATGTTGTTTTACCTGCGCCGTTCGGTCCGAGCAAACCAAAAATAGATCCGGGTTCCAGCTTAAAACTTATATCGTCCACAGCTTTTTGAGTGGCATAATATTTTTTGAGGTGTTGCAGTTCGAGTAAGGCCATAACACTTTTTTTTAAATATACATTTTGTGATTTACCGCAGATATAAAAACTTTTAAACGGTTATTTTTGGTTATTCTGTGATTGATTTATGTGCCCGGTTTTCGTACATGTGTCGTCGGCTGTTGCGTCGCACTCTTCAACGTTCCTTTCTTTCTTCAGCAATGGGCAATAACGGTTGAATAGGATATGAAGCAGCCAGTCGGTAAATTAAACCATTAGTAGCAGTTGAGCTTACTTTATTACAGTCATAACAATTTTTTCTGCCGAAATGATAAAGATATATGCAATAGCCGCACAGATTAGGTAGTATGTAAAAGTTTAGCCGCGATCATGCCGGCAACTCTTTCTCCATCCATAGCAGCACTAACGATGCCTCCTGCATAGCCCGCGCCCTCGCCGCAAGGATAAAGATTTTCTAACTGGGGGTGATGCAAGCCATTCTCATCTCTTGGAATTCTAACCGGCGAGGAGGTGCGGCTTTCGGTAGCAACAACGATTGCATCGTTGGTAAAATACCCCCTCATTTTTTTACCAGCTTCAGCAAAGCCCTTTTGCAAGGCCTTAAAGATGAAGCCTGGCAGGACTTCGCCAAGCTGATGGCTTTTTACTCCAGGCAGGTAACTGCAATCAGGCAGATTAGCTGATAGCCTATTATTACAGAGGTCTGCAAGCCGCTGGGCCGGCGCTACAAATTTTCCACCACCGGCATTAAAGCAGGTTTTTTCTATCTCCTGTTGAAAATACATCAGCAATAGGGGATCTGAAGAATTTGTTAGCCTTCGCCCGGGAATATTATTCAAAAAACTGTGGGCATCTTTTACAGAGGTCTGCACTACAATACCACTATTTGCGTATGGGTTATTTCTTTTGCTGGGACTCCATCCGTTTACGACCAGTTCGCCGGGGTTGGTCGCGGCAGGTGCAATAATACCGCCGGGACACATGCAAAAACTAAACACTGCTCTGTCAGTTACCTGCTGCACGAAACTGTATGATGCAGGCGGAAGATCGGCTGGCCGGCTGCTTTTCTGTTTTGCGTAAGCCGGCGCACAGTGGTATTGCATTGTGTCGATCAAAGATTGCGGATGTTCCACCCTTACACCAAGGGCAAATGGTTTTGCTTCGATGAGCAGGTTTTTGTTGCGCAGCAGTTCAAAAATATCTCTTGCCGAGTGGCCCGTTGCAAGAACTGCCGCATCTGCTGTAAAGCTATTCCCGTTAGTGGTTTTAACGGCGGTTAGCCGATTGTTGTTTATTACAAAGTCAGTCGCCTTGCAATTGAAATGCACTTCGCCACCGCATGCAATAATGGCTTCCCGCATGGCAATAATAATATGCGGTAGTTTATTGGTGCCAATATGCGGATGAGCTTCATAAAGTATTTTTTCATCGGCACCAAATTGCACAAACAGGTTTAATATACGGGAAATGTCGCCGCGTTTATTGCTGCGTGTATAAAGCTTCCCATCACTGTAAGTGCCTGCACCGCCTTCGCCAAAACTATAATTGCTATCGGAATTAACAATGCCCTGTTTGTTAAGTGAAGCGAGGTCGCGGCGTCGTGAGCGTACATCCTTACCTCTTTCGAGAATAATGGGCTTTATGCCAAGCTCGAGTAGTTTCAAAGCTGCAAATAAACCAGCCGGCCCCGAGCCGATGATGATTGCACTTTGGCTGGCATGCGTAACATGTTTAAGGTCGATTGCATGAAACGGCCTGCCGGTAAATGGTTCGTTGATGAATGCAACCACTGTAAGGTTTATCCAAATTGTTTTGCTCCTTGCATCGATAGATTGTTTAAGAATATAGTAACCGGTAATAGACTCTTGCTTTACGGCGCAATGTGCAGCAATACTTGCGGCAAGAATATCAGCATCTGCTGCTTCGGTGGGCAATACTCTTAAAATAACTTTTTGTTGCATGATTCAGTTGAGCAAACCTAACCGGTTTTGGCAAAAAATAGAAATAATATCGAATTACAGTTGTTGTGTAAATGACTGTCTAATTCCCCGATTAAAGTTGGAAAGCAGAAAACAGCCTTCGCCGGGAGAACTTCCTGTGCCTTACCGGCGATTAAGATTGTAAAAGTTGAAGAGTGCGACGCAAGAGGCGATGCCATGAAAATCAAAAGCCGGGAACATAATATAAAAACCCGCAAAGAAAGCGGGCCTTGAATATATTAGCCGTTTTACATTAATAAATATCTTGTCGCCGGAATGTAAACGTATAGCCGCATCTGAGGCCGATGAATGACAAGTTCGGAGCGGCGGAAATCGATTCGTAACGAATTCCAATATCAAGCCCGGGCAGGGTATGGTAGCCAACATTGAATGCGTAGGTGAAAGCCGCATAAAAAACGGACTCGCCAAAATGGCCGGACGTAAAAACAAACGTTGTTCCTATCTGTGGTTCGGCATAGATACCCGGACCAAAAGTAACCCTTGCGCCAAGCTTTACAGGCACCATATTGTATATGGGGTAAGTCTCCTTTAACAGATTTGGCATGGAGTTGAGTGAATCAGGTTGTTTTCCGTTGAAAACGATGATGCCTGACTGAAACGTGAGTGCGAAATTTTTATCGGTAAAATTGTAGGCAAATTTTGCTGACCCTCCAAAACCTGTTTTGTTACTTGCTGCAAGTTCCTTAGCGGGAACGGCCACTTCGCCACTGAAGCCGAGTTCAGCATCTGAAAGTGTTTCTATTTGTGAAAATGCGCGGGATGATATTAATAAGATAAAAAAGAGAAAATACCAGTTTCTCATGTCTGTCTGTTTGGATATTGAAGATAATTGGATTACTATCAGTTTAAAGGTACAGACAAAAAGTTTACCCCGGCTGAGAAATTGCGCAGTTTTTTAAAATGGCAGGTCATCGCTGGCATTGTCGGTAAATGCCGGTGGAGAAAAATTGTCATTATTTGACGAATAATTATCCTGCGAGAGTTTGACGCTTTCCATTCGCCATGCATCAAGATTTGTGATGTAATTTTCCCTTCCGTCTTTTACCCATTTTGTACCTTTTATATTAAAAGAGATTTTTACTTCATCGCCAATATTGAATCGGTCGAGCATCGTAGTTCTGTCTTGTACACACTGAAATTTTATGAAGTTGGTGATTATACGTCCGCCAATATCTTCTGTTTTTTCGATAACGAATTCTCTCGTTTTGAAAGTTGCAGATTTTTGCATGGTATCAGACCTCATAATAAGCTTACCGGTAATTTCAAACGCCATAAGAAAAATTTGCGCCAAATGTAGCCTAAAACAAATTTTATTGTAGATTTTATTCTACTAAAAATATATAAACTTCTGTAAACCTTTATGGCAAAGGGTTTCAGCGGAAGAAACGATGAGGACTGAATGTTTTTTTTATTGTTAGTTAACAATGCCGGCCGATAAAAGTGGGAGTCTTATAGAATATAATGCGTTTTAAAATATTTCAGCGTAAAAAGTATAAGAATTGCGTATGTAAGTTTAAACAGAAAGAGTTTTTATTAACATGACTCGCGCTTTTCGACATTTTTTTTTGAAGTGACTACTTTTTTTTGAGTTGTCATATAATGCAGAATGATATAGAGATTTTATTGTGAATCAACACAAAATGGAGCAGGCCGCCCCGCTTTTTTTAATATACATTTAATTTCATTTTCGGGTAGAATTTTCAAGGGTGTAAAATGTCTGATTGGAGTAACTTTCTGTCAATTTTAAAATTTTTTTTTCAACATAAAAGA
>DLKC01000029.1 GCA_002478885.1 Chitinophagaceae bacterium UBA7600
GTTGGTAGGGAGTTGGTAGAGGGTGCCTGGTAAACTGGTAACACAAAAAGGGGGTTCGCTGGAAAAAGTCGCCCTAACTCCGGGTATGTGCGCTGCCGGGCACAGGATAAGGCCTTGAAGTGTGCGACGCAACAGAAGTTGAATAGCGCTGTATTACCGGGCTCAAAAAAGCTCCGGTAATCATACTATTGAGGGCTGTGCACAGCTTGTTAACCTTTACTTTTTGTTTTAAAATTAGTTTTTACTTTTCAGTTTGTCTCCTTACTTTTGCAATCCTTTAATTTAGGCTAATTAGCACTTTTTAAGTATTGCAGTAACGTTTATTTTTAAAACAAGAAGTTGAAAACCAATAGGTTTTTGACCATTGTTTACTAAAAAACCGGTTAAAAACAAATATGTCATCAACAACAATTCAAAGCAGGGTAAGTTTCGGTAAAACAAAACACCTTGCCGAAACTCCGGATCTTCTAGACATCCAGTTACAATCTTTTAAAGACTTTTTCCAGTTAGAAACCACCCCCGACAAACGCAATAACGAAGGTTTGTTTAAGGTGTTCAAGGAAAACTTTCCAATTACCGACACCCGCAATATTTTCGTGTTGGAATTCCTGGATTACTTTATTGATCCGCCACGTTATACCATCGAAGAGTGTATGGAACGCGGCCTTACCTATGCCGTTCCTTTAAAAGCCAAGCTTCGTTTGAGTTGTAACGATGAAGAGCACGTTGATTTCCAAACCATCGTTCAGGATGTGTTCCTGGGCAATATTCCTTATATGACTCCCCGCGGCACTTTTGTGATCAACGGTGCGGAACGCGTGGTAGTTTCCCAGTTGCATCGCTCACCCGGCGTATTCTTTGGCCAGTCTATTCACCCGAACGGAACCAAGATATACTCAGCAAGGGTAATTCCTTTCAAAGGTGCCTGGATGGAGTTTGCAACGGACATCAATAATGTGATGTATGCCTATATTGACCGTAAGAAGAAATTCCCGGTTACTACGTTGCTGCGTTCCATCGGCTTTGAAACAGATAAAGACATTCTCGAGCTTTTCGGAATGGCTACTGAAGTTCCTGCAGACAAAAAGTCTTTACAGAAACATCTTGGCAGCAAACTCGCAGCCCGCGTTTTAAGAACTTGGGTGGAAGATTTTGTGGATGAAGACACCGGTGAAGTAGTTTCAATCGAACGTAACGAGATTGTGATGGAACGCGATACGATTCTTGACCAGGATGCAGTTGATATGATTGCGGAACTGGAAGTGAAGAGCGTATTCGTTCAAAGGGAAGATGTTGGTGGCGATTACGCTATTATCTACAACACATTAAACAAAGATACTTCCAACAGTGAGTTGGAAGCGGTTCAGCACATTTATCGCCAGTTGCGAGGTGCCGACGCCCCAGATAATGAAACTGCGCGTGGTATCATCGATAAATTATTCTTTAGTGACAAGCGTTACGACCTCGGAGAAGTTGGCCGTTACAAGATCAACCGCAAACTTGGCGTAACACAGAAATTACATACCAAAGTATTAACCAAGGAAGATATCATCGAGATCATCAAATACCTTGTTCGTTTAACAAACGCCAAAGCCGAGATCGACGATATCGATCACCTGAGCAACCGCCGTGTTCGCACAGTGGGTGAGCAGTTATATGCACAGTTTGGTGTGGGCCTTGCCCGTATGGCGCGTACGATAAGGGAGAGAATGAACGTTCGTGACAATGAGGTGTTTACACCGGTTGATCTTATCAATGCCAGGACGCTCTCTTCTGTGATCAATTCATTCTTTGGTACATCGCAGTTATCACAGTTCCTCGATCAGACAAACCCACTTTCTGAAATCACCCACAAACGTCGTATTTCTGCGCTCGGGCCTGGTGGTCTTAGCCGTGAAAGAGCTGGCTTTGAGGTTCGTGACGTTCACTACTCACACTATGGCCGTCTTTGTACAATTGAAACGCCAGAAGGACCAAACATCGGTTTGATTTCCACGCTTTGCGTGCACGCAAAGATCAACGAGATGGGTTTTATCGAAACGCCATATCGAAAAGTGACCGAAGGTCACGTAGATATGAAACAACTCACCTTCCTGAGCGCAGAAGAAGAAGATACTGCAAAGATCGCCCAGTCAAATTCAGTGATAGATAAGGATGGCAACTTCGCGGAAGACAGGATCGTGAGCCGCCAGACTGGTGATTTCCCGATTCTTGAAAAAGCGGAAGTGGAATATATGGACGTAGCGCCAAACCAGATTGTTGGTCTGAGTGCGTCACTTATCCCGTTCCTCGAACATGACGATGCCAACCGTGCCCTGATGGGATCAAACATGCAACGCCAGGCTGTTCCTTTGATACGCCCTGAATCACCGATTGTCGGTACAGGTCTCGAAGGCAAAGCTGCTCGTGATGCACGTATCCAGATCCACTCAGAAGGCGATGGTATTGTTGAATATGTTGATTCAAAAGAAATACATGTTCGTTATAACAGGAACGATCTTGATCGCCTGGTAAGTTTTGAAGAAGATCTCAGGATCTACAAACTCACCAAGTTTATCAAAACAAACCAGTCTACCTGTATCATTCTGCGCCCTGCCGTTAAAAAAGGCCAGCAGGTGAAAAAAGGCGACTTCCTTACCGAAGGATACGCTACACAGAATGGTGAACTGGCATTGGGCCGGAACCTGCAGGTTGCGTTCATGCCATGGAAAGGGTACAACTTTGAAGATGCCATTGTTATCAGTGAAAGGGTTGTTCGCGAAGACCTCTTTACTTCTATCCATATCGATGAATATGAACTCGAAGTTCGTGATACAAAACTTGGAGAAGAAGAGTTAACACCAGATATTCCAAACGTTTCGGAAGAAGCTACCAAAGACCTGGACGAGAACGGTATCATCCGTATCGGCGCACAGGTTCGCGAAGGCGATATTCTTATCGGCAAAATCACCCCTAAAGGTGAAAGCGATCCTACACCGGAAGAAAAATTATTGCGTGCCATCTTTGGTGATAAAGCAGGTGATGCAAAGGATGCTTCATTGAAAGCACCAAACGGAACAGAAGGTGTAGTTATCGATAAAAAACTCTTCCAGCGTGCAAAAAAAGACAAGAATGCCAAGATTCGTGAGAAAGCACAACTGGAAAAGATCGAAAAGGTTCATGAAAAGAATGTAGAAGACCTCAAAGAAGTATTGCTCTCCAAACTGCAAATGCTGTTGAAAGATAAATCTTCCGCAGGCGTTACCAATAACTTCGGCGAAATGCTGATCGGTAAAACGGCTAAATTCAATGCCAAGAACCTTGCAGTGATCGACTACCAAAATGTAAATCCATTAGGTTGGACCAGCGATGCCGTAACCGACGACCAGATCAATACATTGTTGCACAACTACAACATCAAATACAACGAAGAACTTGGCCGCTACAAACGGGAAAAATTCAATATCTCTATCGGTGACGAATTACCGGCCGGCGTATTGAAACTTGCAAAAGTTTACCTCGCTGTAAAACGTAAGTTGAAAGTCGGTGATAAAATGGCCGGTCGCCACGGTAACAAAGGTATCGTTGCCAAAATCGTTCGTGCAGAAGATATGCCTTTCATGGAAGATGGAACACCGGTTGATATAGTGTTGAATCCATTAGGCGTTCCTTCCCGTATGAACCTCGGGCAGATCTATGAAACCATTCTCGGCTGGGCCGGTAAAAGGCTCGGTATGAAGTTTGCAACACCGATTTTCGACGGTGCCACCGTAGAAGAAATCGCTCAGTATTGCAAAGACGCGAAACTGCCCTCAATGGGTCACACCTATCTTTACGATGGGGAGACTGGCGAACGTTTCCACCAGAAAGCAACGGTTGGTGTTATCTATATGATTAAACTTCACCATATGGTGGATGATAAGATGCACGCACGTTCAATCGGACCATACAGTCTCATTACCCAGCAGCCGCTCGGTGGTAAAGCCCAGTTCGGTGGCCAGCGTTTCGGTGAAATGGAAGTTTGGGCGCTCGAAGCATACGGCGCAGCAAATATCCTCCAGGAATTGCTCACATTGAAATCAGATGACATTATAGGCCGTGCAAAAACATATGAAGCCATTGTAAAAGGCGACAATATTCCACGTGCCGGTGTGCCTGAATCATTCAACGTATTGGTGCATGAACTCCGCGGCCTCGGTCTCGACCTTAAATTCGAATAGGCTTTGCAAACAAGTAAACAAGTCTTAAAATATAAAACCACTTCTTTACGAAGTGGTTTTTTTATTGCACCGGCTACAACAATAATTTCAGCTTCCGTTGTGTCACTCACTTGTACGTTCCGCATATTACGCAGCAATAATCCACACGGCCCATTCATCAGTACAAAAGCTCCGGTCATTATTAATTCGACACAGGCAAACGACGAATCCGTTACTTTTGACGCGTTCAACAAAAAAACATCATCATGACCTTACCCGTTTATATCGTTGATGCATTCACAACAAAATTATTCGGTGGCAATCCTGCGGCAGTATGCCCTTTAAGCAATTGGCTCCCCGATGATGTAATGCAATCACTTGCGGCAGAAAACAACCTCGCAGAAACAGTATTCTTCGTAAAGGAGCCCGGGGGCTATCGCATACGCTGGTTCACCCCTGCTGTTGAAGTAAAACTTTGTGGCCATGCCACACTTGCCAGCGCTTTTGTGATGTACACCGAACTGGGTTATACCGCCGGTGAAATCGTGTTCAATTCATTAAGCGGCCCGCTTAGAGTTAGCCGTCACAACAATGGCAAGTTGCAGCTTGATTTCCCGGCCAGCATGGTAGAACCAATGCCGGAAATTCCACAGGCAATAATAGACGGCCTACAGGTAGAAAATGTAGTGGTTTATAAAACAGCGTTTGACTATATGGTCATCGTGCCATCGCAGGCTGTTGTTGAATCATTACAGCCGGATATGAATATTATCGCAACCCTTGAGGCGCGTGGCGTTATCGTCACGGCAAAAGGCGACGACGATAACGTTGATTTTGTTTCGCGTTGTTTCTTTCCGCAAAGCGGTATTAACGAAGACCCTGTTACCGGTTCTGCACACACAGCACTAACAGCATATTGGGCCAACGTGCTTGGCAAATCTAAAATGAACGCCATACAGGTTTCCAAACGCAGGGGCTATCTTGATTGCGAACTTGCAGGCGACCGCGTTTTGATCAGCGGGAACGCCGTTATGTACCTGAAAGGAAACTATTCAATCGATCTTTGAACAGGGATTGATGATCAACGGATCAACAGTACAGGAGTGCGACGCAACAGCAGCAGGGCAGTGCTACAAAAGCCCGGTACAAAATAAAAATATGACACAGGAGAATAAACAGCTGATTGTATATACCGACGGATCATCGAGGGGCAACCCCGGGCCCGGCGGTTATGGGGTGATATTAATGTGGGGGGATAAGCGCAAAGAACTCTCGGCGGGCTACCGGCTTACAACCAACAACCGCATGGAACTACTTGCTGTGATTACAGCGTTGGAAGCATTGAAGAAAAACGACATTCCCATAATGGTCTTCACAGATAGCCAGTATGTGGTAAATACTGTTGAAAAGAAATGGCTCGATGGCTGGGTTCGCACCGATTTTAAAGGAGGTAAAAAAAACAAAGACCTGTGGATGCGTTACTACCATTTATCGAGGCAACTGAACATAAGATTCAAGTGGGTCAGGGGCCATGCAGACAACGCCTTCAACAACAGATGTGATGAGTTGGCAACAGCCGCAGCAGACGGTACAAATTTGCTTGTTGACACAGGTTATGAACTCGAGCAAAAACGGATCTCCTGATCACTTCTTTTTTTTCTTTCTTGCTTTAGCAGGGACTTCATCTGCCTGTTTTTCGTTGTCTGGTTTAAGTACCCACTCATAGTCGATCTGCCGCTTATCAAGATTGGCAGCGATTACCCGAACATTTACTTTATCACCAATGCGGAAAACACGCCCGCTTCTGCGTCCTGCCAGGCAATAGTCGGTCTCAACCAGCCGAAAATCATCGTAATCGTTAAGGCTGGCAATATTTACAAGCCCTTCGCATTTGTGCGCCACTGTTTCGGCCCAAAAACCAAAACTTGCTACGCCACTGATCACCGCTTCAAAAACCTGGCCCAGGTATCCGCGGATATATTCAACCTGCTTGTATTTGTTAGATGCGCGTTCACTGTCCATCGCTGCCCGCTCCATTTCGCTGCAGTGTTTGCACTTTTCTGCAAGCTTTTTGTCAGGCGTAGCCTTATCCCTTAGCAAGGCATCCAGTATACGGTGCACCAGCACATCGGGGTATCTTCTTATCGGTGAAGTAAAATGACAGTAGTGTTCAAAGCCCAAACCATAGTGGCCAATGTTCTCAGGGTTATAATAGGCTTTTGCCATAGTGCGGATACCAAGCTGTTCCAGTACATGCTGCTCGGGCTTGCCCTTAACGGTGAGCAGCATTTCATTAAAGCTTTCTGCAATTTTATCGGGCGAACTGATATCAAACGTATGCCCAAACTTTTTTGCAAATGCCACGAAAGGCAAAAGCTTTTGCTCGTCGGGCGTATCATGGATGCGGTAGGGAAAAGGTAATGGCTTTTTGTTATTTGCTTTTGCCACGTGCTCCGCAACCGTTCTGTTGGCAAGCAACATAAACTCTTCTATCAGTTGATGCGCCTCCTTACTTTCTTTTACGATTATTCCAACCGGCTTTGCCTTTTCATCGAGTTTAAACCGAACCTCCTGCGAAGTGAAACTAATGGCACCATTCTCAAAACGCTTGCCGCGCAGAATCTGGGCAAGTTTATTTAACAAAAGAATTTCTTCCTGGTATGCACCATCTGCATCGTCTTCGATCATTTGCTGCACATCTTCATAAGTGAAGCGATGATCGGAATGGATGACCGTTTTCCCCAGCCAGTAATCTTTAACCTCAGCCCTGTTGTTGATCTTAAAAACAGCAGAAAATGTGAGCTTGTCTTCATTGGGGCGCAGCGAACAAAGTTCGTTGGAGATACGCTCGGGCAACATCGGGTTCACCCGGTCGGGAAGATAGACCGAAGTGGCTCTTTTATAGGCTTCTTCATCCAGTGCAGTATCTGGCTCCACAAAATGGCTCACGTCTGCTATGTGAACACCAATCTCGTACAACTGGGTGTTGATTTGCCTTATCGAAATAGCGTCATCAAAATCTTTGGCGTCAACGGGGTCGATGGTGAATGTAAGTGTATCGCGAAAGTCCTTTCTTTTCTGTATCTCCGTTGCCGCAATATATTCCGGGATCCGCTCACTTTCTTCGATCACTTCTTCAGGAAAACTAAGTGGGAAGCCGTTTTCAGCCAATATTTTTTTCATAGCTGAATCGTTCTCATCTTCTGCATTCATCACACTCACCACTTCGCCCACGGGCTTTTTATCGTCCTGCTCCCATTTCAGCATGCGAACGACTACCTTGTCTTTATTCTTCGCATCCTTGATATTTTCAAAAGGAATATAGAAGTCGGGCATTGGCTTATCGCTATCAGGCACAAAAAAGGCAAAGTTGGTTGCCATTTGCAGCGTGCCTGTAAACTCGGTTTGCTTTCTCGCAATAACAGCGGTAATGCGGCCTTCGCGTTTACCTGTTAAAGGATTTTGTTTGGTGACCTTTATTAAAACCGTGTCGCCATGCAGCGAGTTATTAAAATTTCCGGGCCTTACGAGCACATCGCCATATCCGTCGGCAATAACAACATACCCCATACCCGACCTGGTTATTTCAAGCGTGCCTTTTATTTCGTTATGCGCCTGCGACTTGTGCTTATTTTTTGACTTCGACTTTTTACTTCCCATCTTATATTTTTTACATTAGCACTTATACATTTACTTTTTGTACCCGGGCCCTGTTCTTTGTTTATAACCTGTTGCTATTGAGCCGGTTTACCCGGCATCCCGAACTTTCTCTTTTTGCCTGCTGCCCAACCTGCAACCAAGGCTGCCTCATTTTTGCACTCCAGCCGCAGTGTGCGACGCAACGATGCTCAATGGCTATTCAACAGCCCGGCTCCAAAACATTACTCCTTCATTTTAAAGTTCGTGATAAAATCGACGACTGCATGGTTGAATTTGTCAACATCGCCAAACAGGAAACTGTGTTGAATAGGCAGCACATAAAAAGGCATCTGTTGTAACTCATCCTTGAATTTTATTAAGCGCACAGCATCTTTTTCTGTTGTGAGCATGATCTTTTCTGCGGCATCCATTTCGTCGAACTTTGTACGGATATCCTTAAGATCGTCGATCCGAAAAATATGATGATCGCTGTAATTCATTTGCTCGTAGGTTTCTGCTTTGTGCGCAACATATTTCTTCAACTGTGCCGGGTTGGCAATGCCTGATACGAGCAGCACTTCTTCGTTGCCGCTGAAGTTTCTTTTTTCCCCGCTGAGAATATGATAAGGCACGCCGTATTCAATGGTGGTAAAAAATACCTGCTGCCCTTTTTCAGGCTCAAGTTCATTTACGAGTTCGTTCCTTTCATTTGCTGTTAACGTGGCCGGGCATTTTGTAACGATGATAATATCAGCGCGTTTCGCAGAAGCGGGCTGATCGCGCAGGTCGCCGGTGGGTAGAAAAAAATCTTTTGTATAAATATCGCCATAGGCGGTAAGCAAAATATTGAAACCGGCGCGTACCTCGCGGTGTTGGAAAGCATCATCCAGGATAATCGCCTGAAGGTCAGGCCTGTCGTGGAGTAACTGCGGGATAGCCACAATGCGCTCCTCGCCTACCGCCACGGCAAGATCGGGGAACTTTAAGTGAAACTGCATAGGTTCGTCGCCTATTTCCAGCGCTGTTGTTGTGTCGCTGGCCAATACATAGCCTTTGGTTTTTCTTTTATAACCACGACTGAGGGCGGCTATGCGGAATTGCGGGTACAAGAGGCGGATAAGATATTCTGTCATGGGCGATTTACCGGTGCCGCCGACGGAGAGGTTGCCCACGCAGATAAGGGGGAAATTGAACTGCGCTGATTTGAAGTAATCTTTATCGTATAAAAAATTACGAATGATAACGATTAATCCATATAATAACGCAAAAGGCAATAAAAGAAACCGGAATGATTTAAGAAAAATATTATTAAAATTCATACAGGTGCTGGGGAGTTACACAATAATTTAAAGGTACATCAAATGCATTGCTGTCATCGATTTTTTCGACCGGCTCAAAATAACTGAAGCCGATCTTTATCACATCTTCCCGACAATGCATAAGAAATTTATCGTAAAAGCCCTTGCCGTAGCCAACCCTGTTTCCCTCTTTGTCGCAAATAAGCAATGGCACAAAAACAAGGTCGATAGCCGCCGGATCAACAACTTCGCCAGCTGAGGGTTCTGTAATGCCGTAATCAGATGTTTTGTAAACGGAGTCTTCTTTAATGAGGATCGCCTGCATATCGCGACTGTCGAAATTAGCTCTGGGGAATGCGATGTTCAGCATGGGAATGCTGTGCCTGAGATAAGCATTGAATAAATGCGTATTGGGCTCACTGCTGCCGGCCATTGGCCAGTAGGTAAACAATACCCGCACATCTGGAAAATAAAATTGCTGCAGTTGAATAAGCAGCAGGTCATCGAGCTTTAATTTTTCGCGTGGGTCAATGGCTGTTCGCTTTTGTCGATAAATATGGCGCAATTCTCTTTTGGTCATAGTGCTGCTTGTAATGATTCCCTTATT
Source organism: Chitinophagaceae bacterium UBA7600 (assembly GCA_002478885.1). GTDB lineage: Bacteria > Bacteroidota > Bacteroidia > Chitinophagales > Chitinophagaceae > DLKC01. The sequence goes on from DLKC01000029.1 coordinate 9,723, forward strand.
GCTGTTGCGCATGACATAATGAAGAGCCGGTCTACAACACCGGTGCCCGGCACAGCAGCAATCTTTTTGAAACCTGACCACCGTACGATCTCATCTTCGTAGTTCATAAAATGATCATTGAATATCCAACCGGCGACGTCGAGATCGTATTTTTTGCAGATCGACGCAGTGAGCAACGAATGATTAATGCTTCCCAGGTAATTACGGCTTACCAATATTACTTTTCCATCCATTTTTTTGATGAGGTCGATTACAAACTCTTCGTCGTTTAACGGAACCATAATACCCCCGGCTCCCTCGACTATTGTATACTGTTTGCTGCTTTCCAGTTTTGTAAACTGCCTGCAGATGAGATCAAGGTCAATACTGATGCCCTCTTGCCTGGCAGATAAATGTGGAGATGCCGGTAATGATAATTTATACAATTCGGGGTGAATGCTACAGGCGGTACCCTTCAGCATATCCTGCACAAAACCGGCATCTGTACCGTGACTAAAACCAGCCTGGACGGGCTTCCAGTAGTCTGCCTCCAAAGCGGCGGTTACCACAGCCGCGATCACCGTTTTGCCGATTCCGGTTCCTATTCCCGTGATGAATATTGGTTGCATAAAGGTTTTCCCGTTAAGCTTACACTGCTTCAAAAAAAGAAAATATGGTAGTGCCGTAGTTACGCTGAAAGCTAAACCCGACAAATTTTTCGTAGTTGTTTCTCGGCGTGTGCTCTAGTACAAAAAAGCCGCCGGCCGCGATCATATTCCGGGCAACGATCAACTTTGGGATCTCATCTATGGGACCTAGCGCATAAGGCGGGCCGGCAAAAATAAAGTCAAAGCTTTCGTTACAATGATTGATATAATCGAATACATCCATCCTAAGCACCTGGCACTGCTCAACGCCAAGCATTGCCATGTTTTTTTTGATAAAGGCGTGCATGTTCACATCTTTCTCGACAATAACGATTTCGCCGGCGCCACGGGATGCCAACTCGTAACTGATACTACCTGTGCCGCCAAACAGATCGAGCGTTCTGATGCCTTCCAAGGCGATCCTGTTTTGCAGGATATTGAACAACCCTTCTTTCGCGATGTCGGTGGTAGGCCTTGTATAAGGCATTTTTGCCGGTGGCTGTATTCTTCTTCCTCCAAACTTGCCTGAAACAATTCTCATATGGCTTATTGACAAAATGAAGCGAAATAATGTAGTGGATGTTCATTAAAACCTTCAGCTGCAAACTTTGACGCCTCCATTTCCTGAAAAGCAAAATGTTTGAAATAAGACCGAAGGTTTTTGTATAACGGCGAACTGTCATCGATCATACCGCTCGCTACAATATTAATTTCCTGTGTGGGTATAGCAAATACACGGAATGAATTAAGCAAATGATACAATACATCTTCCGATGTTTTATACGCCCGTGTTTGTATTAATTGAAGCTGCCCGTCTTTGCGGACCACATAAGTAAAGTCAGAGTGATCGAAAAGAACATAAGCCGCGTGTTTATGATCGCCATGGGAAAGGCCACGGATCAACTGGAAATACTTATGTTCATTGCTGCGCACTTCAAAGTTGGCCGCATACACTTTAAACGCATCGGCGGGGATATAACCAACCACCACAATATCTTCTGCTTTATTCACAGAAAATTGTACCGGTGGCGAAACAGCATGCATCGTCTCGAGCATGGAAACAGCCAGCGCTTCGTCAAAATAAGCTGCTGGCACGCACACAGCCTTTTCATTTGCCCATATCAGGTCAACGATGCTGTATTGCGCGGTAAACAATCTGGAGAATAATTGTATATCACCGAAGAGCTTTTCAAAAGACGCGGTATCGACAGCGTCGAAATGGAAAAGTTCAAATGCGTTTAACTGTTGAGAGGAGCTGTCAACCACGCTGCAAGCAATATAATTGTGCGCCGTTTCAATGAACAGTTTGCCGTTTAAATCATTTCCGTAGATACCAAAAACTTTCCGGACCATACCTCAACTATTGAGCTGCAATGATACTAAATTATGGCGGAAGCAGATAAAAGCTAGCGCTTTCGCCTTAATGGTTTTTAAAGGTGCGCATGTGTTGCATGCTGTACAGGATTTACCAGTTTTTTCCCACAGCTACAACACTGCACCAAAGAGATCACCGGGGCAAAAAGAAGCGGCCTTTACAGTTCGGCAGCCCATCCATTTGGCACTTGTATGTAAAAATGCTGAGTAAAGAATAAGTCGTACAAGGGAGTGACACAACGAAAGCTGCATGTTATTACACAGCCGGCAAAACATTTCCTTTAACTGCCAGCACTTTTTTGGGAATAAACCAGCATTTTTGCCTTTCAAATTTATCCAGGTCTTATGCCGGCAAAAAACAAAAAAGCAGCGATGGGTTTTATTTTCCTCACCTTACTCATCGACATAATGGGCTGGGGATTAATCATTCCGGTGATGGCCGACCTGGTGGCGGAATTAAAACATATCCCGGTAAATATTGCCAGCACCTATGGAGCGGCATTATTGTCGGTATTTGCCATCACACAATTTTTATTTGCACCGGTAATAGGCAACCTCAGTGATCGTTTTGGAAGACGCCCTGTTTTACTTTCGTCTCTATTGGGTTTTGGAATAGACTATATTATCCTTGCTCTGGCTCCGGCTTATGGTTGGCTTTTTATAGGCCGCGTTGTCGCAGGCATAACGGGTGCAAGCTTTACTACCGCAACAGCATATATCGCCGACATTAGCACCGATCCTACGGAACGTGCAAAAAACTTTGGTTTAATAGGTGCAGCTTTTGGACTTGGCTTTGTACTTGGCCCGGCGCTGGGCGGATTCCTGGCAACATGGGGCATACGTGCACCGTTTTATGCGGCGTCGGCGCTGTGCCTGCTGAATTGTTTATATGGATATTTCTTTTTACCGGAATCGCTGAGCATGGAACACCGGAGACCCTTTGAATGGAAGCGGGCGAACCCTTTTGGCTCACTAAAATTCCTGACGCGCCACCCCGAGATTGGCGGGCTTGCACTCGGATTTTTTCTTATTTACCTGGGCAGCCAGAGTGTTCAGGGCAACTGGAACTTTTTCACCATTTACCGCTTTGGCTGGAGCGAAAAAATGGTGGGCATATCACTGGCAGTTGTTGGCGTATTGGTTGGCGGCGTACAGGCTGGTCTTACCAGGGTTATAAATCCAAGACTGGGCAATGAAAAAAGCATTTATATAGGGCTGAGCCTTTACACACTCGGACTAATACTTTTTGCATTTGCCACACAAAGCTGGATGATGTTCGCCTTTCTTATCCCCTATTGTCTTGGAGGCATTGCCGGGCCCTCGCTCCAATCGGTTCTGTCTGTGCATGTACCACCAAACCAACAAGGTGAATTGCAGGGCGCACTTACCAGCCTGATGAGTTTGACGACCATCATCGGTCCGCCGCTGATGAGTTTCACCTTTAGTTATTTTACTACGGATAAAGCCCCGTTTTATTTTCCGGGCATGCATTTCCTCATCGGAGCGCTGTGTATGTTCATGAGCATTATTATCATTTACAAGGTGCTGAGCAAAGAAAAAAAAGAAAGATCAACATCCCCACATACTCCGGAAGACACCTCCGAAGTATTGAAGAATGTGCCGATGCACTAATCAAACTTGACGGCAATGCTTTGCAACACGCCTGCAGGGTGTTGAATAATGAAACGAGAAGGCAACAAGCATTCACTGACATATGCTGCGGCATCGATGGTGCCTTTTACGGTATAAATTTCCCGGTCGCTTTAAATTATTTTATTTTCAGGTGACCAGGTTTTTACAAATCAATACATATTTATGAAAAAGACGATCAACCATTTGCTGGCATGTTACCTGCTGATAACGGCATCCTGCTCAAAGCAAATAGACAAGCCTGTTGTGACTGCAGTTGAGGAGTCGCCATTGGCTGCCTCGCATTTTATCGGGGAACATTTCGGTGGCGGTATTATCTTTTATATAAACAGCGATGGTAAACACGGCATCATCGCCGCGGAAGAAGACATTGAAGAACCTTCGGTTTGGGCTTATACCGACACGGTAACAGGGGCCATCGCTTCAAAACCAGGAGGCGGTTTAAAGAATACACAAAGAATATTTCATGTATTGGGAGATCCCATTGGCGCACCTGAAGATTATGCTGCACTTGAATGTCGTGAGTTTAGCCTTAACGGGTTTACCGACTGGTTTATGCCTTCAAAAGACGAACTCAATGAAATGTACAAGCAAAAAGAAATGATCGGCGGTTTTAAGCCCTTCGCATACTGGAGTTCTACAGAAGTAAGTGCATCTAGGGCATGGTTCCAGAACTTTGGTGCAGGGCAACAGGTAAAAACACAGAAGATTTATTCGTATTCAATAAGACCTGTTCGATATTTTTAGCCTTTGCCATGCTGTAGGGCTTTAAAGATTAGTCTTGTCAGCATACGCTAAAAAAGAAAAACCATGCAGAGCAACGCTGTTTAAGATGCAGCTGTCATGAAACAAAATTCCGGGTATGAAGAATATATTTTGCTTACTGATAGCGACAATTCTTGCAACACAAGGCTGTAAAAAGACCGGTGCCGACACGAATGACAATGCCGTTCACGGGCCGCAAACACTGCCCGGTGAATGGGAACTTCGCTCAGTGGCCGGTGGGCTTGGCCCAACAGGCGGCAGCGATTACGCTGTTGGCAATGGTTACAGGTGGAAATTTTCTGACAGCAACTATTGGTATTATGCAAAGCATATACCCACTGACAGCGGAACCTACAAACTTTCCAGCGGCATAAATCCCCAAACATCGCAGCAAACAGACGCCATGTTGTTTAATGGCACCACATACCCGCTATATTTTACCATAGCAAACGATACCCTTACCATTTACCGCGGTGTAGTTGCCGCTGACGGCACCATTGAAAAATATATAAGAATAGCCAACCAGTAATATTGTTTTACCTTTTTGTTCAACCGCTGTGACACAAGGGACGATGCCAGAAGCACAAAAGCATGGAATCAAAAAATAACCGGCGAAGGCCGGTTATTAAAAAGGAGAAAAAACTGTAAGATTTATCCTCGATCATGCATTGAACCAGTGATCAATCTTTAACAAGGCGCACAGAGAAGCCATTTGACTTGTAATCTGTAGTGCCCGAAATGGCGCCATAGAAATAAGTAAGGTAACGGTAATGGGCCGCCTGTGAATCGGCTTCTGTTGAGCTCCACCAGTACCCATAGCCACCAGAATCGACAAAGCTGCCAAGATAGTAACGTGAGCCACCGGGAAGCGCTGTAAAACCGCTGCTGTTGGTAGCATCGGCATTTGGAGTGAGCCAATGCCCCGTGCCGGTTTCTTTCATCTTACCACCGGCAACAGTGTAGCCGCCCAGGTAGTTGGTGAGCGTTACCCACTCTTCTTCAGTAGGAACGTGCCAGCCTGTGGGCGCTAATCCTCTCGGGTCGTTAACGGCGTACCAATTGTACAGCTTGCCGTAACGCGGATCGTTGTTATACCAGCACCAGGCACCTGTGGTTAATGCAGCCCATTTGGTAGCGTCTTTTACCTGCGGTATCTTGTCGCCATTGGCATAATAACTGGTAGTGAGATCTTTTTTCTTCCAGACCTGGGTGCCAATTCTCACGGCTTCCGGCCCGGCGTCTGTGGTAAGTGACTGTGATGTGCTTTGATTGGAAATGACTGATGATTGCATGCTGCTGTTTTCTTTCTTACAGGATGTTGCCAGTATCAGCAGAACTGCAGCAACTCCCGTTTTGATTGTTCTTATCATAAATAGTGGTTTATTAAGTGTAGTAACGCTTAAAAAATGAGTAAACTGAAAAAATACGGGAGAACCATAAAATTCGACAATAAATGCATACCAGCTTATGTTGCCAGTCAGCAACCGGGGTGATTATTATCAGTAAACAGCCAGCAAGAGAAATCAATTACATATGCAGGGAAAGAATAAAAATTTTAAGGTTCGAATCATTCGCAGCCTTATCTTCAATTAAAATTCTAAAAAAAGTAACAGCTCTAATCGATTGAAGATGGATACAATTTTTGTCGTTGTTTATGTTGCCTGGTTCCTTTCTGAATTACTGCTCGACAGGGTAATGCGTACCCACAAACCGCAGGGTCACAGTTCCACTGTAAAACCCCTGCTCGTTATTTGGATCGTTGGCATTCTTAGCGTTGGCTTTGCCGTTTTCTTTGCCTACAATTTTTACTTTCCCATCTCTGCCAATGAAATGGTGGCCTACTGGGGACTCTTTATAATTGTAATAGGTATTATTGTAAGACTGATGGTGGTAAAATCGATGGGCCGGCTTTTCAGCAGCGACATGAACAAACGGCACGACCACGAATTAATAACCGATGGTTTTTTTAAATACCTGCGCCACCCTGCTTTTTCGGCTTCCTTTCTGTCTTTTGTAGGCTTCGGCATTTCACTTAATAATTATATTTCTTTCATGGTCATTTTCTTTTCGGTCATCTATGTCTTCACCAGGCGCATCGAAGCAGAAGAAGAGCAGCTGGTAAAGCAGTTTGGCGAAGAATACGAAGCATACAGAAAGAAAACAAAAGGCCTCATCCCTTTTATTTATTAATTATATTACCATTTCTTCTACACGCGTGTTTTTATATAAGCGATTATATAATTAACCAAACTTCCTTACCGCCAACCAGCTTTCGTTGCGTCGCACTCTTGTACAATGTACCCGGCATCGGCAAATACAAAAGCCACAAAACCTGGCTCTACAAGCACCCTGCACAACTAAACCTCATTAGGCGTACTTTCGCTATGTACACAATGCTTATACCATGAGTCAAAACATCATAAGAAAAACAGCGGTAACCAATCTTGGAAGAAATTTTATAAAACCCGAATATTTACCAAAAGGAAAAGACGAATATTACTTGCGCAACCTTCAGAACAGGAGCGGCATAGCATACCGTCAACTCACTGCATACGAAATAGAAGTATTGGTGAGAAATGGCAACACCAGCGACGATTGGAATAAAATACTGGTTAGCGACGCCTTTAATCCTGAGCTGGTAAAAAGCTGTAAGTTTTTTGGCCTTGTACGAATAGGAAAACTCGAACCCTATTGTCTTGAATTCAGCGACCTCAAACTGCCGGTTGGCTTGTATAATTCAACCATTATAAGCTGCGACTTCGGAGACAATGTGGTAATAGACAACGTGAATTATTTATCCAATTACATTATAGGCAATGAAGTCATCATCATCAACGTAAATGAACTGGCTACCAGTGATCACTCAAAATTTGGTATCGGTATCATTAAAGACGGCGAACCTGAAAGTGTGCGCATATGGCTGGAAATATGTAATGAAAATGGCAACCGCGCCGTTATTCCATTCAATGGCATGCTACCTGCAGATGCATTTCTCTGGAGCAAATACCGCGATGACGAAAAACTCTTACAACAATTCAAAATCTTCACAGAGAACCAGTTTAAAAAACACCGCGGCTACTATGGCAAGATCGGCGACAGAACAGTTATTAAGAATTGTGCAATCATAAAAGACGCATGGATTGGAAGTGACGCCTATATAAAGGGCGCTAACAAATTAAAGAATATCACCATCAACTCCGGCCCTGAGGGAACGACACAAATAGGTGAAGGTTGTGAGTTGGTTAACGGCATCATTGGTTTTGGCTGCCGTGTTTTTTATGGCGTAAAGGCAGTGCGTTTTATCATGGCCTCAAACACCCAACTGAAATATGGTGCAAGGCTGATCAACTCATACCTTGGTAGTAATTCCACCATTTCCTGTTGCGAAGTGTTGAACTCACTTATTTTCCCCGCGCATGAGCAGCACCACAACAACTCATTCCTGTGCGCTGCACTGGTCATGGGTCAAAGCAATATACCTGCAGGTGCAACGATCGGTTCTAACCACAATTCTAGAGCAGCCGATGGTGAAATTGTTGCAGGGCGCGGTTTCTGGCCGGGGCTTTGCGTAAGCATAAAACACAATTCAAAATTTGCCAGTTTCACTATGATGGCAAAAGCCGATTATTCTTACGAACTGCACATTCAACTTCCTTTTTCATTGGTAAGCCTCGATACGTCAAAAGATGAATTGCACATTATGCCTGGCTACTGGTTTATGTATAATATGTATGCATTGGCACGCAACTCCTGGAAATATGGTGACAGGGATAAACGCATACAACCCATTCAACAAATGGAATATGATTACCTCGCTCCTGATACCATCAATGAAATGTTCATTGCTCTTGAACTGCTGGAATATTTCAGCGGCAAGGCATTTTATAAAAAGGAAAAGCCAGGGCAGCATTTTTCAAAAGAAGCCTGCCAGGCAAAAGGTAAATTATTGCTATCTGGCAGCGAAGCGGGGATTGATACGCTTGAAATATTGGCCGAGAGTTTTGAAAACTCCAAACGTAAAGTAGTTATCACAAAGGCGCAGCAGAGTTATAAGCTCTATAAGCAAATGATCCAGTGTTATGGCGCCAGTCAAATACTGCTTTTTTTAGAAAGATTAAATGCTAAGTCGGCCGAAGAACTCGCAGCGGCGCTGCCTGCAGGGTTAAAGCGCACCGCGTGGGTAAATGCAGGGGGGCAAATGATACAGCAAGCCGATATTGAACTGGTGAAACGGAAAGTGAGAAATAACAAAATAAAATCATGGGATCAAATGCACACTGCCTACGATGAACTGGCAGGTAAATACACGCGGCAAAAAATGCTGCATGGATTGGCATCACTGTTTGAATTGGATAACATTTCACCGAAGAAGATTGGCAAAACAGAAATGGAGTCAATTCTGAATAATCTTTTGGCAACGAAAAGATGGATAGCAGAAAAGATCTATGAATCGAGAGCTAAAGATTACATCAATCCATTTAGGAAACTGGTATATGATACTGAAGCCGAAATGAACAGCGTGGTCGGCAAGCTAGAAGACAATTCTTTTATAAAACAGCAGCGCGATGAACTGAAAATATTTGAATCGAAGATCGCGGGTTTAAAAAAGAAAATGAAATTGAAATAATAACGATATACAGCAATGGAGGAAGTTGCTTTAATGGACAAATTTCAAAAAAACAACTCCAGCAAGCGCTAGTGAAAGATCAAAGTTTCAGAGAGCCCGACCGACATTCAACAGCACAAGTGTGCGACGCAACAAATGCCGGATGTCTATACCAATGCTGGGGCTCCAAAATATAACAGCATTTATAAATATGCTGCAAAATAAAATGCGCAGGTTCAATTTTATTAAACCTGCGCAGGCCACCAACTTCATAAGCCGGATTCTGTTTCTAAACTATCATTTATCTGCGATAAACATTACTGTTTACCTGTTGCTGCCTACCCCGTGCCCCTGCCGTTTGCACGGCAACGAACGAGCCGTTCTTAAAGAGCACTATACGTGGCATTACAGCATCCAAGGTTTACCCATGCTATGCATTGCTGCATGGCACCGTGAGCTCTTACCTCACATTTTCACCCTTACTTTGGCGCCTTTGCAGGCGACCGCAGCGGTTATTTTCTGTGGCACTCTCTGTTCCCGCAAGCGAGACCCGGCTATTAACCGGTGGATTGCCCTGCGCTGTCCGGACTTTCCTTTCTCATTTAAGAGAACGATAGCTCGGGTTGGTGGTGGCTGCAAATATAAGTTAATCGTGATGGTTACAATTATTCTGCGGGAGCAATAAGGTGACGCTGGTTTAATGCTTGAAGAAGATTTCTGTAGCACCATAGCCAAAACGCGGATCGTATTGGTTAATGAAATACTGCACGTCTTTTTTTGTTTTTAGCAGGTCGTGTATCTCATCGCGTAATTTGCCGCTGCCAACGCCATGAATCACCACCATGCTCTGCAAATGATGAGCAACCGCAAGATGATACCATTTTTCAAATTCACCGAGTTGCATATTGAGAATTTCGAAGTTGCTCATGTGCTGCCAATCGTCGCTTAATTTTTCCATATGCAGATCGATCACACTTCTTGCCGGTTCAAGATTTTGCCTCGCCCTCTTTGCTTCGTAAACTTCATAATCTTTGGCAACACGTGCAGACACTTCGGGACGTTCGTCTTTTGCCTTGTCCGGATATTTTTCAAATAACCGAAATGTAACGGAGGGTTCGTTCTTCGCCTTCATCTCTTCTATCAACTGAAATATTTTTTTTGCTTTCAGCTTAACTGAAGCATCAAAATATTCCGATTTCTTTTTATCGGGCGTAATCAATGAAAACTCTGCCAGGAACGAAGGGCTGTCGTTAAAATCGTCAAACGAAATATCGTGAAGATAGAAATCGTGAAAGGTTGTTAGTTCATTGCTCAATTCAAAATTGCTTTCCCCAAAAAACTGTTGTTTGTAGGTGAATTTATAGCCGGCATCGGTGCGGTTGACAAGATAAATTTTAAACAACTCCACCACTTCATCGCCAAATTCATCAACCGTAAATTTCGGGATAAAATTTAGCCACACACCGGTGGTTGCTTTTATCTCTACCAGTTTTGATTTTTCTTTCGGCAGCGTATCTAAAAACTGCTTCGGTTTCTTTTGCTGCAGTATAGGTTTCTTTTCGGTAAACCTTTTAAAATAAGGAAAATCGATCTGGTCTGTGTAGCAAGGGAATTTCACGCCACGCACTTCAATCATCACCATTTTTTCGTTGATGATTTCCACCACCTTTCCTTCTTCATTGGTATGCATTACCACAATATCATCGCCAACCTGGTATTTCATTTTGCTTTTTCCCTTTTTTATGAACAGCAAATTTATGCAGCTTGCTTTAATAAAAGCCCGGTCGTTGCATGCTTAAGTTCCTGGCCGCCGACAAAAGTTCAGAAGGCACAAGTGAGTGACACAACAGGCGGTGCCACGAAGTACGCAAGCCGGCCTCCGATTAATTGATCCTTACTCCCGTGATCTTTGTTGGCAGCCAAACCTCCATGGCATTGCCGCCACGATTAGCCCATGTGTAATAAGGAATGGCGGTGATGGTGGTTGTTTGCGTGCTTACCGCCGCGCCATCAGCAGAAGGAATGATAACAGGCGCTTGTGCCTGTAGTGCTACAATTTTTTCAGTTAAAACATTTGACGAAGTTGCTGTAAAGGTTGTATTGGCGGGCAACAACAAATTCCACACGCCTTCACTGTTGTCTTTCCTTTCGACACAATAAACAAGCGGGCCGCGCTCCAACGCAAGCCTGTTTATATTGGCAGTAACGTCGGCCTTTGCAACAAGTTTTCTCACAGGCATGGGCAAATCCATTGTTACCACATCGCCTTTCTTCCATTCGCGGTCGATGACTGCATAGCCAAGTTCGTTCTTATAAACAAAAGGGCTGCCGTTAACAAGTATGGTTACAGGCTCTGAATTATTGTCAGCAAACGCATACAGGTCTCCTGGCACCGGTGTGTTTGTTGCCCAACCCGGAATGCGCACATGCAAGGCGTATTGCATTTTTTTATCTGGCGTTGCCGTAATATTAATTTTGCCGTCCCATGGATAATTTGTTTCCATGTTAATGCCAACATTGCCATTCTTTAGACTAATGCTGGTATTGCTGCCCACAAAAAGATTTACCCAAATACCGTTGTCGTTGTTTGCATAAACATAATTGCCCAGCGAGGCGATAAGCCTTGCAATGTTTGCCGGGCAGCACGCGGTGCCAAACCATTCGCGCCTGTTGTTATTGCCGTTGGATGCAAGCGGGTTTCCATAAAAAAAATGATCGCCGGTGAGTGAAATACCATCGAGTGCCCCGTTATAAAGACTACGTTCGAGCACATCCATGTATTTGCTGTCGCCGGTGAGCGCGTTCATGCGCTGGTTCCAGAAAACCATGCCCACCGATGCGCAGGTTTCGCAATAAGCCTGCTCATTCGGAAGATCATAGTCTTTACTAAAACCTTCATTGCTTCCCGAGGAACCAATGCCACCTGTGATGTACATGTTGCGGTCAACAACATCGTTCCAAACGTTCTTCATCGCTTTCACATAACTGGTGTCGCCTGTTTGTGCAGCAACATCTGCTGCACCGGTATAGAGATACATGGCACGCACTGCATGGCCTGTAATTTCTGATTGCTGGTTCACCGGCAACACATCCTGTGCATAAGCAGTGTCTTTCCAGTCGGTCCAGGTGTAGCCATGTGCGTAGCCGTGGCCGCGTTCTTCAAGGAGCCAATGAGAAAGGTCAAGATATTTTTTATAATTGGTGGCATGATAGAGTTTCACCAAAGCGAGTTCCAGCTCTTCATGGCCGGTAACCCAATGTCTTTTGCCAGGGCCGAATACAGAATCAAAATAGTCAGCCCATTTGATACACACATCCAGGAATTTTCTTTTGCCAGTTGCATTGTAGTAAGCAACTGCGGCTTCAATCATATGTCCAGCATTGTAATCCTCATGCATGCTCATGTCTGTCCAGCGTAGGTTAAGATCATTCAACGTAAAATAGGTATTCAGGTAGCCATCGGGCAGTTGTGCAGCTGCGATCTTGTCGATCCATTCATCGGCTTTTGCTTCCAGCGCTGAGTAAGGATGATTAGCGATGGAGTATGACATTGCTTCGAGTGCTTTGAACACATCACTGTCATCATAAAAAATACCTTCATGTTTTTCGCCCTTCTTTCTTGCTACCTTTTCAAAATTTCGGATGCGTGGTGTAGCCACTTCGGTCTGGTAAATACAGGCCTTCAGTGTGGTGGTGGCAACGAGGTCCATTTTGGGTTTCCAGAAATGATCGGTGATATTTACCCTGGAAAAAATTACAGGATCAAAATGCTCTATGCTTTGCGCATTAGCTGACTGAACACAAACAAAGATGGCAAGAATGGTGATAGCTGACTTCATCAGTAAGAATTTTAAAACGTTGAGTTGTAAAAATAAAATTATGTGCCCGTAATTTTATTTTTGTTTTTGTGGGCCGGTCTGTAGAATATACATGAGGCTGCTGTTGCGTCGCACGCTTCAACTGCCGTAACTTTATTAAGGCTAACGCCGAACCCTTTTGGCTTAATGCCTGAAATGCCCTGACTGCTTCTTTTACGACATGAATAGGCGATGCGGAGAAAAACAGGACAGCCGTTGAAAGCAATGATTATTTTTATTCGAATAATATTGTTTCAATTCTTTGCACCTCCATTTACACAAACGATTGAGTGAATGATTTAATAAAAATAGGGATACCGTATTTTCACGAAAGCAATTAATGATTTGCCGCAGAGCGTTGTGCAGTACAAGTGTGCGACGTAAGAAAAGCCCGGTAAAGAATTGTAGCTGATCTCAAAAAAATATTTGTCTTTATAATAAATTTCGCTGCCATGTTTAAAAATTATTGTTGTGTTGTATTGTTTGCCTTTACAGGTTTTTATTGCGGTGCCCAAAACATCAATCCCGATTTGTTAGCCAATCGCTGGGATGCACATTGGATACAAGTCCCAAACACGCCTGCCAGGGATTATGGCATATATCTTTTCAGGAAAACAGTTAACCTCGCTGCAAAGCCTGCAAAAATGATTGTACATGTCTCGGGCGATAATCGTTATAAACTTTTTATCAATGGCACGCTGGTTTCACTTGGCCCGGCAAGAAACGACCTTTATTACTGGAATTATGAAACACTCGATATAGCAGGCTTCCTCACATCCGGTAAAAATACAATTGCTGCGATCGTATGGAACGATGGCGATGTAAGGCCTGAAGGACAAATAAGCAACCGCACCGGCTTTTTGTTGCAGGCCGATGATAAAAGCAACGATATACTTAACACAAGTGATTCATGGAAATGCACACAGGAAAATTCCTATGCGCCAATCATGGGCATTGGTTATTCGGCATATTATGTTGCAGGCCCAGGCGAATACCGCGACATGCACAAGTCGCTGCAAAACTGGATGGGCAATGATTACGACGACAGTAAATGGCAAAATGCTTCCAATATCGGGTGGTCGGGCGCCACGCCGAAAGGTATCGGCGATATCAGTGGCTGGATGATGGTTCCTTCTACATTACCGCAAATGGAGTTGAAACCGCAACGTTTTGCTACCGTAAGACAATCAGAAGGCATTTTACTTCCAACCAGTTTTCCGGCAGTGAAAACGGCGCTTACCATACCAGCGCATACACAGGTGAGCTTCCTGCTTGACCAGGGTTTTCTTACTAACGCTTATCCGGAATTGTCTTTTAGCAAAGGAAATAATGCTACGATTGCGCTTACTTACGCGGAGGCTTTATTCGAAGAGAAGCCGGATGGCCCGGGCAAAGAATTCCGCAAAGGCAACCGCAATGAAGTAGAAGGCAAGATCATCTCGGGAAGAAGAGACAGCATTATTTCCAATGGCGGAAGTGATCAGCATTTCAGTACGCTGAGTTGGCGCACTTTCCGTTACATACAGGTAAGAATAACAACAGATGCAGAACCACTTATTTTGGATGATGTATCGGGTTTGTTTACAGGTTATCCGTTTAAACTAAACGCCACGTTACAGGCAAACAACCCAACGCTTGATAAGATCATGGAGATTGGCTGGCGCACTGCACGTTCATGCGCCATGGAAACGTATATGGACTGCCCCTATTACGAACAATTGCAATACATTGGCGACAGCCGTATTCAATCACTGGTTTCTTTATATAACAGCGGCGATGACAGGCTGGTAAGAAATGCCATCAGCCAGATGGATCATTCGCGCATTGCAGAAGGCATAACGCTTAGCCGGCATCCGTCATTTTCTCCGCAGCAGATACCAACATTTTCTTTGTGGTATATCGGTATGGTTTACGATTATTGGATGTATCGCGGCGACAGCAGTTTTGTCGCTGATAAAATGCAGGGTGTAAGAGATGTGCTATGGTTTTATAGCAAATACCAGCAAAAAGACGGCACACTTAAAGGCGTTCCTTACTGGATGTTTACCGACTGGGTAGAAAACCACAAAGGATGGGATGGCGGTACTGCGCCTTATGGGAAAGATGGAAGTTCATCCATACTTGATCTTCAGTTGCTGTGGGCACTCCAGGTTGCCACTAACCTTGAAACAAAATTTGGCTCATCTGCCAACGCAACGATCTACAAAAACAAAGCGCAGCAACTGCAGGCCAGCATAAAGAAAAAATACTGGAATGATACTAAAAAGCTTTTTGCCGACACCGATGACAAAGATGTTTATTCGCAACATGCAAATGCACTGGCCATTCTCACGAACACCGTCACGGGCAATGATGCAAATGCACTTGCAAAGAAAATACTGGCTGATGCTTCACTTGCTCCCGCATCTATTTACTTCAAATATTATTTGCACATGGCCTGCGTGAAAGCCGGCCTGGGCAATGATTACCTGCAATGGCTCGACATCTGGAGAGAGAATATAAAAATGGGCATGACAACATGGGCAGAGATATCCGAAATAAGCAATGCACGCTCCGATTGTCATGCATGGGGCGCCAGTCCGAACATAGAACTGTTCCGCGTGGTGCTTGGCATTGATACGGATGCGCCGGGTTTTTCGAAGGTCAGGATAGAGCCACATCTCGGCGACATCACGAATATCAGTGGCAGCATTCCACACCCAAATGGCACACTTGCGGCAAGCTATAAACAGGAAAATGGCAAATGGAAAATCAGCATTGATCTTCCGGAAAAAACTACCGGCAATTTGTTGTGGAAGGGTAAGCAATATTCTTTGAAAACTGGTGCGAATAAATTTAATTTATAATAATTAATGTTGCCAGCTGCAACGCTTGTGGCGGCGGCGGTTGCGTCGCACTACATTCATCGTTCGGAAGACTATTAAGCCAAACCCCGTGGACTACCAGTTACTGAATACTGACTTTTGAATGGAGCACTGCAGTAAAAGAGTGCGACGCAAGTAAAGCTTCATGCTTATTCAATTGCCCGGCTCAAAAAAAGATCATTATAAAAACCGTTTATACCATGAATTCACGTGTGCTTATCAGTTTATCATTTGCGTTTTTGTTACTTTTTTCATGCACAACAAACGATGAAAAAAAGTATGAATCGTGGGGCGTGTATGGCGGCAATAAGGAGAACAACCACTATTCATCTTTAAAACAGGTTGATACCGCTAATGTTGCGCAATTGCAGGTGGCGTGGGAATACCACAGCAACGATTCTGAAGCGATGACGCAAATACAGGTAAACCCCGTTGTAATAAACAACGTGCTGTATGGTGTGTCCGCAAAACTGAAATTATTTGCGCTTGATGCAGCGAACGGTAAAGAGCTATGGGTATTTGATCCCGTGGCAGAAGCTATGACCAGTGGAGATAGCAGCGCATATTTTTCTTTTAACGCCTGTCGCGGTGTTGCATATTATTCAGATGGCAAAGATGATAAGCGTATATTCTATACTGCGGGGGCAAAACTTTTCTGTATAAATGCGGCGAACGGCAAACCCATCGTTTCATTTGCAAACAATGGCAAACTTGATCTGCACAAAGATCTTGGTCGCGATGTAAGTTTACTGTCCGTAACCTCAACAACCCCGGGAATTATCTATAAAGACATGTTGATCATAGGAACGCGTGTTGATGAAGATATGCCGGCTGCGCCGGGGCATATAAGAGCTTATGATGTGCACACAGGAAAGCTGCGATGGATATTTCACACGATACCACAACCCGGTGAACCCGGTTATGAAACATGGGGCGATAAAGATGCTTACTTGCATGTTGGCGGCGCAAATTCCTGGGCTGGCTTTAGCATGGATGAAGAAAAAGGAATCGTGTTTGCACCAATTGGTTCAGCGGTCTATGATTTTTATGGTGGCAAAAGACCGGGAGCAAATCTTTATGCCAACTCATTGCTAGCCCTTGATGCGAATACGGGAAAGAGAATATGGCATTTTCAAACGGTGCACCACGACATATGGGATCGTGATCTGCCAACTGCTCCTGCCCTCGTCACCATAACGAAAGACGGAAAGAAAACTGAAGCAGTTGCACAACCAACAAAAAGTGGTTTTGTTTTTCTTTTTGACAGAGCGACAGGCAAACCTATTTATCCTGTTGAAGAAAAACCGGTACCAACAGAAACTGAATTAACTGGAGAAACACCCAACCCCACACAGCCATTCCCAAGCCTACCAAAACCATTTGTAAGACAATCAATGACCGAGAAAGATCTCAATACTCTTGTCCCAGACTCCTCTTACCAGGACATTAAGAAAAAGCTTGAAAGCTATAAGACAGGTTTTATTTTTAATACACCTTCTAAAGAAGGAACAGTGATATTTCCTGGCTATGATGGTGGCGCGGAATGGGGTGGCCCGGGCTACGATCCTGAAACAGGAATTATTTACATCAACGCGAGTGAAATGCCATGGGTTCTCACAATGGTGGATGTAAAAAACGAACCTGCAGCAAAAGAAAATAACCTGCAGGCAGGCAAAAGATTGTACAGCAGCACCTGCGCAAGGTGCCACGGCCCCGAAAGAAAGGGTGGCGGCAACTATCCTGCATTGACAGATGTAAATAAAAAGTATAACGAAGAACAATTCACCGCTTTGGTATCCGCTGGAAGAAGAATGATGCCTTCATTCAACCAACTTTCTGCAAGTGAAAAGAAAGCACTTGCATCTTTTATTCTTGATATTAAATCAGAACAGTCCGCGAAATTTATTGCGCCGGTAAAGCATCCCGATCCATGGAGCGAAATGCCGTACACCGGAACGGGCTACAACAAATTTTATACGAAAGAAGGCTACCCTGCAGTAGCGCCGCCATGGGGCACGTTGAACGCAATCAATCTTAGTACAGGCGACCTCGTTTGGAAAGATACACTTGGCGACTATCCCGAGCTGAAAGCAAAAGGCATTCACTCCGGCACGGAAAATTATGGCGGGCCTGCAATCACAGCAGGTGGGCTGCTGTTTATCGCGGCTACCAGTGACTCAAAAATGCGGGCATTCAATAAACGCACCGGCGAGTTATTGTGGGAGGTTGATCTTCCGGCATGCGGCTTTGCCACGCCTTCTGTTTATGCGGTTAATGGCAAACAATTCCTGGTGATTGCGTGTGGCGGAGGCAAGTTGGGTAAGCCATCCGGCGATGCGTATGTTGCGTTTGCTTTGCCCGCAACAAAATAATTTTTGGTAGCCGGCCTTATGTCGCTGATCATCGTTCCTTGCGTCGCACTCTTTTACGCCATAACAACATGCGGCTTTAAACTTTGTTGTATTGAGTGCTTGCGTAGCACATAAGAACATTGCTCATAAAGCAACGGAACGTTGAATTGAGTGACACAACAGGCGATGCCATTTTGATTAAAAGCCGGGACTAAAAAAATTACGAAGCAGGTGCAAGCCTGCTTTTTTTGTACCCGTAAGAGAAATAAAAGAACAACCCAAGTAAGAGCCATGACCCAAACCAGGCCCAGTTAGCGCCAGTCATTCCGGTGAGTAAATACAAACACGTTGAAAGCCCAAGCAAAGGAATTAATGACCAATTTTTTTTATATGCGCCTGCAGATAACAGCAAAAGCACGATCCATAAAATGATGGTCGAGATATTGAGTGATGCATCATCTTCATTGATGTTAAAAAGGTCGCTGAAGTAATGAGGGTTTGCAACAAGGAGTATAATGATTGCAGATAAGACAAGCAATGGGAAAACAAACTTGCCATTGATGTAAGGCATATTGAATTTGCCCGGCACTTTTTCTTTTCGCGGTATCAGTAAAATACCACCGCAAACAAGTACAAACGCAAACAATGTAGCGATACTTGTAAAGTCAAGTACAAAAACCTTGTCGGTAAACAGTATGGGAATTCCGACTATAAGACCGGTAACAATTGTACTGAATGATGGTGTTTTAAATTTGGGATGTATCTGCTGAAACACCGGTGGCAGAAGGCCGTCGCGGCTCATGCTCATCCAGATGCG
>DLKC01000070.1 GCA_002478885.1 Chitinophagaceae bacterium UBA7600
CCATCACTGCATTCGCGATCTCTTCTGTTTTAAAGCGGACCTTTACATACTGGCCTGGTTTGAGTAACCGCGTCTTATTCTCCACAACGGCCTGCACAAGTAAAGAACCTGTCGAAGGATCGATCTCCCTGTTGGCAAAATCCAGCTTGCCTGTTTCTGGAAAAACAGTGCCGTCGTTCAGTATAAACTGCACATCGATGTTCCTGGCCTTATCGGCATTCATCTTCTTGCTGAAATTGATATAGTCATTCTCCGTAATCGCAAACCTTACACGCATCGCACCAACGGCTGAAATGGTATTGATCGCCTGCTGGCCTATCCCCCTGCTGACAAAATCGCCTGTCTGCACCTTCGATACACCAATGCTGCCGCTGATAGGGGCTGTTATTCTTGAATAGCCCAACTGTGTCTGTGCATTGTTCAAAGCAGCCTTGGCCGCATTAACCGCTTCCTTCTGCGCGTCATACGATGCCTGCGCTGCATCAAGGTCCCGCCGGCTCAACGCATTCATTTCAACAAGCGGCCTCACCCGGTCAAGATCAGACTTTGCCTTCGCCAGCATAATATCTGCCTGAGCAACATCTGCCTGTGCTGCCTGCACCTTGTCACGCAGTTCATCGTCCTGTATCGTGTACAGCAACTGACCCTTATTCACAATGCTGCCCTCTTTAAAATGAATGGCCTGTACCCAGCCTTCTACCCTTGGTTTGATCTCGACATCAGACTGGCCATAGGCCTGTCCTACATACTCGGTATATAACGGAACGTTCAATTGTCCTACCTGGACAACATTTACTTCTGGTACAAGTTGGGCGGCCTCTTCCTTTTTCGAGGTACAGGACAAAAGCAAACAACCGGAAATAAGAACAAGTGCAGTTGGTAATGGTTTCATGTATGAAAATTAGAAGTTTTCAACGGCAACGTTAAAGCAGTAGGCGCCCGCCATAACAGCAGGTTGAACAGTTTAAGGTGAACCGGTAAATGAAAAAGCTATAAGGGGCTAAATATCGCAAATAATAACCGATTGTATAAATTTAGCTGTAAAGATTTTTGCACACCTGTCCGGTAAGATTGTAAGCGCACTGGTATAATCATAATAGCACTGCTATAACCACTAAGGCTACGATAACAATCTGTAAATGGGGAAGGTCTTCGGCAGCACACTGCTGCCGCGGTGGCTTAGATGTTTGAGAAAGGCTAAGATCGGTTTCCAGCCTGTTTTTTTAAGGGGAATACTTTTCCGTAGCTCAGGCAACGCCAGCACCATTCCATTAAACCGAAATGGTATTTACTGGTCCACCACACGCTGAAATACACTTGCAGGATGTAAACTACCACGCCCGTCAATACATACCAGCTCAAAGGCCAGTCTGGCTTTATACAAATCAATAAAACAAATGCAATGACATTCTGTGTAAGATAATTGGTAAGCGTCAACCTGCCGTATGCCTGCATCGCGGAAAAAAACCGTTTTAATTTTCCCGACAGGTAAAGCCACATGATACCGGTGGTGCTGCAGGTCATGGTAAACAGTATTTGCGGGTAATAGAGGTTGTAAAAATTATTAAAGGTCCACGCATTTTTTTCAATGGCCTGTTGCAGAAAATAAAATGCCACGGATAAGACCAAACTGGTAAAAAACACTGCCTTGACCAGCCCTGTTTTTTTATGTAGTTGTAAAAAGAAATTACTTCGTTGCAAAGCCATGCCTGTTAAAAAGCAACCGAGCTGTATCAGGTGAAAGATGATAAAATAACTCAGCCGGAGCATCCACTTATACCGCATAAACAGGTTGGCTTGTATATGATCCGGGAAGGTATGCAGGTCATAAAGTGCATAAAAACGATCGCGGTCCTTTGGCGCAAACAAGAGGTGAAGCCGCCCCAGGTAAGATTGTAGCAATGGCGATAACAATAAAACCAATAGCGCGGCAAAATACAATGACCTGCTGTTTAATCGGTAAAAGAACAACAACAGCAAACCGACAAAAGCGTAGTCATTTAAAATATCGCCGCCGAAAAAAAGCGTATTTACAAATGCAAAAACAAATAACCAGAGCATCCGTTTAATAAAAAACCAGTAGACCGGTTGCCCTTTGGCGCTGATGTTTGCAAGTAATACGGAAAACCCAAAACCAAATAAAACCGCGAGTAGCGTCCAGCCCTTCGATCCCAATAATATTTCAGAACTGGTTTCAATAAAAGCGCTGATAGTATCAGCTTTCACATCGCTTGCATGGTTATTCCAACTGTAAATAGTCGAATAGTTCATTACAACAACACTAAAAAGCGCCCATCCTCTGAGCATGTCTACAATTGGCGTTCGCTGGCTTTGAGAAACAGGGCTGCTGCTGTTCATATAACTAAAGATTTAGTCAAATGTATAACTAAATGTTTAGTTTATCATTTTGGCAGAATGGAAATAATAAAAATTAGGTGAAGAAATATTTTGATACGGGCTGTTGTGCCACCATTGGGCTGTGGTTGTGTCACTCACTGCAACGCCTGCAACTTTGGTCAGCACAACCTTCACGTTTACAGGGTTCAGCAAAACAAACAAGGATACATCCCGGGCAAAGCGATAGAAACTAAAGGCTGCGATGCCCGGTAACCCGGCACTGTCGCGCAACAGGCATTATCGGGGGACTACAGCCGGCCACACAATAATTCAGCTGCAGGGCAGCTTAAACAACCAGGCCTCACGCCATGGTCATTTCCCCAAACATCCGCTTTGTTTTGGCAAGCGCGGAACCAATAACCTGGTGCATATCGTAATACTTGTATTCAGCCAGCCGCCCACCGAAAACAACATCGTTTTCCGATGCTGCGAGCCGCTGGTAATGTAGGAAACGTTGGTTGTTTTCCTCGTTGTTAACCGGGTAATATTGTTCCATACCTGGTTTCCACTCGGCAGGATACTCCCTGGTAATAACGGTTGTCCCCTGCGTGCCAAATTCGAAATGTTTGTGTTCGATAATGCGGGTAAACGGAATGTCAGCTTCCGTATAATTTACCACGGCATTTCCCTGGTAATTCGGTAAATCAAGATGTTCGTGTTCGAAACGCAGGCTGCGGTATTCGAGCGGGCCAAACCGGTAATTAAAATACGCATCAATGGAGCCGGTATAAACAATTTTTTCCCCGAGCGAATGAAAATAATCACGGTCCTGCAGGTAATCGGTGTTCAGCCTCAGCTCTATGCCATCCAGCAGGCCGTCAATGATGGTATTGTATCCGCCAATGGGAATGCCCTGGTACAGGTCATTGAAATAATTGTTGTCAAAGGTAAACCGCACAGGCAACCGCTTGATAATAAATGCCGGTAGATCCCTGGCCTTGCGGCCCCATTGTTTTTCCGTGTAACCCTTGATCAGTTTTTCATAAATATCTGTGCCTACCAGCGCCAGTGCCTGCTCCTCGAGGTTACGCGGATGGGCAATATGCAGCGCGCTGACCTGGTCATTTATTTTCTGCTGTGCTTCGGCTGGTGTTTTAGTGCCCCACAATTGATAAAAAGTATTCATATTAAACGGCAGGTTATACAGTTCGCCCTTGTAATTGGCTACCGGCGCATTGGTGTACCTGTTAAAGCTGGCAAACCGGTTAACAAAATCCCAGATGCCCTTGTCGTTCGTGTGAAAAATATGCGCACCATAATAGTGTATATTAATACCATGTTCCCTTTTACAAAATACATTCCCGCCGCTGTGGGCGCGGCGGTCAATAACAAGGCAACGCAAACCTCGCTGTTTTGCGCTGTACGCGAAGGTGGCTCCAAAAAGGCCCGCACCCACTACTACAAAATCATACGCTTTCATTGGTTATTTTTTGGATGGCAAAACTTTGTTTATGCGTGTTACAGGCTGAGAAATAGGCTGTCAGCGCTTCGTCAAGCGAAGGCATAAGCTGGTACCGGTTGCTGCACAATGCCGAGTATTCAGGCCGCTTTGCCGGTTGCTTCAAATCATTGCCGGCTATAATAAGCCGGGAATCAAGATTGGCCATGGTCGCGATCTTCCGGGCAAAAGCATACCAGGTGAGGCAGCCGTCATTTACAAGGTGCCATATACCCGATACATCATCAATCAGCAGGTCAAGACAAGCGTGTACAAGATGGGGCACATAAGTAGGGGAGACAACCTGCTCATTCGAGGCCACAAAGGTTGCGCCTGCCTGGAGGGCGCTGGTAACCGCGTGAACAAAATGGTAATGGTCCCACGGCCCGAAAAAAGCGGCCGTTCTCACGATTAAGGCATTGGGCTGATGACTGAGTATGGCTTTTTCGGCCAGCCGCTTACTGTGCCCGTAAATATTTAGAGGGCCGGTACGATCCTTTTCAACATAAGGATGCTGCTGCCCGCCGCCGAAAACAAGATCAGAAGAAAACGACAGCAGTTTAATACCATGCCTGCTGCAAACGGCTGCAAGGTTCGAAGCGGCCATATAATTTTCCCTGTAACAGCGCTCCGGTTGCCGCTCTGCATGGTCAACATGTACATAGCCCGCCGTATTGATGACTGCCCACGGCTTATAACGCTTGATGGCATCGGCTACCTGCTGCTCATCGCAGATATCAATCTCCTCCCTGCCCGTTAACACATGATGCAGGTTTCTTTCGATACACAGGCGCGAAAAGGCCTGGCCCAGCGTCCCTGTTTTACCGGTAATAAGCACCGGCTGCACAGTGTCTGGATGAAAAAAGGGCAGGGCTTTACGGCTTTGTTCATAAAAGCGCGAGGGCATCTTCCACCAGCCGCTACTGGCAAGCAAATGATGGTCATGCCCTTCCTGTACCACAAACCGCCTGGCCATTGTTGCCAGTGCTGTAGGCCGGATATAACCCGCACTGATATCAAAAGCGCCGGTTTCGTAATCATGCGTTTCGCCGGTAAGTAATTTATTCCAGCCAAACGAACCGAGCAGCGCCCACATGGTAACGGCACGCACATCGATGCCATGCTCCCTGGCATCTGCAGCCGCGCTGTACACATGCTTAAACCACCGCAACTGTTCTTCCCTGGTACAATTCAAATGGGCCTCCGTTATCACGAGCGGCAATTGGTACCGCGACCAGGTTTCTTCCAGCAGGTGAGGTAGTCCGTGCGGCTCATTAATTGGTACCCTTACGGCGTCAACATCGGCATATTGATGCAGGCCGTTGCCGCCGGCTGAATGCGAAGGATAGCGATCCGTATTTTCATCGAGGTACCGCTCAGAGGTCACATAATGGTTTACGCCGATAATGTCGGGGGGGCAAACATGCGCCTGGAAAAAATCCAGTGTGGCGGTATCAATCCCAAGCCTTCGCACATAGTTCCAAAGCGGGTGCTTTGCATCGAACTTTCCGCAAAGAATGTCGAACGCCAGCCAGCGCCGGTGGTTTTCAAAACGGGCCTGGTAAGAGAGCAATGGCGTGCTGTAGGTTTTACTGAGATCCTCTGTTTGTACAAGTTTGGCAGCGGGGTTTATTTTCCTTATCTCCCGCATGGCCAATACGGTCGCCTTGAGTTCATTCAGCAATATTTTAATAAAGCTTACATCATTCCTTTTATGCGGGTACCATAAGCCATACAAACCCGAAAACCTGGCCGTTGTCAGCGGTTCGTTAACCGGTGTATAATAGTCCAGCCATGGAAACTGCTGCGCTACCGCCGCTGCATACGCGGCAAATAGCTGTGGGAAATCATCCTGCAACAGGTTGGTAAATGCCGGCCCGCTTCCATGGTGCAGTAACCCTGCCACCGGCGTCACGCGGTGCATCCTTAACTTATGTAAACAGTCTGTCGTAAATGTCCAGTCGATATTGCCCGAACGCGTTGGCTGATGTCTTTCCCAAAGTATGGGAAAACGCAGGTGCTTTATACCCAACCCAATGATCGGGTCAAGGTAATCAGGATGATCATAGAATCCCGAAAGCGCCAGCTGGTCAGTGTAACGGTGTTCCACCCTGTTGATGGTACATTCAATGCCACCCCACACGTCCGGTAACTGCGGTTTAAGTTTATTCATAGGTATGTGTATTGGTCTACGCGACAGATTTCAGTTTTCCAGCCTGTAGCGTACTGCCCGCCATACAATCTCTTATTTTGCCCAGCATCTGCATATAGGTATTATCCCACGACACATTTTCGAGGAAGGCATCCACACTGTTCAGCCAGGCCCTCGTTTGCGCAGGGCTCTTCGACAGCTCGTAAGCGGCAGCATTGATAAATTCATCAGCGGTGTCGGCGATATACACCAAGTCGTTGTGGGCATAGGGATTCACCACATCCGTAATAGAGGTAGAAATAACCGGCTTGCCTGCTGCAAGGTATTCTGGTGTTTTTGTCGGACTGATATACTTGGTAGATTCGTTCTTTTCAAATGGTATCATGGCAATATCCCAACCTGCCAGGTACCTCGGTAGTTCACTGTATAGCTTATTGCCCGGGTAGTGTATGTTGGCTGTACGCGGCAGGTCGTTGGGGTCTATTTTCACAACCGGGCCTATTAGTATAAACTGCCAGTCGGGCCGCCTTTCCGCCACTTCCTTTATCAGCCCGATATTGAATCGTTCATCGATCACGCCATAAAACCCAATTCTTACAGGTGGTATATGACGCTGGTCCTCCGGTTCTTCGCAGCATGTGCGGCTTTGAGAAAAATGCGCCTTGTCAATACTGCTTGGGAAAGGATAAATATTGTGATGGGCGTTTTTCTTTGCCTGGTACAGGCTGTAACCGCCGGTAAATACCACATCCGCTTTACGGAAAAGCTCAAGCTCCATGATCTTTAACTCGGCTGGCGCAAACTTAAAGGCCGACAATTCGTCCATGCAATCATATACTACCATGCGCGGCTTCAGGTGGCTACTGATCTGCAGGGCCATCGGCGTGTAATACCAGGCAATAAATTTCCCGATCTTCTTTTGGCTGAACAATAACTGCAATAGTTGTTTTTGTCTTGTAATAACCGAAGGCTTATCGGTATTTTTATTATTCAGCAGGGGCACCACTACCCACACCGATTCCGCTGTAAGCCTTACCTGGAAAGTATCTGCGGCATCATGAAAAATGGGTTCCTCGATAAAAAAGGTCCTGAATTGCTTTGAAAACCTGCTCATCAGGTGTTGGGGACGCTGGTAAACAAAGTCCCATCTCAGGTGTGAAAAACAGATAAGATCAGTGTCAGTAATTGCGCTCATTTCCGGTAATTGTTGATTTTTTGCCATGCTTAAATATTTAAGTGGTTAATTGTTATTTATTATTTATGGTTGCTGGATAAGGGTAATATCATGCCTGGGAGATGATATGGTTCCTGCAGCTCCGGGATAGGGTGAAATGTTGGTTGCGTAACAAAAAAGTTTGCCGGCAAGAACAACCACTCTGAATATCCTGCAACGGATATTCTGTGTGCGTATCAGTAACAGAAATTGGATGAATACAGCATAAGGACGTAAAAAAATATGCCAATTTATTAGCCACTGTATTCCCACAGGCGGCAAAGCAGAAAACATTCATTGTCAGCAAATGATGTGGAAAATCATCTACGAAAGGCGGGAATTTATTTGACAAACAAGGGCCTGCCCTGGGGTGCTGTTTGTCAGGAAATGGGGGCAGGAAAACACCGGGCTGCGGCCATTCGTTTCAGCAAGCCGTTGCGTCGAAACAACATTGTTATACCGGCTGCATCATTTCATAGCAGCTTCGTTGCGTCGCAAGCACTTCAGCTCCTGTACCGCTGGCATCAGGTAAAAACAAACGTCGGCCTGCAGGTTTGGGGTCAATTGATAAAAGAATGAGTATCCGGGTAAAAAGATACAAGGCTGCTCTGTGTTCTATGTGAAACCCTCTGTGCCTATGTGGTTTAAAAAAGCGGAGCCAATAGGTATAACCGTAATCCTTTATCAACAGCCCTGCCGATGCGCTGCTGCTCAATAAAAGAAATGGTCTCA
>DLKC01000068.1 GCA_002478885.1 Chitinophagaceae bacterium UBA7600
GTTGGTAGGGAGTTGGTAGAGGAGGACCGGCAACTTAATATGAACCATAAAAACAAATTCAATTATTGCCGGCCCATGGCATATCCGGGCTTTGTTTTTTAGCCGGCAATGCTGCTAAAACTGCAAGAGCGCAATCCCGAATCGCTCCTCTCTCGGGACAAACAGCGTAAATGCAGCCCAATGGATGCAATCAGCTGGCGCCATAAAAAACATGCTCCTTAGAAACAATCTTTCAGTTGGGGGTAAAGCCTGGTATAGGCCTGGTATTGCCGGCTGTAGACCGTATGGAGCCCCAGATCGGGATGAAACACCGTGCTGGCTGTAAAAAATTGCCGGGATTGCCCGAGGCTGCTGATGACGCCGGTCGCATACATACCAAGCATGGCTGCGCCCAAAGCCGATGCATCGGGGGCATCCTGGTAAATAACCGGGCGGCCACTTACATCGGCCAGGAGCTGCATCCACCATGCGCTTTGTGTTATGGCGCCGCTGGCATAAATGCTGTTGACCGGATGGTAGGTTGTTTCGAGTGCGTACAATACCTGCACGAGCGAAAAGGTGATTCCCTCTACAACAGCCCTCGCAAAATGCGCCTTGCTATGTTGCATTTTAATGCCAGAGAAAACTCCAGCGGCGGACTCGTCGTACACGGGGGCCCGCTCACCGAGCAGGTATGGCAGAAAAAGTAAGCCGTCACTACCTGCAGGTACAGTAGCAGCCAGTAGCAGTGCATCATCGATATTATTGCCGGTTGCCGAAGGCATGAATTGATCGGCAAACCATTTAAGCACGATACCGGCATTGTTGGTGCCCCCGCCCGTTATATAGTAGTCTTGAGTAAGTATATACCTGAAAAGCCCGTGCATGTCACCCTTAACCGGGTTTTGTATGGTTGCCCGTACCGCGCCGCTGGTGCCGGTTGTGATAACGGCCACGCCGGGTTCGAGCGCCGCACAGCCAAGGTTGGCGAGGCAGCCATCGGTGCCCCCGGCAATAAAAGGGATATCTTTTTCCAGTCCCAGCAATGCCTTTGCAGCCGGCGACAGGTATATGGCATGTGTTGGTTCCACGACCTGCGAAAGCCGCGTTTCATCTATGCCGGCGAGCTGCAAAGCAGCAGCGCTCCAGCAATGGTTGTAAATATCATAGAGGCCCGAGCTGCTGGCAATGCCTTCATCGACCACATATCTATCAAACAACCTGTTGAAAATATATTCTTTGACAGATACAAATTTGTGCGCCTGCTGAAAAACATCCGGCTGTTCCTGGCGCAGCCAGAGCAGTTTGCACAAGGGCGACATGGCATGCAGAGGGGTGCCGGTTTGCATGTAGAACTCCTGTCCTTCTGCCGTTTCCCTGAGTTGCTTTGCATAAGCCTTGCTCCTGGTATCGGCCCATGTAATGGCGTTGGTGAGCTGGTTTCCATTTGCATCAACCGCCAGCAGGCTGTGCATGGCAGCGCTGAATACCACGCAACCGACTTCGGCTGCATCAACGACCGAAAAGGCCTGCCTCAGTAAGCCTGCCACTGATTGAAAAATAAGGGCAGGGTCCTGCTCGTGCCAGCCCCCCGATGGCTGAAGGGAAACCACCGCGGCCTTAAAGCTGTGCACGGTTTTGCCTTGCTCATTTACCAAGAGCAGCTTGCAATGGGTGGTGCCGATATCGGCCGCTATTATGAAGGGCATAAGCTTATTATTGAACGGGGGTTGCGGAAAAGCCGGTTAGTGCCCCGCTTCAGATGCGCGTTTATTGCACTCATCGATGAAGCGGAGTATTTCTTCCCTACCGGCTTTTTCCTTAACGCTTGAAACGAAGTGTTGTGGCAAAAACTGCCAGGTAAGTTTCATGGTATCGAGAAAGGTCTGTACGTTTCGTTGCACAACGCCCGGTTTCTCTTTGTCAGCTTTTGTAAAAACAAGGTTGAAGGGTACATTCCATCGGCCAAGCTGGTTTACAAATGCGAGGTCGTTCTGCTGGGGCTTGTGACGGCTATCGATCAGTACAAAAACATTCAGCAGGTTTGCCCGTTTGCGCAGGTAGTCTTCGATCATTTTTTCCCAGGCCTTCCGCTGCTGCTGCGAAATCTTTGCGTAGCCGTACCCTGGCAGGTCTACCAGGAACCAACTGCTGTTCACCAGGAAATGATTGATGAGTTTTGTCTTGCCCGGGGCGGAAGATGTTTTGGCAAGGTTTTCCCGCTGGCAAATCATGTTGATCAGTGATGATTTGCCCACATTGCTGCGCCCGATAAAGGCATATTCGGGTTTATCAGGCTTTGGGCATTGTTCAACTGCCGGCGAAGACACTACATAAACAGCATTGTTTACTTTCATAGTTGCAAAATAACAAAGAGCAGGCGAGAATTGCCTGCTCTTTTAAAATAGTCCCGTTTTGCCGGTTAACTTCGCTTTTTGATAACGAGGCTGTCGGCAGGATAGTGTGCCTCCAGGCTATCCCTTACGGACTCACTCAATCGGATCAATATTTTTTTATCCGCTTCACTTAAAATCGCGTCGCGGTGAATAAGCGTGTAGGAAGAAAGCGGCATCTCATCTTCATCGATCTGTTCCTTCAGTTCCTCCATTTTTTTGTATTGCCTTGCAGGGGCGTACGTTGCAAATTCATTAAAATTGAGCTCGCGTTTACCTTCTTCCACGTGATTGTTCAGCCACCATGCAACAGGTTGTATGGAGTTGTACCACGGATATACCGTGTTATTGCTGTGACAGTCGTAGCACGAAGCAGTAAGGATGTGTTGGGCCTCAACAGATACAGGATATACTTTACTTATATCGTTTGGCTGTACGCCGTCGGCTGTATTTTTTTCCGGGTGAAAAAATTGTATCAGCACTAACACGATTACCAGTGCAGGCAGGATCTTCTTTTTCATAAAACTTAATTGAGATGAATATTATTCTTACGCGTATAAAGGTACTGCACACATAAGCGATGTAAGAAAGTAAATCTATCAACCCGGTGAATGATGAGATGAACAGGTTCAACTAAAGAAAAGTTGTAAAGCAGCCACTGTTACCGGCTGTACCGCGCATGGCATCCAGGTTGTGTCACTCCCTTGTGCTTCCTGTTCAATAATGGGCAATAACGGCCTGCGGTTATTTGCTTTTTGGTTTAAAGCTCCAGGTAAAATAGAATTCGGCCACGATCTCATCTGACTGGTTAAGACCGAGGGTATGACAGAGCACGGTCTTTGCTTCACCACTGGCAATGGCCTCTTCCACCACCTCATTTATCTTAAGGCCATCGTTACAAATGAAAACGATTTTGCCGGTAGCTTTTTTATGAAAGACCGATTTCATATTGACCGGCAACATACTAATGCGGGGTCTTCGTTTATAGATGGCGCTCATGCAAAGGATGCCGGTGCTTATTTCAGCGGCCATGGTCAGAATGCCGAGGTAAATGGATTGAAAAGGATTTTTGTTGAACCATTTCTGCGGCACGGAAAGCCTTGCGCATGTTTCTGATAAATCAACCAGCTTTATGCCTGCAAAAAAAGCAGCGGGCAGGTTTTCCAACATATATAAACGGTACTTTATGGGATGTGTGATCTCTGCTTTATAACTATTGAAGTTCGGATTCATCATATGCTGCTGATAAATATTATTGGCGGAAAGGTACAGGCGGGTTTATTTATGCGCAAATTAATGTTACCTAAAGCACCGTAAGCACCAGGGTGCAATACCGGTACTATGGCCCATCAACGCCGATCACAAATTGAGCCGGTCCCCGCCTTTCAGCTTGTTCACTGCAGTGCAATGGTTATTGCTTGTCAATCTCCACGATGCAGGCTACGGCAGCTTTATCGCCGTCACGGGCCTGGGTTTTAAAGCCCATGCTGCCGTCTGCTGCACCAGTGAAGCTTACACCACTGATTGCCTGCTCACGTATTGCGGCGTTAACGGCCTGTGCGAAGCCGAGCGAACGGCTACTGTTGACCGCATCATTGAGCCGGAACACGTTCATGGAATCTTTGCTTACCACAACTGCCATCCAGTCTTTGTTACCAATACTGTCGGCCATCATGCTCATGCCTCGGGGAAATAAGCGGTATCCCGTTATACCACAATAGGGCGAGAACTTAGTTTTTGTAGGGTCTGCCTTTGTTGGATAAGGAAACAATACATAGCTGCTTCCGTCGGTTTCCAAACCCAGCACATAAACATAACAGGCCGCGCTGTTTTTTACCTCCATCTTAAACTGTGTACCTTTAATAATGGGGCCGGTGGTTTGAAAAGTATTGCCAGCCCTTAACTTTAAGGGAATGTATTGCTTTGTTTTGTTGTCCACCAGACCGATGCTGCATTCCAGGTTTTGTGCCGCAGCGCTTCCGCGTTTGGGCATTGGATTTAGGCCATAGGCTTCCCGCACGAATTGTTTAAAGTCGCTGTAGCGCACCCATGCAACGCCATTCTGCCCCCATTGCGATCCCCAGCTGTTGAGTATCTGAAAAGCGCCCCCCTCCTTACGGTCGTCGTAGCCGATGACACACATGGCATGTCCGCCAAATCCCATCATGGAATAATCCTGGTCCTGTGGATGCCATATTTCCTGTCCCATCATGCCTTGCATAAAACTGCCGCCGACCATCATGCCTATAACAACCGGCACGTCTTTACTAAGGTGTTCTTTAATGGCATAAAGGCTGATATTGTCTACATTGTCGCCGCGGGTTAACCTGGTAAAGCCGAGCATCCGGTATTGCGACGCGTCGCGCATCACTTGTGAAGAGGGCTGCCGGCTGCAATCCTGGTCATTGTAGGGAAATTCGTCCAGGGGAACAGCGCCAACTTTGGTAAGGTTTTCCATTGCCCTGATGATATAGCTACCCTGGCACCCGTCGAGCCCGATCTGGTTGTACATGAAGGATGGGCTAAAGGCCGTTTGGTTAGGATTAAAGCCGGCGCTGCTCGCTTCAAGAATCGTCCGGGCGCCATAGGCACTGCTCCATGCCACGCAGCTACCCTGCTGGCCCTGGTCGCCGGGTGCCGGAGCAAATTTTAGCAGCGACACTGCTTCGGGAAGTGTATTCTTCGTTTCATCCAGGCCCTCGTAAACAGGTGCTTTGTCGAACTCTCTCGGGTCGAGCACACCGCCGGTAGCAAACGAAGAAATGTTTTGCATCATACCGCTGCAACCGTCTTTAAAATACAGAAAGCCGGCCACAATCAATACCAGCACTAACCCGACAGGATTGCGGATTAATCCGAACAATAAAGCGATCAGCGAGCCTCCTCCGCCACCTCCCGGGAAACGGCCGCCACCGCCACCACTGCGGCCCTGGTTGGAATTATCAAAACTGTCATTAGGGTCATCGACCATACGAATAGGCATAGCAGCAAATTTTAGGTTACTAATTTAAGTGAAAGATGTTTTGGTTCGGAAGTTAAATTCGGGGACCGCGCTGTTACTCAATTGTTGAGCTTCTTTATTTAATCAACACCGCAGTGTTCAGAACGAGGATCAACAGGAGGAATCAGGAATAACATGAATTTATACTGATCATTGACATTTTTTAGTACAAGAGTTCAATGCCGGATAGCCGGCACTTCAGCGCTACGATGGTGCCATGAAAAATGACAACAGGGAAAATAATAAAACCGGTATCCTTTGTGTTTAGCTTATCGCCTGCTTGCAATAAGCAGGTTAAGATCGGTGAATTTCAGATCAAAGCGCTGGCTGATATAGAAATTGGTAAGGTGACCTTTGTACATATAAATGCCATGGCGCATGTTGAAATTGTGCCAGACCATTTCGTCGAACCCGCCTTCATCGCTGGCTTTAAGGAGCAGTGGCATCAATACGTTGCTGATGGCGTGGCTGGCTGTGCGTGCAAAGCCGCTGGGTATATTTGGCACGCAATAATGGATAACGCCGTGTTTTACAAAAACGGGATGCTGGTGGGTAGTGATCTCGCTTGTTTCGAAACAGCCACCGCGGTCGATGCTTACATCGATGATGATGCTGCCGGTACGCATGCCACTGACCATTTCTTCCGTAACCACGACAGGGCTTCTGCCTGACTCATGGCTGAGTGCACCCACGGCCACTTCGCAGGTCTTCAACTGTTTGAATAGTATTTTTGGTTCAATAACACTGGTCCAGACCCTTACCCCAAGGTTGTTCTGAAGCCGTTTAAGCCGGTACACATTATTGTCAAACACCTTCACCGATGCTCCGAGGGCGAGGGCTGTTCTTGTAGCGAATTCACCCACCACCCCTGCACCGATAATGATCACTTTTGTAGGGGGTATGCCGCTGATACCACCTAGCAAAACGCCCTTGCCATTATCCTGGCTGCCGAGGTACTGGCCTGCAATAAGCATTACTGCACTACCGGCAATTTCGCTCATACTCCTGACGATTGGGTAGGTACCGCTTTCGTCTTTGAGGTTTTCAAAGCCGAGCGCCGTGATGCGTTTTTCCATCATCCGCTCCACGATATTTCTTTTCAGCACGGACAAATGTATCGGTGAAATGATTGTTTGGTTGAGTTGCAAATGATCAAGGTCTTCCTGAACCACCGGGGCGCTTTTTATAAGGATTGGTGCCTTATATACTTCGGCTTTATCGTAGGCGATCCTGGCGCCTGCGTCGCTGAAATCTTTATCGGAATATTTGCTGCCTTCACCTGCAGTGGTTTCTACTACCACATCATGACCATTATCGACCAAAACCCCCACTGCGTCGGGGATCAGGGCCACCCTGTTTTCCTGGAAAGCGACCTCTTTTGGCAAGCCGATATGCAGTCTTGCACTTTTTGATTTAATGTCAAGCGTTTCTTCCAGGGTCTCGTAACTAAAGGATGTGCTTACTATGGGTTTTGCCTTTGCCATGTCGCTGTTAAAATTTAAGATCGCGGGTTATTGTTAAAATTAATCAATTTTAGCCGCTCCGGCGGTATTTGAAGTGCATTGGATTTAAGAAAGGCTTACAACAGGAAAGCTTTTAGCTTTCTTGTATGTTCATTTACCAGGCCAAGCTGAATATGCAATATATTTTCGGTAAGCAAACCAGGTGCATTTCCGGGCCATTCCACGAAGCAAAAATTGCCACTGAGGAGGCAATCTTCTACACCGGCCTTTTCTGCTTCTTCCTCCCCGGCGAGACGATACCAGTCCATATGATAGATGGTGCCGGCCATATTACTTTTATATTCGTTGATGATGGAAAAAGTTGGACTGCTGATGGTATCCTTAACCTGCAGATATACACATAGCTGATGAATGAGCGTGGTTTTGCCTACGCCCATTTCGCCGAAAAAAGCCCAGATTTTTATATGCCCGAATGTATTCCAGAGCTTACCGGCCACCCTGGCGAGCTCAGGCTGTTGATAAATTATCTCCATGATATTTAATATTGACTTTATAAAAGTCGTTGCCAGGCAAAGATATTGCTAATGAGATTTTGTTATTTTGCCCGCCAATAAACCGATTGGCAATTCAATAATGAAAAAACACGATCTATGAAAAGAACGATCCCTGCATTTTTCGCTGCTATCCTCCTTAACCTGTCCTGCGCAAAAAACGGTATAACCGGCAGGAGCCAGTTGTCACTGGTTTCGGAAAAAGAGCTGGAAACAACGGCTGTGAACCAATACCAGTCTTTTTTATCAACGAGCAAGGTTGTCAGCAGTACCGGCAGCAAAGATGCTGAAATGGTGAAACGTGTGGGCACAAGAATCGCCAGCGCGATAACAGCTTATTATAATTCAAAGGGTCTAAGCAGTGCGCTTAAAGACTATCAATGGGAGTTCAACCTGGTAGATAACAAGGAAGTCAACGCCTGGTGTATGCCCGGGGGTAAAGTGGTGGTTTACACTGGCATCCTACCGGTTACGCAGAACGAGGCCGCCCTGGCAATAGTGCTGGGTCACGAAATTACGCATGCTGTTGCAGGGCATGGCCGTGAAAGGATGAGCCAGGCCATGGTAGCCCAGGGTATACAGTTGGCCGGCAACATAGCCTTGTACAATGATCCCCAGGCTGTAAATATTTTCAATAGTGTTTACGGGCCGGGGGCACAGGTAGGCGTGCTACTGCCCAACTCTCGGAAGCAAGAACTGGAGGCCGACCATTATGGGCTGATCTTCGCAGCTATGGCTGGGTATAATCCTGAAGAAGCAATACCCTTTTGGCAAAGAATGGCCAAACTGTCCGGGGCAACCGGCTCATCAGCATTTTTGAGCGACCACCCTTCGGATGAAGACAGGATCAAAAAACTACAGGAATTAATGCCTGAGGCGCTCAAATATTATCAACCGGCCAGGTAGACCTAATAATCAGGCGTCGTTAAAATTCCCTGAGAACGGGCAAAATTGCCCCGTAATTGCATTTTTGTTCAATAAAATTGTTACTTTTGCACTCCTTTCTATTAACCTTAAATTAATTTAAGGATGTTAACAAACAGTTTTCTTGAGAAATTAGAGCTTAAAGACGAAAAGAATCTGCTCATACAGGGATTACCGTCTTCCATTGAAAAGCATTTCGCCAAACTTTCTTATGCAAAAAATGTTACCCCGCTTTTGAAAAGCCGGAAAATAGATTTTGCTTTGGTATTTGCCGTTAATCATCATCAGCTTTGCAATATTCTTGATGAGATTTTCCCGGCTTTGCACATAGAAAGTAAGCTTTGGATTGCTTATCCGAAAACTTCCAGCAAGATTGCCAGCGATCTTAACAGGGATTGCAGCTGGCAGGTTTTAAGTGAAAGTGAGTACGAAAGTGTTGCGGAAGTTACACTCGATCACGTATGGACAGCGATGCATTTCAAAAAATTTGAACAAAAGGCTGTAAACATCAAACCTTTCAACAAGAGAAAGGAGAAACTGGCCATGGCTTAATTAGCTATTCAAATCAATGTGCTGTCTTTGTTTGATGGGTTTTTTGCCCGTCAGTACTGTGGGAATGCTTTCATCAAAATGGTGAAAGCATTCTTATTTACACCCCAACACAGCTTCGTAAGGTATCACAGCCAAAGTTTATCGATTTTGGGACCCCGGCTACTGCACTTTTTTGCGGCACCTGTTGCGTCGCACACTTCAGCGCCATCGTGCCTGCTCATCTTTCCAACCCTTTCAGCACGTAACCATTTAGTCAACTTGGTCACAGCATTGTTTGCTTTAGCAGGCAACTTTGAAAACAATTTCCGGGAGTTGACCTTTTGCTCCCGGATACCCCGAACCGGTGGCAGCAACCAGGCTTGGCATGATTCAACATTGACATTTTCTGAATAAGCAAATGCGTAACTTGTTCAACAAGTTTACCTCTTATGAGAAAGATTCTATCGCTGCTGCTTATTCCCTGCTGTATTGCCCGGGTTATTGCCCAACCCTATGCAGATCCATTAAACATTCGTTACACGATGGCATTGGAAGGTAAACACCCAGCCGGCACTCCTTTCCGG
The DNA here is from genome assembly GCA_002478885.1 of Chitinophagaceae bacterium UBA7600. Classification (GTDB taxonomy): domain Bacteria; phylum Bacteroidota; class Bacteroidia; order Chitinophagales; family Chitinophagaceae; genus DLKC01. The sequence goes on from DLKC01000068.1 coordinate 9,427, forward strand.
CATTTATATGTGGGGTCTGATATGCCATTGCGGCTAAACAGTGGAAAACTGTTTGTAATCAGCCCCTATTTTGAAAGCTGGAATATTGATTCGGCCGGTAACAAAGCCTATCTGCCAACCGTAAGCACGGTGGCCTTACCCCTGGTAGCACAATTACCCCTGGTAAAAGACAAATGGGCTGTTCAATTCGGTGTAATCCCAAGGTACAACAGCGAAGGGTTGCAAATAAATGGAACCAGTTTCCAGGTGGGAGGAATTGTTGTTGCCAACTATATAAAAAGCCCAACTCTCAAATACAGGTTTGGATTGTATGTAAATAAGGAATTCTTTGGAGCATTTATTGTGCCGTTGGCGGGCATTGACTGGAAAATCAACAAAAACGACTACCTCTACGGTCTGCTACCCGGCAGGTTAAGTTTTGAACACCGGCTTTCCAACCGGTTCTACTGCGGCAGTAATTTCCGCTTCATCACAAGCTCTTACCTGCTATCGAACGGAGATTATCTTCGGATAGACGATAACCAGCTTTCGGCCTACCTGGATTTTTACCCGGCCAAACGGGTCGTATTCACCGGGGAGGCCGGTTATGGCATATTCCGCAAACTGCGGTCTGGCAATGGGCCGAACAAAAACTACGGCACTGACTACAACTGGAATGATGGCCTCTTCATAAGAGTAAATGCTTCTTACAGAATCAGGCTATAAAACCGCGGACTATCGACCCCAATATGCGCAGGGTTTACTCGCAATGCTGATATAAGGGATCGGCTGCACAGCTGGCAGCCCTTAAGGCATTTGCATTAAACTTTCCTCATAAAGGCTTGTTGTGTTACTTTTGCAGGCCTTAACAATAGCAAATGAGCACACAAAACTTATCGGAACAGGAAATAGTAAGAAGAGAAAAACTGGCAGAGCTGGAAGCGGCGGGGATAAATCCCTATCCCGCACCCCTGTACCCGGTAACGCATTATTCAAAAGACATCAAAGAAAACTTCAGCGAGGAAACAAAAGAGCAGTTTGCCAATGTTTGCCTTGCAGGCCGTATCATGAGCATCAACGACAAGGGTAAAGTCTTTTTTATAAAAATACAGGACAGTAAAGGCATTATACAGCTGTATGTACGCAAGGATGATATTTGCCTCACAGAAGATAAAACGCTTTTCGATAAAGTAGTGAAGCACCTGGTAGACCTGGGTGACTTTGTTGGTGTAACCGGTTTTGTATTTATTACCAAAACCGGAGAAACGAGTATTCATGCCAACTCTTTTACCCTGCTGTCAAAATCATTAAAGCCACTCCCGGTTGTAAAAAGAGATGAGGAAGGGAATGTGTATGATGCTGTTTCTGATCCTGAGTTCAGGTACAGGCAGCGTTATGCGGACCTGATCATTAACCCGGACGTAAAAGAGGTGTTCATCAAAAGAACCACGCTGGTAAATACGATCAGACAATTTCTGAATGAAAGAGGCGCACTCGAGGTTGATACACCGGTTTTACAGGCCATCCCGGGCGGTGCAGCCGCAAGGCCATTCATTACGCACCACAATGCGCTGGACGTCCCTTTTTATATGCGTATCGCAAACGAGCTTTATCTAAAAAGGCTGATCGTTGGCGGCTTTGACTGGGTTTATGAATTCAGCCGCAACTTCAGGAATGAAGGAATGGACAGAACGCACAATCCTGAGTTTACGGTGCTTGAATGGTACACGGCCTATAAAGACTATTACTGGATGATGGAGATCACCGAACAGTTGTTTGAAAAGCTTGCGCTTGCACTGCATGGCAAAACAGCCTTACAGATCGGCGACAAAATGATCGATTTTAAAGCACCCTACAAACGGGTGTCCATCACCGATGCCATAAAAGAACACACGGGTTTTGATGTAAGCGAAATGAATGAAGCGGAAATAAGAGAGGTTTGCAGGCAACTGCATATTCATACCGACGAAAAAATGGGTAAGGGCAAACTAATCGATGAAATTTTCGGGGAAAAGGCTGAAAAGAATTTTATACAACCAACTTTCATTATCGACTACCCTGTTGAGATGAGCCCGCTTACCAAAAAGCACAGGAGCAAACCCGGTATGGTGGAACGTTTTGAACTAATGATCAATGGCAAGGAGCTAGCCAATGCCTACAGCGAATTAAACGACCCGATCGATCAGCGCAAACGATTCGAGGAGCAGGCGTTGCTGATGGAGCGCGGCGACGATGAGGCCATGTTCATCGATCATGACTTTTTGCGTGCGCTTGAATATGGAATGCCCCCAACCAGCGGCATTGGTATCGGTATCGACCGGCTCTGTATGCTGCTAACCAACCAGCCATCTATACAAGACGTGTTGTTCTTCCCCCAGATGAGGCCAGAGAAACTGGATTAATTATTATTGCTGTCCGGGCCCCGGTGCAGGTGGAATCGCCTGTTGCGTCGCACTCTTGTACTGCAAATCTATCTGCAATAAACATTATCAGTCATAATAAAAACAGCTCCCGAAAACCGGGAGCTGTTTTTTTATTCCGATGGAATATCAACTTAGTTGGGACAAGTCAGGAAACCAAGGTCCTGTGTTCCGTTATCGTAGTTATTGTTGATTGAGTCTGCAGCCGAATTAACTTCAGCAGCTGTATATGCATTTGATGTGCCGCCCAATACCGCGTTGGCTATAGTGAGGAATTGGCTAACTGTTTTTCCCTGGAAAGTTCCACTGCCAATAACCATATCAGCCAAATGATTTTGCCCTGCACCAAAGTTGGGGTCGTAGTTATCAAAACCTACACTTAAAGCAAGGGTAAGTACCTGGCCGGCAAGAATATTGTTTGGGCCTGCGTCAACATAGCTTTGTGTAAGCGCAGCAGGGGTAGCGCCTGTAGGCAGGTAAAGTGCCACACTGTTGGCATTGGTCATCTTAAGTGTATAACCAGCCGCGTCTCCTATCGTTACACCATTAGGGAAAGCAGCTGCGAAATTAGCGATCATATAAGAAGTGCCGGCGCCATTGCCTTTATCGTTACCGTACCCACCTTGCGTATAGGTAGTAAGCTGTCCACATGGAGGAGGGCAGGCTTGTTTGCAATACTCTACATAAGAAGACCAGCATTTGGTACTTACCTCAGTTTTGCTGTCAAAAAATACATAATCAGTTGCAATAATCTTGTTGTTGGCATCTCTTTGAACCATTTTGCCGAAAGCATTCACCAAAAAGCAGTCGCTGTAGTTAGCTGCAGGAATGGTAAACGTGTAAGTGCTCACTTCCGGTTTGAAAGTCATGCTGAAATCAGGAGCACTTGGCCCTGTAGCAACTTTTGGCCATACAGTGAGATTGGTAGCGGCAGACACATGAGCAAGATCCCCAACAACCAGCGTAGCCTTTTGAAATTTGAGATTGGCATTTGTTGATGTGAACGTGACAAACACATTGGTAGCGTCATTACTGATGGTAATGGTACCCTGCGGAACTTTTTTGCTGTCAATTAAATTGTACACAACAGGAGTGCCGCAAACCGCGTTGGGTGCTGCTACTGATTCTGAAGCAAAAGAAGCTGTTTCAATGGAAGGTCTTGGTGCTGTAAGATCAGCTTTGCTGCATCCAAGAATTGCAGTCGCAATTACGGCCAGGGAGGCCATACCGATACGGATTGTTTTCATTTTTAATTGGTTTAGATATAACTAATGATAAATAACACGGATTATTTCAGGGTTTGGCGTACGGCTTTTGGACAGGTATTGGGATTGAGACAGCGAAGAAATACCATTTATTTCGAAATCCCAAAAAAGTCGCCATAATTATGATATATATCTTAAAAAACCCTGTAATGAATGATATTTATATCATTTGCTGATCGGGGATATGTTTTTGAACGGAGCGTCGCAAGAAAAGCCAGATCTATGCGATGACGATTGCCCCCTGAAAATATCTGGGCGATATTGGTTTGTACTGACTAGAATTTTATTTCTTCTTCATTTGTATCGAAGAAATGGAATTCTGTGAAATGGTAATCAGAATTGGCCCGAACCTTAATTTTGGTTTTGTTCTTTCTTTTCCATTTCCAGGCTATTGAAAACAAGCCTTTCGTGAGGTGGGAATATACGATCGGGTGTACGTAAATCGTAAGGTTCTTATGCTGGTGAGTTACGAGGTAATGCAAGCGCTTTGAGATTTCGTCTTCGAGCAACAGCGTGCTGGTGACTTTACCCGACCCATTGCAACTTGGGCAAATTTCCGAGGTGTTGATGTTCATTTCGGGCCTCATGCGTTGACGGGTAATTTGCATCAGGCCAAATTTTGAAATAGGGAGTACTGCATGTTTTGCCCGGTCGGGGAACATAAAGCGATCCATGGCTTCCTGTATCTTTCTTTTGTTTTCAGGAAGCTTCATATCGATAAAGTCGACCACGATTATACCGCCGATATCCCTAAGCCTGAGCTGACGGGCGATTTCTTCAGCGGCTTCAAGGTTGGTTTCCATCGCGTTTTCTTCCTGGTTATTGCTCACACTTTTATAACCACTGTTCACGTCAATTACGTGCAATGCTTCTGTGTGTTCAATGATCAGATAAGCGCCGCTGGGAAGATTCACGGTTTTACCAAACGAAGATTTTACCTGTTTGGTAATGCCGTATTGGTCAAAAATAGGAATGCCGTTGTGGTAGTGGGCAACGATGTCTTGTTTATCCGGCGCGATCTTCTGGATGTAGGAAACTGTATCGTTGTAAATATTGCGGTCGTTGGTGATTACCTTGTTGAAGTCTTCGCTAAGCAAATCGCGGAGGATAGAAGTGGTTTTATCCTGTTCGCTTAGAATTTTACTTGGCGCGACGGCATTTTTAAGATTTTGCTGGATCAGTTTCCAGGTGTTGACCAGGTTTAACAGGTCTTCATGTAATTCTGCCGTATTTTTTGCTTCAGCGGCGGTTCTCACAATTACTCCAAATCCTTTTGGCTTAATTGCTTCAACAATCTTTTGAAGTCGTTTTCTTTCGTCTGACGAATGAATTTTTTTGGAAACGGCAACAACCTCGTTGAAAGGTGTAATTACAACGAAGCGGCCCGGCAAAGAAATTTCGCAACTTAAGCGCGGACCTTTTGCGGCAATAGGCTCTTTAAGAATCTGAACAAGGATGTTTGGTTTTCCGCTCAATACCTCATTTACCTTACCGGTTTTGATTATTTCGGGTTCAATCTCAAAAGTGGAAAAGTCGAAAACTGAAGCGGATTTATCAGCGATGCATTGCTGGGTAAACTTCAGCAAAGATTTGGCATAAGGACTGAGATCAGTGTAGTGTAAGAACGCGTCTTTTTCAAAGCCTACGTCAACAAACGCTGCATTGAGCCCTGGAATAAGCTTTTTTACTTTACCTAAATATAAGTCACCAACGGCAAAACTGGCATCGGTCTTTTCGTGATGCAGTTCTACAAGTTTTTTATTTTCAAGTAAAGCTATTTCAACACCTGACGGTGCTGCATTTATTATCAGTTCTTTGTTCACAAAATGCAACTTTTAGTTTCAACCTTGCATAGGAATACATGGCTGAAAATTCACACTACTCTGTTAAAACACAAGTCTGCCAGGGAAAAAGGATGGAAAGGTAAAAGTTGCTTGAAAATATGGCAGTTCGTGCAATAAGTCAATACCGGGGATACCGGTATTGACTTATGTTGAAGTATTTCTATTTATTCTTCTTCTTATGTCTGTTTTTTCTTAAACGTTTCTTCCTCTTGTGAGTTGCGATTTTATGACGTTTTCTCTTTTTGCCACAAGGCATAGTAAAAAATTTAAATGTTAAGAAATAGAATTATTTTAATGAATTAATCCGTTGTTGTAATTCCTTTTTTGCGTCCGGCATTGTTACCATGTTCTCGGCAATAGTATACCACTTAATAGCGTTTGCCTTATCCGCTTTCCGCTCATAAGTTTCGGCCAGGTTAAATATTGCCTGGAGGTTCTGAGGCTCTGCTGCCGTCACTTTTGTTAACCTTTCAATGGCTTTATCATATTGGCCACTTCTTATGTCACCAAGACCGAGCATCAGCTGAGCGTACATATTTGATGAATCCCTGTCTGCCACCTCTTTAATTTTTAAAATGCCCTCCATAGGAGTGGCAGAAATAGTGCTAAAGAGATAACAGGTGCCCAACTCAATTTTCAAAGAATCATTAACAGGATTCAGCTTCAACGCTTCTTCATATAATGACTTCGCGTTGGTAGCCAACCAATTTTGCATTCCCGCATCCTCGGTCGCCATAAGCTTCCCTAAAAACAAACGGGCTGCGAAAGTGAGGTTTTTTTCTGATTTTTCCAACTTTGCTGATTCCCCGGCGTAATAAGCTCCTATTTCAGGCTCATTTAAGGAGTCTCGCCAATAATCGGATAGTTGCCGGTATATGCGTATTTTCTGGTCTTTTACGTCTCCTCTTACCACACTTTGCTCGAGTTGAATAACGGCCGAATGCTGGGCATCAGACAAATGCTGTTTAGCCGCATCAATAATCGATTCAGTAGTAAGGGGCGCGGAGGCAGAACCAGGCGAAGCCTGCATACCCGGACCAGAGTCAGCCGGCTCAGTAGATGGACCTGTTGTTTTAGCGAAAAAAAATAAACCTACCAGGAGAATGATACCGCCGGCAAGCAAAATAGCCTGTTGTTTGATCACAAATTTTTAATTAGGCAGCAAATTTACTGCGTAATATTCATTTGCTTAACCTCATTTACAAATTCTTTGGAGGGCTTAAATGCAGGGATATAGTGTTCCGGAATGTGTACCGCTACATTTTTTTTAATATTCCGTCCGATTTTTGCAGCTCTTTTCTTAGTTATAAAACTGCCGAAACCTCGTATATATATATTTTCACCCTTCGAGATATTTTCTTTTACTTCTTTGATCAGAGACTCGACGGTTACTAATACATCTACTTTTGGAATTCCGGTTTTCTCCGAAATGTTGTTGATTAAATCTGACTTTCTCATATTTGGGGGTTGTTTTAAACGTTTTCAGTATTCCGGTATGTTAGTATTTTATCATTGTTTCCTTGCTATTTTTCCGGATCTTTTATTTCAGGGTACCTAAAGATAACTGCAAGGCCTATAAGTGCTATTTTAAATAATTAAGGATCTGGGCTTTCTGGCAATTACTAATGCGTGTTAACAAAAGTAAAGAGTTAAGATATTAAATCCTAATGAATAAAGCAATTTTATTCTTACCATACGCTTTAAATTTACTGCCGATTAGTAAGAAAATTCCGGAAACAACTGTAAAGGACTTTCCCCAGCAACATCCCGCAAAACCTCTGTCAGCGCCCACGGAAATCAGGCATTAAAGGTCTGCTTCATAACGGAAATAAACTGTTTCATCTCTTCCATAGTACCAATGCTTACCCGCCCCCACTTGCCGTCCGGATAAGTGTTGGAGCGAACAAGCACATTCTTCTTCAGCATGTCGGCAGCAAAGTCGCCCTTGTAGTCGCCAAGTTTAAAAAAGAAGAAGTTTGTATGAGAAGGTATACACCTGAACCTCATTTGAGAAAGCGTTTCAAAAGTGTAGTCACGGGCTGCAATGATCTTTTTCCGGCAATCATTTCTATGGGCTTCATCTTTCAGGCTTGCCAGCGCTGCCACCATCGTAAGATTACTGACAGCCACTTGCGATTCATCGAAATAGGCGTCTTCGAGTTTCATGATCATTGATGGGTGCGCCGCTATAAAACCAATTCGTAAACCCGCCATCCCGTGGATTTTCGAAAAAGTACGCATTACAATAATATTTGGATTACTGCTGACCAGCCCCAACATGGACTCATTATCGGGCGTATCCACAAAATCGATATATGCCTCATCAACCAGAACGGCAGCCTTTTTAGATGCCTCTATACAAAAAGCTTTCAGTGCTGCCGGCTTTACTATAGTAGCAGTAGGGTTGGCAGGGTTAACTACATATACCAACTGCGTGTTATTGTCAATACTACTTAACATGGCGGGTAGGTCATGCACTTTGTCTTCAGTCAAGGGAATTTCAATAACTTTTATACCTAATTTTTTTGCCGTGTTTGGAAGTATGAAAAATGTAGGAGCGGCTGTAACAATATTGCCTTTGCTAAAGTACCTAGGCAATAGTCCCAATGCCACGCTCGATCCTGCCGTTACCAATATATTCGACTCTTCCAACCCGTACCCAGCAGCCAGCTCCTTCCTGAACGACAGCATGCTGGGTAAACTAAACTGGTACCGGTTCGAGTAAGGTACCATGTCGGCAATTGCATCCCTCACCATTTGTGACGGTCCATAAGGGTTTTCGTTCGAGCCCAGGTTCAGCAGACCCTCCTGCGCTCCAAAATCTTTTGGCAAACGATCTTCACCGGCCATTGATCTGAAAGAAAATCCCAAACCCAATGCAGCAAGTGAACTGTTCCTGATAAGTTCGCGGCGGTTTATTTTACTGGTCATAACGGTAGTTTTGATTATTCAAATTACAATGTTTTCTGCGTACTTGCGTTAAACTGACGACCCAAAGACCCCATTTATTTTCAAGCCAGCCTGCCATTAAACACGTTTACCCAACTCGATCACTTCGCAATTTTTCATTTCTTTTCCTTCAATCACAAAACGTATCAGCGTCCTTACTTTATGCCAACCCTGTTTACCTGCAGCACCAGGGTTCATATGAAGGCATTGAAGTTTGTCGTCGTACATCACTTTCAAAATATGTGAATGCCCGCTTATAAAAAGCTGTGGTTGTTCCCTCAATATTAACTCTCTTACCCCGCGCTCGTATCGTCCCGGGTAACCACCAATATGCTTCATCAAAACCCTAACTTCCTCACATGTAAATATTAGTTGCTCCTGGTAAACACTTCTTACATCATAGCCATCAATATTTCCATAAACACCGCGAACAGGCTGGCCGCTTTTTGAAAGTTGCTCGGCAACTGCGATCGTTCCAAAATCTCCCCCATGCCAGATTTCGTCGCAGGACTCAAAATGCTTAAATACCGCTTCGTCCAGGTATCCGTGCGTGTCTGATATTAGACCAATACGTTTCATTGTTCAATATTACGCACCGCTTCCCGTCTCAGATTGTATTTTTTTGTGGTACCGGCCTTTTCAGGTGTGGCATCTTCGTTGCGTCGCAATCCGTTCACCGGCAGATCATAAATTGAGCTAAGTTTGAGCAACAAACAACGATTACTCTTTCATGAAGCCAGGCAATTATCTCTGGGGCGTCGACCTCGGGGGAACCAAAACAGAAGCCGTAATATTGTGTGCTGATGATCCGTCAGCAATCATCGCCCGTAAAAGAATTCCAACAGAAGCGCATATGGGTTACTCACATATCATTCACCGCATACAGGTGCTGGTAAGTATGCTGGCGGAAGAAACAGGCATAACCCCATCGCATATGGGCTTTGCAACCCCGGGCGCATTACAACCTGCTACGCAGACAATGAAGAACTGCAACACCACCTGCCTGAACAACCAGCCGTTAAAGGCGGACCTTGAGAAAGCCCTGAATGTAAAAGTTTCCATAGCTAACGATGCCAATTGTTTTGCGCTTGCCGAAACCCTCATGGGCGTTGTTCCGAAAGTGCATCCAAATGCTGAGGTTGTCTTTGGAATAATCATGGGTACCGGTGTGGGCGGCGGAGTCGTGGTCAACGGAAAAGTATTGAATGGCGCGCAGGGCATTGGCGGCGAGTGGGGCCACAATTTTCTGGACGCGTCAGGCGGTCCCTGCTATTGCGGCAAAACCGGGTGCGTGGAGACGCTGTTGTCAGGCACCGGTCTTCAACAATTTTATCAAAGCCTGGCAGGTACGCTATATACACTACCCGAAATTGTACAACGTTACCATCAAGGTGGCGACGAGGCAGCTAATGCAACTATCGAAAGAATGATTCACCAGTTCGGCAGAGCACTTGCGACCGTTGTAAATATTATCGATCCCAACGTGATCGTGATCGGTGGCGGTGTTGGCAATATCGACTTGCTCTATACAAGAGGCGCCGAAGAAGTATGTAACTACATCTTCAATACAACGCCTTCTGTAAAACTGGTAAAGCCGTTGCTCGGCGACAGCGCCGGGGTGTTCGGAGCTGCCTTGTTAACGCTGTGAACCATGCACACGACGCTCAATGTGACAGTTCCCTGCTACGAATAAATCTGCTTACATTTGCTTATGCCATTCTTCAGAAACTTCACCTATCATATCGACAAGCGCAAATGGAAATATATTTTCCTGCTTGCCACACTGGAAATGTCTGTCTGCTGACCTGCTGCATTAGTTGTTGCAGCACAAGTGTGCGACGCAAGAATGCTTAATGCTCATTTCATCGCCCGGCCCATCGATGCATTTTCGGATTTCTATTTTCTAATGCTAAATGTCATTTGTTATGCCATTCTATTATAAACTCGGAAACATTCCGCACAAACGCCACACACAGTTTCGCAAAGCCAATGGCGAACTCTATTCGGAACAACTTTTTTCAACAGAAGGGTTCAGCAACGATTACTCGATCATGTATCATTGCCATCCTCCAACCCAGATCATTAAAACCGAGCCGCAGCAAAGTGTTGCACCAACTGTAGCAGAAGAAAAAATGTTGCAGCACCGCAGCTTTGAAGGCTTCAAAATTGAGCCGCAAAAAGACTTTTTAGATAGCCGCAAACCCGTGCTGGTAAATAACGATTGCCATATTGTACTTGCCGCACCAAAGGAAAGCATGACGGAATATTTTTATAAAAACACCGATGCAGATGAAATGATTTTTGTACATGAAGGCAGTGGCACACTACGTAGCATGTATGGCCAACTTGATTTTGCCTATGGCGACTATCTTATTATTCCACGCGGCACGATCTACCAAATAAATTTTACAACTGAACAGAACAGGTTGTTTATCGTAGAGTCTTTCAGCCCGATCAGGTTTCCGAAAAAATACACGAGCAAATACGGCCAGTTGCTGGAACACTCGCCTTACTGCGAAAGAGATATCCGCCCGCCGCACTCGCTCGAAACATTTGATGTGAAAGGTGATTTCCTGATCCGTGCAAAAAAGAAAGGCATGATGTATAGCCTGCACTACGGCACACATCCCTTTGATGTGGTTGGGTGGGATGGCTGTTGTTATCCTTACGCATTCAGTATTCACGATTTTGAACCCATCACCGGCCGTGTACACCAGCCACCGCCGGTACACCAGACTTTTGAAGCACACAATTTTGTAGTGTGCAGTTTTGTGCCGCGTTTATACGACTACCATCCCGATGCGATTCCGGCACCATACAACCACAGCAATATCGACAGCGATGAAGTGCTCTACTATGTGGATGGTGATTTTATGAGCCGTAAAAATGTAACACGCGGCATGATCACTTTACACCCCGCCGGAATACCGCATGGGCCGCATCCCGGCGCTGTGCAACGCAGCATTGGAGCTAAAGAAACAAAAGAACTCGCGGTAATGGTCGACACATTTCACCCGTTGCAATTAACAAAAGAAGCGCTCGATATTGAAAACGACGGGTATGTAATGAGTTGGGCTGAGTGAGGGACATAAGGTAGCAGTAGTTTTTTTGTACCCGGCGGCAGTGCTGCTATGAAACATCGTTGCGTCGCACCCTTTTACCGCATCGCTATGTGCAGCAATTAAACAGCTGTGACGCCGGCAGTTTATTCCAAGCATTTAAGTGGCAAAACCTTGTGCCGTACAACGAATGATTTTTACATTTACGATATGTTCAATAAACAAACAGTAGAAGTTCACTTAAAAGGCAAGCCTGTAAAGGTTCATCTCGTATCAACAGGAGCCGTGTCTGTAAAAACAAAATTCCGCGAATCAACCAAAACCGGAATACTTGCATCGCTTGATTTTATCTTCGACAAGAAATTCACCGAATGGATGCCGATATGGGTGATGGTGATCGAGCACCCCGAAGGTGTATTTGTAATTGACACCGGCGAACAAGCCGAAGTAAATGATCCCGGTTTTTTTAAAAGCTCCGGCTTTTTTGTAAACTGGTTCGATACTACTCAATTTAAATTCATCGTAAAAAAGGAAGAAGAGATAGGGCCGCAACTAAGTGAACTAAATATTCCTGTCGAAAAGATAAAAGCGGTTGTGCTAACACATCTTCACCTAGATCATATCGATGGATTAAAATACTTTCCATCCACAGAAATTATCGTAAATAAATATGAATGGGAAAAGCCTTATGGCGATTTACCAAAACTTTACCCGGCATGGTTTGCGCCAACTTTGGTTGAATTGAACGAGCAGTATGAAAACTTTGAAAAAGCTTGCTATCTCACAAAAGCGAAAGATCTTTTAATGCTGCACACACCAGGCCACACCTACGGGCACTGTTCGGTTGTATTTAATACTGATGAAGGATACTTGTTTTTTGGTGCAGATGTTTGTTATGCGCAACGGCAATTGATTGAACGGAAATATTCGGGCACAAACGCCAGTCACCGGCTTGCTGAAAAAACTTATGCTGCTGTAACATCGTTTGCCAAGCAACACAAGACTATTTTTATTCCATCGCACGAAACCGCTGCAGCAGAGCGCCTGCAAACATTTGAGCCGGTATTTTAAATGCGCAGCTACTACAAAATACAAAGGAAAGACCAGCCTTCTCCATTCCTTTCGTTCTATTTATATTCAAAGATTAATTCATAGCTATCTTTACCATTCAGCTTTGCAATGCAGGACCGTGGCCTGCCATCTTCCCGGTAATCATATACTATCGAAGTATTGCCGGTTCCTGTGCAATTGTTTGCAGAGTTGCTGAGCATGCCACCCCATGTTATACTTGCAGCCCTCACATCATCACCGGAATACAAAGGATTTTTCCTGGCATCATAACGATCGAATAAAAAAGATCCGCAGTGGGTTTCAAACCCGACCTGTATTTTATAATCATCCCAATGCATAAGATTACCATTGACATCGTAGCTGAATACCTGGTATTCCTGAAACGCCACAGGTGCATCCACAGCACCGGTATTGCTATGGAGATAGCTGACTGTTTTAGCAAGCCTGCCATCGTTATCGTGCAGGTAAACAACACTATCTGTTCCGGCATTATTCCCCAGCCTGCAAAGTGTATAAGCAACCTCGCGACTAGTTGGGTCTTTATAGTAAACATAAATATCTGTCCTGTTGGTAGAAGTGCCGGGTTCTACAATTCTTATAATTCGTTCTTTGTCATCCCGGTAATAAGTTTTGCCTCCTTCTTTAAGAAGCCTGCCCGCATTATCGTAAGCATAATCAATGCTGATGAGACCGCCGCCAAATGCTTCCGTTTTGGTAATCTTTACAAGCTGTTGTGCGGATGTTTCTGTTGCGGTAAGATTTTGTTCCTTGCTGCATGAGGCAAGCGCTGCGATGACGGCAAAAGGGAAGATGATCTTTTTCATATTTTGACAATTAGATTTACGGGTACCTATTTAACAGATACCTCTACTGCGATAAATGTTGCTTCGCCGGAAAATTATTTTCGGGCTATTTTGATCCTTACTGTCAATGATTTTTTGTTTGCATGATGATTGTTATTAAATATTCCCTGGCTGTATAGCTCACGGCATTCTTCAATGCTGCAGGCAAACAGTGCGATGCCGGATTGCGGTCACTTTAGCGCAACGACACCTGTTTAAAAATCGCAGCCAGGTACCACATATGCTTTAATTATTTTAAACAATCTCAAACGATAAACAGAATAGCCTCTCAAAACATAGCAACAATCATTCTTATTTAAGCGACTTCGTTTCAAACTTGCCGCCAGCCAACCTTTGTTTCTATAAAATACAGTAGTTTCATTTCTTAATTAAGTTAACATGAAAAAGATTGCTTTATTATTTAGCCTTTCAATGGCTGTCTGCCTGCCAAATTTGTTTTCGCAAAAAAACGATGACTGGATGAAACTATTTAACGGCACATTCGATAACTGGAAGGTGGGCGAGAATGCAGCCACCTTTAAAACAGAAGACGGGATGATTGTCGTAAACGGGCCTACGGCGCACTTGTTTTATGATGGTGATTACAGCAATCACGATTTTAGAAATTTTGAACTTAAGCTGGATATCATGACAACGCCGGGATCCAACTCAGGCGTATACATTCACACAAAATACCAGGAAAGCAGCTGGCCGCAGGTGGGCTATGAAATACAGGTAAACAACTCGCATACTGACTGGCGAAGAACCGGCAGTGTTTACGGCATTCAGGATGTAAAGGATGTTTACGTAAAAGACAATGAGTGGTTTACGATGGATATTACAGTGCAGGGCAAACACGTGGTAGTAAAAATCAACGACAAAGTGATCAATGATTATACTGAACCGGCAAATGTGCAAAGAGAAAAAGGCGATGAACAAAGAGTTTTATCGCATGGCACTTTTGCTTTGCAGGGCCATGACCCGAAAAGCAAGGTCTATTATAAAAACATTATGGTTAGAACATTGCCGGATTAACAGTGCATCAAGTGTTGATCAATAAAAAAAAGCGCGGTTATTCTGCGCTTTTTTTTATTGATCACTTTTTATTTTTCTTTTATAATCTTCGCAACCCCGCAACTTCCATCGGTGATAATCCGAAGTACATAAACGGCGGCGGGGAATTTATCAATATCGAGTTGCATGCTGTTAGTCCCTTTTTCCGCGGCACCCTGTTTTGTATAAACATCTTTGCCGTTGATGTCGGTAATAACCAGTTTATATTGTTCCCCTTCAGTCTTTGCATTAAACAGCACGTTTATTAACGATTGCGAAGGATTCGGGTAGACTTTTATTCCTTGTAGTACAGGCGTGCTTTGAGTGTCCTGCATTTTTGCGATGGCAAATGTTGGAGTGACCGTTACAGCTTTCTTTCCCATGGGTGAGCTGCCGCAGTTATTGCTTAAAATAACGGTGACGTTTCCGCCTGTTGTTCCAAAATTAACAGTGATTTTATTGGTGCCCTGCCCCGCGGTAATTACACTCCCAGAAGGTACCGCCCAGTTATAGCTCATGCCGCTGAGGGCGGTGACCTGGTAACTGATGTTGGTCTGTCCTGCCGACACAGTTGCAGACCCTGTAATGCCGGAAGAAGGACTTGGCGCTACCGCATAAACCGCCAGGCTTTTGGCAGCACTGCTTCCACAACTGTTGTTGGCCTTTACCGATATAGTTCCGGATGTAAAAGCTGATGGCACCTGGATTAACGCAGACTTTCCGTTGTTTTGAACAACTGTAAAAGAGGCAGGCACTGTCCAGGTATAAGATGTTGCGTCAACGATGGCTGATGTTGTATAGGTAAAGTTTCCACCACCGCAGAGATTGCTTGTCGTGCCTTTGATATAGGAAGGTGCCACAGGAGGAACAGCGATGCCATCAGCAATTGTTATAGATGTTGATGCGGTGCAGCCGAAGCCATCAGTAACTGTGTATTGGTGTAAACCAGCAGCGGCTGCAAATAATCCTGAACCGCTATATGATCCCGAACCGCCGGTTGCCGTTACGTTCACCAAAGTTGTTCCAGATTTGCAAAGAATGGTTCCTGCAGTTGAACTTACCTGCAGGGTGGTTTCATCGATAAGGCCATCGCAGTCGTCATCGATTCCATTACATATTTCAGTCGCATTTGGATGGACTGCCGGGTTATTGTCATCACAATCTGTATTATCGCTTACATACCCGGTCAATTTTGAGGATGATTGCACGGCGTTCATTGCATCGCCATACCCGTCGCCATCTGCATCCCTGTAAAATATCGTTACCGTACCTGCTTCATCAATCTGCCCATCACAGTTGTTGTCAAGACCATCAATAATTTCAAGTGCTCCGGGGTATATCATACTGTTGCTGTCATTGCAATCGCTGTTATTTTTTACGTAACCGGCAGGTGGTAAACAGGTGTAGGCCAATAAAGAGTCTGTTTGATTACCGAAGCCGTCGTTGTCTGCATCGCGGTAATAAAAGCTTCCTGCAATATTATCAATCAAGCCATCGCAGTTGTTATCAATTCCATCACATATTTCCATAGCACCGGGGTTGACCAGCATATTACTATCATCGCAATCCCTGTTATTTGCCGAAAAACCGTTAGGTTGATACGGCGACCGTATAGAGACAGTTGCAAACCCATAGCCATCACCGTCTGAGTCTTTGTAGTAAGTAGCAGTATCGCGGGCAGGTGGCTGGTGCTGTTGCCATCCTTCAGAAAGTTTGCGGCGCATATCCGCCAGCACCGATGCAAATGCAGGATTGCTCACAAGGTTTGTATACTCTTTAGGGTCATTCGCACGATCGTACAGTTCCTCTCCATTTCCACCTTCCCAGGAATTATAACGATAGGCATCGGTGGTGACGCTCCTCCCCATAATGGTTGACCTTTTTACCTGCGCAAAAACCGCGTCTTTCCATGGCTGGTTCGGGTTATCCAGTAAGGTGGCAAAACTTGAGCCCTCAGTGCCAGGCACCGGGGGCAATTTACACAGTTCCAGCAGCGTGGGATAGATATCGATTAGTTCGACCAGTCTATTACAAACTCCGGGAGCTTTTCCCGGAGCACAAACAACCAATGGAATATGAAGTGCTTCTTCGAAAAGCGTTTGCTTTCGCCAGAGCCCTTCATGCTCACCCAAATGTTGTCCGTGGTCGCTGAAGAATATGACAATCGTGTTTGACCACAGGTCCAGGCTATCCATTTTATCAAGCACCAACCCCAACTGCGTATCCATCTGTGAAACTTCGCCTTCATACGCATGAATGGTTCGTTTCAGGTCATAAGGTGACTTTACCAATTGATAGGGTAATGCGGGCTTGGGGATATCACCTCTGTCATTAACCGGTTCGTTTGGAATAACCAGGTTACCAGAGCCATTGCCTTTAAAACCGGGTAATGTATCGCCGTTAATATTTGTGGGGAGTGATTCCTGAACAGAAGGATCTCCGCTCCTATTCCAACTATTCAGATTGGGAGAAAAATCATAGTGCGGTGAAACAAGTCCAAGGCCGTAAAAAAAAGGCCCGGCCTGCGGTTGTTGCAATCTTCCTGCAAGATCTCTCGAGAACATGCCATCGTAAGTAGCAGAATCCGGTGTTTGGTTAACCCACCAGGCACCTAACGGCAGTGGTGTTTTTACCGCACTTAATAATTGTTCGCCATCCACATCTCTCTTAAGCAGGTTCAGTCCGACTCCACCTGTCTCAGCAGGATCTGCATAGTCCCAGGTTATATCATTTTCAAACGTAACATGCATGATCTTGCCATATCGCTCTGTTCTATAGCCGAATTTTTTAAAATACTCCGGCAAAAATGTTACCGAAGAATCTATGACAGTGCGTGGATCTACGTTATCATCAAATATCCGGGTCCGGTCGGGCCGCCAGCCGCTGAGAAAGGATGTGCGTGAGGGACTACATAGTGCATACTGAACATAACACTTGTTAAAAAGAACACCCCTGTTCAGAATTCGTTGCACATTAGGGGTCGCCATCTCCGGGTATCCAAAGAAATCCGTTCGCTGGGTCATGTCATCAATTGCAATAAACAACACATTGTACCGAGGCTGGCTTTGAGCGTCCACTTTCATGTGTAAAACTCCAGCAAGGAAAAATGCCACAAATGGCCAAGCAGGCATACCCTTAGACCATACAAGCCCTGGAGTAGGTATTTTAGACAAAAAAATGCGATAAAACCGCAGGCAGGCTTTTGGGGGTTGAGTTTTCATTATTTGTTGGTTTCAATTGAAAAACACTGGTCAAACACAGAGATACCTGGCATAAACCAAATCATTCTTCGCCGGGTAACAATGGATTTTAAGGTGGGTTTTACCAGGAATCAGATGAGATAAGTTAATAGGAATACGAACGCTACAGGGTACCAGTAAATCCTCGATTATCAAATGTATGTTTTTCCTTTCAGAAAAAGCTGATATTTAGTGAAAGATTAGTGGCAGCGGGTCAACCAAAGCATTTTCCACCATGAATCCGGAGTTGTGTAACCAGAAATAAATAAAGCAATTGCCAGCAACAAATCCGGTATCATTACGTTGCAAGCGTTTACGGCTATCTAATGAAACAGGGAAACGCCGGGTATCAGCATTTTCCCTGTTTCATATCTTCCTATTTTTCCTTTGTAAACTTCACCATTACTACCCGTTGACCGGTAATAAGCTTAACAACATACATGGCTGATAAGAGTTTGCTAACGTCAACCGCTAAAACATTCTTTCCTTTAATAGCTATTCCTTGCTTAATATATACCTGTTTGCCGTTCAGGTCGGTGATCAACAGTTTATACACTTTTCCATCTGTTTCGCCGTCGAACAAAACATTGACCGATGTCTTAGCAGGGTTTGGATACAACCTAAGCGAACCAGGTTCGGCAATAAACGTCGAGCCAGTTTGTTTAACAGCGGAAAATGCAGGCGAAACTGTTACTGTTTTTTTACCGGTAAGTGAATTGCCACAATTGTTGCTCAGGAAAACACTTATGCTTCCACCGGTTGACCCAAAGTTTACTACTATTTTACTTGTGCCTTGCCCGCTTTTAATGATGGCTCCTGTCGGTACGGCCCATGTATAAGTAATTCCTGTAGCTGCCGGTAACTGGTACGTAACATTTGTTTGACCGCTCGTAACAGTAGACGGTCCGCTGATAGAAGAACCCGGGTTTGGAGCTATGGAATAGACTGTGATTGTTTTAGCGGGGCTACTTCCGCAGCTGTTATTTGCGTTCACAGAAATGTTCCCCGATGTAAAGTTGGCCGGTATCTGTATTAACGCCGATTTGCCATTGTTCTGCAAAACTTTGAAAAGCGGTGACACAGTCCAGGTATAAGAAGTTGCACCGGAAATAGTGGCTGTTGTATAGGTAAAGTTGCCACCGCCGCAGAGATTGCTTGTCACACCTGTAAGATAAGGCGGAGCTCCCGGTGTTAAACCAGCTCCGTCATTCACTGTAACGGTTGTAGATACCTTGCAGCCATAACTGTCCGTAACCGCAAACTGATAAGAGCCGGCAGACACGCTGAACAAGCCAATGCCGGTGTAAATGCCCGAACCACCGGTGGCTGTTACATTTACGTTTGTAGTTCCTGCTTTGCACAGGATAATTCCCGCAGCCGATGTAGCCTGCAAAGTGGTTTCATCGACAAGGCCATCGCAATCGTCATCAATACCGTTGCACACTTCAGTTGCCCCTGGATGCACCGCTGAATTATTATCAGCGCAATCTGTGTTATCGCTTACATAACCGGCAGGCCGGAAGCAACTGCTAACAACCATCGACGCGTCACCAAATCCGTCGCCATCCGCATCCAGATAATAAACCTGTTTGGTGAAGCCTTCATCGACCGTACCATCACAATTGTTGTCCAGGCCATCGCAGATTTCAGGCGCGCCCGGGTAAACTGCAGCGTTTGAATCATTACAATCTGTGTTAACACTTACGTATTGGGGAGGTGGGGAACAAGCAAATATTGAAATGGCAGCGTTACCAAACCCATCGCCATCGGCATCACGATAAAAAGTCTGCCTTGCAAACCCTTCATCAATTTCCCCATCGCAATTATTGTCAAGTCCATCGCATATTTCAGGAGCTCCCGGGTAAACCGTTGCATTATTATCGTTGCAGTCTGTATGGTTCGTAACATATCCACCTTGTATCGCACAGGCATGAATGGAATCCTTCAAACTACCAAAACCATCTCCGTCAGCATCCCGGTAGAATACATTGTCGACACCATTATCTATTAATCCATCGCAATTGTTGTCGATTCCATCACATACTTCAACGGCTGAAGGATTAACGGCAATATTGTGATCGTCGCAATCACTGCTATCATTTACATAGCCATCCGGCTTTGTACAGGAAATAACGCGGATGCTGAGATCACCAAACCCATCTGCATCAAAATCCCTGTAATATGCTTTAAGCCCATCTTCATCGATAAGGCCATTACAGTTATTATCAATTCCATCGCAAACATCTATCGCCCCGGGGTTAATTGCAGCATTACCATCGTCACAATCATTTTTTTTATTTGAATAACCGATTGGCTGGTAGCACGACCTGACAGAATCTGTTGAAACGCCATATCCGTCCGCATCTTTATCCCGATAGTAGGTTGCGGTATCGCAAGGGGGAGGGACATTTTTTTGCCATCCGTCTGCAAGCGTTTTACGAAGATCCGCCAATACGGATGCATATGCAGGGTTATTGACCAGGTTAGTGTATTCTTTCGGGTCGTTGCTGTGATTATACAATTCTTCGCCATTAATACCCCACGAATTATAGCGGTATTGCTCAGTGGTGACGCTTCTTCCCATCACGTTGCTTCTCTGTACCTGGGAAAATACCGCGTTCTTCCATGGTTGGGTAGGATTGTCGAGCAACCGGGCAAAACTTGAGCCTTCCATACCACTCACAGGAGGCAGGCCGCAAAGCTCAACCACTGTTGGATAAATATCTACCAGCTCGACCAGCCGGTTACAAACACCCGGTGCCTTTCCCGGTGCACAAACGATCATGGGCGAATGCAGGGATTCCTCAAAAAGCGTGAGCTTCCGCCAGAGACCTTCATGTTCACCCAGATGCTGGCCATGGTCGCTGAAGAAAATAACTATCGTATTTGACCATAAGTTCTGCCGATCCAACTCATCGAGCACGAGACCAAGTTCTGCATCCATCTGGGCTACTTCAGCATCATAGGCATGTATGGTTCGTTTTAATTCATCGGGTGGTTTAATCACCTGCAGTGCGCCGTTGAAGGCGATTGCCGGCACATCTGCGCGATCGTTTGGCGGACCCTGTGGTATGACAATATTTGCTGATCCGTTTCCGACAAAACCAGGCTTGGTATTACCAAGTTGGTCTGTTTTTAGCAGTTCCTGTACTGATGGATCGCCATTCATGTTCCAATACGGAAGATTGGGAGTAAAATAATCGTGGGTTGAAATCAATCCCAATCCATAGAAAAAAGGCTGCGTTTGCGGTTCCTTGAGTCTTTTTACGAGGTCTCGTGCAAGCTGACCATCTTCGATAAGCGAATCTTTAATATTCTTTACCCACCAAAGCCCAGGTGAGTCCACGGTTGCGGTTGCAGGCGTGCCAGCTTCGGGATCTGTTATCCTTCCTGTGAAACTTCCACCGGCCTTTTCAGGCGGCTCGGCAAAATCCCAGGTGATATCATTTTCAAACAGTCCATGCATGATTTTTCCATAACGTTCGGCACGATAACCGTTTTGCCTGAAATATTCCGGTATATATTTTACCGTGGGGCTTACAACCGTGCTCGGTCTTACGCTGTTACTAAAGATCCGAGTCCTGTCTGGCCGCCACCCGCTGAGAAAAGACGTCCTGGATGGACTGCATAACGCATATTGCACATAGCATTTTGTAAATAATGTGCCGCGATTCAACAGGCGGTGGATATTTGGCGACTGCACTTCCGGCCAGCCAAAAAAATCTGTGCGGTCATTCATGTCGTCGAGTGCGACGAAGAGTACATTATACCTTGGCGCCTGCTGTGAAAAGCCTGTATTGAACACGCCGGTGAACAGTACAATCAATGATATGAATAGTCTAAGTGCAGACCTACGGGCGATCTTTTTCTTCAATTGCATTGGCGCGGCTGGCCGGTGCTGAAATAACTTGTGCCCATTAGTCGTCGGGGGTACAGTTTGTGTTCTCATAGCAAAAGGGGATTAAAATGCGAATGAGGGACTCATGCATTGAATAGTCAGGTTTTGTCCGAGTTTTAAAAATTGTTGGTAAACAGCAATAAGGATAAAGAAGTTGCAGGTTTTCTATGATGGGATTGGATTATATAGAAATGGCTATAAAAGTATTTCATTTTTTAAACGCGGCGATTAAAAGTGGCTGAAGATTTTGTTTGACAATGATTTATGAGAGCACAAACGGTGGTGTCATTTTTTTGTTGAATATGGCCAAAGGCCCCGAAGAGTGCGACGCAACTACAGGCGCACAAAGAACAGAAAGCCGGGTTCACAAAATTTCTCCACAGCATCTGCAGCCATTTTAACGGCTCGGTTTATCAGCTTAACTTGCGGGCATGATTGATTACCTGAATGGATTGAATGAACAGCAGCGGGACGCAGTTTTGCATGTGAACGGACCGCTGATGATCGTGGCCGGCGCCGGCAGTGGAAAAACCAAAGTACTAACTACACGCATTGCCCACCTTATGGCAAATGGCGTTGATTCGTTTCATATACTGGCGCTCACTTTCACCAACAAAGCGGCCAAAGAAATGAAAGAGCGTATTGAACACATTCTTGGCAATAACGAAGCGAGGAATTTATATATCGGCACTTTTCACAGCGTGTTTGCACGAATACTGCGTGCAGAAGCGCATCGGCTTGGCTACCCCAACAGCTTTACCATTTACGATACTGATGATGCAAAGAGTGTTGTAAAGACAGTGATCGGCGAATTGAATATCGACGATAAAATGTATAAGCCCAATACCATTTACAATCGTATCTCTTCTGCAAAGAATGCGTTGGTAGGGCCTGAAGAATACCGCAACGATTATTATATTCAGCAGGAAGATATGCGCAGCAACCGACCTTTGACTGCGCAGATTTATGACGCATATGCAAAACGCTGTTTTAAAAATGGTGCAATGGATTTCGATGACCTGTTGTTTAATATGTATAAACTGCTTACGTTGTTCCCCGAAGCACTGATCAAATACCAGAGTAAATTCCGATATATTTTAATTGACGAGTACCAGGATACTAATCCTGCGCAGTACGAGATTATTAAATTGCTGGCAGCACAGCATGAAAATATTTGCGTGGTGGGTGATGATGCGCAAAGCATTTACAGTTTTCGTGGTGCCACTATTCAAAACATTTTACAGTTTCAGAAAGATTATGATGATGTATCTATTATTAAGCTGGAGCAGAATTACAGGAGCACACAGAACATTCTGAACGTAGCCAATGAAATTATTGGCAATAACAAGGGGCAAATACCCAAAAATCTTTGGACCGAAAACAGTACCGGTGAAAAGATAAAGCTGGTGAGGACAATGACGGATAATGATGAAGGTAAATTTGTGGCCGACGCTATACAGGAACAGAAACTCCGCAACCATTACAGCAATAAAGAATTTGCCATCCTATACCGCACCAATGCGCAAAGCCGCGCCTTCGAAGAAAGCCTTCGCCGCATGGGCATTGCCTATATTATTTATGGCGGTATTAGTTTTTACCAGCGCAAAGAAATAAAAGATTATATCGCCTACCTGAGGGTGATTGTAAACCCCAACGATGAAGAGGCATTGAAACGCATCATCAACTACCCGGTTCGTGGCATTGGCAAAACAACGATCGACAAGACGATTCTTTTTGCCAATGAAAACAACCTTACCATGTGGAATGTATTAGAGCGTGCAAAAGAATTTGGTTTTAAGGCAGGCACGCTTGAGTCGATTGAAGGTTTTGTTTTGCTAATCCGCAGCTGCCAGAGCATGCTCACAAAAAACAATGCCTATGAGCTAGCTTTTCATGTTGGCAAACAAACCAATTTTGTAAAAGAACTCTTCAACGATAAAAGTGCAGAAGGTGTTGCCCGATACGAAAACATACAGGAATTGTTGAACAGTATAAAGGAATGGATAGAAACGCCGCTAAACGAGGAAGACGGTGAAGTGGGCGATAAAAGCCTGGCTGCTTACCTGCAACAAATTACCCTGCTGACCGATGCTGATGAAAAAGACCCAAATGCCGACGTGGTAAAACTGATGACCGTGCACGCGGCAAAAGGGCTAGAGTTTCAGTGCGTATTTGTTGCCGGGTTGGAAGAAACGCTTTTCCCCAGCGGCATGAGTATCAATACCAGGGAAGAACTGGAAGAAGAACGAAGATTATTTTATGTTGCCATAACAAGGGCAAAAACAAGGCTATGGTTAAGCTACGCCAACTCTCGTTACCGCTTTGGTAACCTTGTGCAAAACGAACCCAGTCGTTTTTTGCAAGAGCTTCCGGAAGATTATCTTGATAAAAGTTATTCGGGCGGTGGCGCACGCAACCAAAGCAACAGCGGCGGCTTCGGTAGCGCATCCGCATTCGATCGCATGAATGGGGGCTTCGGCTCAGCTGCAAGGGCAGAACGACAGTACGGTCCTCCGCCGGCCCGGCAGGACGCGAATAAAAAACCATCTTACCTGCCCGCCCAACCTGCAGCACCAAAAGTGGTGGAGCATAAACCATCCGAAGATTTTATTCCAAGCGACACGAGTAGTTTGCAGGCCGGGCAAAAAGTAGAGCACCAAAAATTTGGCTTTGGCGAGGTAATAAAAATGGAAGGCGCTTCGCACAATCCTATTGCCACCGTTAAGTTTGAACACAATGGTGAAAAGAAGATCATGCTTAACTATGCAAAACTGAGAATTTTGGGGTAAGCTTTCCCCGCACCGGTCATCGCCGGTTCTGCTGAAGTGCCGGCTTATCAGGCATCACCGAGTGCATCGTTCCGAACGTTACTGATCAGATCATGAAAAGGCACTGCCGGTAAGTAAGATATGCTTTCGTTTGCAATCCCCGTTTGCCGGATATTTATTCAGCCGTACAAGTGTGCGACGCAACAAAAGCTTAATAGTTAACCGGCAGCCTGGGCCATAACTGTCTTTCTTCTTTGTTGCGCTTGAAAAATTTCTCCGTCTCCACCGCGATAAAAATAACAGCCGAAACAGCAATCGCTGTAAGCAATTCTGTCACCGTTAATGGTTTTGTATGGAAGATATCGTTGAATGCGGGCACATAAATGAGCAGCAGTTGCAATAGAAAAGTGAGCAGCACCTAGAGCGTGAGTAATTTGTTGCTTAACAACCCCTGTGTAAACAATGAAGCTGTTTCGCTGCGTACAGCAAGCACCTGCCACATTTGCGCGAAACACAACACGGTGAAAACGATTGTTTGCCAGTCGCCGCTACCCAGGTAAATTTCAGCAGCCTGCGTACCGAGCGTCAATGCAGCCATTAGCATACCCACCCAGGCAATATGATAAACCATGCCGCCAGCAAAAATGCTTTCATTAGTCTTATGAGGCGGCCGCTGCATGATGTTTGCTTCGGCAGGTTCAAAAGCCAGTGCGAGTGCAGGCAGGCCATCGGTAACCAGGTTGATCCAAAGAATTTGTATTGGTAATAAGGGAACGGGCAAACCAATCATTGGTGCAAGGGCTATCGCCAGTATTTCGGCGGAGTTGCAGGTGAGGATATATTTTACAAACTTGCGGATGTTGTCGTATATTCTTCTGCCCTCTTTCACCGCATTTACAATCGTTGCAAAATTGTCGTCAAGCAGGGTCATATTTGCGGCTTCTTTGGCAACATCTGTTCCGGCAATACCCATCGCCACGCCAATATTGGCAGCGCGTAAAGATGGTGCGTCGTTAACACCATCGCCTGTCATGGCAACAAAATGATTTTTCCTTTGCAGCGCTTTTACGATCTGCATTTTTTGCTCCGGGGAAACCCTTGCGTAGACCCTGATATCTTCCACTTTTTCTTCCAGTTCCTGTTCACTCATTGCCGCAAGTGCTACACCGCTTACCACCTCGTCGCTATTGCCTGAAATAATGCCAAGCGTGGTGGCGATGGCTTGCGCGGTCATCGGGTGATCGCCTGTTATCATTACCGTAGTAATGCCAGCCGTTTTACATTCCTGAATTGCACCGGCCGCTTCTTGACGTGCAGGATCGATCATACCTGCGAGGCCTATAAATGCAAGTTCATTTTCTATATGCTTTACAGTTATTTCTTCGGGTAGTTCATCGAGTATTTTCATTGCGTAAGCAATAACCCGCATACCTTGTGTTGACAAAGCGTCTGATTGCCTGCTTATAGCGTATTTGTCTAAACCATCACTGCACGATGCCAGCACAGCTTCAAAAGCACCCTTGGTTATTACAAGAAATTGGTTATTGTAGTGATGGATTGTGGTCATGCATTTTCTTTCTGCATCAAATGGTATTTCTGCGACGCGTGGAAAAGATTCAAGCTCGTCTTTCAGTTCGGGTCTCTGCGCTGCTGCATAGCGGTAAAGGGCTATTTCAGTTGGGTCTCCACTCAGGTTGTTTCGGTGATCTTCCTTAACATCGTGGTTAAGCATAGCAAGCAGGAGGAACATCGCTTCGGGCTCCGCGGCAGTGGTATCCGGCAGGGGGGTCCAGAGTTCCTTCACAGTCATTTTGTTTTGGGTAAGCGTGCCTGTTTTATCGGTACAGATATAAGTGACGGCGCCAAGTGTTTCTACCGCGTGCAGGTTACGGGTAAGCGCATTGCGCCCGGCCAGCCTTTTGGCTCCTATCGCCAATGAAATGGTAATTACAGCAGGCAGGGCTTCGGGTATGGCAGCAACTGC
The DNA here is from genome assembly GCA_002478885.1 of Chitinophagaceae bacterium UBA7600. Taxonomy (GTDB): domain Bacteria; phylum Bacteroidota; class Bacteroidia; order Chitinophagales; family Chitinophagaceae; genus DLKC01. Next base: position 35,798 of record DLKC01000068.1, read on the forward strand.
AAGAGAAATGGCGGTAAGCAACATCGTAACCCAAGGCTCGCCGCGTAAGCAACCTGCGGCAAAAAGCAATGTGCAAATGGCCAGGATGATCACTGAAAGCTTTTTACTGAAATCACTCATCCGGCGTTGCAGGGGTGTCATGGGTGATTGCTGCTGCAACATGCCGGCGATCTTCCCAAGTTCGGTTTGCATACCAGTTGAGGTGACCACGGCTCTTCCTCTGCCATGCAATACCACCGTTCCCTTGTAGGCCATGTTGCTTCGGTCAGCAACGGGCACTTCTCCCGAAACAATTTTTTTAGCTGTTTTGTCAACGGGCACTGATTCACCCGTAAGGCCCGACTCATCAATTGTTAGGGAAGCAGACCGGCAAATACGCATATCGGCAGGAACGATGTTTCCCGCTTCGAGCAGCACCATATCGCCCGGCACAATTTCAGCGGCAGTAACCGCGATGCTATGTTTTTCACGTTCCAGCATAGCATTTGGCGCAGCCAGTTTTTTGAGCGATTGCATATTCTTCTCTGCACGGTATTCCTGTACAAAACCGATAACGGCATTCAGCAGTACAATAACGATAATTACAAGAGTATCCTTGATGTCTCCCACAAATCCCGACACCACCGCAGCCACAATAAGGACGAATATCATAACATCAACAAATTGCCGGAAAAAAATCAACAGCGCAGGCGTGCCTTCTTTCTCCTGCAAAGTATTGGGGCCATATTTTTGCAGGCGCGCTGCCGCTTCCTGTTGCGTCAACCCATCTGCCGTTGTTTCCAATTGGGCCATCACCTGCTCTATTGTCATCTGGTGCCAATCCATTTAACCCTTTTGTTTAAAGTTACCGCGAAATACCCGCCAAAATTGTTTTTTGCAGTAAACTCCGGGATTAGTGTAGCCGCCGAGGTTGCAGCAGGTTTTTTATGATCCCGGCGCCGGGTTTTCATGGCAGCATCGTTGCGTCGCACACTTGTAACTGCATATCGGTGCGCAGCAGGTTTGGCAGATTACTTGCGGGTCTTTAAATTCTATTTCTGTTTTCAAAAACAGCGCACTTCAACAATTTTTATTAGTTTTATGAGGTTTGCCAGCATCTACCATGAAGTACATTTTCAGCATTCTTATCGTAGTCTCCTCCTCAGCCTTGCTGCTGATGAATTCCTGTAACACAAATGAGGTAACAGGGAGTTCTTCCATGCCCGATACCGTGAGTTACAATTTTGACATCAGGCCAATACTGTCTGATAAATGTTATGCCTGCCACGGGCCCGACAAAAACAAAAGAAAAGCAGGGCTGCGGCTGGATATTGCCGATAGCGCTTATGCCGCACTCAAAGAGACAAAAGGCGCTTATGCGCTGGTTCCATACAAACCCGATATATCGGAACTGTATAAAAGAGTATCCTCGACCGACACTTCATTTATGATGCCACCACCGGCTTCACATTTGTCTGCATTAACGCCTATTGAAGTGGCGCTTATCAAAAAATGGATAGAACAGGGAGCTAAGTATGAAAGACATTGGGCTTTCACTGCTCCCAAAAGAGCCTCTCTTCCGCAAGTAAGCGACAGCAAATGGCCGGTAAACGAGATCGACTATTTTGTCATGAACAAAAACGACCAGGTTGGGTTAAAACAAAACCCAGAAGCTGATAAGGAAAGACTACTAAAAAGGGTTTGCTTCGATCTCACAGGACTTCCACCCTCCATCAGTCTCATGGATAAATTCCTTGCTGACAATAGTCCAAATGCTTACGAAAAAATGGTGGATGCTTTAATGAGCACTCCGCAATACGGTGAAAAGATGGCGCTTCATTGGCTGGATGTTGGCCGATACTCCGACTCTTACGGCTACCAGGACGACAACATACGCTCACAATGGCCATGGCGTGATTGGGTGATACATGCTTTCAACCAGAACATGCCATACAACCAGTTTCTCACCTGGCAGATTGCCGGCGATATGCTGCCCAATGCAACAAAGGAAGAAATACTTGCGACAGGTTTCCTGCGCAACCACAAATACACCGAAGAAGGTGGGGTTATTCCTGAAGAATACCGTATAGAATATTTGCTTGATAAAACAAAAACATATGGCAAAGGCATAATGGGTATTACTATCGAATGCGCACAATGCCACGATCATAAATACGATCCATTCTCTCAAAAGGATTATTACAGCCTGTTGGCGTTTTTCAACAACACCAAAGAAGTGGGTTATGAAGGAGATGTGAGCATATCGAAACCGGCCAAAAACCCGATACTGTATATCAACGACAGTGATATCCAAAAGACCTTTAATTATATTTCAAAAAAGGACACCGGCTCCCTCATGGTTTCTGTTATGGGTGAGCTCGACACCATGCGCAAAACCTATGTGCTTCGCCGCGGACAATACACTTCACCTACCGACGAAGTGCGCCCGGCAGCACCTGCGAGCATCATGAATTTCGACAGCACCAAATTCCCCCGCAACAGGCTCGGACTTGCTGAATGGACCGTTGATAAAGACAATCCTTTAACCGCACGTGTTTTTGTAAACCAGCTATGGCAGGAAATTTTTGGGCGCGGTATTGTAAAAACAAGTGGCGACTTTGGCATGCAGGGCGAATTGCCATCACACCCACAGCTGCTCGACTGGCTGGCGGTTGATTTTATGGAACATGGCTGGGATATCAAACGCCTCGTAAAGCAGATCGTGATGTCGGCAACTTACCGTCAGAGCGATATGATCTCAAAAGAACAGGAAGAAAAAGATCCGGAAAACAAATACCTCTCTCACGGCCCGAGAAACAGGTTGCCTGCTGAATCTATCCGCGACATGGTTCTTTCGAGCAGCGGCCTGCTTAATCCGAAGATCGGTGGACCAAGTGTAAAACCATACCAGCCCAAAGGTCTTTGGGAAGCAGCAACATCAGGGCGCGGCGTGCTCGCAAAATACAAACAGGATCACGATTCGGATTTATACAGGCGGGGTATGTACACTTTTATAAAGCTTACTGTTCCTCCGCCTATCATGACCATGTTCGATGCAAGCAACCGTGACCAGTGTGAAGTTCGGCGTCTTAAAACAAACACGCCGTTACAAGCGCTTGCCATGCTCAACGATCCAACTGTGCTCGAAGCATCAAGAGTAATGGCACAAAGGCTGGCTGCAGAAAACTCTCAATCAAAGGAAAAGATTGAAACCGCATTCAGGCTGATCGTTTGCCGCCACCCGTCAGAAAAAGAAATGGGTATTCTCAACGGGTATTATACTGATCAGCTGACAGCGTTCCAGCAGAAAAAATTGAGTGCTGATACCACTTTAAAAGTGGGTGAATATAAAAGTAACGACAAGACAGACGCGAATCAATCGGCAGCATTGATGAAGGTGATTGAAATGATCTATAACCTGGAGGAGAGTATTACGAAAACATAAAGCGTTTACGGATCTATAAGTTTACAGGTTCGCAAGTTTACAAGTTATCCAGACCTGTGAACTGGTAAGCGGGTAAACAAGTGAATTGATGATCCTTGTTCCAGGAGTTGAAGTGAGTGACACAAGGAACGATGCCATAAAAAACAAAAGCTGCTAAACAAGATATTTTATGCAAAAAGAAGTATTGGAACGCGGACTCGGAATGAACCGCCGGAAATTTTTATCAAGAATGAGTCTTGGCATCGGCAGCGTTGCCCTGGGTTCATTGCTTATACCCGATCTTTTTAAAGGCAGCGAGGAAGAAGCTGTAATGGCGGGGTTACCGCATTTTGCCCCCAAGGCAAAACGCATTATTTATCTTTTCCAGAATGGAGCACCCTCGCAGCTCGACCTGTTCGACTACAAACCATTGCTACAGCAAATGCATGGGCAAGACCTGCCCGCATCGATCCGAATGGGCCAGCGCCTCACCGGTATGACGGCCAACCAGGCAAAATTTCCATTGGCAGGGACTGTTTTTAATTTCAACCAATACGGCGAATCGCGGGCATGGATAAGTGAATTACTGCCGCATACGGCAGGCGTGGTCGATGATATGTGCATCGTAAAAACCATGTTCACCGAAGCGATCAACCACGATCCTGCACTAACCTTCTTTCAAACCGGTGCGCAGGTGGGTAACAGGCCGAGTATGGGCGCTTGGGTAAGCTACGGCCTTGGTACGGAGAATGCCAACCTGCCTGCATTTTGTGTATTACTTTCTAAAGGAAAAGGCAATGGCCAGGGTGTTTATTCAAAACTCTGGACCAACGGGTTTCTTGATTCCATTCACCAGGGTGTACAGTTCAGCAGTGGGGAGAACCCGGTGCTGTATTTGAACAATCCCGATGCGATCAATCGTGATGACCGAAGGAAAATGCTCGACAAATTAGCCGAGCTGAACGATGAGAATTATAAAGCATTTGGCGACCCGGAAATACATGCAAAAGTGCAGCAGTATGAATTAGCCTACCGCATGCAGACGGCCGTTCCTGAAGTAACCGATGTTTCAAAAGAACCCGAGTCAATCGTAAAAATGTATGGCCCCGATTGTTTAACACCCGGCACTTTTGCAGCGAACTGTTTGCTCGCAAGAAAACTTTCTGAAAATGGCGTTCGGTTTGTTCAACTGTATCACCAGGGCTGGGATGGCCATGATAATTTACCCGGCCAGATAAAAGGGCAGTGCCAGGATGTGGACCAGGCAAGCGCGGCGTTGATCACCGACCTTAAACAACGCGGACTGCTTGATGAAACACTCGTGATATGGGGTGGTGAATTCGGTCGCACCAATTATTGCCAGGGCACACTTACCAAAGACAATTATGGACGTGACCACCACCCACGCTGCTTTACGGTATGGATGGCCGGCGGCGGCGTAAAACCCGGCATCGTTTACGGCGAAACAGATGACTTTGGTTATAACATCGCAAAAGATCCTGTGCATGTGCACGACTTCCATGCAACGGTGCTTAACCTTATGGGCCTCGATCATGAAAAGCTTACTTTCAAACATCTTGGAAGAAGGTATCGCCTCACCGATGTTGCCGGAACAGTGATTAAAGATATTATAGCGTAGCAGATTTTTTGGAGCCGGGCTTCTGCCTTGCAAGCGATTTCTGTTGCGTCGCAAAATTGTACGCCTGTTACAGGTTTCAGCAAAACAACAAACCACGTCCATGCCCGAAAGAGACTACACCTACTATGATTTCACCATAAGCCTTTGCCCTGAATGTTTAAAAAGGGTTGATGCCAAAATTGTTTTTCAAAACGACCATGTTTATATGCTAAAGAATTGCCCGGAACATGGCTTCAGCAAAGTACTTATCGCAACTGATATAGCGTACTACAAGAATATCCGCAACTATAACAAGCCATCGGAAATACCGTTAAAGTTTAATACTAAAACGCATTACGGTTGCCCTTACGACTGCGGCTTATGTACAGATCATGAACAACACAGCTGTTTAACCGTTGTTGAAATCACCGATCGCTGCAACCTTACTTGCCCTACCTGTTATGCGATGAGTTCACCGCACCACGGGCGCCACCGCACGGTGGAAGAAGTTGAAAGAATGTTGGATATTATTGTTGCCAATGAAGGCTCTCCTGATGTGGTACAAATAAGTGGCGGAGAGCCAACCGTGCACCCTCATTTCTTTGAAATACTCGATGTAGCAAAAAAGAAGCCCATCAGGCATTTAATGCTCAACACAAATGGAATTCGGATTGCCAAAGATCCTCAGTTCACAACAAAGCTGGCCTCTTATGCACCCGATTTTGAGATTTACCTCCAGTTCGACTCTTTCAAACCCGAAGTGTTGCAACAGCTGCGCGGAGAAGATCTCACCGGCGTGCGGTTAAAGGCGCTCGAACATCTTAACGAAGTAAATCTGTCCACAACGCTTGTTGTTACGTTGCAGCAAGGATTAAATGATGACGAGATAGGAAAGATCATTGATTTTGCATTGCAGCAAAAATGTGTAAGAGGTGTTACATTTCAGCCGGTTCAGGCCGCGGGCAGGCTTGAAAATTTTGATCCGGCAAAAGACAGGATTACCATGACGGATGTACGCACTAAAATACTGGATCAGACCAATGTATTTCAACCAAACGATCTTATTCCGGTTCCATGCAACCCGGATGCGTTGGTGATGGGCTATGCTTTGAAGCTGGCCGGCAAAGTATTTTCCATGACACGTTATGTTGACCCTGCTGAATTACTTAACAACAGCCGCAATACGATCGTGTATGAGCAGGACGAAGCCTTGCATGCACAAATGCTGAAGATATTCAGCACAGGCATTTCTGTTGACAGGGTGGAAGAGAATTTTAAAGAGCTGATGTGCTGCCTGCCGCAGATTTACGCACCTGGCCTTAACTATGACAATCTTTTCCGTATCATTATTATGAGGTTCATCGATGCCTACGATTTTGATGTGAGGGCAATTAAAAAAAGCTGCGTGCATATTGTGCACAAAGACGGGCGCATCATTCCTTTCGAAACGATGAACCTGTTTTACCGCGATGAGAAAGAGGCTTACGTAAAACAGTTACAGGCTGGAAAAAATGCCATTGCGTAAAGTTGTTGTAAATTGACAAACGAACAAATCCTGCCGCACTATGAATAAAGTTGTCAAGACTGCCCTGTTAACCATTGGCGCTAATATTGCCTCGCTGCTGCTGATCTTTATACCTGTGTTGATCATGCTGGTATTGCTTTCACTGATAGGCCAGCTTATAGTTGGGATAGTCTATTGTACCAAACCCGACAAGAAACAAGTGGGCCAGGGCATATTGCTGGGATTGGGCGTATTCCTGTTGGTTGGTTTTTCTGTCTGTAGCATCCTGCTGATGAATACAAACTTCCATTGACCTGTGTGGTCGTTAGTAAGCCGATGTTCTCCTGGTAATAACAACTCGCGGCTTTCAGTATATTGCTGCCGCCTGAAGTAGAGCAGCTGAACGGATCATCGCAAGCAAAGCCGCCAGGAGTGATGGTGCTGGCAAGACTAAGAGTAGCTGTGTTTTTTTACATTTTTAAATGCACGACAGATAAAAATATGCTGGATAAATCTTGGGACAATGCGGCTTAACCCGTAATTGAATTTATTTACATACCCGGGAATAATAACCGATTTACCTTTTAGCATATTGCTGATGGTTTGTTTTGCCAGCTCTTCGGCGGTTAAGATGGACGCCTTTGCAATTCCTTTAAGGTCTTTATTGCTGGCAATGGTGTTTGCGTTGCTATCGACACCACCCGGACAAACAACGCTAACATTGATACCCTGTGGTTTTAGCTCGGAACGGAGGCTCTGACTGAAAGAATAAACAAATGCTTTTGTAGCAGTGTATACCGTCTTTTCCGGAAGCACAAAGAAACCGCCAAGGCTGCCGACATTGAGAATGTGTGACGGTGCATTTGCTTTCAGCTCGCAGGAAAAGAGCCTTGTCATAATGCACATGGCCGTTATGTTGAGATTGATTTGAGTATAGTAAAATTCCTTTGAAATTTTCTCAAAAGGTCCTTTAGAGCCAACACCTACATTGTTAATGAGCACGTTTACCTTATAATCGTTTGCTTTTACCCAATCGTGTACCTGCGATGATGCGCAACGTTGAGACAGATCGATTGGAAACGAGTGGCAGTTGACCCGGTATTTACCGGTAATCTCCTTTTCGAGCCCCGAAAGTTCGTTTCCGGGTAAGGCGACCAGCAAAAGATGCATACCCCTAGAGGCGCATTCAAGGGCAAGTGCTTTACCTATTCCTGAACTAGCTCCGGTAATTAATGTGTACATCTTGATTCCTTTGCAACAGTGTTAAAAAATTATAATGTTATACGGCTATTTTCCACCTTGCTTCACCCATGCGATGGTTTGTGCCAATCCTTCTTCCAATGAACGATAACTGTATCCCAATTCCTTTTGTGCTTTTTCGCAGCTGAGCGACCAGTCGTACAAATACTTTCTGACCCATTTCGGGGTTAAGAGCGGAGGTTGCCCGGATATTTTGGTCCAAGCCAAAAAGCAATAGCTGCAAAATATCATGAGCCATACAGGAAAATTAAAAAGCCTTGTCTGTTTGCCTGATAACTTCATCGCAAGTGCAAAGAAGTCTTTGTAAGATGCATTTACACCGGACAGGATATACCGCTCGCCGGCCCTTCCTTTTTCCATGGAAAGTATATGCCCATTTACCACATCATCCACATGAACATAACTGCCCGTTTTTGTTCCGTCGCCAGGCATAATGCGCCATTTGCCTTTTATAAAGAATTTAAGCAACCTGGTAACAGCATTGCTTTCGCTTTCCACACCGGGGCCATACACACGCGGAGGATTTACTGTAACGATATGCATGCCGTATGTCTTGTGGTAGTTAGTACATAACAGTTCTGCTTTTGTTTTACTATCCTCATATTCATTCATCACGTCGCCAATGCGTTTATCGCTTTCTGAAACAGGTTTTGAGGCGGACGGCCCGAGCACGCCAGCTGTAGAGGTAAACACAATTTTTTCAACGCGGGCTTCCCGGGCAGCATCAAGAACGTTCTTCGTGCCCTCTACATTTATTTTATAAAAAATAGCAGGATCTTTCGCCCAAACCCTTGCAAACGCGGCAAGATGGTAAGCCTGCCTGCACCCGGCCATTGCCTCAAGGACCGCCGGGTAACTGTTTATATCGCCATCAAATATTATTATGTTTGGATGCGCTAAAAGATGCGCCTTACCTGATGACCTGCAAAGCGCATGAATAACATGTCCTTCAGCTGCCAGCCTTTTTACGAGATTATTACCAATATATCCTGTTGCTCCACTAACAAATATATTCATTCAAATATTTCTTTTTACGGCACGAATGTAATTGAAGATACACAGAAGCAATTAAACAGCATTAAAAAACGGGCAGCCATTCGCATAGTTACAGGAAGCAAAAATTATTCGATAAATGCGGCAGCAGCCTTATCGAGGTAGATGTGGAAGCCGGGATGGCCTTTAAGCAAAGTAGCGGGAATGGATTCCGTAGCATCTGTATCTACCACATGCTTTACAATCGCAGCCTTGCGGCTTCCGTTCACCATTAAAAAAATATGTTTTGCGCTTAACAGCGTTGCTATGCCAAGTGTTAAGCCGGTGGCGAGCGCCGTGGGCCTGGTAAAATATTTTTGGCCGGTTTGTGCTGTTTGTGGATCGAGTATTGAAACATGCGAACGAATATCGGCCGGGGTTCCCGGTTCATTCATTCCAACGTGCCCATTCAATCCGAGCCCAAGTACAACGAGATCTATACCACCATTTGCTGCAATAAAATCTTCTACCTTTTTGCACTCTGCTTCGCCGTTGGTATTCTTTCCATCAAAGAAACAAACCTGTTCAGCAGCAATGCCTGCAGGCCCGAAAAAATGCACATCGAGCGACTGGCGACAACTGCCTTCGTCTTCGCCGTTCATGTTTGTCCATTCATCGAGGCCAACAAAAAGGCAATTACTAAAATTGATTTTGCCTGCTTTTTGCAAATCCAATAACGCCGCATAAAGCCCTTTTGGCGTGTCGCCCGATGTGGGGCAAAACAACGGCCTTTCTAGGTTGATCAATACTTCCGCAACATCGGCAGCAATTTGCCTGGAGAGCGCTTCGTAATTTTCCGATACTATAATCTTCATATGCTTTGTTGTTACTGCCAAAGATATTTTTTCCTGCCGACAAACAATCAACGGTTGTATAAATGGTTCGCAGTATTGCACCGGCCTGCATGTACAATTTTTACCGATCAGGGAAGTCATCAAAACGGGTAGGCGGGTAAAAGACTTCGCAGTGCCGTCGTAGGTTACCGTCTCGTGCTTCCGCTGCCGATTCACCAACCGAACGTACAAGTGTGCGACGCAAGCGGCGACGCCCAAAGAATCAACTGCCTGGTAACAAAAACTTTTTTTGGTGAATGATAAGAGTCGTAAATTAATATCTCAAAAAAACGATTGCATATGATACCTTTCAATGAAATTAAAATGGGCGACTACGTTACAGCAGCATACGAAGGTTCCCGCAGAAATGGCGAAGTGATCGAAATCAACCGCGATGATAAACAGGTTTGTGTTGAAACGGATGTGCAGGAATTCTGGTACGAACCTGAAGACCTTTACCCGATAGCGATCAGTGATGAGGAAATGCTAAAGCTCAACTTCACAAAAGAGGTTATGAACGATGGCGTGGTAAAATATAAGAAAGGCGCTTTCAGGCTGGTGATACCAAAAGAGAACGATTTTTCCAGCATGGAAATGTGGTATCGCGAAGACAGGAGAGACAACCCCCATGCTCTGTATATACACCAGTTGCAAAACCATTACCACGAGATGACCAAAGTGCACCTGACAAATGCAGTAATGGCCTGAGATAATCTTAATGAATATTGTAAAACCATCCGCCAGCAACGGATGGTTTTTATTTCGCATTATCTTCACAAAAAAAAGGATGCACAAAGCCGGTCATTATCTGCTGCTCGTTTTTGTTTTGTGTTTTACACATGTTGCCACAGCTCAGCAATTCGGTGGCAATCCATCTTCTGTTCACTGGAAACAGATCAATACCGATACGGTTAGAATCATATTTCCAGAAGGACTTGAGCGTACCGCGAACCGCGTTGCTGCTATAACACATGCACTACAACGTAATTACAGCGGTTCTATTGGCAGCAGGATTCAAAAGATAAATATCGTGTTGCAAAATGACGTAACCATTTCAAACGCTTATGTTCAACTGGCTCCATACCGCAGTGAATTTTATCTTATGCCACCGCAAAATACTTTTGAACTTGGTGCGCAACATTGGGCCGACAATCTTGCCATTCACGAATTCAGGCACGTGCAGCAATACAGCAATTTTAATGTAGGCTTTTCAAAAACAATGGCGGTTTTGTTCGGTGAAAATGGAAGAGCGCTGGCAAACGCGGCGGCCATCCCTGACTGGTTTTTTGAAGGTGATGCTGTTTATAATGAAACACTCATGAGTACGCAGGGCCGCGGCAGGCTGCCTTATTTTTTTAACCCTTACAAAAGTTTATACTACGATAACCGTAACTACAACTACAGCCAGTTACGTAACGGCTCTTACCGGAATTATATTCCCGGTCACTATGAACTCGGTTACCTGCTTACCGCCTACGGGCGGGAGCAATACGGCGACGACTTCTGGCATAGTGTAACGCAAGATGCTGCGTCTTTTAAACCGCTGTTTTACCCGATGCAAGGTGCCATAAAAAAACAAACAGGCAAGCAGTACAGCAGATTTGTCAATGATGCTTTCAATTATTATAAAGCGCAATGGAGAGACACACCTACACTATCCAGACTTAATTGGCTGACCGGCATAAAAAAATTCAATGTTACCAATTACCAATATCCATACCCGGGAGAAGAGGGGTCGCTTATCGTTTTAAAAACCTCGTATACGGATATACCTGCTTTTTACAGGTTGAACAAAGACCATTTGCCAATGAAGATCGCGGTGAAGGACATCGGCACGGATGATTATTTTTCCTACAACAATGGCATCATCATTTATAATTATTATCAACCCGATGAAAGGTGGGGCAACAAAAATTTCAGCAATATCAAAATGCTGCATATTAAAGATGGCAGTTCAAAAACGATAGCAGCCAAAGCAAAATATTTTTCACCCGACATCTCGCATAACGGCAGGCTTGTAGCCGCGGTAGAAAATACGCCATCGCAGGAATGTTACCTGCGGATTATGGATACCGATGGCAAAATATTATACTCCCTGAAAGATGAGCAAGACCACTATTTTTCTTACCCGAAATTTTCAAACGACGACCAGTTTGTTTATGTGCTTGACAGGAATGAGCGAGGCGAAATGGCGCTGCTGAAAAAGCCGCTTAACAACAATACTACAGACACTACAGTAACCTTATTGCCATTTACCAATCGCCTGCTTGGTTATCCTGTTGTGAATGGCGATACACTTATTTATTCCTGCGCCGACAAAGGCAACGATGAAATTTGGGCCTATGTAACAAAACAAAACAGACAGTATAAGCTGGCCTCCTACAAAACAGGGTTATACCAGGGTTGCTTATCTTCCGGCGGCCAATTGATCGTTTCGGCTTTTACCAGTGATGGCTACCGGCTTGCTGCGACCAATGCAGCCTGGCAGCCGGTTGAATCAACCAGTGGGCTTAAGGGGCTGTACGTTGAGCGTGCATTTAACGTGACTGCCAACCATTTTCTTGAGCACCTGGATGATTCAACCTTTGCTTCTAAAGACTATCCCAAACTATTCAGGCCTTTCAATTTTCACAGTTGGAACCCGTATTTAAATCCGCCTGACTACTCGTTCAATATCTATGGCGAAAATGTTTTGAATACGCTTCAAAGCCAATTGTACTATACGTACAATGCAAATGAACATTATAACCGTGTTGGTTTCACTGCCCAGTACGGTGGCTGGTACGTGCAGCCTTTTATAGACGCACATCAAACATGGAACAGGAATGCAGCCTATAATGAAGACACAACCTTATTCTGGAATGAAACCAATGCCGCTGCCGGCCTGCGCCTTCCATTAAATTTTACAGGAGGCAGGCAGTATCGCAGTATTAGCCTGTCGGCTTCTTATAACGTGAACAGTATTCAGTGGAAATCCAACAGCAAAAAATTGCTGAACGATATCAACTATATCAATGCCGGCATTACTTACAGCGGGCAGGTACAAAAAGCCCACAAGCAAATTTACCCGCGATGGGCGCAAACTATCGCAATCCAGTACCGCGGAAGTGTTACCAGCATTGAGGCGCGTCAATTGCTGGTAAGCGGAAATCTTTATTTGCCGGGATTTGCGAAGACACACAGCTTTGTTATTAATGCAGCCTATCAAAGCCGCGACACGGGAAAGCAATACGCATTTACCAATAATTTCCCCTTAAGCCGGGGATACGATGCGCTTAATTTTCCGCGTATGCTTAAAGTTGGTATTAACTATCATTTTCCTTTGTTCTACCCCGAATGGGGCCTTGCGCAAATGGTATATTTTCAACGTATACGGGCGAATGTTTTTTATGATTATACCAACCTCAAAAGTTTAAGAACAGGCACCAATTACCAGGTGAGATCAGCAGGTGCTGAAATATATTTTGACACAAAATGGTGGAACCAGCAACCGCTGAGTTTTGGGCTACGGTATAGCCGGCTGCTGGATAATGATCTTGTTGGTGCCAGCCCAAACAACTGGGAAATAATTTTACCCGTTACCATTTTTTAGGAATGTTTTTGAGCCAGGCTGATGACAGGCATTGAGCTTTGGTTGCGTCGCACTCTTCAACTGCATAATCCACGGCAACATAACAAAGGAGACGCTCATGCTTGTACCATTGGGGTTTACCGGGATACGGCTGACTGAATATTGAAATACCAACTGCAGGGCTACCGGGACATCTACTGCAGGGTAGCAGCTTTAAAACTTTTCGCGTCGTTCAAGCTACCAACACTACCCACGCAATGTTTCCTTTTATTGGCACTTTTTCACCAACTTTACAGAGACCTTATAGAGACTGTATACAGACCCTGTTTGCAGGAAGAGGCTGCCCCAAGTTTTGTACAACCAGTTTTTCGCCACCTGCTTTATGGAGTGTTTGGTAACCATGCCTGTAGCACAAATTCAGGAACGTACAAGTGTGCGACGCAAGCGCCGCTGCCATGAAAACCCAATGCTGGCTACATAATAATTTCACCAGGCACGGAAAGGGAATTAGAAAATTTACTGTAATAAAAAACTACACGGAAAAATTTTACCATACCTGTTATCAACGATAATATAAAACTCAGCTGATCGCATAGGTACATAAAAAAACCTGCCGTGCAAAGCATCGGCAGGCTCGTGTTTAAAAGGGCTGGGTTCAACTATTCTTTAACAAGTTTCAATGTTTTTCTTTCGCCTTTTTCGTTGAAGATTGAAACTATATAAGTACCATTTGAAATGCTATGTATGTCCATATGTATTGTATTGGTTCCCTTGATCGTATTACCTGTTGTGCGGATAACCGGCTTGCCCGTAAGGTCAGACACTTCGATCGTATACTTGTATTCCTTATCTGCATTGAATCTTACGTAAGCGATATCCCTTGCAGGGTTTGGATATACGGCTGTCGGAGCTACTGCAACATTATTGGTAATTTCCACACTGGATGAAGAAGCGAATGCCGCGCCAACTGTAACACTTAAACTGGTTGTTGCTGAGGTTCCGCAGCTGTTACCTGCAGTTACTTTTACAAGACCGGAGTTATTACCCCATTTTACGGTAATGGATGAAGTGCCTTGTCCTGATAATATTGTTGAGCCTCCACTAACAGTCCAGTTGTAAGTTAGCCCAGAAACTGCTGCAATACTGTAAACGAGGCCGGTTTGCTGAGCTGTAACTGATACAGGTCCGGTAATTGCTCCTGTTGTTGCAGGCAAAGAACTGAGGGCTTTTACCAGGCTCGCACTTGATCCGCAGCTATTAACCGCAGCAACTGATAAGTTACCACTGAGGAAGCCTGTTTGCGGTGTAAGACTGATAGCCGTTGTTCCTGCGCCTGAAACGATCGATGTACCAGATGGCAGTGTCCACGTATAAGATGTTGCTGTTGCAACTGCACTTATTGAGTAATTGAAATTGCCGGAACCACATACACCTGAAGCATCGGCTGCAGCACTGCTGATCGCTGTTGGCTTGGCAGGAGCTACGCCTGTACCGTTTGCAACGGTGAGTGACTTGGTTCCAACACAACCATTCGCGTCTGTAACTGTAAATGAATTAACACCTGCTCCTATTCCGTTGAATGCACCTGTTCCCGTATACGGAAGCGTACCGCCGGTGGCGCTTACGTTAACCGTTGTTGTTCCATTCTTACAAACCATTGCGTCTGCGACAGGAGTTACAACAATCGCTGCAGGCTGTGAAACCGTGTAGGAAGCCACAACTGTACAACCTTTATAGGAGGTAACTGTAATGCTATAGCTTGAAGCAGATAGTCCGCTGATGTCTTCTGCAGTCGGTGTATATGTTGCACCTGCGCCACCGCCTGTCCAGTTGTAAGTGAAAGGACCAGTGCCACCGGCTGTAGTAAGATTGATCGCACCATTGCTTAAACCTGAACAGGTAATATTGGTGATGTTTGCAGACAAAGCAGGGCTTGAACTTACTGCCACACCACTTACTGCCACTGAAACAGCTGTTGCACCGCCACCTTTGATGACCACATTGCCACTGTACACTTTTGCAACGGAAGGGTTGAATTTTACAAATACAGATTGATTAGTGAAAGCAGTACCGGTAAGTATGAGTGAATCTGAATATGTACCGGCGCTTGTTGTAGAGAATTTAAATCCTGCAAGCGGGCCAACTACAATATTGGTTCCGTTAAGACCAGCTGCACTGAATGTAAAGGACTTGTTTGCACTCAGGGAGCCGATACATGCAGTATCAAATGCCGGTAATGATGTAGTTGAAAGACTGAATGCTGTGTTGGCCAATGTTACCGCGAGCGATGTGACTACGGAACTGCCGCATGCATTCACAGCTTTTACTGTTACGTTACCAGCTTTTGTTCCCCACTTAACAATTATTGTAGCAGTATTTGCGCCTGAGGTAATGCTTGCCCCTGTA
Source organism: Chitinophagaceae bacterium UBA7600 (assembly GCA_002478885.1). Taxonomy (GTDB): domain Bacteria; phylum Bacteroidota; class Bacteroidia; order Chitinophagales; family Chitinophagaceae; genus DLKC01. The sequence continues at coordinate 51,425 of DLKC01000068.1, forward strand.
GGCACAGTCCATGTGTAGGATAAGCCAGATACAGCAGTGATACTGTAGGTTAGACCGGCCTGTGAAGGCAGGGCGGCAGTTGGGCCGCTGACAGCAGATGTTTTGGCAGGTGCTGCAGTGATTGTTTTGGCGAAGTTGCCGCTTGTACCACAGCTATTCAATGCTGCCACTCGCACAGAATCTGTTGTCTTACCGGCAGGAATTGCAATGGTAACTTGTGTTCCGTCAGGACTTGTTGTTACGATTGAACTACCTGATGGTGGTATCCATGAATAGGAAGTTGCACCAGACACTGGATCGATAGCAAAGGCAAACGTACCGCCGCCACAAATACCGGTTGCATCGGCAGCGGCGCTGTTGATAGCAATTGGTTTGGAAGGAGGTAATCCAGCACCATTAGCCACTGTGAGGGATTTGGTTCCGGCACATCCATTCGCATCGGTAACAGCAAAGGATTTGGATCCTGCGCTGATGCCAGGGAAGGCGCCTGTTCCCGTGTAAGGTAATGTACCTCCGGTTGCAGTCACATTAACTGTTGTCGTACCATTTTTGCACAGCATTGGATCTTGTACAGGACTAACAACTATAGCTGCAGGTTGAGTGACTGTATAAGTAGCACTTGCAGTACAGCCCGCATAAGAAGTTACAGTAACTGTGTAGTTAACCGCAGAAAGACCAGAAATATCTTGCTTACTTGGATCGTAAGTTCCTGTACCTGTCCAGTTATAAGTATATGGGCCAGTGCCGCCACTTAATGAGAGATCTATTGCTCCGTTTTTAAGGCCGTTACATGTTATATTAGTAATGGCAGCTGAAAGTGCAGGGCTTGAAAGAAGCGCATTGCCTGAAAGAGCCACGCTTGCGGCAGAAGGAGCACCACCACCTCTTATTGATACGGTACTATTGGTTGCACCTGCATTAACCGGGTTAAATTTCACAAACACGTTCTGGTTAGTAAAAGCTGTACCGGTCAGAGTTAATGAATCAGTATATGTTCCGGCTGTTGTCGTCGAGAATTTAAATCCGGCGGCTGGCCCAACTATTACGGCGGCCCCTGACAATCCGGAAACACTAAATGTGAAAGATTTGTTTGCACTAAGACCAGCAACACAAGTTGTGTCAAATGTTGGTAGTGAAGAAACAGAAGGCACAAATACGGCGCTTGAAACAGAAACTGCCAGTGAAGAAACGAGTGATATACCGCAGCTGTTTTGAGCTTTAGCTGTTACGTTACCCGCCTTTGTTCCCCAATTTACAGTAATGGTTGAGCCTGTAGCCGAACCAACTATTGTAGATCCGGTAGGGACTGTCCACTTGTAGGCAAGGCCACTAACGGCAGGAACACTGTAAACAGCACCCGCCTGAGAAGGCAGAACAGCTGCAGGACCTGAAATAGCACCCGGTTTGCCCGGGGTTGATGATAGTGTTTTGACCGCTGCTGTGCTTGCACCGCAAACGTTATTTGCAGTTACTCTCACTGAGTCAGAAGATATTCCGGATGGTATATTAAATACAACCTGGCTACCGTCTGAATTTGAACTAGCCACTGTACTTCCGTTAGGGCCAGTCCAGGTATATGAGTTGGCTGTTGCAACAGGATCGATGGAGAAGCTGAAACTTCCACCTGCGCAAATACCAGTGGCATCTGCGTCGGCACCTATAATTGTTCCAGGTTTTGCAGGAGCTACATTGGAACCATTGTTAACATAAATGGTTTTTGTTGAACTACAACCATTCGCATCAGTAATAGTAAATGTTGCATTTCCAGTTGCGTAACCAGGCATGTCGCCTATTCCTGAGTATGGAAGTGTTCCGCCGCTACCCGTTACATGAACAACAGTGGTAGAATTCTTACAATACATAGGTTCCTCATTGGCTGATGCAACCAAAGCATCAGGTTGAGTGATGGTAAAGTTTGATGAGATTTTACAACCAGCGTATGAGGTAACTGAAACGGTATACGTTCCTGGAGAAAGGCCCGCGATATCCTGAGCTGCTGCATCATATGTAGGTTGGAAACCGCCAGTCCAGCTGTAGGTAAACGGTCCTGTACCATCATTTACAACAAGATCTATTGATCCATTTTTGTATGTGTTACATGTTACATTACTAATGTTAGCAGATAATGCGGGGCTGCTGTTAACTGAAATACCACTTGCGCCAATACCTAAAGGAGCAGCGCCACCACCTGAGATTGGGATTGAATTGTTATACGCACCTACTGAACCCGGAGCGAACTTCACATAGATAAGTTTGTTCAGTGTTGTTCCGTAACCACCGTACATGACTGTATCGGTATATATTCCATTTGCAGAGGTGGATAACTTAAATCCATCAACCGGCCCTACTGTAACGTTATCTCCATTCAAACCGGACGCACTTAGATTGAAAGATTTGTATGAACTCATGCCATTTGCACAAACTGTATCGAACTGAGGGAAGTTATCCACTGTAGAAACAAATGTGCTTCCTGCAACAGTTACGAAGAGATTGGTATTGGTTGAAATTCCACAACTATTGTTTGCTTTCACCGTCACGTTTCCTGAGTTGGTTCCCCACTTAACGTTTATGCTAGACGTGTTTTGTCCTGACAGGATGTTTGCGCCGGCGGGCAGCGTCCACGTATATGTCAATCCTGCGATCTCTGGTACACTGTAAACAAGGCCAGTCTGTGAAGGAAGCACATATGAAGTACCTGAAATTGCGCCCGGTGCACCCGGAGCGCCTGTAATGGTCTTCACTGATGCAATGCTGCTTCCGCATACATTATTTGCTGTAACAGATAAGCTTCCTGTACTAAAACTGTTTGGTGCATTCAGCATTATTCCTGTGCTGTCACTTGTTGCAGAAGTAATACTGCATCCGCCTGGTAATGACCATGTGTAGGAAGTGGCGGTAGAAACAGCTGCAATTGAGTAGGAAAAATCACCTCCGGCACACAAACCGGTCGCATCTGCATCCGGGCTGCTTATGGTTCCAGGTTTTCCAGGAGCCACATTAACCCCGTTATTTACATAAGTAGACCTTGTATCTGTGCAACCATTGGCATCAGTAACCGTAAATGTCGCGGTACCTGTACTAATGCCTGCCATATCACCAGTGCCTATATAAGGTAATGTTCCGCCTGTTGCAGTCACATGTACTGTTGTTGTTGTGTTTTTGCAATACATTTCGTCATCTATCACCGTTGCCTGCAATTGATCAGGCTGCGTAATTGTGTAAGTAGCTGAGGTCGCACAACCTGCGTATGAGGTGACAGTAACTGTATAATCTGAAGGGCTAAGGCCATTGATATCTTCTGTGGTATTTTTGTAAAAGCCTGTATTTTTCCAGCTGTAAGTATATGGACCAGTGCCATCAGAAGGGTTAAGGTCAATCGACGCATCTTTGGCATTGTAACAACTTACATTATGGATCGTAGGATTAAGCTGGGGGCTGCTGTTGACAATAACTGCAACGATATTGATACCGAGTGTATCGCCACCGCCCATAACAGGGATGATGCCGCTGTAATCCGCTACAGAGTCAGTGCGAACCTGTGTATACAAGCCGATATTAAAATTGGCACCATAACCAGTAAGGAGAATAGAATCTGCATAAATACCGTTTGCTGTGGTAGCAAACTTGCAACCTGGGTAAGGTCCGATCTTAACATCGGAACCATCGAGGAAGGAACCAGTTACGGTAACCGATTTTGTTTGGGCAACGCTATTTAAACATGAAGTATCAAAAGCGGCCATCGGCGAAGCAATAACGCCAACATTTGAAAAATCAGATGTGGCCCTTTTCAATTCAACCAATGTGAAAATAACATTTTCTGTCCCCGCATTTTTTACATAGAAATCAGAACCATTCACAGAGCGGTTACCGAAATATGCATCGTTTAATGCTACTGATATTTTTTTCCAGGTTTTTGTGTTGTTGCATGAAACCTGTATAGAAGGCTTGTTCGCATCGTCTTTTGAGTCGTAATAAATTTGAAACTTCCCATAGCCACTATCCAGATAAGTTATTTCCACTTCTACTGGATACTTTGCATTTAATGGAGCATAACTTAAAAAGGCGCTGTCAAGGTCGAAATACAAACCATCTTTGCCTTTAGCAAGGTCAAAGCCTCTCGCAAAACGACCAAACATGGAGGTTGTATCGGCAGTATAAATATTCCAGTAACCTGCACTGGTAGCATTTGCATTCAACTGGTGCAAAAAGCGATCGTAGTTACCTGGGAAAATTCCCCAGCCTACATCATTTGTACCTGTAGCATCCAGATTAAAAATCTCGCTCAGCAACGCGTTTGCCGGATCTTCGAGTTTTGCGCCATAAGGAATGAATGGCTGCAAAACATTGTTGAAACGGTTCTGTGTTTTGGCTACCGTGCCATATTGTGAAGCAGGGAATCTAACAGCGTCTGATGCATCAAGCGCATCCTTCAACATACACATTGCATAAACGCTTTGATCCGGAATTTTTTGTCCGGCGTAACGATTATAAATACCAAAGGCAGAATCAAAAGCATGGTCAAGAATAAAATTGTTATCCTGGTTGCTCCAATCAAGGCCCCAGTAAATACCATAGCACATTAAAGTAAACATGTTTTTGTATGGGCTTTTTAACCACCATCCCTGGTTAACTCCATCACCCGTTATTTCGCAACGGGCACGAACCCAATTGCCATTTTGAGGGGTATTCAAAATAGGATATAGCCATGAAGACTTTGTAACCTCATCATTTAACTGGAAACCTTTACCAAGGCTACCTGTTTTTATCCAACCACCTGGTGTATTTGCGGTAAGCCAGTTCATTTGGTTGGGACCATTGTTTTGAGGATTGCTAAGAATATAGATTTTAGGATTCGTATTCTTATAGTCATCGTAATACTTTTGTGTAAACTCTTTAAACAATATGAAGAAGTCGTTGGCGGTAAGGTTATACTGGGCATCCACAGTGCCTTTATAGCTAATGTAATCACCAGTACTGCCAAAGCATGCCTGTACAGCAATTATTTTCGAACGGATCGAATCGGGTAAACCCGTTACGTGAATAAATACAGAATCGATCATTCGTTTAAAATAACTCTTGTATTGCGCATTCGCATAATACGGTGACCAGCCGGTAATATTACCAGATGCGTCTTTTTCATTCACCTTTGGAACCCCATTTGAATACAACCAATCAGGAGCATCCTGTTTGGTGTATACAAGGAAAATAATTGGCAGACTGTCTTTTGACCGGCTCGCAAACGCGGTATCCATAGCGACCCAATTCCATACGTTGGGGCTTGGTTCAATATCGGCCCACCTGAAATTCACAAGACGCCCCTTGATCTCAGGAGCGGTAGATTTTGCAATTGGATTTCCGAAGGATTGCCAGATACCATAATTGTAATGGTTTGTGTCGGTAACCTGCGCCGACAAAGATGAATAGATCAGGCAAAGCATGCCCACGAAGATCCTGGGTAGAGAGTTCTTCATATTTAGGATTTTTGGATAATTGGATATTAAATTCTGTATTGGTTCTGTATTACATAGACGTTTTTTGTTAATGATCCGAACGAAACCTTTTCCGTTCTCATCAAATGCCCTAAGCATTGTGAATAAGATACAGCGAAAAGATCCTGATGTAAATAATTTACATCAAAACATAAACGGTAAAACTATTTGTGAAGGCTTTGGCCTAGGGTTTATATGTACTTGGGAAAAACAATAAAAGGCTTTTCATTACTAAGGATTTAAGGTTTAGGAAATTGGATTGGCAACTTATAGCTAATTTCTGGTTTAAAAAAAATATATGACTTAAAATTCACTTAAGCAACTAAATCTGTCGAAATATTATACCCGAATTTTCTTTTCCACTTTTCTTCTTACAACGGGGCTTGTTTTAATTTTATACATCAAAGTAACGACAGAATCGGCATTCCAAAAATAGACAGGTCGGTTATATTACTGTCAACGTGGCTATACCGTTTGTAGTATTAGTATTACAATTAAAACGTGTGACTGCTGCCTTTATGTAACAGTTCTTATATAGTATTAATTTGGAAAATGATCGGTTAAAACTACTTGTTGCTGCTTATTGTTTGCAGTACAAGTGTGCGACGCAAGGAACGTTGCCATGGTTTGCAAAAGCCGGGGGGCAAAAAATAATAAGCCTTAACGCGAACTGATCATTCTAACATTTCCACATGATGCATCGCAGGTACGATAACATTCTTAAAGCCCTTTTTCTCCAGTCGTTTTTGGAATTCAAGCTGCACGTTGTATTCTCCATGCACCACAAATAGTTTTTTTACAGAGGCAGGCGATTGGCAGGAAAGAAACTGGCTAAGATCGTTGTAATCGCCATGAGCACTCATGCTGCGCATAACGCCTGTTTCAGCACGCACCTTGTAATATTCACCAAAAATTTTTACTTCAGGTGCTTTGTTGCCAAGTTTTGCTCCAAGGGAATTCGGCTCACAGTAGCCAACCATTAATATGGTATTCCGGCTATCACCAATATTATTAACGATGTGGTGTTTTATTCTTCCCGCATCGGCCATGCCGCTTGCAGATATGATAATGCAAGGTTCGGCTATTTCGTTTAGTTGCTTGCTTTCTTCAACTGTTTTGGTGAATTGCAGGCCGTCGAAAGCAAAGGGATCATAGTCGATCTCCATTAGTTTTCTCAGCCGCTTATTAAAATTTTCGGGATGGCTTTTTACCACTTCAGTCGCCTCTTTGCTTAGTGGGCTGTCTACATAAACTTTTGTTCCCAGCAATCGCCGCTCGTTAAATAACAGGTTTAGAAAATAGAGCAGTTCCTGTGTGCGACCAACACTAAATGCAGGAATGATCAGCTTGCCCTTCTTTTCGAAACAAGTCTTTTTTATCCAACCATACAACAGATCGGGTGAATCGAAAACGTCTTCATGAAGACTGTCGCCGTATGTGCTTTCGATGACTATATAATCAGCCTGTGGGAATACATCCGGAGATCTTAAAATAATATCCCGGTAGCGGCCTACATCGCCACTGAAACTAACCTGTGTGGTTTTCCCGTTTTCCGTTATCCGCACATGAACTGCCGCGCTTCCAATAATATGCCCGGCATCGCTGTACATTACATCAAGACCGGGTTCTATCGTAAACCAGTTATTGTATTCAATCGTTTCGAAAAGCGGGGAAACGCTTTCAGCATCTTCTGGTGTATAGAGTGGTTCGTATGGGGGCAGGCCGGTCCTCGCCCTTTTTTTATTAATGAATTTTGTATCATCTCGTTGTATCTCGGCCGAATCGAGCAACAAAATAGTTGCAAGATCTTTGGTTGCAGGCGTACAGAATATTTTTCCCTTAAACCCATCTTTTACCAGCTTAGGCAAGAGCCCGGAATGATCAATATGGGCATGAGAAAGAAGCACGTAGTCTACGGCAGCAGCTTCAAAACCAAAACTGGCATTTAACTCATCGGTTTGTTTGCCGAGACCCTGGAAAAGGCCACAATCGAACAATATGTTCCTCCCATTATTCAACGTCAATAAATGTTTCGATCCTGTTACGGTACGTGCAGCTCCATGAAAAGCAATCTTCATATAAAATAGGTGTTTAAATAATGTCTGAAATGTACATTTAAAACAGCTTAATTAATTCAAAATAATTTTGCCTACACTATAGCGCGGTAATTAATAAAACCGCGTAAAAAATAGCTACAATCAAAACAATATGGTAACTTAATATTTCATTAAAACCACCGGCCATGGATCAGCATCTCATCTCCCGCATTTCCATTTCATTATTGTCAATAATAATGATCGTATTCGGAATTTACCATTTCATGTATCCGCAAAACCTTATCTCGTTTGTGCCGTCGTTTTTACCTCCCGGTAATATCTGGATCTATATTCCCGGAGCTGCTTTTATTCTAGCGGCCATCGCCTTTATCACCAACAAAAAAGTAAAACTGGCAGGTTACCTTTTGGCTGCCATGTTGCTTATTTTCGTGCTTATTATTCATGTACCAAACTTTCTTAATGGTAGCAGCGACGAGTACAGGCAGCTGGCGTTGATCAATATTCTTAAAGATACAGCGATTGCGGCATTTGCACTGCATATAGCAGCAAACGCAAAAGATTAGACGTATAATAAGCGCTTATACCCAGCTAAAAGGGTTGCAGAAAAAGTATCTGGTACCCGGCTGTTGGCAACCAATTAAACTTCGTTGCGTCGCACTCTTGTGCATCATAACCATCTTCGGCTGGTAAGCCCAGCCTTTTGACTATGTATGCTTACTGTTTAAAGTATACTGATGTATAAAAAAGTTTCAGGCCCGAAAATTACCAGTGTGAGCAATTCCCGGGCCTGAAGTTTTTATCTGCGAACAAAGTTGCTGCAATAAAGTCTTTAATAAAAGTGCTGCCCCATGTACAGCGGTACAAGAGTGCGACGCAACCAGGCTTAATAGTATATGTTATGCCTGGCCAACAAGTAACCAGCCTCGCAGCCTATTAACCAATTAGAATGTCGCCAGTCATTTGTGCAGGAACTGGCAAACCCATCATGGTTAAAATGCTCGGTGCTATATCTGCCAGTTTACCACTTTTCAAAGTTCCATGCCAGGTGCTGTCTATCACGAACAAAGGCACGAGATTAAGGGTGTGCGCCGTGTTTGGCGAGCCATCTTCATTGATTAGATAATCAGCATTGCCGTGATCGGCCGTAAGGAAAACGGTATAGCCATGCTGCAGCGCGGCTGTAACAACACGCCCTACACATATATCAACCGTTTCTACTGCTTTAATCGCGGCCTGCCAAACACCGGTATGCCCAACCATATCTGCATTGGCATAGTTAAGGCAAATAAAGTCGGCAGTTTCGTTTTCTATTTCGGGAACAAGTTTATCCGTTATCTCTACCGCGCTCATTTCGGGTTGAAGGTCGTAGGTGGCCACCTTGGGCGATGGTACCATAATCCGGCTTTCTCCTTCAAAAGGGGTTTCTCTTCCACCGCTGAAAAAGAAAGTAACGTGCGGATACTTTTCAGTTTCGGCAATGCGTATTTGTTTCTTGTTATTTGCTGCGAGTACCTCACCAATTGTATTGTTAAGGTTATCATTTTCAAATATGACATGAACATTTTTAAAAGTTCTATCATATTCAGTCATGGTAGTATAATGCAGGCCTACCGTATGCATACCTAGCTCGGAAAAGTTTGTTTGGGTGAGCACCTGCGTAATTTCGCGACAGCGGTCTGTGCGAAAGTTAAAGCAAATGGCTGCATCACCCTCCTGAATGGTTGCAAGTGGCAATTGGTCTTCAGCAACGATTACAGTCGGAAGAATAAACTCGTCTGTTACATCAGCTGTATATGATTGCTCAATTGCTTGAATGGCATCGGTGGCCTTTTTCCCGTTGCCGTTAACCAGCGCATCCCACGCAAGTTTGACCCTTTCCCATCTTTTATCGCGGTCCATCGCATAATAGCGGCCGCTGACAGTAGCGATTTTTCCAACGGAATTATTCAAATGAGCCTGAAGGCTTTTTATAAAACCAAGGCCACTCTTTGGATCGGTATCCCGGCCATCGGTGAAGGCATGGATATAAACTTCGCTTAATCCTTCTGATTTACAAACGTCACAAATCGCCTTCAAATGACTTGTATGGCTATGCACGCCGCCATCGCTCACAAGCCCCAATAAATGCAGCGCTCTATTGTTCGATTTTGCGTACCTGATTGCCTTGAGCAATGTTTCATTTTTTGCAAACGAACCATCTCTTACGGCAACATTGATTCGCTGCAACTCCTGGTAAACAATCCGGCCAGCCCCAAGATTAAGATGGCCCACCTCACTATTGCCCATTTGGCCGTCGGGTAAGCCGACTGCTTCTCCACAGGTTACAAGTGTTGAGTTTGGGTACTTACCATATAATGCACTTACGAAAGGGACATTTGCGTGTTGAATTGCATCGGAGGATTTTACTTTACCTAATCCCCATCCATCCATAATTACCAGAATTGCTTTGTTATTTTTCATGCTGTAAAACTACAGTAAAATGACTAACAGCTTATCTGGGGATATTTTCTTAATTATTTCAATTTTAAATTGGCATACTTTTAGCCTATCCCTTATAGGACAAAATACAAACATGAAAAACTTAGTGTTATTGTTGGGATTGGTTTTTACAACAACGGTGTTCGCGAAACCGGGAGACTCAGATAATATTGTAACGGCATTAAAACAAGGTAACGCAAATCAGTTCGCAAGCTATTTTGATAGCTTTCTCGATATAAAATTTCCAGAGAAAGATGAATTGAAAAATATTGGTAAAACCCAGGCTACCATTACGGTAAAGAGCTTTTTTGAAGAAGCCAAGATCTCAGGTTTCGAGCTTAGTTCGCAAAGAGAAAATGAGGGCACCATGTACCTGACCGGCAAGCTTTTGGGAGGGTCAAAAACTTACAGCTTAACTTTGCTGATGAAGAGTCGGGGAGACAAACTATCCATTATCAAAATAAGAATAAACTAAAAAATGAAGCCACCGGAAGGTGGTTTTTTATTGGGGTCATACTTTCGGTATACCATCCTTTTTGCGCGTTTGTACGCCGGTTAAATCGGAGTTGTACAGGAAAAAGTCATCATTTATCTTTGCCGCCCTATGAGTATTCAACAGGAGAACAGGTTTCAGGCGATCATCGCCCATGCAAAAGAGTATGGTTTTGTATTTCCAAGCAGTGAGATATATGATGGCTTAAGTGCTGTATACGATTACGGTCCTTATGGCAGCGAACTTAAAAAGAATATACGTGATCATTGGTGGAAAAGCATGACACAGTTGAACGACAATATCGTCGGTATCGACGCTGCCATTTTCATGCACCCTACAACCTGGAAAGCAAGCGGACATGTTGATAATTTCAGTGACCCGATGATTGATAACAGGGATAGTAAGAAACGCTACCGAGTGGATCACCTATTAGAAGCGCATGCAGATAAACTGGCGCACGAAGGCAGGAAAGAAGAAGAATTTGCTTTACTTAAATCAATGGATGACCTACTCGCAAAAGACGACTTCACCGGATTAAAGCAATTAATAGAAGACAACAAGATTACCTGTGCGATAAGCGGTACCAGCAATTGGACAGATATCCGCCAGTTTAACCTAATGTTCAAAACCGAATTTGGCGCGATAGCTTCTGACAACCCGAATGATAATGTTGTGTATTTACGTCCTGAAACAGCGCAGGGCATCTTTGTAAACTTTCTTAATGTTCAAAAGACAGCCAGGATGAAAGTGCCATTTGGCATTGCGCAAACAGGCAAAGCCTTCAGAAATGAAATTGTTGCACGCCAGTTCATTTTTCGTATGCGCGAATTTGAACAAATGGAAATGCAGTTTTTTGTGCGACCGGGCACGGAACGAGAATGGTATAAGCATTGGAAGCAGCAAAGGCTCAACTGGCATTTAGATTTGGGGACGCCGACCGAAAAGTATCGTTTTCATGACCATGTAAAGCTTGCCCACTATGCCAAAGAGGCTTGTGATATTGAATATGAATTCCCGATCGGGTTCAAAGAAGTGGAAGGCATTCATAGTCGCAGCGATTTTGATTTAAGCCAGCACCAGCTTTACAGCAAAAAGAAACAACAATATTTCGATAACGATATAGACGAAAAAACGGGGAAACCTTATGGTAACTATATTCCTTACGTTATAGAAACCTCTATAGGCCTGGACCGAATGTTTTTATTGGTACTTAGCCAGGCATATGACGAGGAAACAATTACTAAAGATGATGGGGCCACCGACACGAGAGTGGTTATGCGCATTCCTGTGAAACTTGCGCCGAACAAACTAGCTATTCTACCCTTGGTTAAAAAAGATGGTTTGCCCGAACTTGCCAGGAAATTGATGGATGAATGCAAACCCCATTTCCGTTGCTTTTATGAGGAAAAGGATGCCATTGGCAAAAGATACCGAAGACAGGATGCAATTGGTACCCCTTTCTGCGTAACTGTTGATCACCAAACTAAAGAAGACGGCACCGTTACTTTGCGGGAACGGGATAGCATGACGCAAAAAAGAGTGCCGTTGAGTGAGATTAAAAATCAAATATTAAATTTGCTTTAGAAACTACCAACCTGGAAACCGAAAAACCTGACCTGGCACACTAGCACCTGACCAAATAAAGTAGTCTTTTTGAAATCCTGTACTTATGATGAACATTGAGCTCACGATTAATTTGGAAACTTATGCCATTACTTGAAGACATTTTTACTCCGTCCTCCTCATACTCGATTGTTTCGGTCGGATTGGCTTTTATAGTTGGTATTATTGCCGGGTTACTACTTAAAACCGGCGTAATTGCTAAAAGTAAAAAAAGGATACTACACCTAGAAGATGAAATGCTATCAAATCATTCAAAAATTCTCTCCCTGGAAAAACAAATTGCCGATATAAAGAAAGAAAAGGAAGAAATTATTCAAAAAAATGAAGGCGGCAATGCCACACTTGGCCTTAGAGCCTCGTAACCCTATCCATACAATTCAAGATGAATGGCCTTTCGGTCGTACCCTAACGCCATAATTCTTTGTTTTGCCTCGTCGATCATATTTTTCCAGCCACACAGGAAGAAATAGGCCTCCGGTTTGCTTTCACGTACTATATGATCGTAGACGGCATGCACGTATCCTGTAGCAATACCTTCTCTAGGTTGCTCGCGGGAGTAAACGGGCAAATAGTGAAAGTTGCCTAGTTTTTTTGTCAGCGCCTTAAGTTCTTCTTCGTAAAGCGTATCGCTAAACTTCCTACAGCCGTAAATGAGGTAGATGTTTTTGTGAAGCAGATTGCGGTCATGTATATAGTTAACCATTGAACGAAAGGGCGCTATACCAGTTCCTGTACAGATCAGAAATAAATCGTTGTCCAGCCGTTCGGGCAATGTAAAAATACCTTGTGGGCCCCGGAGCAACAGTTCTGTTCCTACCTGGACCTCGTTAAAAAGATATGCGGTACCGGCACCATCTTCCAACAATACTATAATCAATTCAAAAACATTTGACCCGTCGGGCGTTGACGCAATGGAGTAACTCCTCCATCTTTTATTTTTCTTTTCATTTATCGGAAGATCAAGTGTAACAAACTGCCCAGGCTTAAAATCGAATCTTTCCAGTTCAGAAACCTCGATCCAAAACCGCCTGATGGAAGTATTTACATTTTCAATCTTCACCACTCTTCCTGTGCGCCATGGTTCAAGCATATAAATAAATTTTGGCAATATACTAATACAATCAGACATCAAATCCAAACTTTCTGAACGTAAATCCGGCACTATAATCATTTTTTGCAACCAATGGCCTTTAGTTTTGTTTACTGAACCAAAGAACTTCAATGAGCAAAGTATACTCCCTAAAAACCGTTCAGAACATTCCCGCAACCATTGATATTGCGTGGGATTTTTTTAGCAGGCCCGGCAATCTTAAAAACATAACTCCGCCAAACCTTGGCTTTCTTATCAGGAGCAAACATCATGGTGAGGTGATGTATCCAGGTCAGATTATAGAATACACAGTAAGCCCGCTACTTGGTATCCCGCTTTACTGGATGACCGAAATAACTCATGTTGTCGACAAAAAATACTTTATTGATGAACAGCGTTTTGGCCCCTATAGTCTGTGGCATCACCAACATCATTTTAAAGAGATCGACCACGGCGTTGAAATGACAGACATTGTGCACTACAAAATACCATTCTGGTTTCTGGGTGATATCGCCAACAGCATTCTGGTGAGATCTCAGTTAAAAAAAATTTTTGAAGTAAGGTTTCAGGCTGTTCAGCAAAAATTTGGCTCCTGGCCAGGGGAAAAAAATATACTTCAATTCGGTTGATGCCTTCTGTGCCTGTTTGGATGGGGTCTGATGCCACAAGGCCCGATGTAAAAGAGTGCGACGCAACAGGCGATGCCATTTGGGCCATTGCCGGGCCAAAAAATATGTTCAAAAATCATATGCTAATGATTGTTATTTTTGCAACATGGCAAGAATCCAAACTGACAAAGACATTTCCCGCAAAGAAGTAATAATTAAAGCCTCGGCAAAGTTATTCCGGGAGAAAGGTTACAAGGCTGCAAGCATGCGCGACCTGGCCGTAAAAGTTGGCGTTGAAGCCGCCAGCCTTTATAACCATATAAGGTCGAAGGCTGAACTGCTACACGACATTTGTTTTGATGTGGCCAATGTTTACTTCGAGCACATGAGTATGGTTGAAACAATGGACGCTGCACCACTCGTTAAGCTGGAAGTTTTACTGCGCTTTCACATTAAGCAAATGATCGAAAATTTTGAAGAAGTTTATGTGAGTGACAGGGAATGGCGTTACCTGGCCGAGCCCTATTTATCAAACTATCAAAACCAGCGCCGCAGTTATCGCAAACGCTTTGCAAACGTTATTCAGCAAGGCATTGAGCAAGGCCAGATAAGCCCGATTGATGCATCGACAGCTGTACTTATTTTGCTGCACGCCATCGGTGGTATAGAATCGTGGCAGCGAAGCACGCATAAAATCAGCGGCGAAGAACTGGAAGAAAACATGCTTACGATTTTAATTCACGGTGTAAAGAAGTAGTCTTTTTTGGCGGGCGGCTGTGGTTAACTTATTAAACATTGTTGCGTCGCACTCTTGTGCACCCATAACCCTGTTCAGCAAAAAACAGCAAATCGCCTGCCTGCCAATATTTCGAAGGCAACCTACAAATCAGTTAAATATGTCAGTACACTTTGAGAAGGTTCGCGTAAAATCGGTAGATAAAGAGACTGCGGATGCTGTGTCTGTTTTATTTGAAATACCTGAAAGCCTCAAAGAAAAATTCAGCTACATACAAGGCCAGCACCTGACCATACGCACTTTTATTGATGAGGAAGAAGTCAGAAGATCTTACTCCCTATGCAGCTCGCCTTTGGATGATGAGTGGCGTGTGGCAATAAAGAAAGTAAAAGACGGAATTTTTTCCACTTATGCAAACGAGCAGCTAAAAGCCGGCGATGAATTGGAAATAATGCCGCCGATGGGTCACTTTAACACGAGCCTGTTTTCAGCCAACAAAAAAAACTATACTGCCATTGTCGCCGGTAGCGGCATTACACCGGTGCTATCCATTATTAAAACAACACTTGCGACAGAACCCGGGAGTAGCTTTATTTTAATTTTTGGTAACAGGAACAGGGCTTCTATCATGTTTCGCGAAGAGCTTGAGGCGATCAAAAACAAATATCTCGATCGCTTTACCCTTATTCACACGCTTAGCCGTGAAATAACGGACGCCGAAATAAACCATGGCAGAATTGATGCGCTGAAGTGCGCCTCACTTTTTAATAAGGTCGCACCGTTAAATTCCGACGAATTTTTTATTTGTGGCCCTGAACAAATGATCTTTACCGTAAAAGATTTCCTGCTAAAAAATGCAGTGCCGGAAGAAAAAATTCACATTGAGTTATTCAACACAACAGGCTTGCAGCGGCAGAACACAAAAAAAGAAATCGCAGAAAATATTGGCAGAACAAAAAGTGATGTAACCGTAAAACTTGACGGTATCACGTTCAACTTCGACGTTGACTTTTATGGTCGCGCAATTCTTGACGAAGCCTTGAAAAGTGGTGCCGATTTACCGTACAGTTGCAAAGGTGGCGTGTGCTGTACCTGTAAAGCTTTATTGCTTGAGGGGGAAGTTAAAATGGACGTTCATTACGGGCTGGAACAGGAAGAAATAGAACAGGGTTACATTTTGGCCTGCCAATCGCACCCAGTGACAGAAAAGGTAGTTATTGACTTTGATATAAAATAAAAAGTGCGGCTGGTTATATCAGCCGCACTTTTTTATAACTGTTGATTATTGGAGCACCACTTTATAAGTTTCCTTTTTGCCATCCATCGTGAATACGATATTGTATACTCCCGGCATAAGGTCGCCAAGGTGGATATGACCATTATTGAGGCCAACATCAGCGCCCATGTCCTGATTCAGCACAAGTTTGCCTTCGCCGCTGAATACTTTCGCATTTAATGTTCCGGTTTTATCGGACCAGAATTGCAGCATCAGATGACCGGGAAGGCTTACCGGGTTAGGGCTAATATTCCTGATCAGTTTTGAAGTGACTGCATTATTTTTAAAGGCAATAATCTTCGAGCTTTCCTTTCTTCCATCTTTATCAACTATCTCTAGTGAATAATACAAGTAGGGATCGGTTGTGCCAAGATTATTATCGGCAAAGCTGTATTGTTGTACCAATGATGAATTTCCAACTGCGTCCACTCTTCCTATCTCTGAAAAGTTTCTTCCGTCGTTACTTCTTTTAATCGCGAAATAACTGGTGTTTTCTTCTTTGGCGGTTACCCATGCAAGCAATGCTGTATTGAGTTTCGCAGGAGCCGCTGTGAATGAAGTAAGTGTTACCGGAAGAGCGTTCGTAACATTCAGTGTGCCTACCATACCAAAGTCCTGGTGAGGAGTGCATACGTAATTATAGGTGCCTGCAACGGTTAAGGTATAAGAATAAGTAGTAGTGGTTGATGTAATGTTCTTATCCCAGGATGCTGCACCAATAGGAATATTTGTTGAAGTTGTAGTATGAGTGCCACTTGACCATTTCCATTGAATAACATCTCCAACAAGCGCATTTACGTTAGCAGGTGAGAATTGGTAATTCTTTACTGTAATTACAATGGTGGTCGCCAAGCACGAACAATAAATAAAACAAATTGCAAAGAGGGTGGTAACTATTTTTTTCATATCGTTATTATTTTAGGTTAACAATACAAGGAAATTATGATACTATTCTGATATAGCATATTAAAATTATACTTTAAGGAGAATAAACAGCAAAGAAGCGTTAAGTGGTTGCCTGCAGTTTAATATTTTATAATGCAGGCGATGCCTGTAAGTTGGTCGCAGAATTTTTCACAGGCATTAATAATTCAAAACAGTCTTTAATGATGCTGAAGCCAATCTCTGCGGAAGTCTCAACGGGTTCACCATCGATATGCAGCGGTGCATATTTAAGATTCTTGATGGTGATAGCTGGTGTTTGAAAATAAATGACGTTTTTCTTTGTCATGTCTTCCACGAACTGCTGCAGGTGATTATTACCGCGCATTTGTTTTAACACCGCAAACGGCAGTTTAGCTTTATTCATTTTTTGAACTATAACCACATCAAGTAATCCATCGTTCAAACGGGCCTTTGGTGCGATGGTTACATTATTGCCAAACTGATTACCATTGGCTACGCTGATAAAAAATGCTTCGGTAAAAAACGTGAGATCGTCGTGAACGAGCTCGAACTGAAAAGGCTGCGCTTTGAAAAAATTAAGTACACTTTGCTGAGTGTATGTTATAAGTCCCCTTTTTGCTTTGCTGGCAAAATCGTGTGCGACTTTAGCATCGAAACCCAGGCCACTAAGCATGCAGGAAAAATGTTTGTTTACGCTAAAAGCATCTACCTTTTGGGAGCGGTTTGCAAGGATTACATCTGCCGCTTTCAATAGACTTTTTGATATACCCGCAGCAAATGCGAAACCGTTACCACTTCCAAACGGAATAATACCAAATTTCACGGGCTCCTGGTGCAGGGCGTGCACCGCCTGGTTTACTGTACCATCACCGCCAATTATAACAACATCTGATATAGTTTCGCTATGAATTTTCCCTTTAAGCGCCTCATAATCTCCACGGGCGTTGGTTGGGTAAAACTGGAACGGAATTTTTTTAGCTGTAAAAATCTTTTCTATTTGTTTTAATGCGGCATCTTTTTTTGCGCCGCCGGATATAGGGTTCACCAGAAACAGGATATTCCTTTTCATATGGCATGTTAATCTTATTACGGCAATAATATATGGCAGCGCAAAAATATGGAGTTAGTATATAGCCGGAATTATTTAATGATGACAGGAAACCTTTAGCAATACACCAATAAGGCGTTGCCCAAACCCCGGATGAGCGGTATTGAGAAGGCCCTGAAGTGTGCGACGCAAAGATGCTGACAGCGCCTATGCAGCCGATCACCAAAACATAACACTAAAAGAAAAGAGCCGCATATTCTTACGGCTCTTTTCTTTTTTACAAGGCTTGCTGTGGTTTATTTAACGACGAGCATTTTCTTTGTTTCAACGGCTTTACCATCGAGCACCAGTGTATAGGTATATGTACCAGAACTGAGTGTTGAGGCATCGATATTTAAAACGCCATTGCCGGAGTTATTCAGCGCCACCTGTTTAATAGTTACGCCGGTGTTACTATTTATTAACAGTTGCGCTTTTACCACGCCGGCAGGAATAAAGTAACGGATGGTTGTTGTTGCAGACAAAGGATTTGGCACATTCTGTTCGAGCTTTGCGTTGCTGATATTAATTGAACTGGCGACACTCGCATCTGCAGTTGCCTGTGTAACTTGTTTGGCCGACAACTTTTCAACAAACTGTGTCAATGCGTCAATCTTTGCAGATTGTTCTTTGATGATTTTGTCTTGCTCCTGCATGCCTTTAATCATTAATGGTATTAGTTCCGTATAGTTCACCGCTTTCACATCCATGGGTTCGGCAATGGGCCCTTCCTGCTTTTTTAATTTTCCATCCTTTGTAGGCCCTGTATAAGTTTGCGGAAGACTATTGTCCCTTGTTGTGAACTGCTCCTGCTTTACAATACCCGGTAATATTTTCTCTACATCCTGTGCCAGCAGCCCGTAGTGGTTACCCGTCGGTAGGTGCATACTGGCGAAAATACCGTCTTTACGGAACTCGTAATTCTTCGGTTGAAGCCGGTTAATGATGTCCATGGCACCGGCTACATCTTTTATATTTTTCTTAAGCCGGGCATCGGAACTTTGAAACACCCCCGTGGCGTAGACATCGCCGGAGAAATAGCCGGCATACCAGCCTGTAGCGCTCGAAACATATATGCCGCGGTATGCAGACGAAACAAACTTGCCGGCATAACCGCCCGCAACAGAGCCTGCGCTACTTGAACCATACACTCCTACTCCTGATGTACTTGACCCGTAAACGCCTTGGGTTGCACCAACGCCATATACACCGATGCCATACGAGCTAAGACCATAAACACCTTCGCCCAAATCGTTATTATAACCATATATACCGGCAAATCCTGCGCCGGTGGAGCCAGCAACACCTACCCCGGTATTGCCATAGCCCGAAACCCCATTTCCGCTGCCGCCGTCTTCGCCATAAACTCCGGCGCCGTAATTGGCCACACCGTAAACACCAACGCCTGCATAATCGCTTACACCTTCGATTGCCCGTGCGTTTGATTTTGATACGGCTTTGATCACCGATGCGATAGCAGAGGTGTTACTGTTCATGATATAAATTCCATTATTGTCGCCGGACTTTACGCTGTATAAAACATTTTTATTCCCAGGGTCCGATACTACGATACCCGTATACAAACCCGCCGCATTTACTTTTAAAACTGCAGTGTCTGCCGCAGTTCCATTTACGCCAAGAAAGCCGGCGAAGTTGGAAGCTCCCGTTGACTTGATCCTAAGCCGTTCGATATTATTTGTCCTGGCAACAAAATCAACAGCATCTTTGGTTCCGATAAAATTAGTTAAAGCAGATGTACCGCCGTTTCCGGTAAGGCTCCAGTCGTTAGTCGGTATGGCCGACCATGTGACCGCCCCCAAACCGTTGGTTGTAAGTACCTGGCCACTTAAGCCATCAGTCGCGGGCAATGTATAAGCCCCGATTTTTAAATTACCAGAGAATACACCGTTGCCATTGTTAGCATTTACATAAAAACGGGGAACAGCGTTTCCATCGCGAAACTCATATTGCGTTAGGGTAGAATTAAAAAATAGCCCGTAATTAGGATTGCCACTGTAACTAAATGCGTATCTATTACCAGCAACGCTATAGCCGGCAGTGCCTGTAAAACTAAGTTGGCCGTTGGTGGCGAATTGGGCATAATTGCCGGCACTTCCAAACCGGGATGTACCTATTACCTGTAGACTCGCTGCCGGACTTAATGTACCTATGCCGGTATTACCAGAAGCAGGAAAAATATTCTGTGCGTTTAGCACATAGGTTTTTGCCGTTATGGCTAAAACAAAAATTAGCATTGACTTTTTCATGGGGAGTTATTATTTGGTTTGATTAAAAGGTATTTTAATGTTTTTTGATTTGCAAATTTCTAATTCTGCAACCCCTACAGCAATACCGAATTGTAGGGATGTGTTTAAAAACGGCTGCAAGATCGTCTTGTTCAACACCGTCGTATTACGTACAACTACCATTATTAAGCGTGATTTTTCACCGCCTGTTTTACGGCAAAACCAATTGGCTGCAGCAGCATTATTTACTACTATCTTCGCAATAGTCTAAAAGAATTGCCGCCATGTATTTCGACAGAAAAAACCTCTCCACAGACGAGTTACTTTTCATTTATAAAAAATTGCTGTTACCCAGGCTTATCGAAGAAAAAATGCTTTTACTACTCAGGCAGGGGAGGGTAAGTAAATGGTTCAGTGGGATCGGGCAGGAAGCTATTGCGGTTGGGTGTACACTTGCTTTACAAGGTGACGAATGGATAATGCCGTTGCATCGAAACCTCGGCGTTTTCAGCAGCCGCAATATGCCATTACATAAATTGTTCATGCAATGGCAGGGCAACAAAGACAGTTATAGCAAAGGCCGCGAAAGGAGCTTTCATTTCGGTACGAAGGAACATTATATCTGCGGCATGATCTCGCATCTTGGCCCTCAACTCGCAATCGCAGACGGAGTAGCACTCGCCTATAAACTGAAAAAGGAAAATAAAGTTTCGCTTGCATTTACCGGCGACGGCGGCACCAGCGAAGGCGACTTCCATGAGGCGTTGAACGTGGCCGCGGTATGGGGCCTTCCGGTAATATTTGTTATTGAAAATAATGGCTATGGATTAAGTACGCCGGTAAACGAACAATACCGTTGCGAAAGCCTTGTTGAGCGTGCCAAAGGCTATGGAATGGAAGGTGTACGCATCGATGGCAACAATATTCTTTCAGTGCTCGACACTATAAAAGGGGTACGCGATTATTGCATCCGCGAACAGAAACCATACCTCGTGGAGTGTATGACCTTTCGTATGCGGGGGCACGAAGAAGCCAGTGGTACCAAATATGTTCCGGCAGCATTATTTGAAGAGTGGGGGCAAAGAGACCCGGTCGCGAATTTCGAAAATTACCTTCTGCAATTCGATATCGCCAATGAACAATTTATTCAGCAAACGAGGGATGAAATAAAACAACTGATAGATGATGAATGGAAAATCGCCTTTGCGGCCGATGAAATAAAACCTGATCCGGCAGAAGAACTTGGTGATTTATACGCGCCAAAGCTGGCAATTGAAAACAAAAAATTTGAATCAAAAATCTTTGATAGTTCAGTAGCAATTTCAAAAGTCAATACCGTAACCCGTGAGGGCATTCGCTATATAGATGCTATAAAAGAAGGCCTTCACCAAAGTATGCAGCAACACGATAACCTTGTACTTATGGGGCAGGATATAGCCGAATACGGTGGCGCATTCAAGATAACCGAAGGCTTTGTAAACGATTTTGGCAAAGAACGTGTACGCAATACACCCCTTTGTGAAAGTGCAATCGTTGGCAGCGCACTCGGCCTTTCGCTTGAAGGGTTTAAAAGCATGATGGAAATGCAGTTTGCCGATTTTGTAACCGTAGGCTTTAACCAGATTATTAACAATCTTGCCAAGATTCACTATCGCTGGGGGCAAAATGCCGACGTGGTCATTCGCATGCCATCGGGTGCCGGCGTTGGTGCGGGGCCATTTCATTCTCAAAGTAATGAAGCATGGTTTGTTCATACGCCAGGTTTAAAAGTTGTTTACCCATCCACACCGTTTGATGCAAAAGGCCTCATCATCGCGGCAATCAATGATCCAAACCCTGTGATTTTTTTTGAACACAAAGCATTGTACAGAAGCGTGAGTGGCCATGTTCCGGAAGATTACTACGAGGTCGAAATCGGCAAAGCAAAACATGTGCAGGAAGGAACCGACATAAGCATTATTACTTATGGAAGCGGCGTGCATTGGGCTTTGGAATATGCGCAGCTACATAACGAAATTTCTATCGATATACTTGATCTCCGTACTCTATTACCGCTCGACTACGATGCCATTAAAGCCGCAGTTGCAAGAACAGGCAAAGTGTTGCTATTGCATGAAGACACGCTCATTGGTGGCATTGGCGGGGAGGTTAGCGCATGGATCAGCGAGCATTGTTTTCAACTGCTCGATGCCCCGATTATGCGTTGCGCCTCGCTCGATACGCCTATTCCTTTCAACATGGAATTAGAAAAAATCTTCCTAGCAAAAACAAGATTGCATGATTATGTGCAAAGACTAATTCAGTATTAATTTTTGTAGCCGGCTTTAGATTTTCATAGCATCAACTGTTGCGTCGCACTCTTGTACTGCAGAACATAAGTCGGGGAAACCAAAGTCCGAAAGCAGTTTATCGTTGTGGGAATGGCTTTCGGTCCTTTCCGACTTTGCTGAATTTCTGGCTAATTGTACAAGAGTGCGACGCAAGAAAAGCTTAATGCTTATTCAAAAGCCGGGATCAAAAAATATATGCCCAGCATTCGAACAGGTTTCTTTTATACCGAATTTCGTTTTCACAAAATCTAGACGCATGAAAATAGCTACCTATAATGTGAATGGCGTAAATGGCAGGCTGCCCGTGCTGCTGCGCTGGCTCGAAGAAACCAAGCCTGATATTGCATGCCTGCAGGAACTGAAAGCACCACAGGAAAATTTTCCCGAACAAGCAATTCTCAATGCCGGTTACGAGGCCATTTGGCACGGGCAAAAAAGCTGGAACGGGGTGGCCATTTTATCGCGCAATGAAAAACCACAGGAGATTCGCCGTGTATTGCCCGGTGATGAAGAAGACCTTCACAGCCGTTACATTGAAGCCAGTGTAAACGGCTTGATCATCGGCTGTCTTTACCTGCCAAATGGCAACCCTGCACCAGGGCCAAAATTCGATTATAAACTACAGTGGTTTGAGCGGTTTACAAAGCATGCAGCGCAATTGCTGCAATCGGGCAAGCCCGTTGTACTCACTGGCGATTATAATGTAATGCCAACAGAAAAAGATGTATACAAACCCGAGCGTTGGGTTGATGATGCATTGTTCAGGCCGGAAACACGCGCTGCTTTTAAGAAGTTGGTAGATCAGGGTTGGACTGATGCAATAAGAAAATTGTATCCTGATGAAACCATCTACACTTTTTGGGATTATTTCAGGAATGCTTACGAGCGCAATGCCGGGCTGCGTATAGATCATTTTTTATTAAGTCCTGCGGTAAGTGACCGACTGCTAAAAGCCGGCGTAGACCGACAGGTACGTGGCTGGGAAAAAACCAGTGATCACGGGCCGGTATGGATTGAACTTGACTATAAATATATTTAAGTGCTTATACGATTTAAGGCCGCCGGTCGTTTGTATTAAGCGATGCTTTCTTTATGCGTTATCCAAAGTGGGTTAAGGGCACGCAGTTTATTTACCGTGCCGGTTACCTGCTCAATTGCATAGTCGATCTCTTCTTCCGTTGTAAACTTACCCAATCCAAACCGGATAGTACTGTGGGCGAGATCATCATCAACACCCATAGCTTTTAAAACATAGCTTGGTTCAATAGATGCAGAAGTGCATGCCGATCCGGATGACACGGCAATGGTTTTACTAAGTGCCATGAGCAGTCCGTCACCTTCTACATATTTAAAAGAGATATTGCTGACATGAGGCAGGCGTTGTTCTGGATCGCCATTAAGAAAGGTTTCTTCAAGGCCAAGTAAGGCATACTCGAGTTTGTCGCGCAAAGTTTTCACGCGCAGAAAATCGAATTGCATTTGCAGGCGGCAAATTTCGCACGCTTTGCCTAGGGCTACAATGCCGGGTATGTTAAGGGTTCCACTTCGCATGCCTTTTTCGTGTCCGCCGCCGTGGATTTGCGCTGAAAGTTTAACCCGCGGGTTTTTACGGCGTACATATAAAGCACCAACAGCTTTTGGACCGTACATTTTGTGAGCGCTTAACGCAAGTATGTCAATGCCATCATCCTGCACATCAACCGGCACTTTTCCTACCGCCTGTGTTGCATCGGTAAAAAATAAGACGTTATGCCGTTTTGCGATAGCACTGATTTGCTTTATCGGTTGAAGCACGCCGGTCTCGTTATTCGCATACATGACCGATATCAAAATCGTATTCGTTTTTATGGCAGACTCAAGTTCGTCGATATTGATAAGCCCATTTGACTGCACGGGGAGGTAAGTCACTTCTGCACCAAGCTTTTCCAGGTAATGGCAAGTATCCAATACAGCCTTGTGTTCCGTAATACAGGTGATGATATGATTACCTTTGCCGCTGTACGTTTCAAAAACGCCTTTGATAGCAAGGTTATCAGACTCTGTTGCGCCGCTCGTGAAAATAATCTCTTTTGTTTCAGCTCCGATTAGTTTTGCAACTTGTTCCCTGGCATATTCAACGGCTTCTTCTGCATACCAGCCAAAAGAATGACTGCGGCTGGCTGCATTTCCAAAGTGGACATTAAAGTAGGGAAGCATTGCTTCAAGCACCGCCGGATCAACTGCCGTGGTTGCATTATTGTCTAAATATATCGGAAGCTTCAACATGATTTTACTGATAACTGGCTTAAGCAAATTTAGACGAAATGGTTTTAGTTTAACTTTGTTGTTGCTCAACCCGTACAATCAATTTTCTCATATCGAAAAACCTTGATACCATGATCAGAACCGAACATATTGGCATTGCCGTAAAAGACCTCTCCCTTTCCATACCATTATTTGAAAAATTATTGGCATCTCCATGTTATAAAAAAGAAACGGTAGAATCAGAGCATGTGCAGACAGCATTCTTTAAAAAAGGGGACACCAAGATCGAATTACTGGAAAGCCTCACTCCCGATGGAGTGATCGCAAAGTTTATAGAAAAAAAAGGCGAGGGTATGCACCACATTGCATTTGAAGTCGAAGATATTGAAGTAGAAATGAAGCGCATGGCTGAAGAAGGTTTCCAGTTGCTGAACCAGACACCAAAAAAAGGAGCAGACAATAAATTGGTTTGCTTTCTGCATCCAAAAACAACAAATGGCATTTTAATTGAATTGTGCCAGGAAATAAAACCGTAATAAAAGCTGGTTATGCGTAAACAGCGTTTTTCGCTAAAAAAACAAGCGGCTACATGACAGCCATGTCTTATCAGCTTACTGCACTTCACTTCTCCGTAAAAACTGTTTCATCATAACCAGCAACACCTGCTCATTCACTTGTTCGACCGGATGAGGTGTTGAAGGCAAAAGACCCATAGCTGCATCCGGCAACTGTTTGTAAACAGCAATCGTTTCATCGATGGTAACCATTTTATCGCGGTCGCCAATTAACAAGAGTGATTTGGTTTTAACGTTTGCATAGTCTTCCAATTTCAGCGTATTTTCTTCGCCAAGATCGTGCAGCATATCTGCACATTTTCTTAATAGAAGTTTCCAGTCGAGCGGCGCATGTCTTGCTTGCAGTTGTGTTGCGAAGTTTGGAAGCTTAGAAGCAATCGTTTCGGCATCCATCATTTTAATTTCTTTTTCTGCTGTTGATTTATCCCAATGAAATTTAGCAGCGAGGGTAATAACCGATGAAATTCTTTCCTGGTAATTCAAGGCCACATACATTGCAACGTAGCCTCCCATACTATAACCGAAAAGCGAAACCTTGTCAAGGTTGTTGTTGTCGAGATAGTTCATTACTTCCGCCGCAAAAAAGGGAATTGAAAAATTCTCGTAGGCAATTGGTATACCGCCGTGACCGCTAAAGTTTAATGTGTGAACTATAAACTCATTCTTCAAAGCAGCCGCAATATTTTTAAATTGCTCTTTAGCACCCATTGCCCCGTGAAGTAAAAGCAGGTGTTGCATACAGATTAGTTTGAAAGATATAGCGTGATCAATGCTTCTCGTACAGAAAAAATTTATTTCAGTTCTCTGATCATAATGTTCCTGAAATAAATAGGTGCGCCAGCATGCTTTCCCTGGAAGCCTATATTTCCATGCAAAGGCAGTTCGCTTAATGGGTTGCTCAACCACTCAGGAATGGCTGTACCATCAGGGTTTGTTTTGGCAGATGTATATTGACTCATATCAAATTCATTCACCAATTCACCGTTCAATACAATCCATATTTTTTGACCTTTGCAGGTGATCGTCATGTGATTCCATTCGCCTGCCGGCTTTACGGTTCTTTTTGTAACAGCTTGATGGCCAAACACGGCGGCACATTGCCAAGTGGGGCTAACATTCTTCCACTTATCAGAATAGTCGTCGGCGATCTGGATTTCCACTGAATGCGGAATCCATTCTTTTAAATCTGTGGCATGCACAATAACTCCGCTGTTGGTGCCATCGGCATTTTTAAACTCGAGGTCGAGCATAAAATCGTCGTAAGCTTTTTCGCTCCAAAGGCATTCATCTTTAGATGCAGTAAACACACCATCTGAAAATGTCCATACATCTTTTTCAAATGTTGCGTTAGAGAGATCACTTTTAAAAAGTGGCTCCCAGCCCTTTTTTCCCGTGTTGGGATGTTTTGAAAAATCCTGTGCGATAGCAATATTAAAAACAAAAATTGCGGGGAACAGCCATAGCGTCTTTTTCATGCAGGCGATTTAAGAATATGACAAATTTATAAAACCCGTTCGTGGTTGACAACCTCATCAGAATGTCTTTTCAAGCACTTCGAACCTTAATGGTTGTGTAGGAACGCCAAATCTTTCATCAACGGGAAAGGGTTTTGTGCGGCCAGTCCTTTTATAACCATGGCGAACATACCAATCGATCAGTTCAGTTCTTACGGTGATTACAGTCATGCACACAATATTAAACCCTTCCTGTTTTGCCCAATCTTCTGAAGCTTTTAGTAGAACTTTACCGATGCCTTCACCTTGAGCGTCAGGGGCCACTGTTAACATGCCCAGGTACACTTTATCTTCTTGCTTTTTAAGGTAAACACAGCCTTTTATATCCCCATTTGCAGCAATGCACTTCAAGGTTACAGCATGCCCCTCGTTGAATTGATCGTTCATAACAGCTTCATCAATTCGCTGCTCGCCTTTTAAAAGATCAGCTTCGTGCGTCCAGCCCTGTTTTGATGAATCGCCACGGAAGGCGCTGTTAACAAGGCTCACCAATGCGGGAATATCTTTTTTGTCTGCAGCGGCAACAGTTAGTTTCATCCTTGTCTTTTTTGGAAGGGATGAAGTTAAGGATGATTACAAACAAAAATCACTTATACATTTTTGTTGCCACAAAAAGTCGTGTGAGGTTGTATTTTCCGTACCGCTTGATGTTACCAAAGTACAAGAGTGCGACGCAACAGGCGATGCCACTATTGATGTTGCTGATGCCAGTAAAACTAATCCTTGCGTCTTTCGAGGGTAAAGCCGATAGTAGTGCCCACGTCAATCGTGCTGCGCACATGAATTGTTTGACTGTGTGCTTCAATAATATGCTTGCAAATGGCAAGGCCAAGGCCAGTGCCGCCAACATTACGGCTGCGGCCACGATCGGTGCGGTAAAAGCGCTCGAAAATGCGCGGCAGATGCTCGCTGGAGATACCGATACCATCGTCGCTTATTTCTATGAGCACATGATCTTCGTCGGTTTTATAAACGCTTGCAATAATTGATCCGCCCTGTTTGCCGTACTTGATCGCGTTTTCGACGAGGTTGATGAGCACTCGTGTAATTTTTTCACGATCAGCAAAAACATAAATGGGTTGTTCACAGCCTTTTTTTATGCTGCACCTTATACTGCGGGCATTCGCGTTAATGATCAAAGTTTCAAACACATCGCGAATGAGGTCCTGTATAATAAAATTCTCCTTATACATGGGTTGCTCACCGCTTTCCAGCTTTGTGATTTCATCGAGATCGCTCAGCAGGTTGGCCATGCGTTCCACATTTCGATATGCGCTTTCGAGAAATTTCCTGTTTACATCAGGATTGTTCAATGCTCCGTTCAGGAGTGTATCAATATAGCCTTGTATGGCAAATACAGGTGTTTTAAATTCGTGGGAAAGGTTTTGCAAAAATTCTCGACGATAATTTTCATTACTCTGTAATCGCTCTATCTCAGCCTTTCTTTGTTCGGCCCATTGCTCCACGTCTTCCCGTACCTCATCCATGCTCTTTTTCGGAAGAATGTACTGGTAATACATTTCTTCTTTTTTACTCGCCTTGGTCTGGTAAATAAATTTATAAATGAGTTTTATTTTCCGATAGATAAAAGACTCGAGTACCGAGCGTATCAACAAATAACTTCCGGCGAGGTTCACAAAAAAAGCAAGCGTACCCGCCAGGTAATTTTTAGTGATCAGGTAAAGGGCAATACCAACAGGCACCGACAACATTAATGCTGTAAAAAAAGAAAGTTTCGCCGGAGAAAGGTTTTTTGTACTGAACATGTGTTTAGTCGCCTTGGCAAAGTTGTGCCTCTGAATAAAGGCAAGTTAATTTATTTAAAACCAAATTTTTGATGGCCTTGTTTACTGCACGTTTATTTTTATGTACCGGGCTGTTGAATCATTAGTCAGCATCGTTGCGTCGCACACTTGTACGGCAGTTTCATTAATCTGCTTTACAAGTTAAATTTATAGCCTACCCCTTTTACGGTGGTAATGCAATCGAGATTGAGCTTTTGCCGTATTTTTCTTATGTGCACGTCAATGGTGCGGTCGCCAACGATCACTTCCTGGCCCCACACCTGGTTAAGTATTTCGTTTCTCAAAAAAACGCGTCCCGGTTTTGATGCAAGCAGATATAGTAATTCAAATTCCTTTTTAGCGAGAACGACATCGTGACCATTTACTGCAACCATAAATTTAACAGGGTCAATTACAAGATTGCCGATGCTTAATGATTTGCCTTCTTCTTTCGCTATTCTTCTGAAAAGTGCATTCACCCTGCTGATGAGCACTTTCGGGCTTATAGGTTTGGTAACATAATCATCGGCGCCCGACTCAAGTCCTTTAATATGCGAAGACTCATCACTCAATGCGGTGAGAATAATGATAAGGATGTTGTTGTAGTCTTGATTCCCGCGTAGAATCTGGCAGACTTCAATACCTGTTTTATAAGGCATCATTATATCGAGAATAATCAGGTCGGGATGAATTTTTTTAGCGAGGTCTAAAGCTTCGTTCCCATCTTTTGCTGTAATTACTTCGTATCCTTCAGCTACAAGGTTATAACTGATAATCTCAAGAATATCTTTTTCATCATCAGCTACAAGTATTTTCTTTCCCTTTGGTTCCATTAACAATTCCTTTACACAAAAATAATTTTACAAAGTCATATTGGCATGGTTAGGGTATTATCTTATTGTTAAGCACCGGTATCTTCTTAAATTTGCTCGTGTAAAAAGAAGCGAAGCTTATAATCAAACAATGAAAAAATACACCTTACTGTTTCTTCTGCTGACTTATACTTTTTGTTTGCATGCGCAACCGGCTAATACTGGAAATATACCACTTTCCCGTCTTTATTTTCATGAATCGATCGATGCGACGCGAAATAAAATAATGCAGTCTGACAAAACGGATGATACATTATTTACACCTACTTCCAATGAAATTCTTAATAAAGAACTTACTGATGCCCTTGTAAACGGCGTAAACGATATCAAAAATTTCATAGAAGCCGATAACCAACTGGATAATAACAACAAAATAAAATTTTTGCGCGGCCTTAATGAGGCATTGCTCGGCTATTTGAATGGTTCAAGAAATGATTCACTGCATTATTCAGAATTACCCCCGTTGTTGGCCGCTTATAAGCAATGCATTATCCCCGAGCGCGATAATGAATCCGTTGAAAACAACATTGCCTCTTATTCTTATGAAATAGGAAATATATTGTTGCATACGGTTGCTTACGGCTCCAATATTGGTGCCGAACGCTGCAGAGATATTGTTATGCTGAAGTACTGTGACAAGTATAAACAAAAAGCATTGTACGTGTTAAGTCAGCACCCCGAGCTTCCCTTTGCAGACAGCCTGGTAACCGTTATTGCACGACGTGACCCGGAAAGTTTATACACATACGCTGCAGCAAGTAACCAGCTTGCAACAAAGATTCGCCAGAACCCTGACGCTTTGGTTCAGGTGATAAGCAAGATGTCGCAAATGAAGACGGGTCGCCAGCTATTTCCTTTCCTTGATAATATTTATCATGGCAAGATTTCGATGGATGACGTGAATAAGGTTATGGATGACGATGTACGGTATTACAAACTGCTCGTGCAGACAGCCATCGACTACGCCGACCGTAAGCGCATGAAAGATACACCTATGGCAATGGAAGGATTAGATGCAAAGCTGCAGAAGAAAGCGATCGATCCCTTTATAAACACCATTAATGGTTTGCATGACGTGAGTGATGAAAAAGTTCGCTTTAAAATATTGGAACCTTTTTCACCGGAGGAGTTGTATTATATGGCTGTTGTAGGCGAAGAAACCATATATACCTCAAGTTATGTGAAAGGAATATACCCTCGCATCTGGCAGCGGATGAAAACTCCCAAAAGTGATTCTTTGCTAATGAGCGTGAAGTTTAACCACTTTAAGAAATGGATAAAGATGGCTGCGAACTATAACACACTGGATGATTTTCTCAAACGTATGGACCAGTCAAATGCCCAAGTGTTGATGAAGGCGTTTGTAAATGGCCTTGACCGGACAGAAAGTCTCGAAGACGCGGTTGATGTTGCGAATTCTTATGCGAGTATTAAAGACGAGACAATACAGCGCCTCATCTTAAACCAGGTTCAGGTAAACCTGCAGCAGGCACAGCATACAAATAACCAGCGCGCAACAGATATTTACAGTGTGCTCAATACCTTATTTTTATCTATGGATTCATCGAAGAATATTGATGTTTCGCAGATGTTGGGAATACCACCGGTTTACCTTATGCCCAACAGAAGCCTGAGAGATACCAGCGGTCGCATTATCGTACAGCAATTTTTTTATGGGGATAAGGATGGCCAGACAGTATTTGGCGGATTTCTAAACAGTTTCAGCAACGCCAACTGGAAAATAACTCCGTCTGCTGAATGGGTGAGCGTTGCTTCAACAAAAGGCGTTCCTGTGGTTATCTACGCAAACAGACCACTTGATGAAACAAAAGGACTTGATGCCAAAGCACAGGCAGACCTGGATGATTATCTCTACGATAAGGATCTTGCACCAACGGTAGTGATACATCGCGGACATAGTTATTGGTTGCCATCGACCATCGACCAGTTACCCTCATCTGCAGAAGTTATTTTACTAGGAAGTTGCGGCGCTTACCAAAGCCTTGACAAAATTTTGAAGATATGCCCTTCCGCACAAATTGTTGCTTCAAAGCAAACCGGCAGTGGGCTGGTAAATCACCCGATGATTTATACTATTATGGAATCGCTAAGGCAGGGCAATGATCTTAACTGGCCACAGCTATGGAAAGTGCTTTCGGCGAAGCTTGGGAATAACGAATTATTCGACGATTATATTCCTCCGCATAAAAACCTCGGCGCACTCTTCATTATGGCGTATAAGAAAATGCAGGAGAAAAGAGAATCCGTTGCCGTATCGCTCAAGTAAAAACAAATAACGAATACTGTACAATCGAAAGGCGCTGGGAAAGCGCTTCTTTATTTTTTCCTTCTCAATGCGCCATAACACTTCTACGCGGTAGTATAGGTTGGCCAGGCATAATAACAGGCATTTAGCTTTACTTGCGTCGCACTCTTGTACGTCAGCAACTATGTGCGGCATTATTGTTGGCTGATAGCTAAGTCTCCACACGACAGTACAAGTGTGCGACGCAACGATGATGACCTATGCACCGCTGCCGGGCAACAAAAACTAATTGACAGTATGCGGATAATATTGCCCGCCGGGAATTTTGAATAATACGTTGCGTTGAAACTGCTGGAAAGATTTTACATCGTCGCTGTGGTTCTGCACCCAGATACTGTATTTTTTGGAATCGATGATGGGGCCACAGAGCCATTGATTGTAAGACTCGAAATAACCGTCCTGCAACAACTGCCGGTAATGTTCAAATAAGCGAAAGGGGTATTTTTTCCCTTCGCTGTTGTACCAATTGAGAACAAAGCGTGCACGAAAAGCGGTGAGCGATTCGGGCGTTACGCCCTGGTACATTATAGAAGAAAGCTTTTGAAAATTATCGGCGACATTCTTTTCAAACGGAGTTCCGGTTTTTCTTGCCGCGTCAAGAGCGGAGAGATCAGTAAAAAGTTTTTGATAGCCAGTATAGATCAAGGTTTTAATCTCTTCCGTGCGCTTGCTGAGGCTCTCGATATTAATAAATATTTCGCCGTACAGCAAACCCCAAATGGCGTTGCCTTTTACTGCGTAGTATTTGGACGCATAATAATAATTACCACTGTAGTTGGCATCGGTTTCAATACCTTTCTCCCATTCTTTTATTGCAGCCGCCGCATTGCCGGCAGAAGAAAGCAGCTCGCCATATTCGCTGTACAGAACGCCGCTTGACGGAAACTTTTTCAGTGCATCTTTATACATCTTGTCCCTTTCCTTGTCCATAGCTATAGCTTTATAAGCTAGCCCAAGTATCTGAAAGCTTTGCACATCAGCATCGGGCCTGGCGGTTATCTTTTTTCCCACTTCGATGGAACCTGAGAAATCGCGTTTTAAATAATCGACAAAGGCCTGGTCTTTTAGCAGGTCGAGATTATCAGGGGCAATAGTCAATGCTTTGTCTAGCACGAGTTGTGCATTTTCAAAATCGCCCTGGCGCATAAAACTGCGGGCAGTTTCATGCAAAGCATTTACGTCCTGCGACTGTGCTATTGAAGCATTAGCCAGGAGAAACAGTGTGCTAATGATAATTATTTGTTTTAAAAACTTTCTTATTCGCATATCAGGTGTGTAATTAAACCATCTCTCAGCTTTGGCTCGAACCATGTGCTTTTCGGCGGCATTACATTTCCAGAGTCAGCAATCGCAAACAATTGTTCAATGCTAACAGGATAGAGGCTAAATGCCGCTGCCATTTCACCGCTGTTTACTCTTTTTTCCAATTCGCCCAAACCACGTATGCCTCCCACGAAATCGATATTCTTATCTGTGCGTTGGTCTTGAATGTTCAGTAGCTTGCCCAAAATATTGTTTTGTAAAATGGTTACATCAAGAATGCCGATCGGGTCCTCGCTGTATGTACCTGGCTTTGATACGAGCTTATACCACTTTCTTGAGGTATAAAAGCCAAACTCATGAAGATGACGAGGCTTATAAGCGCCAGATTTTACGGGCTCAACAACAAAATCATCTTCCAGTGCTTTTAGGAAATCTGCCACACTTAGGCTATTCAGATTTTTTATAACACGGTTATAATCCATTATCTGCAACTGGGTTGCCGGAAAAAGGGTTGTAAGAAAATAATTTGCTTCAGCAGAAACGTTGCCATTCAATTGCTTCCTCACTTTAGCAGCAGATGCTGCACGGTGATGGCCATCAGCAATATAAGTGCATGGAATTTCGTCATTAAAAATGCCGGTAATTTTTTCAATGCTTGCCGTATCATTCACTATCCAAACGGCGTGCT
Source organism: Chitinophagaceae bacterium UBA7600 (assembly GCA_002478885.1). Lineage (GTDB taxonomy): Bacteria > Bacteroidota > Bacteroidia > Chitinophagales > Chitinophagaceae > DLKC01. The sequence continues at coordinate 85,110 of DLKC01000068.1, forward strand.
CAATACCATCTTCGGCTGTAAAATTATATACAGCCGTTTTCGTATTTACCCATTTGTCGATCAGCGCATCGAGCGCCTCAACATTCCGATAAGCAAGAAACACATTTCCAGTTTGAGCACCGGTAGTCTTAATATGGTTAATTCGGTCAAGCTCTTTATCGGGCCTGGTAAATTCATGTTTTTTTATAACATCGTTTTCGTAATCATCGATGCTGCTAGCACAAACAAGTCCCACCTGGCTGCGACCATCCATAATTAACCGATAGATATAATAGCACTCTTTATTTTCCCTGAAAAGAATCTCCCTTTTAATAAACGCATCTAGGTTTTGTTTTGCCTTCTCATAAACCTCCGAGCTGTGTATATCGGTAGTCTCGGGCAGGTCAATCTCGCTTTTGGTAATATGTAAGAATGATGCGGGGTTACCCTGTGCCTCAATTTTTGCTTCTGCGCTGCTTAATACATCGTAAGGTCTGCTGGCTACCTGTTTTGCAAATTGCGCTCCTGGTCTTAGTGCTTTAAATGGTTTTATTATGCTCATTCAATTGTATGTTTATTCAACCCTGTATTTTTTTGTCCCGGTCTTTCGCCATAATGGCATCGTTCCTTGCGTCGCACTCTTGTGCAGCAAATCATTGGTCATCAAATAACAGGATATTGAAATTACTCTAATTACGATCAGGCGTACTGATCGTTAAACGATTTCATAAGGTCGCAAATAGCCTGAACGCTGCTTAATGGCAAAGCGTTATACATACTTACCCTTAAACCGCCCACGCTCCTGTGTCCTTTAACACCAACCATGCCATTTTGCTTGCAAAGATCTGCGAACAGTTTTTCATGCTCCGGCTTGCTTGTTGTAAAAGTCGCGTTCATCAGGCTACGGTCTTCTGTGGCAACAATTGGCCTGAAGGCAGCCAACGAATCCAGTGTATGATAAAACAGGTTAGCTCTTTCGTGTGTGCGCTGTTCCATTACCGCGAGGCCACCTTCTTTTTTAATCCATCTTAATGTGAGAAGGGCCACATACACGGCAAATACAGGGGGGGTATTTAATAAAGAATCGGCCTCAATATGATTCCTGTAATCCATTATCGCGGGAATCGGGCGTTTTATTTTACCTAATATGTCTTTTCTAACCACAACTATGTTTACGCCTGCTGCACCCATGTTTTTCTGGGCGCCTGCATAGATCAGAGCCAGTTTGCTATAATCAAAACGGCGGCAGAATATATCACTACTCATGTCAGCTACGAGCGGCACGTCTGTTTCAGGAATATGGTGCCACTGCGTGCCTTCCACGGTATTATTTGTGGTGTAATGCAGGTATGTGGCATCAGCAGGTATGCTGAAATCTTTTACGATGTAAGAGTGGTTCCTGTCTTTGGATGAAGCTACTACGTAAACATTCCCAAAAAGCTTGGCCTCTTTTATGGCTTTGGTTCCCCATATGCCGTTGTCGCAGTAGGCTGCAGTATCATTATTGTCGAGCAAGTTCATAGGAACCTGCATAAACTGTGTGGAAGCGCCACCATGGAGAAACAGCACTTCATGTTCATCGCCCACCTGCATGAGTTCTTTTATTAAAGCCCTTGCTTCAGTAATCACTTCGCCAAACCATTCGGTACGATGTCCTATTTCGAGTATGGATAAGCCAATATTATTAAAGTCAAAAATTGCAGCTGCAGCCTGTTCCAACACCTCCTTTGGCAATATGGAAGGGCCTGAATTAAAATTGTGCATCTTCATATATCCACCCAATTAAAGCTGCAAAATAAAGGAATTGTAAAGAAAGCATTGTTAATAACAATTGTTAGTAGACGCACTCCGGAAAAAGTTTTCACCTTTTGAAGCTTAGCAGATTTTGAAAATACTTTTAATGGCGCTGCAAAAGAACGGTTTTAAGGCCTGCAATCCTATATGAGGTGATTTACAAATCTCATTGATTACTGTCAGAGAGCAAGCTGTATTTGCTGCAGTACGGCCCATAGCTGAAATGTGCGACGCAAGGAACGATGCCACCCGCCGTATAGCCCGGTACAAAAAGTAAAAATTGTTGAACGAAGGAGCTATTTTTTGCGCGAAATACTTCGCCAAAAACGCAGAATAAGAATAAATGTATATATTCAAAACCCAAACGAATTGCTTAATGGAAAAATATATTCTGTCATTCGACCAGGGCACCACAAGCTCCCGTGCCATTGTCTTTGAAAAAAACGGAAGCATAAAATCTGTCGCTCAAAAAGAGTTTACACAAATTTTTCCGCAACCGGGATGGGTTGAGCACGATGCCAACGAAATATGGAGTACACAGTTGGGCGTGGCAGCCGAAGCAATTTCACAGGCAGGCCTTTCTTTAAAAAACATTGCAGCTATTGGCATAACCAATCAGCGCGAAACAACTGTGGTGTGGGACAAGTATACGGGCAACCCCGTGTGCAATGCCATTGTTTGGCAAGACAGAAGAACAGCCACCCTTTGTGATCATTTGAAACTGCAGGGCTATCTGCAGCCAATTCAAAGAAAGACCGGGCTTATCGTTGACGCTTATTTTTCGGCTACGAAACTAAAATGGATACTCGACAATGTTGAAGGCGCAAGAGCAAAAGCAGAAAATGGCGATCTGCTCTTTGGCACCATCGACTGCTGGCTTTTATGGAAACTCACAAATGGCCTTGTTCATGCAACGGATGTGTCGAACGCATCAAGAACTATGTTGTTCAACATTCACGCACTAGAATGGGATGAGGAGCTGCTTGCTTTAATGGATATTCCAAAGGCTATGTTACCAGCTGTAAAAAGCAGCAGCGAAGTTTATGGTTACACTCAAAATATTCTCACTGCCGAAAGTGTTCCGGTAGCCGGTATAGCCGGAGACCAGCAGTCTGCCCTCTTCGGTCAAATGTGTATTCAGCCAGGCATGGTGAAAAACACCTATGGCACAGGATGCTTTATGTTGATGAATACAGGCGGGCAGCCGGTTTACTCTACCAACAATTTACTTACTACTATCGCGTGGCAGATTAATGGAGTTACCCATTATGCGTTGGAGGGAAGCGTATTTATTGCCGGCGCAGTTGTACAATGGCTTCGGGATGGCATGCAAATGATACGTTCTTCAGCCGAAGTGGAGTCACTTGCAACACAGGTTGAAAGTACTGATGGTGTTTACCTTGTTCCTGCTTTTGCCGGGCTGGGCGCACCATACTGGAACCAGCATGCACGCGGTACTATCACAGGAATTACCCGGGGAACAACCTCTGCGCATATTGCAAGGGCAGCCCTCGAAAGCGTGGCCTATCAAACAATGGACGTGGTAAATGCCATGCAGTCAGACTCAGGCATTACCGTTAAGGAATTACGCGTTGATGGTGGCGCTACCAACAACAATTTTTTAATGCAGTTCCAGGGCGATATTCTGAATACAAAAGTAATAAGGCCAAAGATCACGGAAACTACGGCGCTCGGTGCAGCTTACCTCGCAGGCCTTGCAGTTGGTTATTGGGAAAGTATGGACGAGATTAAATCTCAATGGCAAGTTGACCAGGTTTTTGAACCCACCATTACAGAAGAAAGCCGAAAAGAATTATCAGGAGAATGGCACCGAGCCATTAAAGCAGCATGTTATTGGGCCGATCAGCATCCTAAATAATTTTATTGATCAATAAGTTCTTTTTTGGAACCCGGCTTCGATAAAAAACCCGGCTTCCGTTGCGTCGCACACTTGTGCTGAGCAATAAATGGCGGCCAAACAACATAATGCACAAGTTTGGTTTATATATTTTAACAACGGTGTTTATCATATACAAAAAATAAGCAACACAATAACAGCAGTTAAGTAATATTACTGCGCATATTTTATACTGAATAAACTTTTATGAATAGGGATGCAATGCTGCAACAGATTAGTGCTGTTGAAGAATGGGACATAGTAATTATTGGCGGTGGCGCTACTGGTTTAGGAACAGCGCTGGATGCAGCATCAAGAGGCTACAAAACTTTGTTACTCGAACAATATGACTTTGGCAAAGGCACCTCCAGCCGTTCTACCAAACTAGTGCATGGCGGTGTAAGATACCTTGCACAAGGCAACATAAAACTCGTTCGTGAGGCATTACGCGAAAGAGGATATCTTTTAAAGAATGCACCTCATATAACTACAACTGCGGCTTTCGTTGTACCCGTTTACAGCTGGTTTGAAAAAATGTATTATGGTATCGGCCTCAAGATATACGATCTGTTATCAGGCAAATTAAGCCTTGGCAAAACAAAAATGCTGAATAAGGCAGAGGCGAAGAATTATCTTCCGGGCATCAACGATGAAAAACTAAAGGGAGGCATTCTCTATTACGATGGTCAGTTTGACGATACAAGGCTTGCGATCGATATTGCCGCAACTGCTGCAAAACACGGAGCTGTGCTATTGAATTATTGTTGCGTTACAGGGCTCGCAAAGAAAGGTAAAACAATAGATGCAGTTTCATTCACCGATACTGTTCACAATAGTAAGTATACCGTAAAGGCAAAGGCAGTAATTAATGCAACCGGCGTTTTTACTGATACAATTCTCAGGTTAGATGAACCCGAAAACCCTGAACTAGTGGCACCATCACAAGGCATTCACCTTGTGGTAGAAAAAAAGTTCTTTCCTGGTAGTGCTTCCATGATGATTCCAAAAACGACCGATGGAAGAGTTCTGTTCGCCGTCCCCTGGCACAACAGTGTTGTGCTTGGTACCACCGATACAGCCGTAAGCAAAGTTTCCATAGAACCGGTACCCCTTGAAGAAGAGATTCAATTTATTTTAGCACACGCCAACCTCTACCTGGAAAATCGCATTAACCGTTCAGACGTAAAAAGCATTTTTGCAGGTCTGCGACCATTAGTTAAAAAGCAGGATTCAAAAAGCACTTCACTGCTAAGCAGAGACCATACTATTATTGTTTCAAAGTCAAATCTTGTTACCATAACGGGTGGCAAGTGGACCACCTACCGAAAAATGGCAGAAGATGCATTAGACAATGCTGTCTTTGCGGCGAAACTTACGAAGGTAAAATGCATTACCAGTGAAATTGCGATTGCTGCGAACTTGCCTGCTTACAAAGACCAATCGGGAGAAAGATTTATTCATCAGTCGTTTAGCCTGAGTGAGTCAGAAATAAAATGGTTTGTTGAGCATGAGATGGCAATAACTGTTGAAGATATCCTTGCAAGAAGAACAAGACTACTGTTTTTAGACGCAGCTGCCGCGAAGGAAGCTTCACCATTTGTAACAGCGATAATGGCTAAATTATTAAAGCGAAATAGTGAATGGATAGAGGAACAGGTTAACTCATTCTCAAACCTGGCAAGTCAATATAGCCTGGTGTGATAAAAGTAAATATTTTTTAAATCTCATAAAACCAAAAATATGACTCCATTCATTGGTGAATTCATCGGCACAGCACTAATAATTATTCTCGGCGATGGCGTAGTGGCGAATGTTATTCTCAACAAAACAAAGGGTAATAACGGAGGCTTAATAGCAATCACTTTTGGATGGGCTATTGCAGTATTTGTGGGCGTGTTTGTTTCCGCATCTTCCAGTGGGGCACATTTAAATCCGGCAGTAACTATTGCTCTTGCGTATGCCGGGAAATTCAGTTGGGCAAATGTTCCGGCATATTTGCTGGCGCAGTTTGCGGGAGCAGCTTCGGGAGCAGTTATCGTTTGGCTCGCTTATAAAAATCATTTCGATGAGACCAAAGACGGCGATGTAAAGCTTGGGGTATTTTGTACGGCGCCTGCGATACGCAATTCAGTAAATAATCTAATAACGGAAATTATTGGAACCTTTGTCCTTGTTTTCGGCGTCTTATTTATTACAGCGCCTTCAAGCTCTCTAGGTTCACTCGACGCATTACCTGTTGCACTAATTGTTCTGGGCATAGGTCTTAGCCTTGGTGGGCCAACGGGATATGCAATCAACCCAGCCAGAGACCTTGCTCCCAGAATAATGCATTTTATATTACCAATAAAAAACAAACGCGACAGTGATTGGAGCTACAGCTGGGTTCCGGTATTGGGGCCTATTGCGGGGGGATTACTGGCTGCTATTATTTTTCATCTTGTAGCTGCATAGGTTCAGGCTTTTCTAACAGCAGCTAGAAGAAATAAACTGTCAAAAGTCATTGATAATGTGGATGCATAATTAGCGATATGTATTTCCAAAAGTCATATTGTGTCTTATACGGATATATTAATGACTGATAGTTGTTAAAAGACAATTTCATGTTACTACTTTTATAGTCCAATATCCAGATGGAAATCCATCACTATCCAATATCCAAAAAAGAAACTTCCCCAAAAAGGAATTTGGCCCTAAGCCCTGAGCATTCAGGGCTTTTTTCTTTGATATGGAAAGATTCTCTTAATTTCAATTTTATTAATCCTTTATTCTTTTTTTAAAGACCACTTGTAACCCTCTCCTCTTAAGCACATTTTTTATTCTTTGAAACTCGATAAAATTTTCCATGATTGCGGTTTGCATCTTTTATGTGCATACTTATACAAACCGTTAAAATAAATAAATTTTGTTTTGTTAATCAGGAGATTATGAGTTAGTAAAAATTCGTGCTGCTTCCCTTTTTTTAAAAAACAGTTTTTTTAGCTTGTGTTCACGCCAATCATTTTAAATAAATGAACCTACCCATTTTTTACAAAAAGTAAAATACCCTTAAAAAATTATATTTCAAAAGCTATGGCTTGATTTTTGGCTTTTTACAAACTGCCAAAACATTGCTTTTAAAGCGCAAATTTTTTTTAGAAATTTTAATCAGCATATCACAACAATTTAAATGGTATTATTTTCCGATGGCAGGAATAAATCTAAATTTTACCTGACCAATATCCATTTTATGAAGAATCGTGCAGGGCAATTTATTGCCGCGATGTGCTTGCTTGCCGTTATCTCAGCAAAAGCACAAACAGTATCCCAGGTATTTTCCAACTCAGGAATTTGGGCAGATTATGGAGTACCTGTTAGCCCAAAAGTGTATCCCGAGTTCAAAGGAAGGCTTGTTAATATTAGCTGGTCTGATTTTGAAGTTGCACCGAATGTTTGGGACTGGACAGTGTTTGACAAAGACATCAATGATCATATTGCCGACAGTATGCCAATCATATTTCTTGTGTATACAAGAATGAATGCGCCGGACTGGATATTTTCAAACGGTGTTCCTAAGGTAAATGAGACTAACGCTTCCGGCACATCCATTGGCTATTCACCTTATTACCTAGACTCCGACTACAATGTTTACTTTAAAAGAATGATTACAAAAGTGCGTGAGCATGTGCAAGCTTATCAACCTTCCATAAGAAATAAGATAATCGGTGTCCAGGCATGTTTCGGAAGTACTGGTGATCAGATTGCCTACAAAGGCACTGTTTCAAAACAATACGAAATAACCGAAGCTCAATTCGACAGCCTGTTTAAGGTGTACTCACTATACTATTATAACGAATATAAAAATCTTACGCCAAAGATCACTATGCTTAGTAACCCGGATTACCAGGATCCGGGTCAGCAATATTGGCTGGTTGACAATTGTCCGGGTAGCTGGACAAAATGCGGAACCATGGGAAAGGGCTTTCAGCTGAACATGGAGTCTGATAAACGTTCATGGTTGTTCGATATTATGAATTTGCCATGGGCCGGCAGTTACATAAAATCAAGATCAGAAATATGGGGAGACCAGTTGAATGCTGGATGGTGGACAAAAAACAACTACAAAGGAATGTTCGCATTAATGAGTTATTGCATTTATTGGGGAATGGATTGGCCTAATGAAACTACAGATATAATTCAGGACCCTAAATACGACTCTGCTTTTAAATTTTTCAATAAATATGCCGGCCAGAAAGTTCCGGCGCTGGCGAAAAACGCAGTTTGCGTTTTGAAAGATGTGCTTGACGCGGCTGATGCCGTTCGGTTTCCCGAAGGTACTTACGGTACACTTGACAGAAACAACAAGCCCAGGTATACCAATATTTATAACAGCTTTGCGGCCTATGGTGCCAAACTTGAAGACCTTTCAGTGGTAAACGGAAGTGAATTCGATTGCCTCTCCGCAAGCGGCATAAATGATGTTGGCTGGCATCTCTTACCAGGAAACTATGAAAGATTTTTAGTTCAAATTGATGGAAACAGTACCAGCGCAGGTTATTGGAATGTTGATGCTGCGCATCCCGATGTAATGTTTGGCAGGTTTGCAAGAGGCTTCGATCTTGCGAAAGGAAAAGATGGCCTGTACTTTAATGTCGAAGATGCTTTTCTTCAAAGTAACGCCCTAAACAGTAAGTACCCGGTAACTATCGAAGTTACTTACTATGACAGCGGTACGGGTAGCTGGCAACTTTATTACGATGCGCAGTTAGCGGCCAACAAGGCCTCTATAAAGGTTACCTGCGCAAATACCAGGACCTGGAAAAAAACTACAGTCACATTAAACGATGCTTACTTTGGTAACAGGTGCACGAAAAACGCGGATTTCTTTATAAAAAATGCAGGCACTGCCAATGTAATATTCAGCATGGTAGAACTATCCAGACCTCAACAGTCGGCGCTTGGATATATCACTTCTCCCATTGAAGCCTTTGATACAGTATGTCTAAATTCTGTTAACGCTCCAAAAACTTTTGTGCTTAATGCTTCTGGTTTAAATGGTACAACTGTGCAGGTAGGCCCATTGAATGGATTTACTTTTTCCAGTGCCAGTGAAGGCACTTACAGTAATTCTTTGAGCTACATAAACTATGGAACAGCTATCAACGCTACAGTTTATGTGAAAATCGTTACAAATGCCGAAGGAAATTTTTCTGGCTATATCCCTGTCAGCGGTGGTGGTGTTGCTACAGCCAATGTTCATATAGTAGGTATGGTACTAAATACGAGTCCTGTATTAAACGCGAACGTTACCACCATAAGTTGTTACAACAAAAAGGATGGCGCTATCGATCTGCAACCGTCAGGAGGGTTGGGGCCATTTACATTCACATGGAGTAATGACGTTCAGCAGTTTTGGAGTTTATCTTCTGAAGACCTCAGCGCTCTGCAAGTTGCCAACTACACAGTTTCGGTAAACTCTTTTGCCGGCTGCGTTGCTTCAAAAACATTTAGCATAACACAACCCGATATACTTGTAACAAGTGTCGCCGTTGACAGCGCTATTAAATGCAAAGGCGGTAGTACTACTCTTAAGGTATCGGCAACAGGAGGCACCCTACCGTATACCGGTGTAGGAACCTTTTTTGTAACATCCGGATTTAGAACATATACAGTTACCGATGCAAGGGGCTGTCTCGATCCGCAAGGGTACACAGTCGCTGCAGGAACGATATCGGCCCCATCAAAACCGTCCGGAATCAGTGGTCCATCGTCTGTAAAGAAAAATCAGGCGGGCATTATTTTCTCCGTTAATTCGCCGAACAGTTCTTATGTGTATTTATGGACGGTTCCATCGGGCGCAGTCATAACCGCGGGGCAAAACACATCCTCCATTACAGTAACATGGGGCATATCGTCCGGCAGTGTAACGGTAAAAGCACAAAACAGTTGCGGAACCTCCGCAAGCTTTTCAAAATCCATCACCGCTACCGCGCTGCTTAACCTGCAAATGGCCAACAGCAGCAGCATAGAAATTGCTAACGATGCAAGCAAACATTTGATAGTAATGCCAAATCCAGCAAGAGATGTTGCCACCATACAATTCTACGCTGAGGCTGCATTTGCTTACCGGATCGAAATTGCTGATATACGCGGCAAAATATTACGGGTGCAAAAGGGTAATGCCACGGAAGGAACTAACGTGCAACGCATCAATGTTCAAAGTCTTACGCAGGGAGAATATTTGATCAACATCATCAACGATCGCGGCCAAAAACAAACAAGTACCCTCATTAAATTCTAAGACAAAAATTTTTTTTCATCATAGCCCTGCAATATTCTTTTGCAGGGCTTTTTTGCTACTAGATTTTTTTGTTACCGGCTGCAACAATAAATCATCGTTCCTTGCGTCGCACTCTTCAAGGTTCTAAATGCGGCGGAGCAACATAGCCTGATGTTTTACCGGCTGCCTCGTTATTGCTCAATAACGAAACTGCGGTACAAGTGTGCGACGCAACGAAAGCTTAGAAATGGTGCCTCTGCCGGGTCAATAAATATTCCCTGCACCATGTACCGCCGAAACCGCTGTAGACAATGCACGACAAGAACATGCGTGCATTTCATTACATACAATCAAATCATAGTTCTATTTTTTGTGCATACAACCCGCAGTTACTTTGTGTTTGCAAAAAATTGAGGTTAGAAATATGCCTGAATGGAGCCACAGCAAAACTACTTTTTAGTTGCGCGGTTTACTCCAGGTTTCTTTTCGAAAATTCAATACCTAAAATCCAGTGATCATGAAAAGCCGTGTAGGGCATTGTATTGCCATAATCCTGCTGTTTATCAGCTTCGCTTCAAGTTCCCAAACATTTTATAGTTCCGGTATCTGGCAAGACTATGGAGCTCCAATGAGTCCTAAAAATTACCCGGTAATTAAAGGCCGCTTGGTGAATATTAACTGGTCTGATTTTGAAATAGCGCCGGATGTTTGGAACTGGTCTGTTTTTGACAAGGATATCACTGACCATATTGCCGACAGCATGCCCATTATTTTTATGGTGTACACCAGAACGAGTGCGCCTGACTGGATATTTTCCAATGGTGTTCCAAAAGTGGTTGAAACGAACGACCTAGGTGCTGTTACAGGCTATTCTCCTTATTATCTCGACTCTGACTATAACGTTTATTTTAAAAGAATGATCACAAAGGTGCGGCAGCATGTTAAGGCTTATGCGCCCTCTATACGCAGCCAAATCGTTGGTGTACAAGGTTGCTACGGAAGTACCGGCGATTATATTTCTTATAAAGGCAATGTACCTGCACAATACCAGATTTCGACTGACCAATTCGACAGCCTGTTCCAGGTATATTCGCTTTATTACTACAATGAGTATAAAAATACTGCTCCCCAGATAACCCTACTTAGTAATCCATCGAATACAAATTCGTCATCAGCTTTCTGGCTCATCGATAATTGCCCGAACGGGTGGATCAAATGTGGCAATATTGGCAAAGGTTTTCAACTGAATATGGAGTCTGATAAAAATACCTGGCTCTATGATGTATTGAATAAGCCATGGAACGGCAATTATATAAAATCCAGGTCTGAGATATGGGGCGATCAGTTAGATGCGGGCTGGTGGACGAAGAACAAATACAAATCCATGTTCGCACTTATGAACTATTGTATTTACTGGGGGCTTGACTGGCCTAACCAAACCACATCGCTTATTGCCGACCCAAAGAATGACTCTGCTTATCGCTATTTTAATAAGTACGCCGGGCAAAAAATACCCGGTGTCGCAAAGAATGCCGTGTGTGCTCTCAAAGATGTACTCGACGCATCAGATGAAGTGAGATTCCCTGCATCGGTTTACGGAACCGTAGACATTGGCAATACAACAAGATATAAGAACATCTGCAACAGTTTTACTGCATACGGCGCAAAGCTTGAAGACATAGCAACAGTTATTGGCCCGGAAGGTAATTGCCTCGACGCGTCTGGAACAAATGATGTGGGCTGGCATTTGCTTGCAGGTAATTATGAACGATACTTAAGACAGATCGATGCTAACAGCACAAGCGCCGGCTATTGGAATATCGACGCAGCTCATAACGACGTTATGTATGGCCGTTTTGGCCGTGGCTTCGATCTTGCAAAAGGAAAAGATGCACTGTATTTTGATATAGATGATGCGTTTTTCCGCAACGCTCCTTTGAACAGCGGCTACCCCGTTACAATAGAAGTTACCTATTATGATAATGGCACTGGCAGCTGGCAACTTTTTTACAACGCGCAAAACAATGCCAACAAAGCGTCAGCTAAAATTACCTGCAGCAACACATCAACATGGAAAAAAGCAAGCTTCACTTTAAACGATGCTTATTTTGGAAATGGTGGCACACGCGGTTCAGATTTCTACATTAAAAATGCAGGGACATCCAATGTTATCTTTAGCGTTGTAGAACTATCACGGCCCGAACAATCAGCAACAGGCCTAGTGGTTTCAGCATTACAGCCCTTTGACACAACGTGCAGTAATTCATTGGTGATTCCCAAATCATTTGTATTGAATGGAACAGCACTGAATGGTAACGCGGTAATCATAGGGCCCGCAAAGGGGTTTTCTTTTTCGACTTCAGCCGACAGCACTTTCAGTGATAGCATTGTTTACAATAATTACGGAATTACATTAAACGCTACAGTGTATGTAAAAGTAAAAACAGAAAATGTTGGCTATTTTTCAGCAGCCATACCTGTTCGCGGCGGCGGCGTTAATTCGGTGTACACTCCAGCAAAAGGCACCATTGTAAATACCAGCCCTTCACTTAACCCGCTTATTACCACTGTTAGTTGTTACAACAAAAAAGACGGTGTCATCAATCTTCGTGAAACCGGCGGCGTAGGACCATTCAGCTATAACTGGACCAGCAACGTTCAAAAATTCTGGAACGCAACAACCGATACCATTAGTGGTTTGCAACCGGCAGATTACACTGTGTCGATCAATTCAGCTTATAATTGCTCAACAGCCCAAACATATACGATTACTCAACCCGATTTACTCGTTACTTCGGTAACCCTTGACAGCCTTATACGCTGTAAAAATGGAACTACCACAATCACCATTTCAGCAAGCGGTGGCACAATGCCTTATACCGGAGCCGGTACTTTTACCATCGATTCCGGTTACGGAACTTATACGGTAACCGATGCAAGGGGATGTTCAGATCCACAGGGGCTCTGGGTAGCCAATGGCACAATCGCTCCTCCGGCCACACCCGGAATCGCAGGACCGGCAAACGTTTCAAAGCACCAGAACGGTGTAGTATTTTCTATAAAATACCCGAACAGTAGCTATAAATATACCTGGACGGTTCCAGTCGACGCAGCCATAACAGCGGGCCAGAATAGCTCTGCCATAACCGTTAACTGGGGCGTTACGGGCGGAAACGTAACAGTAAGATCACAAAATGAATGCGGCACGTCTGCCATCGTTACAAAAGCTGTTACTATAAGCGCTTGGTTTGGCACAGAAGAAAGCAGCGTGGAGATAGCGGAACCTGGCAATAAACAATTGCTTGTTGTCCCAAACCCGGTTAAAGAAACTGCCGCAGTTCAATTTACCACAACCACCCAAACCGAGTACACACTGCAGCTAACCGATGCAAGCGGAAGAGTTTTACAAACACAGAAAGGCAAATCCGCTGCAGGCTTAAACAGGGTTTACATAAATGTTTATAGCTTGGTCCCGGGCCAGTACTTTTTAACAATGACCGGGAACAATGGCGAAAAACAAACAACGAGGCTTGTGAAAATATAGGCGCACTTATATTCAAAGGCCCGGCAACGAAATATTGCCGGGTTTTTATTTTTTCGCTACGGGCTCTGGTGCAGGTGGCATCGCCTCTTGTGTCACTCACTTGTGCGTTCTGCCGGTTAATGAGCAATGTTTATTTGTGCCTGGCTCATTTAAGAATCTGCAGTACAAGAGTGCGACGCAAGGGACGCTTAATGCTTTAACTTAGGCCGGGCCCGTAAATAGTTGTTTTGTTCTGTAAAAACAATTCTTATTTAAACGCAGCACTGTTTATTTTTGCCACTCATTAATAAACTGATTTCATGGTTGACGTTATTTTAGGCTTGCAATGGGGCGATGAGGGCAAAGGAAAGATCGTAGATTACTTTGCTCCTCAGTACGACATTATTGCCCGTTTCCAGGGTGGCCCGAACGCAGGCCACACATTGTATGTGGACGGAAAGAAGGTCGTATTGCATCAGATTCCATCCGGAATTTTTCACCAGAACACGATCAACATTATTGGCAATGGCGTGGTGCTCGACCCGGTAACTTTAAAAAGAGAATGCGATACTGTGGCCTCTTTTGGAATTGATGTACGCAAGAACCTCTTCATTTCTCAAAGAACCAACCTGATCGTTCCCACGCACAGAGCCCTTGATAAAGCTTCTGAAATGCAAAAGGGCGACAGTAAAATTGGCTCCACGCTCAAAGGCATAGGCCCTGCGTATATGGATAAAACAGGTCGCAACGCTTTGCGTGTTGGCGATCTGCTCGATAAAAGTTTTGTGACCAATTATATAAAGCTGAGGCTTAAACACCAGAAGCTGATGGATAACTTTCATTTTATTGAAGACATTACCGCATGGGAAGAAGAATTTTTTGAAGCGATAGAATTTTTGCGCACACTTAACATTGTGAACGGCGAATATTTCATTAATAACAAAATTCAGGAAGGTAAAAAGGTATTAGCCGAAGGTGCGCAGGGCAGTATGCTTGATATTGATTTTGGCACGTTCCCATTCGTTACTTCTTCCAATACAATTTCTGCAGGCGTTTGCACTGGCCTTGGGGTTGCACCTCAGCAGATTCATGATGTGCTGGGTGTTACCAAAGCATATTGTACCCGTGTTGGCGGCGGCCCTTTTCCTACTGAACTCGAAGATGCAACAGGTGAAGAGTTGCGGAAGATTGGCAGTGAGTTTGGTGCCACAACAGGTCGCCCACGCCGTTGCGGCTGGATAGACCTTGTTGCCCTTAAATACACCTGCATGATCAATGGTGTTACCAAGGTAGTAATGACAAAAGCCGATGTGTTGGATGCATTTGAAACATTGAACGTTTGTACTGCCTACAACATTGATGGCACTGAAAAAATGGAAGTGCCTTTTCAGATGACGAGAGTTAATATTGACCCTGTTTATAAAAGTTTCCCTGGATGGAATACCGATAGTTCAATCATTAGGAACTCAACAGATTTACCAACCAGCATGACCGGTTATATCGCTTACATAAACGAATATATAGGGGCGCCGGTTAAATATGTTTCCAATGGTCCGGGGAGAGACCAGATAATAGTGCTCTAAGTGCTTTAAAATATTTCCTGTTGTTATAGTTCTTAAATTGCGGAAGAATTTTATGGTAAATTTTTTACCTGTGATATGCCGATTGTTGCATATTTGCTTAAAATTCTGTCACAACAGGCGGGGCAATTTGAAGGCAAAGGATATGCCCCTTGTTGAAGCAAGCATCTTCCCAAAAAAACAGAAAGATGTAAGTCTCTGAAAAAAATTTTTGCCGATTAAAAAACTCGTTGAAATTTTACGCTAATAATCTTTACCGGTATGGCAGCAAAATCTGATAAAGACAAAAAAAACACCGGCCGCAAACCCTCTCCGGCCGACAGTAAAAATTCTGATAAGCCTTCGCCAAAGCCGAAGAAGGCCTTAGATGAAGATGATGACGATTTGGATGAAGATGACGACTTTGAAACTAAGCCTACATCAAAATCCGCAAAAGGAACATCTAAGAAATCAAAGGCTGAAGATGATGATGACGACGATGATGGCCCTGAAGAATTAGATGATTGGGAAAAGCCGGAAGAAGAAGACAGTTGGGATCCGGATTTCGATGAATTTGATTTGCCAAAATCTAAAGCAAAGAAAAGCAGTTCCGGAACAGGTGGTGGCGGTGCAAAAAAGAAAGCTTCCGACGATGACGATCTCGGCCTCGATGATGACTTTAAAGAGTTTGACCTTTTTAATGACTCCGGTTTTGATGAGGATGATGACGACGATTTTTAATTCCTGCTAACATAGTGCAAAGGAACACGGCATCTTTTACCGTTACAGATAAGCAAATTTTTAAGCAGCAGATATTGACTTGGTGCAGCCATTTTGATATCTGCTGTTTTTTGGATAATAACCAATACCAAGGTAGCTACCATTCCTACGAATGGCTACTGGCTGTTGATACGCTGAGTATTTTTTCTGAGAAAGAAAATATACTGGAAAGCATGCAACAATACTGCAATAATCATCACGACTGGCTGTTCGGGCATCTTGGGTATGACCTTAAAAATGAAATTGAGTCGCTTACTTCCGGCCACAACGACTTCATAAAATATCCAGCTGTTTTTCTGTTCCAACCGGTAACCGTTATCAGCCTTAAAGATAATTGTGTAACTATCAGCACCACACTGAATTCTCCCCTGCATATTTTTACAGAAGTAACCAACGTTGAAGTACCAAAGCACCCCCCCCAAGGCGAAGCTATTATTATTAATTCAAGGTTTTCGAGACAGAAATATATTGATACAGTAGAGAAGCTTCGTGAGCATATTCTTCGCGGCGATTGCTATGAAATAAACTTTTGCATGGAATTTTTTGCGGAAAATGTTTCACTCTCGCCGCTTTTTATTTACCGTCAATTAATGCTGCTATCTCCGAATCCATTTTCCTGCTTTTATAAACTTAACGATAAATACCTCGTTTGCGCAAGCCCTGAGAGATATGTGAGAAAAAGTGGTTCGGCGATCGTGTCGCAACCAGTGAAAGGGACCATTAGAAGAAACACGTTAGCGGATGAAGATCTTTTGAATAGACGGCAGTTACAGCAAAGTGAAAAAGAACGCAGCGAAAACGTAATGGTGGTTGATCTTGTAAGAAATGACCTGAGCAAAATATGTAAACAAGGCAGTGTAAAAGTAGATGAGTTGTTTGGCATCTATTCTTTTCCCCAGCTGCATCAAATGATTTCAACGGTTAGCGGTGAATTGAAAGAAGACACGGATTTCGCTGCAATAATTAAGGCAACTTTTCCGATGGGATCGATGACAGGAGCTCCAAAGAAAAGAGTAATGGAACTGGTAGAGCAGTATGAAAAAACCAAGCGCGGCATTTTTTCAGGGTCTGTTGGTTACATTACGCCAGATGCGGACTTTGATTTTAACGTAGTCATTCGAAGCATCATGTACAACGAGTGTGACAAATATCTCAGCTACCAGGTAGGAAGCGGCATAACCTTCAACAGTAACCCCTCCGAAGAATACAATGAATGCCTGCTGAAGGCAAAAGCCATCGAAGAAGTATTAAAGAATAGCAAAAAATGACACGGGTTTTTACATTTCAGTGCTTTGCGGACGCATCATTAAATTCTCTGAACGTTATATTATTCTTTTTAAAACGGTCGTAGATATTTTCCAGCACCTCGCCCTTTATAGCATCTGCTTTCGACAGATCACTACACCAAAAATAGCAGCTAAGCTCAATGCTGCCATAAGAAAGATCATTTGTCAATATTTGGGGCCCGGGAGTTCTCATGATCAGTGAATCATTACACAGAGCTTCGGCGACCAATGCTTTTGCCGAGTGTAGGTCGTTTTCGTACTTTATAAGAAGCGTAACTGTCACTCGTACGTTTTTATTATTTAATGTCCAGTTTACAACATGGCGTGTTAACAGATCGCCGTTGGGTATAATGATCTCAGCACCATTGGAGGATGTAATATGTATCGACCGGACGCCGATTTCCTTTACTGTACCCTTGTGCTCTCCAATTTCAATAGTGTCGCCAACTTTTATCGGGCGCTCCATCGATATCATTAAACCCGCAACAAGATTGCTGACCAAATGCTGAAGACCAAAACTAATACCCACACCTAGTGCGCCCAGCACTATGGCAAGCTTATCCATTGGTATCCCTGTGGCCATAAAAGCAAGTAATACACCGCCCGTTATGACTCCCAGCTTAAGAAATAACTTAACATTACTGAGCCCGAAATACTTTTTGTTTTCCGTTGTGGTAAGGTCTGTAAGGATGGAAATAAAATTGCTGAGCACCACAGATACCCATATAATAAAAAGATAAAGCAATACTCCTCCGATGGTAAAAGTTGTTGAACCCAGTTCGATTGGGTTATTGAGAAAAACCGTAACACTGTCTTTGAGGTAGCTGAAAATATTCAGCGACTGCAGGAAAATTACCACCCACGCAACAGCCGCCAGAAATGCCAATGTCGAAGTAAGTAGTTGATACAACCTCAAAAAGGTCTTTTCATGAACGTTAAGAAAAAGAATTCGCAAATGCGCTAATTGAAAGGTGAGGGCCTCCTTTATCACATCAACAAACACATGTAAAACGATAGCTGTAAAAAGCCCAAAGGTTGCTGATGCTGTCAACACTTTTGCCAGGTTAAACAATCCCATAAAGTTGCAAACAATGGCTCCAGTATGCAGCACCACAACCAACACCGTCATCATCAATGCGCGGCTTCGGTTAAAAATCAACGCCTTCTTATTGGTTAAATATTGCACCACGCTTATGGCGATAAGTACAACATTCAGGAGCAACAACAGCCATCTTTCTTCATAGGAAGTGTACAAATACAAATTTAAAAATGCAACAACGCGGAACAGCACAAAGAATACCGCCCAAAGTATTCTCACACGCCATGTAATTCGTTTGTCTTTAAAAAACAACGCAGTTAATACAAGACCTAGCAAAGACCACATCAATTCAACAAAAATCACGGGCGGATTTGGAAAAAAAAATGGAGATATGGAAAATGCCAGCAACAGCGTCGCGTAAAATGGATTGCTGCTAAGGTATTTCAGTCTTACGCCCATACTACGCATGTAACCGATTATATTTTTTTTAAACTGCTTTTCTATAAATATTATCCAGGCGAAAAACCATGCTGCAAGCAGAATAGTAGTAAAGTCGGCGACCCACTGCGACTTTAAATAATACATCATTATCGTGCTCCCTGCCTTTGCCGACCGTTTGGTTATCTCAAAAATATCCTGAGGATAGTCGCTCTTTTCAGCACGAAGCAAAGGCCTGTCACTGGGCTTTAAAATGTTCTGATTAAAATTTTCAAGCTTAGCTTTTATGCTTTCAGACAGGGTAGCCCATTTCATATAGTCAACGGTAATTCGCCCCTCTACCTTCGCGATTTGTGTGGACCGTATTTTATTGACCGAATCAGCACTGATCCATTTCTCCAGGATTCGTTTGTAGTCACTTACCAGCTCTTCTTTTAAAATGCTGTCCGTTGCATTTATTTTAAAAGACGGGTCGTTGATAAAATGCAAAATATTTTTTTGCGCCTTTGCTATATCCTGGTTAAGCCTGGTCAACTGCTTGCTGTAAGCATCCAGGTTTTTCTTGACTTGCTCCAGAAAAACAGATTGAGACTTCAATAGCCTGTAACTTAAATGATCTTCCAGGCCGTTGATAACTGAATCGGAATAAGCAATCCGTTCTTCGATATCGGTGATGCCTGCATCAATTGAACGGGTATTAAATCCCTTATCAAGGGAGAGATTTATGGCGTTGATTGCATCGATGGTTCCCGACAACTTTGTCATCATCGTTAATGTAGAGCTGTCGGACAGTATATCTTTGGATCGCTCAATTGCTTTCCACGTAAGCGAATCGGTGTTGCTGCCTTGCCCGGTACAGCAGAAGACAATCATAAATACCGAAGCAAACAACAGGGCTGTCTTTTTCATAGCAGGTTTACTGTTAATATTTTTCGACTGATTGAATGTACACGCGCTGATCAGATATAAAATTTTTTGAGCCCGCTGAATCAAGGCTTTCAACTTCGTTGCGTCGCACTCTTGTGCGTTTATACCGTTAGCTGGCTAGGCAGCAAAGAACAATAAAACAGTTTTACAATTGCCTTTTTTGTCGCTGCTCTTTGCTACAGCCGTACAAGTGAGTGACACAACCAAAGCCACATAGTTATTCAACTGCCGAATGCCAAAACTTATTCTTTGCATTACTATTACAAAGCAGGCCTGGTTATTTACCGCCGGCCTTAATCTGTTTTATCTGGCAGTGAATACGCTTTCTTTACCGCCTTATATTTCTTTTCGTATTTTTTATTACTCTTAAGCCCAGCGCTTGTTATTACACCACTGAAAGTCGACTTTATCCAATAGTTAAACACAAATTTTTCCGGGTCACGCGTGTAAAAAATTTGCGCATTTTTTTTATTGTTTGTTTTAACAAACCTGTTTGCAAGAAAACTTTCAAGAGAGAGCAAAAAGTTTTTCTTCAATGTGTCGGTATGGCTAAGCATACGGATCTTAAGGTCTTTGTAATAAAAATTCATTATTCCAAAGGCGGCATATTTGTTACCTGCAATACGCGCATATAAAGTATCGGAATGCCCCTTGTCAATATTTACAGCAACCAAAGGATTGGTGATGTTGCTAAGCGCCGTTAAATCCATGGGCGACATTCTTATGCTCATTCTAAAACCTGAAAGGGAATCGCTGTAAGACTCCTTGTATTTAAGGCTACGTATATAGTGATTAACCAGAACTCCCTGGGCCCTTACGCTTAAACTGTCGTTTGCCCCAGGCATGTTGGTAATATTCCTGATTTGTGCATTTACATGCACCAGGGGAATAGTGCCTTCCCTTTGTGTTACCCGTGAAATCTCGTTGGCATTTACAGTTGCATCGTTAACAATAACCGAATCAATTTTCAAGGGCGTCTTTATTTTAGCAATAAGTTTTGTAGGCATGAGCTTTTCTATGCCATGTTGCAAGGGAATATTCTTATTACGGGAAGTAGATATATCAGGATTGTTCAGCGTAATTTCTCTTATGTACAGAGAACTGTCGTTGACCAGCCTCTTTGTATCAAGACTGTGTATAAACAATTGCTGCAGTCGAAGAGTTAGATAGTCTTTCTGCCATTGTGAAACGGTAAAAAACGTATCCCTTGTAATAGTCGGCATTACGCTGATGTTACTGGCAATAAAGTTGCCTTTGTTACCCGTCCACTGCAGCGAATCAGCATCTATCAATATGTTGGGGCTTCCAAAATGAATTTTCGCATTTGTGAGGTTTGTATGTTGAAGCAACGATGTCTTGTCAATTTTTTCACCAGTTGTAAAATCTACCTGGCTTTTATTGATATTTCCCGAAAGCTGTGTTATCAATACATCAGAAGTAAGCTTCGATATTTTTTCCACTGAGATATTTTTCCAATCTGCGTTAAGTGTAGTTTTAATTCTTGTTTTGTTTGCTGTTGTTTTTTCCAACGAGCTTTCATCTAAGTCCACTGAAAACTGAGGCAGCTTAACACTGAATCTTTTATTACTCAGACTGAGGTTCGCAAAATCCAATCCAAACGATGAAAAACTTGTTTGTTCCGAACTTCCAGTACCCAGCGAAAGTTTGTTAACAGCCAGCTTAAATGCTCCTGATGCAAAAAGCGAATCTGGCTGCTTTTTAAAATTAATAAGCCCATTATCAATTTTAAGACTGCCAATCTTTAACGTCTTTTCTGTTGCAGCCGTTGCTGGTGGTTTCGCTGCTGCAGACTTTGCAGCGGCCTTAATCACAATATCGGGATCGGTAATTGTAACATAATCCAGATCAAGATCACTTGTAGACAGCGATTGTATTTGGGATCTGAATTTAATTGCAGCAACATTCACGAGCGCATTTTCCGAAGTATAAGAAATGTCTTTTAACGATGATTCGCTTTCATTTGACAGGTCAATGGCATCAACTGTTACCGCGATTTTAGCATTGCTGTAATTCACCTCTTTAAGCTTTAAGGCAAAATTGTTCCATGTAAGTGCTCCGTTTACATTCGATAACCCATCAACCGCAATGTGATTGCTTTTGGCGGCGATTGATTTGCCTTGCCCATCCTGTAGCACAAAACGAACCTGTTGCAGGTTCATTTTCCTCACCCGGAATAAAGGCAGTTTGCCAGCCTTTTTTGTAGCGCCGTCTACCTTTTCACTTTCATTTTTTATATCAACAGAAAGC
The DNA here is from genome assembly GCA_002478885.1 of Chitinophagaceae bacterium UBA7600. Taxonomy (GTDB): domain Bacteria; phylum Bacteroidota; class Bacteroidia; order Chitinophagales; family Chitinophagaceae; genus DLKC01. The sequence continues at coordinate 106,856 of DLKC01000068.1, forward strand.
GTTTTAAAATTAAGCGAGTCTATGTTTATGTGTTTATCAACGATCAGGTTGTCCCAATCAAATTTCTGCCAATATAACTCCTCAGCTTTTATTACAGTACCCGTTGTTGTTTTTACTGATAAGGATTCAATATTATTTTTTTGGATTGTGCCTTCCATAGCCAGTTTTTCAACCGCTGCGTGCATCTTAGGGCCTTTAAAATCTATTTTGGCAATTTTTAAAGAAGGTATCGCCTGCTTAATATTCAACAGAGAATAACTGGCTAAAAAATCATAGAGATTAATAACCGCATTTATATCTTTTACTGCTATAACAGTAACACCGCTTTCTGCCCGGGATCTTATGTCCGCGTATGCATTTTGAATCATTAACTGCTGAACGTTGATCAATTGCGCCAACCCATTAAGGGTATTATAGAGGCCACTTAGACCTGCTCCCGTTTTTTCCTCTGCACTATTTTTTGATGCTGCCGAACTTAGCGTAACATGAGGCGATGATATGATAGCCGAACCTGCCTTCAGCTTTTTCTCTAACAGATCGGGTAGGCTCAAGTCGTTAAGTACCAGCAACGGCATATCTACTTTTAAACCCGAATTTATTTTGTTCCGGGTGGTTGGCGCAAAAGTGGCATTGCGGCAGATGAGACTGTTCCCCGAAAGCCCAAAATCACGAATACTTAAAAGATACAAGCTATCTGCTGTTGCAAGGTTTATCTCTTTCAGGTGAAGAGCTATATCGCCAATGGTTAAATGTGGCAAGCTATCCTCATTAATGTGTAAGTCCTTTATAACAAGATCGGTCTTTTCAGTTGTGTATAACTGGTGCTGGTTTGCAGATTGTAGTGTTATCTGCCCCTTTTCTATGTTTATATAATTAACACTAATGGCTTCGAACAACCTGTTAACAGCAGAAGTCAATGCCGCTGAACTATCATGTTGCGGGTGCTTGTCCGCAGTAGTAACATATAACACGGGTTGAGCGAGGTAAACAGTGTCAAGCGCAAGCTCATTTTTTCCATAAATATCGGTGAGCCGGTGAGAGGTAAATTTTATCTGGTCTGCTGCGAGTGTTATAGCGCTTTTATTCTCAGCAGGCGCAGCAGAAAACCGGCATGAATCAATTTGAAAGAGTTGCGAGTTGCCGGAAAAATGCAATGAACTGAATGCAAATGTCGCCCCCTTTGGAAAAACCCATGCCTGGTCTCTTATTAAAAGATCAATATCATCTGCTGAAAGCAGCCGGCTGCTGCTGTCCGCATTTTCCAGAAAATTGCGAACCCTTAAGTTAATCTTGCTGGCAACAAAAGGCTGCAAAGACGTGTCTGCAAGATGAATGGCCAAAGCTGCATCTTCAATATTCAATCTTCGTACGCCCAGCTTATGACTAATGTTTCTTACAAGATTATAAGCATCTCCAAGCTTAAACCCGCCTTGCCCTGTATCGCTTTTCACAGACCCTTTATACATCGTCAGCTCCGGCGAAACCAGGTTCATGCTGTCAATAATCATTTGACGATTAAAAATCAGTTGCCTCCACGATTCAAGGGAAAAATACAGATCGGGGATCCTGGCAAAATATTTGTCTTCCCCGGCAACAGGATTGATACAGTTAAGCTCTGCATTTGTTATCTTAATGTCTCCGTCTACAAGGGCAAAATCAAAATCATCAAACTTAATTTCATAGGCATTGTCGGTTTTCACACGCACAACGTCTTCAACAATATCCTTTATCCGGTACTTTAATAACAGGTAGGCAGAAGCAACGAGCACTATCAATAGCCCGAGTATCCAGAGAAACATTTTCCTGATTATGCGCAATAGTTTTTTTATCAAGCTATCTCAATTTAAATTGAGTGTAACAACGTTACCAGTCGGTGGGGTTTATTGCAATTTAACGGTATTTATTATTATTTGAACATAATATTACCGCTGTGACATTGAGTATGACCAAAACGCTCCGCCTGCTTAAATAAAAAATAATATCAACACTGACACATTGAATAACTTCAAGGTATTGACCTGCAAAAAAGAATAGTGAAGATATATGGGAACCAGCTGCATTAATACTATGCAGCCCCGGTTGTGTCACTCACTTGTGCATTCTTATCGCTGTTCGGCTTTTTAGTAGCAAAATAAATGATCATAAATGCTGCAAGCACTGCAACGCCAGTTAAGGCAGTCTTCGGCTGATCAACGGCAATACTAATCGCAACAAAACTGTATACTAAAATAAAAATGATGGGCAGCAGCGGGTATAATTTCATTTCATAAATACCCGTTCCATTAAGGTGCTTTGTTCTTTTACGAAGCATGAATATTGCCCCAGCCGATGTAGCCATTCCAAAGCAGTCGAGAAAAATAGTAAAGCCGAGAATCTGATCAAAAGTGTTGGCAAAAAATAAAATGACAATACACATCGCAGCGAATGTGGTCAGTGATACCGTAAGCACTTCTCTTTTATCTGATTTCTTTTTAAAGAATGCAGGCAGCACGCCATCCTCGCTCATTGCAAACATTACTCTCGGGTTACTCATGAGCAAAACGTTAACGTAAGCCAGTACAGATAAAAATAATAACGCGGAAAATATATTCCCACCTGTTTCGCCAAACATTTTGGAAGCGATTACTTTGGCGATTTCACTCTTGGTGCGCAGATCATCGAAGCCAAGCACTTTATAGTAAGCGAGATTTGCAAGCAGGTAAAGTGAAATAATAATAGCAATGCCCAAAAAAATGCCGCGGGGAATATTTTTCGACGGCTTATTAACCTCGTTTCCAAAATTGATTGTTTGCTGATAACCCCCATAAGTAAACGAAACGGCGATAAGCGCAACACCAAAAGCCTTAACAGCATCCATAAACCCTACAGGTTGCGCTGAAGTATCGATGGGTCCATTGTAATGAATAGAAGGCATGAACAATGCGGCAATAAGCATTAAGATCATAGAGATCTTTATCAACATTAAAACATTTTGTGTTTTAGCACTCATTTTTAACCCAAGCAGGTTTACGCCATAGAAAATGATAATGGCAGCCATTGCTATTAATGCCTTTGTGGTGTCGGTTGCAGCGTCGTGAAAAATAACCTGGCTTATGTAACCGGCACCAATAATAGCAACCCCGCTAAGGGACGCTGCATTGGAGATAAGTATAATGCAATTGATGGAAAAGGCAATAGATGGGTGATAGGCGTAAGAAAATATTCTAAAATACCCGCCCGTCACGGGGTAACGTGACCCAATCTCTGCATAGGTTAATGCACCGCATAAAGCAACAAGGCCGCCAAAAATCCAGGCGATAAAGAAAATGGTTGGGTCATTTGCAGCCTTTGCAGAAGTTGCTGCTGTTCGAAAAATTCCCATACCGATTACCAGGCCCACAACGATCATCGTAAAATCGAAAAGAGACAATTTTTGTTTTGTCATGCCTGCAATTTTTTAAAAGCTGAATATAGACATTCCTGTTTTAAAAAAAATTATTAACAATGTGCTGAAATAAAAATTTTGGGGAAGTTGCTCAGACTTTACATTTGCCACGGTTTTGGTTCTGAGATGAGAACGTTCGTTGAAGCAACAATTACTAACCTGCCGATTGAAGTTATGCAGATCAAAGGATTGCGACGCAAGGAACGATGCCACAAAGTGTTAAAGCTGGTATCAAAAAAATCATGAACAGATTAAAAGGGAAGTCCGGTGTAAGTCCGGCGCTATCCCCGTAGCTGTAAAACCTACCGGTATATTACCCCGGTACAACTTAAAACCTCATGCCACTGCAAAAAGCGGGAAGGCCTTAAGTTGCGGTTAAGCCAGAAGACCTGCCAGATCCGGATTTAATCACTGAGCTTTCGGGTGAAAAGCCGGAGATGGAGCATTTCCTTGCCCTTCATAAGAGGGATAAAAAGAAAAATTCATTTCTAGTTTCTGCATTTTTCGAAAGCTTATTCTTCCAAAACATTTAAACATTCAACGAAGAATGAGCAACAAAACATTATTACTAGCTGCGGCAATTGCGGCATCGCAATTGGTAACCGCACAAAAAGATTCATCCGTCAACATTTTAGGAGAGGTTGTAGTTACAGCCACAAAAAGCCCCAAAAAATCAGGAGAAACGGGTAAGGTAGTTACCATTATTACGCAAGAGCAAATTGAACGCAGCGCCGGTAAGGATTTTGCGCAATTGATCACAGAGCAAACGGGGATAACAGTGAATGGTGCATTTAGCAACCCGGGAAAAGACAAATCACTTTTTCTACGTGGAGCCACTGACAAATATACTTTGATTTTGCTCGACGGAGTTCCCCTCAACGAGCCCGCCGGTGTTGGTGGAAGCTTTGATCTTCGGCTGCTTTCACTTGATAATATTGAGCGTATTGAAATTGTAAAAGGAAGCCAGAGCACCTTATATGGGTCTAATGCTGTGGCCGGTGTAATCAATATAATTTCAAAAAAAGCAACCAGTAAAAAACCTGAATTTCGGGGGCTGCTGACTTATGGAAGTTTTAATACAGAAAAGGCTAATGCTAATATTAGCCAGAAAACGAAAGTGCTGGACTACGACCTTAATTACATTTACTACAAAACCGATGGCATAAGCGAAGCAAAAGATACAACAGGCACAGGTAATTTTGATAAGGATGGTTTTACACAGCATGCAATACAAGCATTGGTTGGCATAAATGTTTCGGAGAATCTGAAGCTGTCTCCATACTACCGGTTCTCCCAATTCAAAGGGGATTATGATGACGGTGCATTTGCAGATGCGCCAAACAATTACACGGCATCTTTGCTAAATAGTGGTGTTAATGGCCACTACAACTACAGGAATGGCTCACTCCATTTTGATTATGCATATGATTTTACCACGCGGAATTATGCAAGCCAATATGGAGTATTTGCCACCAGCGGAAGATTTCATCATGCAGAGGGTTATGTTCAGCAGAACATTTCAGGCAAACTGAAAATGATCGCCGGTATAAGCTACCAGGCCTATAGCATGAAAGATCCTGACACCAGCAATAGTATCGTAAGCCCTTACGCATCTTTCTTTTTTAGTTCAAAGAATGGTTGGAATATTGAGCTTGGCGGACGTTACAATCATCACAACCAATATGGTAATAATTTCACCTATACTTTTAACCCCTCTTTACTGATCAATAAGCGGGTAAAATTGTTTGTTAACGTCACCAGCGGCTTCAGGGCACCATCCATTAACGAACTATTTAGTCCCTTTGGAGGCAATACAAATTTAAAACCGGAAAAGTCTGCTTCACAGGAAGCGGGTGCACAGGCTTTATTGCTAAATAAGAAATTGTCTTTCACTATCACCGGTTTTAACCGCACTATCAACGATGTGATTATTTACGGCCCTACATACAGTTACGAAAACCGTGATAAACAACACGATTTTGGTGCTGAACTCGAAGCAGCTTATTCGCCAACAGAAAAGCTAAACCTGAAAGTCTCTTATGCTTATATAGACGGGAAGATAACCCAGGTATTGGAAGGAAAAGACACCAGCTATTTTAACCTCGTTCGCAGACCAAAAAACACAGTAAGTCTTTTTGCCGGCTACCAGCTAACAAAGCAATTGTATATAAGCAGTTCGGTACAGTTTGTTGGAAAACGCACAGATAATCTTTATGATCCTGTTACCTATCTTCCATCAGAAGTTTCGTTGAAAGGGTATGCCATGTGGAATATGTACGTGGAATATAAAATTGAAAATAACAGGATCAGCATGTTTGCTGAGGGCAAGAATTTGCTAAACAATAGAAGTTTTTACGAAGTATATGGCTATGCCGTTCCGGGAATTAATCTCACGGCTGGCCTGCGGTTTAAATTATAGTCACAAAAATTACGACCATGAATGTAAAGAGCATAAATCAAAAAGACATGTTGGTGTTTTTTATTGTTATTGCCACAGCATTGATAAGGGTATTAAACAATGCCAGCCCGAATTTCGAAGCTTTGGCGAACTACTCACCGATTGCAGCAATGGCTTTATTTACAGCGTCTAACACCAGGGGTTTGGGGCGATCATTGCTTTTGCTAATGGCCTCAATGCTGGCAAGCGATTTTCTTTTGTACGAAACGGTTTACAAAAATTACGGTAGCAGCTTTTTATATGAAGGCTGCTATTGGGTGTATGGCGCTCTGGTATTAATGACTATAACCGGAAAACTCATGGTGAAAAATAATTCCCTCAAGTCAGTTACTACTGCTATAGCAGTAACCGTATTTATTCACTGGATCGTTACAGATGTCGGAGTGTGGATCGAAAGCACAAGCTATCCGAAAACCGCGGCAGGTTTCAGCGCCTGCCTCGCAGCAGCCATTCCTTTTGAATGGAGACTTTTGACTGCGACTGTTATATATAGCTCGATCATGTTTGGCATAAATTCATTTTTTAGTCATCGATTCTCGCTAAAAGATAGCATCAACTAGGTTTTCCCGGCAAAAATTTACCATGCCCCAACACGAATCAAAGGTTTGTCAACGCTGTTTAAGAAATTTTGGATGCAAGGTTGATGATGTTGTTAACTGCGAATGCAGCAGCATTGCGCTTACGGATGAGGCCCGGATGTTCATCAGAAATCATTACACTGATTGTCTTTGCATCAATTGCTTAAAGGAACTGAAAAATAAAAATGTTTTGTTCAAAAAAGAAATTCTTGAATCATGAATAATCTTTCCTGGTTTAATTGGAGCGGTGGCAAAGATTCTGCCCTTGCTTTATATAAGGTTCTTCAGCAAGGCCAGTATAAAGTAGGTCATCTATTAACAAACGTAAACGCTGTTCATGACCGCGTTTCTATGCATGGCGTAAGAAGAACATTATTATTGGCGCAGGCTGACTCGCTTGGTATTCCACTAACCACGATAGAATTGCCAGAGCAACCTGGCATGAATGAATATGAAAGCGCCATGATGCAGAAAGTTGTTGAGTTGAAAACTGCAGGTTGCAGCTATGCCATATTTGGAGACATATTTCTCGAAGACTTGAAATTATACCGCGAACAGAATTTGTCAACCCTGGGCGTTCAGTGTGTGTTTCCTATATGGAAAAACAATACCACAAAACTGGTTTACGAGTTTACAGATCTTGGCTTTAAAGCCATTGTCGTTTGCGTAAATGAATCATACCTTGATAAAAATTTTTGCGGAAGGATTATTGATAGGAAATTTGTAAACGATTTACCGTCAAATGTTGATCCATGCGGCGAGAATGGAGAATTTCACTCTTTTGTCTTTGACGGGCCAATCTTTAAAACGCCAGTTAATTTTAAAAAAGGCGAAATTGTTCGCCGCACATATGCCGCACCCGATAAGTCCCAAGCCGGCTATGGTTTTTATTTCTGCGACCTGGTGCCGTAAACATTTAATTTTACAAAAAGCAGTTTATGGTTTTTGAGTTCGATAAGTTCCTAACCGTTACATTCACGCTGTTTGCGGTCATTGATATTATTGGTTCTATCCCGGTGCTCGTTGGCCTTCGTGAAAAAATGGGCAATATTCACGCCGCACAGGCAACGCTTGTATCAGGTGTTTTCATGATCGTGTTTTTATTTGCAGGTAAACAATTTCTTTCCATACTCGGACTTGATATTCATTCATTCGCGGTCGGCGGTTCTATCGTCATTTTTTTGATCGGCATCGAAATGGTTTTAGGGAAAGAAATATTTCACAGCGATCCAAATTCAAAAGGCGGAAACGTTGTACCCATTGCATTTCCTATTATCGCCGGCAGCGGTACTCTCACCACCATTATGTCGTTAAAAGCCAACTACGACCAATTATACATTCTCATCGGCATCATCATTAATCTCGTTGTTGTTTATTCCGTACTTAAATCACTCAGCTGGATTGAAAGAGTGTTAGGAGAAGGCGGGCTTACGGCCATCCGTAAATTTTTTGGCGTGATACTGCTTGCCATCGCAGTAAAAATTTTCAGCAGCAATATTGGTGTATTTGGAAAATAGAGATGTTGAACCCAGCTTACGAATAGCCATTAAGCTTTTGTTGCGTCGCACTCTTGTGCTATAGAGCAGGTATGGTCAAACACGCTTTTTCCATCTTTCGCTATTGATGCCCTTTGATTCTAAAGTACAAGTGAGTGACACAATAGGCGATGAGGAACGCGCCAATGCTGGCCAATAGAAAAATACCTGTTAAGCATGAAGACTTTCCCTTGCGATAACGAGTTTTTGTATTTCTGATGTTCCCTCGCCGATGGTGCAAAGCTTGGCATCGCGATAAAATTTCTCCACCGGGAAATCTTTTGTGTAACCATAGCCGCCAAAAATCTGAATGGCATCATTGGCTGTTTTTACGGCAACTTCGCTGGCATAGTATTTTGCCATTGCAGCTTCACGTGTAAACTTCAAACCCTTTTGTTTTAGATCGCAGGCTTTTAATGTAAGCATTTCGGCGGCCATTATTTCTGTTGCCATATCGGCAAGTTTAAAACTTACGCCCTGGAAACTTACAATGGGTTTATCAAACTGGTAACGTTCCTGCGAATATTGAAGTGCCGCTTCATACGCACCTTTCGCGATACCAAGTGCCAGCGATGCGATGGAAATTCTTCCGCCGTCGAGCACTTTCATGGCTTGTTTAAAACCATCGCCCACATTGCCCACGCGCTGCTTATCGGGAATAATGCAATTGTCGAAGATCATCTCTGCAGTTTCACTCGCACGCATTCCAAGCTTATTTTCTTTTTTGCCTCCACGAAAACCGGGCGTGTTTCTTTCAATAATAAACGTGGTTGAATTATCTCTTGTTCTTGGCTCACCGGTTCTCGCAACTACTACGGCAACATCGCCGGAAATGCCATGTGTTATCCAGCATTTTGTTCCATTTAAAATCCAGTTATCGCCATCTTTTGTCGCGGTACATTTCATATTGCCTGCATCGCTTCCAGTGTTGGGCTCGGTTAGTCCCCAGGCGCCGATCCATTCTGCCGACGCAAGCTTAGGCAGATATTTCATCTTTTGCTCTTCATTTCCGAAAGCAAGCATATGCCCTATGCATAAAGAATTATGCGCAGCAAGACTTAGCCCGACAGACCCGCATACTTTGGCAACTTCTTCAATGATCACCTTGTATTCAAAGTATCCAAGGCCTGCGCCGCCGTATTGCTCTGGCACAAATACGCCCATTAATCCGAGCTTTCCCATCTCCTTGAAGATATGAATCGGAAATTGTTGGGTCTCATCCCATTCCATTACATGGGGTTTAATATATTGCCTGGCAAAGTCTCTGGCCGTTTGGGCTGCGTGTTGGGTTATTTCATCTGGAGTAAAATTCATAAGCTAACATTTGTTAGGAAACAAATGTACAGTATTCTCCCCCCGGATAAAGAAATTTTATGAAACGGTCTAGTTTTCTGCAGCGACCTTCTCACCGATAGCGAGATAAGGAAGAATTACCTGGTATGTTGAGTCGGTAAGACCGTAAGTTTTCTTTACATCTTCAACCGCCTTAAAACCGTGCACGGCATTGCGGAATTTAACAATGCGCTTGCTCAACACGTCGCCAATACCGGGTAACGATTTCCATTCTTCTTCGGTGGCAGCATTAATATCGATAGTTTTCTGCTGCTTTGGCGAGATACCATTTTTGTCAACGAAAGCAGTTGCTTTCCCGGGTGTTGCAGCAGCGCCTGATCCTATTTTAATAAATGGTATCAATTGATCCGCTTCTTCTGCCGTTAGCCCATATATTTTTCTTATGTCGTCGGGTTGCCTGAACACGCCGTTCTTATTACGATAGCTCAGGATGGTTTGAATGATTTTGTCGCGCAAACCCATTTTCCTAAAGCCTTGTGCAGGCAAAGTATTAGGGTCAAAATCGAAGGGATGTAATTCACCTCCTGCTAAAGCCGGACTTTTGTTTTCGGAGTTAAAATCTGCGATATCGGGGTTGCGTGCAGGTTGGGTGTTTGCCAGCGTTGAGGTAATACTATCAAGCTTTAGCTGCAATGCAGTATCAACTGTAACATCTTTAAATTTAGGCGCAAAAAAACCGGGTAGAAAAATAAACACTACGATAATCAGGAGTAGGACGAGCAGCGCCGACCGTTCCCTGATAGTAAAAGAGAAATAATCCTTCCAAAAGCCTTTTCTCATAAAAATTAATTTTAAAAAATAATCTTACGAGAGGCTATATGCTGACAACCAAACCGTCGTATGCGAGACAGATATATTCGGGTAAAATGCTATTAATTTCTTCGTGCAGTCCAAGCTGGTGACTAATGTGCGTAAAATACGCCTTTGGAATTTCCAGCTCTTCCACAAGATCGATGGCCTGCTGAAGCGTAAAATGCGAAATATGATCCTGCTTGCGCAATGCATTTACAACAAGAATTTCTGAACCTCTGATCTTTTCTTTCTGTATTTCGTCAATCTTGTTTGCATCGGTAATATAGGTAAATTTTCCAAACCGGTATCCATACACAGGCATTTTGTAATGCCATACCTGTATGGGCGTTACCGGAACATCACCAATATTAAATGGTGTTTCGTCTATTGTTATCAGGTTTATCTCAGGAATGCCGGGATATTTCTTATCAGCAAATGCATAAGCAAATTCTCTTTTTATGGCTTCTTCGGTAAGAGCATTGGCATATACGTCCATAGCCTTATGAGAGAAAAAATTATACACCCGTGTATCATCAAGCCCGGCAGTGTGATCTTTATGAGGATGAGTAAACAGCACAGCGTCAAGATGTGTGTTTTGAACCCGAAGCATTTGGTAACGAAAATCAGGCGTTGTGTCCACAACAAACTTTGTATAAGCTGACTCAACAAGAATACTGCTCCGTAAACGCTTATCTCTTTTGTCAGCTGATGCGCACACAGGGCATGGACACCCAATCATTGGTATACCTGTACTGGTTCCGGTTCCTAGAAATGTTATTGTAAGTGCTGTGTGGCTCACAGGCCAAAAATAAATGACTATTTGCTTTCGACAGGAGATTTCTTCAAGACTTCCTCATATAACTTTTGAGATTCCAAGGTAAGTTTATCGTAATCGATGGCCAATTGAGGTATCAATTCAAAAAGGGTATTTATTCTTCCTTCTACATCGAGAAACTTATTCAGCACAATAACTTTTTTCTCCTCAAGCAGGCACCAGCCGCTTTGAAAAGTTCCGCGCTCATATCGGATGATATAATTGTTTTGCCCGGGAATATCTTCTAGCTTGTCCAAATATGATTGTGTGTACTTCATATAAACCCTTTGTGCAAATTTAGCGGGTAGCTTTTGTTTCGGGCTTATTGAATGCACAATGTTTTCACATAATTAATTTGTGTACCAGCCAGTGTACAGGTGGCATCGTCGGTTGTGTCACTCACTTGTGCGTTTAGTTCGTTTGTCACCAGACGCGGGAAGTAATACGGGAAATATTTCACCATCGACTTGTTGCTAAATTAAATCTCTGCTACTCCATTATGCTTCCTGGTGTTTTAAAATTTAGCACGTGGCTGAAAAGAGTTATGCTGTACAAGAGTGCGACGCAAGCAAAGCTTAACGACGCGATGCAGCCCGGCCCATAATTTCAATCCCTAATTTTTATCTAACAAAATATTTCAGCAGGCAGACTGAACCCTAAATATTTATATTTGTTTGTAATCACGGCAATGCAGGATATTATTAAAGTTACTTCGCTTACAAAACAGTTTAAAAATCTTACCGCTGTAGATGACTTGTCGTTTACCGTAATGGAAGGCGACGTGTATGGTTTTCTCGGGCAGAACGGCGCGGGAAAATCGACTACTATAAGAATGCTGCTAACACTTATTGCTCCTACCCACGGAAGCATTGAACTCTTCGGATTGAATCTTGCGCATAACCGCAACGAAATTCTAAAGCAGGTCGGCGCCGTTATTGAAAAACCAGACCTGTACAAATATCTCTCGGCATATGAAAACCTTAAACTATTTGCCAAATTAAGCGGCATAAAAGTGAGCGACAAATTGCTGATGAACCAGCTCGAAATGGTGGGTCTTTCTACAAGAGCGCACGACAAAGTGAAAACTTTTTCACAAGGCATGAAACAGCGATTGGGCATAGGTATTTCGCTCGTTCACGATCCCAAACTCATTATTCTTGATGAACCGACAAACGGGCTCGATCCGCAGGGGATTGCCGACATTCGCAACCTTATTTTACACCTGAGCCGAGAAATGAAAAAAACCGTATTTGTTTCATCACACCTGTTGAACGAGATAGAACAGGTAGCAACACGGTTACTCATCATCGACAAGGGCAAAAAAATAATCGAAGGCCAGTCTGCCGAACTATTCGACCCCACGAGAACGATCGTTGAACTTGAAACAACCAACAATGACCAATGCCTATCCATACTGCAGCAAAGCCAATGGCAGCAGTGCCTTCAGCCTTTGCGCAACCAGCATATAATTTTAAAGACCGAAAGAAGCCGTTTACCCGATCTGCATAGATGGATCGTGAATAACCATATCGGTTTAATCTCTCTGCAACCGAGACACACACTGGAAGATTTCTTTTTACAGGTAACATCAGGCAATCAACATGTGGAAGCTTTTACAAATTGAGTTATATAAAATTTACCGCAGGCCGCGTACCTACATTTCATTTGCGGCCATAACGGCGTTGATCTGCGTTATTCAACTCGGGCTTAAGGTCGATGGTGAGGCATATCTCGATTTCCTGATGAATTCGCTCAAAGACAATTTCGATTTCGATGGAAAAATTCTTAATGGCTACCTTGTATGCTACGTAATTCTTCAGCTGCTGCTGATACACGTGCCTTTGCTTATTTCACTCATCGCCGCAGACATGATCTCCGGCGAAGCCAATATGGGCACGCTTCGTTTACTGCTCACCAAACCTGTAAGTAAAACCAATTTTATACTTGCCAAATTCTTTGCATCGGCTATTTACACCCTTACGTTACTCACGTGGATAGCAGTGTTTGCATTAGCCGGCAGCATCTGGCTTTTTGGCGCCGACGATCTCATTATTCAAAAAACATCATATGTGGTACAGATCGCATCCAACGACGTTTTATGGCGTTACATTGGCGCGTTCTTTTTCGCCTATCTCTCCATGTTAACCGTTGCGGCGATCGGCTTTTTCTTTTCCATATTTGCCGAAAATTCCATCGGACCCATTATTACAACGATGAGCATCATCATCGTGTTCACCATTCTCAGTACAATGAGCATTCCCATATTCCAAAAAATACAGCCATATCTTTTTACAACACACATGGTAAACTGGAAAGAGTTTTTCGATGAACAGGTAAACGACCAGAACGTTGTAGTTTCCGGAAGTATACAAAACATGCCAGGCCTTCTTAGTTCTGCGTTGGTACTGGTCCTGCATATTGTTGGCCTGGTTACTGCATCTGTAATAGTGTTCAGGAAAAAAGATGTGCTGAGTTAGGTATTGCAGGGCCCGCCGGTATTGTACAGGTATCACCGTTCCTTGCGTCGCACTCCTGTACTGAAATATCTTCGGGCAACAAATCGAATATCGCTTTGAAATAAATTAGTTTACTCATGAAAAAAATATTCGCCTTTCTATTCTTCACACAGTGTATTCACCCTAATCTGTATGCACAGGATATGACGGAGCTTGTGAACAAAGTAAAAGCAAAACTCGACTTGGTAAACGACTATACAGCCGATGGAAATTTAAAGACCGACGTAACATTTATAAAAGCGCCTGCAGGAAAAGTGAAAGTGTATTTTAAAAAGCCCAACAAGTTCAGGCTGAAAAAAGATGGTGGCATTTCCATTCTGCCGAAAGGTGGCGTGAGCGTAAATATGAATTCATTGGTAACAACAGGAAGCTTTGTAGCACTTGCGGCAGGCGAAACAGTTGTGGATGGCGTTAATACAAAAGTGGTAAAGCTATTGCCCGGCGACGAAAGCAGTGAAATTGTTCTGTCAACTTTGTATATAGATGAAGTAAATCTCGTTGTTAGAAAAGCTGTAACCACTACAAAAGAAAACGGCACTTATGAAATCGCTATGAGTTATGGTAAGTACATAAATTATGGCTTACCCGATAAGGTGGTGTTCAGCTTTAATACAAAAGACTATAAGTTGCCAAAAGGTATATCACTTGAATTTGATGACGGCCAAAAGTCATCCGATATGGAAAAACTGAAAAATAGAAAAGGCCGTGTTGAAATAACATATAATTCTTACACTATCAATAAAGGCGTTGATGATGCAGTCTTTAAAAAACAGGACTAACTGCAACCGAGAAAAAATAGACCGATTTTTTTAACCCTCAAGTTGTAATTTCAATTTCCTTAGTTTTAAGTTTAAAACAATCTGCATGTCGTCTTTTCAAATGCCCGAAGACCAGCATGAGCTGGATGTTTCAGAAACAACAACAGCGCAACACGATGCGCAAAAAGGCATGGGTTGGTTATTGCCACTATTATTATTGGTGCTGGCAAGTGGCCTTGTGCTTTACTTCTTCCACGGAAATGAAAACAATCTTGTTCCTGGTATGCAGGACACACAGGACGCTTACGCCGACTCAAGTCCGGTGGCTGTTGCGAATAATGTTGTGGCGGCCGACACTGTTTCGGCCCGCAAACCGCTGACCATTCGAATAAATGCCAACACCACTATTAACGCTTTTCAAAATGGAGTGGAGAAACAATTGCTTATTTATGTGTCTTCAACGGACCCGGCGGACAGTATCAGCAAAAAAAGGTGGTTTGATTTTGACGATCTCAATTTCAAATCGGGTAGCGCAGAACTCACCGATTCAAGTTTGCACCAGGTTCAGAATATTGTTACCATTCTTAAAGCATATCCGAAATTGAAAATAAAAATTGGTGGATATACCGATAGAACAGGCGATAGCGTTGCGAACTTGAAACTTTCGCAGGACCGGGCTGAAGCGGTGTTGAATGCATTAAGACTTTCCGGTGCAAACGCGGCCCAACTGGTTGGTGCGGAAGGTTATGGCTCTGCCTTTGCCAAGGCGGCTATGGATGCCCCTGATGCCGAAAAAGCAAAGGACAGAAGAATATCGATTAATGTAAGAGCTAAGTAGTACTGCAGAAATAACAATACTAAAAAGGACGGCCGGAATAGCCGTCCTTTTTTTGCTGCATTGCGTATTGCAGTACAAGAGTGCGACGCAACGATGCCTGGAAATATTCAGTAGCCGGGCACCAAAAAATACTACGCCATTGCTGTCGCATATTTTCTTTCACCGATCTGCTGGCGCCACATGGCGTAATACAATCCCTTTTCATTGAGCAACTGCTGATGCGTACCTGTTTCAATGATCTGGCCACGTTCAAGCACATAAATTTTATCGGCATGCATGATCGTGCTCAGGCGGTGCGCAATTAAAACCGTGATCTGTTCACGTTGAACGGAGATATTCTTTATAGTGGAAGTAATTTCTTCCTCGGTAATGGAATCGAGTGACGAAGTAGCCTCATCAAAAATCAATAAACGCGGATGACGTAACAGTGAACGTGCAATGCTTAGTCTCTGTTTTTCGCCACCACTCAGTTTTAATCCACCTTCACCAATGACCGTATATATACCGTTTTCTGCTCGCGAAAGCAGGTTTTGGCAACTTGCCTTATTCATGGCATCGAGCAGTTCTTCGTCAGTAGCACCAGGTTTTACAAAAGCGAGGTTTTCTTTGATGGTGCCAGCAAACAGTTGCGTGTCTTGCGTTACAAAACCGATTTGGCTGCGCAATTCATCAAAGTCCATCATATTGCCATCGATATTGTTGTATAGTACGCGGCCTTCGTTGGTTCGGTACAATCCTACCAGTAGCTTTACCAATGTACTTTTACCGGAACCGGAAGGACCAACAAATGCTATTGTTTCTCCTTTCTTAACATCGAAGCTAATATTTTCCAAAGCCCTGAAGTTTGCAGTTTGGTGTTGGAAAGAAACATTAATGAACTCAAGTTCGTCGATGGGGCCAACACGTTTCGGCTTGTCGGGCTTTTGCTCAACTGTACGTTTCATGAGCGCGTCGAAATTATTGAGCGAAGCTTCCGCCTCACGGTACGAGATAATAATGCTGCCGATCTCCTGCAACGGGCCAAATATAAAGAAGCTGTAGAACTGCAGTGAAATCATTTGACCAGTAGTAATCACATCCCTGAATATTAACCACAGCAATGTAAAGGTGATAACCTGTCTTAGAAAATTAACCATGGTGCCCTGCACAAAACTCAAGGCACGTATGCTTTTTACTTTTCTTAATTCAAGGCCAAGTATTTTGTAAGTGTTCACGTTTAACCTGTCTACTTCCTGCTCCGTAAGGCCAAGGCTTTTTACAAGCTCTATGTTACGTAGTGATTCCGTTGTGGAGCCCGCAAGTGCATTGGTTTCTTTTACAATATTTTTTTGAATACCCTTGATTCTCTTGCTGAGCAGGTTGGTTACAAGCCCTATAATAACCGTGCCGCCAAAATAAATAGGTATAATGCTCCAATGCAACCTTATAGAGTAAATGGTAACAAACACAACGCTAACAAGGATACCAAATACTACATTAATAAAATTGCTGATAAATTTTTCCGTATCGGCGCGTACTTTGTTCAAAACAGAAAGCGTTTCCCCGCTGCGCTGGTCTTCAAAATCCTGGTA
>DLKC01000034.1 GCA_002478885.1 Chitinophagaceae bacterium UBA7600
ATAACCGTTGTATCGGTACAAGATATTGTGCCAACAACTGCCCTTATAAAGTGCGTCGTTTCAACTGGGCTGATTATACGGGGGCAGATAGCTTTGCCGATAACCAGGATCAGCAACTCGTAGGTCATCTTGATGATGTTGTACATGAAATGAACGATGATTTGTCAAGAATGGTGCTAAACCCTGATGTGACAGTAAGAAGTCGTGGTGTCATTGAGAAATGTTCATTCTGCGTTCAACGTTTGCAGGAAGGTAAACTTAAAGCTAAGAAAGCCAGCAGACCTTTGAATACCGGCAACGATGGCCAGTGGGATTTGAAAGTGGCTTGCCAGCAGGCGTGCCCTACTAATGCGATTGTGTTTGGTAACATCAACGACTCAAAGAGCGCTGTTGTTAAGACAAGAATGGAAAATCAAAAAAGAGAGTTCCGTTCTCTTGAACCGGTGCATACGTTACCAAACGTGAGCTATATGGCCAAGGTGCGTAATAAAGTTGAAGCGGAATCAAAAGCTTAAGGGCAACGATGAAGGATTTGTTGCGGTACAAGAGTGCGACGCAACAACAGGTGAAGCAGCGTTTTTAAGTTGGGTACATAAAATCTCAAATATCTTTTAGATAAGAAAGTATAAATAACCAGGTCAAATGCATTTAAAATACGAATCACAACTAAGAGAGCCACTGGTGTATGGAGACAAAAATTTTCACCAGGTAACAGAGGATATTTGCAGGCCTATTGAGGTTAAGCCAAGTAAACTCTGGTACATCGGTTTTTTTATTTCTGTTGCGCTACTGATGTTTGGTGTTTACAGTGTTTACAGCGAGGTGGTATATGGTGTGGGGCAATGGAATCTTAATAAAACCGTAGGTTGGGGTTGGGATATTACCAACTTCGTTTGGTGGGTTGGTATTGGTCACGCCGGAACGCTCATTTCTGCGATCTTGTTATTATTCCGTCAGGGTTGGAGGACGGGTGTGAACAGGGCTGCGGAAGCTATGACCATCTTTGCGGTAATGTGTGCGGGCCAGTTCCCTATATGGCATATGGGTCGTGTTTGGATGGCTTTTTTTGTAATGCCTTATCCAAATACCCGTGGCCCTTTATGGGTTAACTTTAACTCGCCATTGCTTTGGGACGTGTTTGCGATCTCTACATACTTTACCGTTTCTCTTTTGTTTTGGTATTCTGGTTTGCTGCCTGACTTTGGAACGATAAGGGATAGGGCTAAAACAAAACTTCGCAAAAAATTATACGGCATCGCTGCTTTTTCATGGACGGGCAGCACAAAGCACTGGCAGAGACATGAGGCACTTTCTTTGGTCCTCGCGGGTTTAAGTACGCCACTGGTACTTTCAGTGCACACGATCGTATCTTTTGACTTCGCAACTTCGGTAATACCAGGGTGGCATACAACAATCTTCCCTCCTTACTTTGTTGCCGGTGCTATCTTTTCAGGCTTCGCAATGGTGCAAACGTTGATGGTTGTACTGCGAAAAGTTTATGGACTGCAGGACTATATTACCATCGGTCACATCGAAGCGATGAACAAGGTAATTGTATTAACCGGCTCCATTGTTGGTTGCGCCTATATAACTGAGTTATTCATGGGCTGGTACAGCCAGAACAAATACGAAGCATACACTTTCCTTTACAGCCGCGGCAACCTGTTTAGCCCATATGGATGGAGCTACTGGGGTATGATGGCCTGTAACGTAATAAGCCCGCAAATTTTCTGGTTCAGGAAAATGCGTCGTAATGTGTTCGTAACCTTTTTCATGAGTATCATCGTGAATATCGGGATGTGGTTCGAGCGTTTTGTTATTATCGTTACATCACTGTATCGCGACTACCTGCCAAGTAGCTGGAGTGTATATTACAGCCCTACTATTTTTGAGATCGGGTTTTATATGGGCACGTTTGGTTTATTCTTTACCTGTTTCTTCCTTTTCTCAAAATATTTCCCCGTCATCGCCATCGCTGAAATTAAGCACGTGCTTAAAACGAGCGGCGAAAGTTATAAAGATGCTGTTGGAGATATTGAGGTGCAAAAAGTAGAAGAGTTTGCGCATGAGTATGCACACTAAATAGTGCATGTAACGATTGAAGGTAATAGTTCTTGTTTTTTGAGCCCGGCTTTCACATGCTAGTCAACTGTTGTTGCGTGGTACACTTGTGCTTCCACATCAACCGGAAGCATTGAAAAGAAATCAGGGTCTGTAATATAGGTTTTAGCTCGCAGCTATCAGCTCACAGCTTAAAGTACATTAATATGAATGTAAAGAAATTTGTTGTTGGTTGTTTTAATGATGAATCGGTGCTGTTTCCCGCAGTAAAGAAAGTTCGTACCGCAGGTTACAAGATTCATGATGTATATACTCCGTACCCGGTACATGGTTTAGATCATGCAATGGGTTTAAGAGAAACATCGCTTCATACTGCAGGATTTATTTATGCAATAACCGGTACCTGTACGGCACTCGGAGGTATCAGCTGGATCCTTACCAGTGACTGGCCATTGAATTTTGGAGGTAAGCCTCACTTTTCGTTGCCTGCATGGATTCCGATAATATTTGAGTTGACCGTTTTGTTCTCTGCAGTGGGCATGGTACTTACATTCTGCTATTTATGCCGGCTGGCGCCATTTCTTAAGAAGCATCACTTTCACCCGCGTGCTACTGATGATTATTTTGTGATGGCAATTGAGTGTACTGCGAAAACAAATGTGGACGATCTAAAAGCGTTCTTGCAAAATGCAGGTGCATTTGAAATAGACGTGCAGAATGCCGAAACCGGGTGGTGGTTAGGAACTTACGATAAGGAACAACAATTGATCAAGGATTCCGCTGTTGAAATAGCGTAAAGAAAAAAATGAATAACAGGAACATGAAAAAAGTATTTGTTATTACTTTAATCTCAGCAGGTATTGTTTTAGCTAGCTGCAGCGACATAAGGCGCGAGTCAGGCTCCGCTTATATGCCGGATATGGCATATAGCCGCGCCTATGAAACCTATTCAGAAAGAGATTCTACGATTTTCACTGAAGACGCCGCGCATACTGATGACAAGATATTTTACAATAACATGCCGGTTGCAGGAACAATGGCGCGGGGAGAAGAAATTCCTTTCCCATATGCAAAAGATGCATCGGGTGATACAACGAATTATGTTGCGTCCAAACAATATCCAAATCCATTGCCTGTATTAGATTCTGCACATATGAAAGAGGCTGAGAGACTTTATCTCATCAACTGCGGAATTTGCCACGGACCTAAGCTTGATGGAAACGGTCCTCTATATAAGGATGGTAACGGGCCTTACCCTGCGAAGCCGGCGACATTAGTTGGAGACGCAAAGTATGAGAATATGCCGGATGGACAAATGTATTATTCCGTTACCTATGGGAAGAACCTTATGGGTAGCTACGCATCACAGTTGAACAGGGATCAGCGATGGATGATTATACATTATATTAAAGCAAAGCAGGCTAAAGCAAAACCTACGGTAACTCCGGCTGCAGCTTCAGACAGCGCTAAAGTGTCAATGGCAAAAAAATAATCAAATAATTTAACCAGAGATAAAAAGATAAACAATGGCTTCAATAAGAGAGCAATTTGAAATGCCTTCCAAAACCAGAACCTGGTCTCTGGCTTTAATAATTGCCGGTGCTGTTGCATTGGTACTTGGATTTATTACAAAAGGAATGAGCAGCGACGAACATGAGAAAGCTTTGTTCTGGGGAACACTAATGTATAATAGTATCTATTTTACCCTGATTTGCAATGCGAGCATGTTTTTTATTTGTGCTACCACATTAGCGATGGGTGGTTGGCAAATGGCATTCCGCAGAATTCCGGAAGCTATTTCTACAATGGTTAAGATTTTCGGGCCTATAACTTTTGTGATACTCATTTACATTGTCTTCATCGATCACAATCACCAAATTTATCATTGGTTAAGCGACGAAGCTAAAACCGATCCTATCTTAAAAGGAAAATTAGGATTTCTTAATCCAACATTCTTTATTGTTTGGACGACACTCGCCATCGGGCTTTGGATTTTGCTTGGAATGCGTATGAGAAAGCTTAGCAGTGAGTGTGATGAAGGTCCAATGGATAACGAACAGGGCAAGAGCTTTATCTGGCGAAACACAGTTACTGCTTCGCTGTTTATCGTATGGTTTGCACTAACCGTTGCATCAACTGTTCCATGGTTGTGGTTAATGAGTATAGATGCCCACTGGTATTCCACTATGTATAGTTGGTACACTTTTGCCAGTTCTTTTGTCAGCGGTATGTCACTCATCGCCTTGTGGGTAATATACCTTAAGAATAAAGGCTATCTTGAATACACCAATGACGAGCATTTACATGATATCGGGAAATTTATGTTTGCCTTCTCAATATTCTGGACTTATTTGTGGTTTTCACAATACATGCTTATTTGGTATGGCAATATTTCTGAGGAAACAATTTATTTTAAAAGCAGGGTGCAAGGAGCCTATAAGGGCATATTTTTCCTAAACCTGATCATTAATTTTATTTGCCCGCTCTTAATTTTGATGAAGCGAAATTCAAAACGAAACTATACACTGGTGACCTTTATGGCTGTGCTAATTGTCTTTGGGCATTGGGTTGATTTTTATCAAATGGTTATGGGAAGCGTCTCCAAAGATGAAGTAACTTTAGGGTGGCTTGATTTTGGAATTGCTGCTTTGTATATTGGATTGATAATATTTTTTGTTGGAAAGGAACTTGCCAAAAAGCCGTTGCTCGCAAAGCATCATCCTTTCCTGAAAGAAAGTATTATTCATCATACCTGATCTCTTTGGAGTCGATTTTAATTGTTTTTAGAAATTATTATACCCTGATTTTTTTGCGTAAGCTATAATTTATTGATTATGTCAATGCTTCTGATTACAATCGTTGTTGTTCTGGTCTTTCTTATCATATTTCAGATTGCAAAAGCAAGCGAATATGTTGGCGTACTTAAAGGAGACGACCGCACCCGCAAGGAAAACAATAAGGTAAATGGATTCTTTATGATCGCATTTCTTATTGCAGGCTTGATTGGCGTGTATTGGTGTAACGAGTTGTATGCTGGTAAAACACTGCTTGCGCACGACGCTGCCAGTGTACAGGGCGAGAAAGTTGATGAAATGCTGAAAGTTACACTGCTAATAACTGGTATTGTGTTCGTCATTACTCAGATCGTATTATTTTGGTTTGCATTTAAGTATCAGGAAAGCGATAAGAGAAAGGTGTTTTATTTTCCGCACAATAATACAATGGAAGTTATTTGGACTGTTGTGCCGGCAATAGCCTTAACTGTTCTTGTGGTAATAGGTCTTCGTAACTGGTTTTCGTTCACCAGTGATGCCCCCCAAGGCGCTAATGTTGTGGAAGTTACCGGTAAACAATTCGGATGGATTTTTCGTTATTCCGGGGAAGATGGTGTGTTTGGGAAGAAGTATTTCAGAATGATCGACCCCGCAAATAACTCACTCGGTCTTAACTGGCGAGACAGTGCAGCGATTAACGTGTCAGACGACAAAGCAGCACATGATGATATCGTTCTGGAACAAACAATGTATATTGTAAAAAACAAGCCGGTAAAACTGGTAATTAATTCAAGAGACGTTGTGCATGATGTTGGATTGTCACAATTTAGATTAAAGATGGATGCGGTTCCTGGTACGCCGACCTCGCTTTGGTTTACCCCAAAGTATACTACCAAAGAGATGAAGGAGATTACGGGAAACCCGGATTTCCAATATGAGATAAGTTGCGATCAAATGTGTGGTAATGGGCACTATTCGATGAAAGGAATAATCGAGGTGGTTACCCAGGCTGAATATGATGAATGGCTTGCAAAGCAAAAACCTGCTTATTATGCAGCTTTTCCTGAAAGGGACCCCTCGAATATGAAACCTGCTGTTCCTGTAGTTGATTCCACAAAAAAGGCGACAGCTGATGCTGTGAAAGTTTTGCCTGTCGAGAAAAAGGGCTGATAGTTAAAATCATGTTCTGGTTTAAGAGATGTTAGTTTGTTTTTAAAATCACATTATTCTTCCTAAAGAGTTTATAGTATGAGTAACGAAGCTGTTTTGCATTCCGGCGCCGACCTTGCAGCACATCACGATGAGCATCATATCGAACATCATGAGCATCATCATCATGAAACATTTATTTCAAAGTATGTTTTCAGCCAGGATCACAAGATGATTGCGAAACAATTCCTTATTACGGGTATGTTTTGGGCTGTGATGGGGGGATTAATGTCTGTGTTATTCCGTTTGCAACTTGGATATCCTGACTCCACATTTCCGTGGCTTGAAGATATCTTAGGCAAGTGGGCCAAAGGCGGACATATTAGTGCGGAAGCTTATTACGCCTTGGTTACTACACACGGAACCGTACTGGTGTTTTTTGTGCTTACAGCTGGGCTAAGCGGGACGTTTGCTAATTTGCTTATACCTCTTCAGGTAGGGGCAAGGGATATGGCGTCTCCGTTCCTTAATATGTTAAGCTATTGGTTCTTTTTTATAGCAAGTATTGTAATGCTTTCTTCCATTTTCGTGGAAACAGGACCATTTAGTGGTGGTTGGACTGCTTACCCTCCGTTAAGTGCTTTGGGAAGCGCATCCCCCGGTTCCAAGACCGGTATGGATCTTTGGATAATAGCTATGGCTTTGTTCGTTGTATCGTCTTTGCTCGGCGGTCTTAATTATATCGCTACAATACTGAACATGCGCACCAAGGGGATGAGCATGACCAGACTTCCATTAACCATTTGGGCTCTTTTCTTTACGGCTGTTCTTGGTGTACTTTCTTTTCCTGTTTTATTGTCTGGCTTTATTCTTTTGATCTTTGATAGAAATTTTGGAACGAGCTTTTACCTTTCTGATATTTTTGTGAACGGAGTAGGTGCGTTACCTAATGAAGGCGGAAGTGCAATACTTTTTCAACATTTATTCTGGTTCCTTGGTCACCC
>DLKC01000101.1 GCA_002478885.1 Chitinophagaceae bacterium UBA7600
ATGGCATGACGGCAGACTGGGCACACCTTCCTTATGATTTCTTAGCCAATATTTCCAATGAAATTATCAATAATGTCAGGGGCATTAACCGTGTGGTGTATGATATAAGCAGCAAGCCGCCCGCCACTATTGAGTGGGAATAATTATATTTAGCATCACAAAAGTATTTGGCAGCATTATTGCCTTATCCGGCGTAATTTAATGCAGGATAAACGCTGCCTTTTTTCAAATATGAAACCCAGAATATTCCAAAGGGTATTATGCGCTGCGATTGTTGTTTTGCTGGCCTGCTCCCATTTTGGAGTGTGTGCGCAGAACAATTCACCGGTACCCTTGAAAATTGCCGTACTTGCCCCGCTGTACCTTGACTCCGCCTTTGATGGCATGAATTATAAATTAGGCAATACCAGTATTCCGAGATATTTTCTCAACGGACTGGAATTTTATAACGGCGTGATGATGGCGATCGATTCGCTACAAAAAGAAGGCGTGAATGCTGAACTCTGGATCTACGATACCAAAGCCAAAGGCAAGACCAGCGAATCTATTGCAGCGGAAATGGGCACCATGCGGTTCAACCTCGTGATTGCTTCTTTTACTTCGGCACAGGAGCAAAGGGTTTTTTCGGAATTCTCTTTCAGCAATAGCATTCCACTTGTTTCTGCAACCTATCCCAATGATGCCTATGTGTCGGGCAACCCGTATTTCATTATGATCAATTCTTCACTGAAAACTCATATTGAAGCGATCTACCGGTACACGCAAAGGAATTACCCGATAGGTAAATATATTTTTATTACGCGCAAGGGTCCGCTGGAAGACAAGATCATGCAGTTGTTTAGCGACGAAGGGAAAAAAATGTCTGCGCTGAATTACAAAACCCTGCAGCTGGGAGACAATTTCACAGCGGCCGATATTGTTGCTCAACTTGACAGCAACCGCCAGAATGTGGTTATCTGCGGCAGCCTTGACGAGGCATTTGGCACCAACCTGGTGAAAGCGCTCGATCAAACCACCTCTTACCAGTTGGTACTGATTGGAATGCCTACATGGGATGCCTTACGGGCCGTTTATAAAACAGAGAACGATAAACTGGAAGTGGTTTACTCAACCCCGTATCGCTATGACAAGTCAAACAAAACAGTCGATGCAATATCACAATCCTACAAACTGAAGTTTAACGGCAGGCCGGGTTATATGTTCTTCAAAGGGTTTGAAACCATGTTCAATTTCACCCACCTGATGAATAAGTATAACCCCGGTATGATGCAGCATTTATCCGATAATTCCTTTGAAATCGCTAATAATTTCCAGTTTCAGCCGGTAAAGCTCGACGATAAGGCTGCCACACCTGATTACATAGAAAACAAAAAGCTGTACTTCATCCATATTTTCCAGGGGACCATACGGGCCGTATACTGAATCAGTCAAAATACTGTTTACAGGCGCTGCATAGCGTTGCTGCTGCACAAGTGAGTGACACAAGGAACGATGCCACGAAGACGCGTCGCTGGCAAAAAAACTGCCTGCATTTCAATAAGACTTTTATTGTCTTTTACCGGTAATCGATAAGGCTTAGTTTAATGCCATAGGTGCCGTTGTCATAACCGGGTGGTGGTGGAGTAACCTGCCATACCGTGTGAAGGAATTCTTTGTAAACAAGGCCAATATTTTGCGCATACACCTCAATCGAATAGTTGCGTTGCTGGTACTGGCTGGGATCGAAAGGCCCGGGGGGTGAGGTATCGTCGATTTGCAAAACGGTTACGGTATTATTAAATGTTCCGTAAAGAACGTTGAACGGTTGCGCGACGTTCTGATACTGAAAATTCCAGCCATACATGTATTGAAAGGGGCCACCGGCGGTGCTTGCATCAATATAAGAATTGCCGTTCCAGCTAAAACCGTTGCTCAGCGGTTTCACCAGTTTAATGATGCGGAGGTTGTTATCGTCAACCACCTCGACTGAGTTGCCTGTTGGCGTAATAATATAAGTTCCGGTGGTGACCCATGGACCGTTTTCAAGTGTGTCGGTAACAAAGCGGTAAACCCTGTAAGAAAGCCTGTTTGCGTTGTCGCGGATGGTATCGGCAATACTGTCCCTTGCATGGTATGAGTGAATTTCAAGATTATTGCCGTTGTAAGGGATAACCGTTGAATCGAGCCTGTAAACAAAAACACGGCCGATTTGAAGCGGGTAATATTCGTTCAGTTCAGGCAACCTGAGCACATCGGTTTGCTTTGTGCAGGCGGTAAAAAAAAGAGAAAAGCATAAAGAAAAACCCAATACAAATTTCCACCGTGTCATATCGCGCAAGATAGGTAAAGAAGTCATTATGCAGTTATTGCCATAGTTAACGCTTCCGAAGCCTGTATTTGTATACAACAGGCGAAAAAACTTTACTCGCCTAAGCCCGGCAACAAAAAAATCCTGCCGGGAAAGTGCAGGATTATTATGCAGTAAGCATACTATTTTACAATAACGCACCCCGCTGGATAATGCCTCCGCCGATTACTTCATCGCCTTCATAAAAAACAGCGCTTTGCCCCGGTGCGATGCTTTTAACGTGTTCATAAAATCGTACATTAATGCCATCATCAGCATTGTATAAATTACTGAGGCAACCCTTATCCTTATACCGGATCTTTGTAAATACTTCCATCCCGTCGGCAATACCCTCGTATTTGATCCAGTTGATTTTTGACACGAGCATGTCGTTTTGTTCCAGGTCGGTTTCATCGCCAAGCACGACCGTGTTTGTGAGAGGGTCGATGGCTGTAACATATGCTGGCTTACCCAAAGCGATATCCAACCCTTTGCGCTGCCCGATCGTATAGAAAGGGTAACCCTTATGCTGCCCCAGTTGCTTCCCGTCTTTGTTCACAAACCAGCCTCCCTGCACATCGCTCTCCAGACCCCCGACCCGGCGTTTTAAAAAACCCCGGTAGTCATTGTCTGGCACAAAACAGATCTCGTAGCTTTCGCTTTTCTTGGCAAGCTCGGGATAACCATAGTCATGCGCCATTTGCCGGATGGCCGTTTTGCGGTATTTCCCGAGCGGCATAATCGTCCTGGACAGCAATTCCTGGTCAAGCCCCCATAAAACATAGCTCTGGTCCTTTGTTTCATCAAGCCCCTTGCTGATTACATAGCGGCCATTCGCTGCCTGGTAAACGTTAGCATAGTGCCCGGTCGCAATAAAATCGCAACCCAGCGCATTGGCCCGCTTTAACAAAGCCCGCCATTTAATGTGCGTATTGCACATAACGCACGGGTTGGGCGTACGCCCTGCCATATATTCCTCAACAAAGTTCTCGATTACAAAATCACCGAACTCTTCCCTGATATCGAGAATAAAATGAGGGAATCCATGCTGCACAGCCGCAGCACGGGCGTCGTTAAAACTGTCGAGGTTACAGCAACCGGTTTCTTTATGGCCGCCGCCGCTGGTCGCATAATCCCATGTTTTCATGGTAATGCCCACCACTTCATAGCCCTGTTCATGGAGCATAAGCGCCGTAACGGTACTATCAATACCGCCACTCATTGCCACCAAAACTTTTCCCTTACGGCTCATGTAGAAATTTTGGCAAAGATAGATTTTTAGCGTGCAGTATCTGGCTGGGGGCTGTTGACGGCTTTACGGATAAGGAAATATTTTATACCAGCTTCCCTCCAAAAGCACTGAGGCCCGGCCTGGTGTGGAAAAACCTTGCCAGGCAGGGCAACGCTCAATAATGCCAGGCCAGATCCCTTTTACCCCGCAAATGCTGTAAAGTTTTTTCAATATAAGACAACTTTTACTTAGGCCTTACTTGGTAGATACTTGGTAGAT
>DLKC01000065.1 GCA_002478885.1 Chitinophagaceae bacterium UBA7600
TAGATTTGTCTAAATTTATTTTAAGTGTTGCCTAATCTTTCATTTACCGAAGAGAACTATCTCAAGCATATTTACCACCTGCAGCAGGCCGATGGCTATGTAACCACAAACGGTCTTGCGTCTTCACTGAAAGCGAGGCCCGCTTCCATTACCGATATGCTGAAAAAACTGAAATTGAAAAAATTGATCAGCTACGAGCCTTACAAAGAATTTCAGCTTACCGTTAATGGCCGGAAAATGGCACTGGATATAGTAAGACGGCACCGGCTCTGGGAGTTTTTCCTGGTTGAAAAGTTGCAGTTTGGCTGGGATGAGGTTCATGAAATTGCCGAAGAACTGGAACATGTCGGTAGCAAAAAACTCGTTGAAAAACTGGACGAGTTCCTTGATTATCCCCGTTTCGACCCGCACGGAGATCCCATACCCGACAGCAATGGTAAAATGAGCCTCCTTGCCCAGGTTAGCCTGACCGAATTTGATTTTAATAAAACCGCGCAGGTTACTTCGGTTGGCGGCCAGTCTGCGGAATTACTCGAAATGCTTAAGCACAGGAATATAAAGATTGGAACGCAACTCGAAATCAAACGAAGATTTGATTTCGACAAATCGCTTGAAATAAAAATAAAAAATCAATCCCCTGTAACCATCAGTGAACAATTGGCAAAAGTCGTATTCGTAAAACAAGTTTAAAATGAAAAATGTGTTTGACAGGCATCACGGTGCAGACTTATCACTAAGCGAAGTGCATGCTTCGGTTGAAACGGAGCGCACCGGCAAAGGCATAAAAAAATTTCTGCCTTATATAGGGCCCGCCTACCTGGTAAGCGTTGGTTATATGGATCCCGGTAATTGGGCAACAGACCTTCAGGGCGGTGCACAATTCGGATACCAGCTTATTTGGGTTTTACTTATGAGCAACCTGATGGCGCTCCTGTTGCAAAGCCTGAGCGCAAGACTGGGCATTATCCGCAGGAGAGACCTTGCCCAGGCCAACAGGGAAGAATACCCGCCCCTGGTCAATATTTGCCTGTACATATTGGCAGAACTGGCCATCGCGGCATGTGATCTCGCCGAGGTGCTCGGTATGGCTATCGGTATACACTTGTTAACCGGTCTCCCGGTATTAGGGGGCGTTTGCATAACTGTTCTCGATACTTTTCTATTGCTTTTTTTGCAGCGTTACGGCATGCGTAAAATGGAAGCATTCATCATAGCGCTGGTAGCAACAATCGGTCTTTCTTTTCTTATAGAACTGATCTTCGCACAACCACATTTTGGTGACGTGGTAAAGGGCTTTGTGCCCGGGCCGCTTTCAAGCAACGCCTTATACATTGCTGTAGGTATTATCGGTGCTACCGTCATGCCGCATAATTTATACCTGCATTCCGCATTGGTGCAAACAAGAAAAATCAAACCCGATGACAACAGCATTCGGCAGGCGCTTAAGTTCAATATGATCGACAGCACAATTGCCTTAAATGCCGCATTCTTCGTTAACGCTGCCATATTGATTCTGGCAGCTTCCGTTTTCTTTGTCAATGGTCATACGCAGGTTGCTAAAATTGAAGACGCACACAGGTTACTGGAACCAATGCTCGGGACAACCCTGGCACCAATGCTATTCGCCATTGCACTGATCGCCGCCGGTCAAAGCTCCACCGTAACAGGCACACTCGCCGGGCAGATCGTAATGGAAGGTTACCTGCGATTGCGCATCAACCCATGGATCAGGCGATTGATCACAAGACTTATTGCGATCGTGCCCGCAGTGGCAGTAATTCTTATCTGGGGCGATGAAAAACTGGATGCGCTGTTGGTATTAAGCCAGGTTATTCTAAGCCTTCAATTGGGATTTGCGATCATTCCACTCATACATTTTGTGAGTGACAAAGACAGTATGGGCAAATTCGCAATCAAGGGTTATACAAAAGTATTATCATGGCTGGTGGCTGGCATTCTTGTTTTCCTGAACGTTAAGCTTGTGGCAGAACAAACATTTGAACTTTTTGCGCAGGATGGAAACTACGTGCTTAAGTCCATCGTTGCCATTGGCTGGATCGCTTTCAGTTGGCTGTTTGTAATGATGACTGCCCTCCCCGTCATCCGTAAAAGAAAGGAAAAAGCAAATGTGCGCCTGCACAGTGCTGAAAAGCCATTGGAACTGCCTGCCATACCTGTAATACGTAAAGTGGCTGTAGCACTCGACTTCAGCGATAACGACCAGAAACTGATCGCTTATGCACTGGCACAGCAGAAAGGCATAACCATCTTACTGCTGCACATTGTTGAAACAGCCCAGGCTAAATTCTATGGCAACTCCGACGACTACGAAACAAGAAAAGACCAGCAGCAGCTCGATGGTTACGCCGCTCAGCTAACGGCAATGGGCTACCAGGTGCAGGTGCAACTTGGCTTTCAAAGCCGCGTGCGGGAGATTGTACGCATCGTTACCGAAGCAAATGCCGACATGCTCGTAATGGGTGCTCACCGCCACACAGGAATCAAAGACTATATTTATGGAGAAACTGTCGACCAGGTTCGCCACAAATTAACCATCCCCGTTTTGATCGCTCCATAAAAACAGGAATATATTTGCGCATCACAAAAGTCTATGCAAACAACCCCGGTTTATACTATTCGTTCGATAGAAAAGGAAGACAATGAACGCATCGCGTTTATCATAAGGTCAGTGCTGGCCGAGTTTAAAGCCAACAGGCCTGGCACCGTTTATTATGATCCAACCACGGATGATCTTTTTACACTTTTTCAGGCACAGGGATCAGCCTATTTTATTGTAGAAATGAATGGTGAAATCGTAGGCGGTTCCGGCATATTCCCCACTCCTGCCCTGCCCCATGCCTGTTGCGAACTGGTGAAATTATACTTACTTCCACATGCTAGGGGTAAGGGTATTGCAAAAGTGCTTATACAAAAATGTTTCGATGCGGCCACGCAAAACGGCTACCATTCCATGTACCTCGAAACCATGCCCGAACTAAGTACGGCCGTTGGCTTATACCAGCAACTTGGCTTTAACTATCTCCAGGGCCCGCTTGGAAATTCAGGCCATTTCGGATGCGCGATCTGGATGTTGAAAGACCTTGACGGGTAAATACATTTTTATTGGCCAAACTACAGTACAGGCATTGAGCATTCGTTGCGTCGCACGCTTCAGTGCCATAACTTTTCCCGGCAGAAATACCCCGCCGCATACAATGGTCAGGTCATTGTTCCAAACCCGAAGCGAGTGATGCCGGGTGTGCGGGCATCGTTGCACCACCGGCTAAAAGAACAAATGCCGGCAACAAAAGAACAACAGCGGGCAGCACTTATCAATTTCTTTGGACAGATAAAGCACCGATCCATACATTCGCTTTAAAATCTGCTTTATGTGTTTCTACAGTGCACCAAAAATGCTTGCGCAGTCGCGCAGGATGCTTTTACTTTCAGTGAGCATAATCGTTTTTTCTGCTACGCAATCCTTTGCGCAAAAGCAAGACAGCCGGGTGCATTTTACTGTATCCATGGAGCACCCCTCCACCCATTATTTCCACGTGGAAGTCAATTGCAGTGGTTTTCAAGGCGACAGTATCAGTTTTAAAATGCCTGCCTGGGCTCCGGGTTATTACTGGATCATGAACTATTCAAAGAACGTCATCAACTTTAAAGCGGCCGATGAAAGTGGTAAACAACTTGCCTGTGACAAAACAGGTAAGAATGAGTGGCGGGTGATCAAAAAGACGAATGTAACGGTCAATATCAGCTACGATGTTTATGCCAACGTGCAATCTGTTGCTGACCCTTTCCTTGATGACAGTCATGCCTATATTGCCACAGGCGGCATATTGATTTATCCGAAGGGTCAATTAAAACATGACTCCTATATAACCATAAAACCATTTTCAAAATGGGCGTCCGTATCAACAGGGCTGGAGCCGGTGAAAGAGCAGCCATTTACTTACCACGCCAACGACTTTGATGAGCTGTTTGATTGCCCGTTTTACATCGGCAACCAGGAAATTTTATCCTTTGAGGTCAAAGGCATCAGGCATGAGGTCGCCTTCGAAAACCCTGCTAATTTTGAAACAGGCAAACTGCTTTCCGATTTGAAGAAAATGGTAGAAGCGGCATCTCATGTAATCGGCGATATTCCTTACAAGCACTACAGTTTTCTCATCATGGGCGATGGCCGAGGCGGACTGGAACACAGAAATTCAACCGCAGTTTTTTCAAGTAATAATTTCTATGGCCAAAGCGATCCTGAATCTTATAAAAGATGGCTGGGATTTCTCACCCACGAATACTTTCATTTGTACAATATAAAATCCATCAGGCCGATCGCTTTAGGGCCATTTGATTACGATAAAGAGAATCTCACGCACATGCTATGGGTATCCGAAGGTTTTACCGTTTACTATGAATACATCATATTAAACAGGGCTGGCCTTATGTCAAAGGAAGATGCGTACAAAGCCATACAGGGCAACATAAAGAATTATGAGAACGTTCCTGGCCATCTATTCCAGTCCGCCACAGAAGCCAGCTACGATACCTGGATCCAGTTTTTTGCAAGGGGCGACAATGCTGCAAACACCATGATCTCTTATTACGACAAAGGATCGGCACTCGGCGCACTGCTCGATATTGCCATAAGGCACGAAACCAACAACAAAAGATCGCTCGACGATGTGATGAGGACACTATACAATACGTATTATAAGCAAAAGAAGCGTGGCTTTACCGATGATGAGTTCAGGAAAGCTTGCGAGCTAACTGCGGGTAAAGCATTACCGGAAATATTCAGTTATGCCTCCACCACGAAAGACATCGATTATAAAAAATACTTTGGCTGGGCGGGCCTGGGCATTGACACTGCCGCAAGGCCATTGGGCAGCCTATCCACCGGGGCAACAATGCAATTAAAGAATAACCAGCTTGTCATAACCGCTGTTGAGTGGAACAGCCCTGCATGGAATGCCGGTCTCAGTTCAAACGACATTGTGCTGAAAGCAGCCGGAGTTTTAATCGGCAAACCTGCCGATCTCGAAGCAGTATTAAAAGGCAAAAAAGCCGGCGATATGCTCGAACTGATCGTAAGCCGCAGGAACAAGGAAATGACATTCAGCGTTCCATTGAGGGAAAAAACAGAACGCAGTTTTGAAATCAGTGAAATACCACAGGCTGATCCCCATTGGGCGGGCTGGCTCCGGTAATCAGGCCTATTGTATAAGGCCTTATAATATATCGTCCCTTGCTTGACGGGCATCCCCGGTATCCATCAGCGCTTACGCATTATAGTTGACATATGGCAGGCTGGCCAATTGACCGGCCTGTTTTTTTTGAGGAACACCATTTCGGCACCGTTGCCCTTGCAATAACAAGTACACACAACCCTTTCTCCACGACAGTCAATTCGAATATATACTACATATAACAACAAGCTTCAACTATAACCCGTTTCAGCCTTTGTGTGTAACTCTGCAGTAGAAATTCAAACATGATTTTAACAATGCAAAACAATAGTTAAGTGTTGTTAAGTAACCGCAGGGTAAAACTGGTAAACAGTAAAATAATCACAAAGTAGTTTCACCCTTAAGTAATCATATCCAATATCAACCTTATTACCTTTTTCTATGAAAAATCTATTGCAGCCAATCGTGTGTGTTCTGCTGTGCGTGTTTGTCCTGTCTGCCACGCCCGCAAAAACACAAAACCTCTACGATGTAGCCTACGGACAAAATACAGACTGGATGAACAACTCTGTGCCATTAACCATGGACATTTACTTCCCCCACGACATGACGCCCGGCAAAAAATATCCTCTTGTTATGCTCATTCATGGCGGTAGTTTCTTTGGCGGGCGGAAAGAGGGGCTCGCAACCCAGTGCCAGGTGCTCGCTGACTCTGGTTTTATTGCAGCTACCATCAATTATCGCCTTGGTTGGAATTACCAGACGCAATGCAAGGGCGACACAGCTACCCTGCTCCCTGCAGTCTACCGCGCATTGCAGGATGCAAATGCAGCAATGCGCTACCTGGTGTCACAGGCCGACAACTATAATATTGATACAGCCTGGTTATTTACGGGCGGAATCAGCGCCGGTGCCATAACAGCAATGGCAATTAATTATCTCGATGATAATATTGCCTCCTTCGCGTTGCCAAAATGTGCCAGTGAATTGGGTAGCCTTAGCAATGCATCCAACGACCTTTCAAACAGCTACACCATAAAAGGAATTTCGAGCATAGCCGGTGCAGTGATGGACTCCTCCCTTGTTCATGAAGGCAGGACATTTCCAACCATCTTTTTCCAGGGCGATGCAGATGAAGTAATACCTGTGGATATGGGTACTTACCTCTGGTGCCCAAACTACAATGCATTATACGGTTCACTCTGTATCTACAGGCAGCTTTGCCAGTATAACGAGGCGGCCTATGTACATATCCTCCATGGTGGTCACCATGAAAACAGTGAAACAACAGGCTATAATGATGATTTTACCATGACCAATACCGCTTGCTTTTTTCACAAACTGATGCGCGGCGAAAAAATAACCAACAATATATTCTATGATTGGGAATACAGTTGTGACGTGCCGGTGCACCAGGCAGTAGAACTTACTTATTACAGGGATAAAGATGAAGATGGCTTCGGCAATATCAACGATTTCCTGGTGGATACCGTCAAACCCGGGGGTTATGTTGTTGACAGCACTGATTGCGACGACGAAAACAATACTGTCTATCCCGGTGCAAAAGAAATCGTTGACGGAATTGACAACGATTGCGATGGCAGTATTGATGAAGACCAGCAATACACCTTCTACAGGGATGCTGACGAAGACGGCTATGGCGATTTCAACGATTCTTTACAGGCCTATGATGCGCCGGAAGGCTATGTAACAAACCACAATGATTGTGACGATAACAATGCCACCGTTTACCCGGGCGCTCCTGAACGCTGCGATGGGCTTGACAATGATTGCAACGGATTAATTGATGATAACACGCTCAATGCTAAAATAAACCAGCAAAACATTCTTTATATCTGCGGCGGCACCCAAACAACCCTTACTGCAAATGAAGGAGACGATATTGCTTATCAATGGTGCAGAAACGGGGCAAAAATAAACGGCGCGACAAACGAGTCGCTGAGCGTTAATGTTGCCGGTAACTACTCCGTGCAGGAAATACTGGACGGTGCCTGTAAAGATACTTCCGCAGTGGTGGTGGTTGTGGTAAATGCAAAACCAAAGTCAGCCATAACAACACCTGAAGGTACCAGCCTCTGTGCCACCGGTACCGTAAAAATGGTCGCTAACACAGGCAAAGGCCTCACCTATCAATGGTACAAAAACAATGTAACTATACCTGGCGCCACAGGCATCACATACTTAGCCAACAGCGCCGGAAGCTATGCAGTGCTGGAAACAAGTGCAAGCAACTGCAGTGCAGTTTCAAAGGTTGTTAAACTCGTCAAGTGTACAAAAGGAAAGGGCTTTGACGCAAGCCTGTCCGATGATGTAACACTAACACCAGGTTGTGCAGTATTTCCAAATCCGGCAACAGATAAGATAAACATTCGCGCAAATGCGGATAAAGCCGGTGACGTGCGGATCAGTATTTTCAACATTGCAGGCCAACAGGTCTATAGCAAAACAGCCGTTGCCGTTCAGGGCATCAACGAGTACTCCGTTGACGTGCTAAAGCTTAGCCCGGGTATGTACTATGTTGAATGGAGAAGTGAAAACACCTGCCTGCACACCAGGTTCCTTATTCAGAGGTAGAAGGTTGGATAAATCGGGAAAGGCCATTGATCGTAAGATCGGGGCCTTTTCTCTTTTTATACCCCCGGCACGTAAGCAATGATAATTTGGTAGCCGGCACCGGTAACTCCGGTTTGGCACCGGTTGCGTCGCACGCTTGTACTGCATATCGCTGCCCGGCCAACGTTCCGAACCCTGAAATGTGCGACGCAAGAGGCGATGCTACAAGTGCCGGCGCCGGGACAATAAAATCTAGCATGGCTACTTGAGGTATCGCTTAATTTCCCGCTGTGTATCGCGCTCTTTAATGGACTCTCTCTTGTCGTGCGTTTTCTTTCCCTTTGCCAGGCCAATTTCTATTTTCACAAAATTCTTCTCGTTAAAGAAAACTTTCAACGGCACAATGGTATAGCCCTTCTCTTTCATTTTTTGCTGCAGCTTCTTCAGTTCGCGTTTGGTGAGCAGCAGCTTGCGGTCATGAACAGAGATGTGATTGTTTACGGTTCCGTGGGAGTATTCGGCAATATTTAGTCCCCGAACCCACAATTCACTTCCTTCAAACAAACAAAAGCTATCGGCAAAACTCAGCTTGCCTTCACGGATCGACTTCACTTCGGTTCCAAGCAGCACAATCCCGGCCACATATTTATCTTCTATGAGGTAATTGAAATAAGCCTGCCTGTTATTCATTTCTTTTGCCATAAACAAAACCCCGTCATAATAAAATCATGACGGGGTGCAAAAATAGTTGTTATGAAGATTAGTGCTGCAACAATTCAATTAACTGCGACAGTTTATCCTTCAACGATTTTCTGTCTGCAATAAAATCCAGGAACCCATGCTCAAGCAGGAATTCGCTGCGCTGAAAACCGGGGGGCAGGTCTTTCTTAATCGTTTCTTTGATTACCCTCGGGCCTGCAAAACCTATAAGCGCGCCGGGCTCGGCTATATTGAGATCACCAAGCATACCAAAGCTGGCCGAAATACCACCAAAAGTGGGATCGGTGAGCAGCGAAATATAAGGCAGCCCTGCATCGCTTAACAGGGCAAGCTTGCCGCTGGTTTTTGCGAGCTGCATCAGGCTGAAAGCGCTTTCCATCATGCGGGCTCCGCCACTTTTGCTGATAACCAGGTAAGGAAGCCGATGTTCAAGGCAATAATCTACCGCGCGGCTAAACTTCTCGCCCATTACGCTTCCAAGGGACCCCCCGATGAACTCAAAATCCATACAGGCTACCACCAGTGCTTTACCATTTGCTGTGC
Source organism: Chitinophagaceae bacterium UBA7600 (assembly GCA_002478885.1). Lineage (GTDB taxonomy): Bacteria > Bacteroidota > Bacteroidia > Chitinophagales > Chitinophagaceae > DLKC01. Next base: position 9,030 of record DLKC01000065.1, read on the forward strand.
CAGCGGCAACACGCATACTGTCTTTCAGATCAGTTTTGGAATGTATTTCATCGAGCCTTTTCTGGTAAGGCTTAAGATCGGTAAAACCCAAAAAGTCTTTGCTGGTGATCTCGTCGTACAGTGCGGTGTACTCGCCGTTATCAAACAAAATATCAAAATAATCGTCGCTGCCGATGCGGTGGTGATAATTACATTTAGGGCACACATAAAGATTTTCCCTTAACTCGGTTGTGGTGCAGATATAATTACATTCAGGGCACTTACTCCACAATCCTTCGGGAGTTTCTTTCTTGTCAGCCGTTGAAGTAGTAATACCTTTCCTAAGCCTTTTATACCATTTGGTCTTGGATTCTCCACCTTGTGCATTCGCATTTTCATCGCCCGACAACCTGGTATCGAAATCCTCTTCCTTTTTTGTACTCATAAAGGGTTATTGAAGGGGACAAAAATAAGGAGTTTAAGCATTTGAGTGTTTTTTTATCATAACTCTCCAAAATTTTGCGGCAATAGCTGCTAAGTAATTTCATAGCATGCACTTAAAGCCGTCCCGGCTTTTATTTACAGGTTGCTTAAACCACTTTCCGAAAAGGGTATCTGAAACAATAAAAGAGGCGCACGGTTTTCATTAAACAATATGTCGTAATTTTTCATTGACGGTGGCAAATGCCGGCCAGTCAAAAAAAACAAACCAATGAAACGATACCAGCTTCTGTCATTACTGCTGGTTGCCGCCGGCACATCATTCGGACAGGCCCCGGCCGAACGGTACAGGGATGATTTATTTACCGGCAGCGATACCATCACACTACAATACGGCAACAATATCAATTACCTGGGCAAATCAGAAGACCTGCTGCTTGATGTTCATCGCCCTGCAGGCGATAGTACAAAACAGCGTGCAGCAATATGCTTTGTGCACGGCGGCGGCTTCAGAAACGGGCACAGGAACGACCCCGCTATTATGGATTTCTGCGGCAAACTTGCCAGGAAGGGTTATGTGGTGATTTCTATAGACTACAGGTTGGGCCAGGCATCCGATAGCGACGCCGAATTGTCGGCTTCCATTGTAAGGGCAATTCAAGACCTGGATGCCGCTATTCGTTTTGTCAAAGCCAATGCACAGAGCCTGGGCATCGACAGTAACCTTGTTTTTATCAGCGGCGCTTCCGCAGGTGGAATGACGGTACTCTGTAAGGCTTATATGAAGATCGATAGCACGGCAAACCGGCTTGGCGTTTTTAGCGAACGCGACCTCGACGGTAGCACCAACACACTGGTTAATACCAGCAGTGTGCAGGGGGTATATTCGATGTGGGGTGCACTATTCGATACCGCGTGGATAACGCCGGCCGATGTTCCGGTAGCATGCGCTCATTCAATTGACGATACAACCATTCCTTATATCTCAGGATTCAACAAACGCAACGGCAACTATTTATTATATGGGAGTTTCAGCATCAATCAGCGTGCGGTAAACATTGGGCTGCCAACTGCATTGCACAGCTTTAACAGCGGCAAACACGACCTCGGCCTTAAAGTAGCGCCCTACAAAGACACAACGCTGCAATTGATGAGCGATTTTTTCTATAACATTATCAAAGAAAAATCAAAAACGCAACGTACCTTTTACAAGATTAAAACCCCGTGCGCTGCATCGTACATGGTAAAAAACGACCCTGGCAAAAGAAAATTGATTTTGGCAACAAAGGAAGAACAAAGCGTACCGGGCAGTGACGCCGCATGTGCCGGCACTATTACACAAACAGCGGCGCTTTGGCCACAGGACACGGTTTCCAAAACATCGGTCTTTCTCCATTGACCTGTTTGCATTATCTTCGCAACCCAATTTAATTAACAATCCAAAAGCAACTCAACTATGGCAAAATATTCTGCCGGTGTTTTACACGGTGAAGAATTACAGGCATTATACGACGATGCAAAAGCAAACAAATTTGCGCTCCCTGCAGTAAATGTTATAGGTACCGATTCTGTGAATGCAGTGTTGGAAACAGCCGCAAAAGTTAAATCTCCGGTTATTATACAGTTTAGCAACGGTGGCGCCCAGTTTTTCGCTGGCAAAGGAATGCCGAACGACCAGTTGCAGGCAAACATTATTGGTGCAGTGAGTGGCGCTATGCATGTGCACAATGTGGCAGAATATTACGGTGTGCCCGTGGTGATGCACACAGACCATGCTGCCAAAAAATGGCTGCCATGGATAGACGGTTTGTTAACCGCTGGCGAAGCTTATATGGCAAAGAATGGTAAGCCACTATTCAGCTCGCATATGCTCGACCTCAGCGAAGAACCTTTACATGAAAATATTGAAATCTCTGCGGGGTATTTTGAACGCATGAACAAGCTCGGTATGAGCATCGAGATTGAGCTTGGTGTTACGGGCGGTGAAGAAGATGGTGTTGACAACAGCGGCGTTGAAAACTCAAAATTGTATACACAGCCTTCAGAAGTTGATTTTGCATATGAAACACTAAGCAAGATTGGCAGCCGCTTTACTGTTGCCGCCTCCTTTGGTAATGTGCATGGTGTTTATAGTCCGGGTAACGTTGAGTTACGCCCCGACATTTTAAAGAACAGCCAGTCCTACATCGCCCAAAAACTTGGGCTTGCTGAAGGCGCCAAACCGGTTTACTTTGTATTCCACGGTGGCAGCGGCTCTCCAAAAAACCAGATTCATGAGACGCTGGATTACGGCGTTATCAAAATGAATATAGACACCGACATGCAATGGGCTTTCTGGGAAGGTATTCTTAATTTCTATAAGAAGAATGAAGCTTACCTGCAGGGCCAGTTGGGTAACCCCGAAGGCGCTGAAAAACCAAACAAGAAATTCTACGATCCCCGTGTGTGGTTGCGCAAGGGACAAGACAATTTTGTAAAAAGGCTGGAAGAAGCATTCAACGATTTGAATTGCATCGGCAGAAACGTATAAGCACTTATATAAAGTCACATTTAAAGGAGCACTTGTTGCTCCTTTTTTAGTTGTATGCTGTAGCCGGCTGTGCTATAGCAAACTCCACCCCTGCTGTTATGTGGGTAAGCCTCGTTAACAAAAATTCGGGTTGCCGTCCGCGGAGACGGTGAAGATTTTTTCCCGCAGTTCAATAAAATACTGCGCAGCATACAACATCCTGCTGCCATACCAGCTAAACATTTCGCCATCCACCAACAGAATACGCGCATTGGGCAATGCTAAGTGTATTTCATCGATATGCTTTTCTTTGAACGGGTAAGGTTCGCTTGATAGTAAAACAATTTGCGGCCTTCGTGAGGCAATAGCTGCCAATGAAACCTGCGGGTAGCGCGATTCGTTTTCGAATGCATTCCTAAATCCGCATTGCCGCAACATGTTGCTGATAAAAGTATCGCCGCCGACGGTCATGTAAGGATTACGCCAGATCAGGTAACAACAGGTTGCCGGTTCAATGAGGGCTGTCGGGGAAACAAGCCATGGCAGAGTTTCGAATGCAGCATGGATTTGGTTTATAACCTGCGTAGCCTTTTGGTCTTTGCCCGTCAGCTCGCCAACGGCTTTTATCATGCGAAGAGCCTCTTCATAAGTATTGATATCGCTGATCCAGGCAGGTGCAAACAACTCAAGCGCCTCTACCTGTTCTTTTACATTCTCTTCTTTATTCGCGATGATAAGGTCGGGCTTAATTGACCTTACAATTGCTGTGTTGATATCTTTTGTTCCGCCAACCCTTGTCTTGCTACGAAACCAATCCTTTGGATGCACGCAAAATTTAGTGATGCCAATAACTTCTTCCTGCAGACCAAGGTCGTAGAGCAACTCAGTGATCGACGGCACCAGCGATACAATCCGCTTCGGAGGAAACTGTTGCAGTACAACTTTTCGTTTCAACTGGTCTTCTGTCTCAAACATGGTTTAAAGTTAAGACCGCAAATTTTATGGAAATGCTAAATGAACGCATCTCAACCCGAAACCTTGCCATGAAACGATCAGCCCTTCTGCTAACGATACTGCTGCTGGTAACACTGGTACTTATAGTGGCCTTTCAATACGCATCAGGAAGCACCGGCGATTTCGGTACACAAGCCGCAGAGTCCAAAAAGGCAACGCAGCAGGATTTGAACGATATCGGTTCGATCCCCTTACCACCAGGATATAAGCGTATTCCGGTTGACTCCGGCTCTTTCGGTGGTTTCCTGCGCAGTATCCGGCTTAGGAAAAATAATACGGTTTACCTGTACAATGGTCAGCCTAAACTACAGCAGGACCTGCATTATGCAGTACTGGATATTTCTACCGGCAACAAAGACCTTCAACAGTGTGCCGACGCTATTATGCGGTTGCGTGCCGAATATTTTTTTGCAGCCAGGCAATACGGCAACATCTCCTTCCCAGGCAGCGGTGCCAAAACCTTCCACTTCGAAGACTACGCCCGATCTCATGGCGGGTGCCATAGCCATGATTGCCTGCTTGGATTTATGGAAATGGTTGATGCCTGGTGCGGCACTTATACGGTGGCTACAATGACAAAACCAGTGCCGCTGAACAACATGAAGCCAGGTGATGTTTTGGTGAAAGCCGGGTCGCCCGGGCACGCAATGATTGTGGTGGATATGGCATTGAATGAAAAGACCGGCGGGAAAATCTATTTGCTCGCACAAGGCTACATGCCGGCACAGGATATGCATATTGTGATCAATACTAATAACAATGCAGTGAGCCCCTGGTACGAACTGAACAACGATGAACAGATCCCCACACCCGAGTGGTTGTTTTATAGCAATCAATTAAGACGTTACTGGTAAGCATGGCTGCATAGTTATCCTCTGCTGCCTTTCCGTACATGGTTAAATGTTGCCGCCACATAGTCCCGGAAGCACAGGTGTGCGACGCAACAGCGGCTGCACAAAGAACAAAAGCCGGCACCCCCCCTTGCCTTTCTGTTAAAACCGGTATGGTATAAAAGCACTTATACAATATGACCGGTGCTACCCACCACATTCACCTTTTTGCCAGTAATTGGCCAGAGATCAACCACAGCAAGGGTTTCTCTACATGAATATGTAGTTGATACAGGATATTATTTGCGTGAAATTAGCAACATAAAATATTACCGGTGCCTGTCCGGCGCCGGATAGTAAACAGATATATACTTAATCAATACCCAAAACATCAAGTTATGAAAACAACTACCTTTCTCAGCTGCGTCTTATTTTCTTTAGCTGCATGTCGTAAAGAAACCGAACCAATGCTTTCCGATCCGTGCACAGCAGGCAACCAGAGCGATGGCACCGGGGGGGCTGCATACTATACCTTCGACTTTAGTAAGGGAAGCAAGGGCTGGGATGTGGAAGGACCGGCGAATTTTAAATACAACGCCGACACCGGCAATACCGCCCCCTGCGTTTCCGGCCTTGCAAAAAAGGCTTCCGGCTCATGGTATTTTAAAGCTCCGGCAAGTGTGATCAAAGCACTTAATCAAAACAAAAGCTATGGCCGTTTGCTACTATTTGACCTGCTAGCAAAATCATCCGGGGATATTAATGAGCCTGCGGTTATAATGGAAGGATATAACCACAAACTGGTGTATAATTTTGTCAATAACCCAACCGATCAGCAGTGGACCACTTATACAATCAGCCTGAGCGAAAGAGGCGGCTGGAGGAATGAAACAACGGATGGCACTCCGGCCACAAGGTCGCAGATAAAGCATATGCTGCTTAACGTAAACAAATTATTGATACGTGGTAAGTTCAATAATGAAACAGGGGCCGGCTACCTCGATAATGTAACGCTGGAATAATTTCCTGCTGTTTTCAGTATGTCTGCTTGCCATTTTCCAAACTGATCGGGGAATGGCAAGTTGTTTTTTATATGCCAGGCAGCCCATAGAAGTATGCCCTCCGACTAACAGCCATATCGTTAATAATATTTGTGCATATTTGTACGGGTAATCGCGCAGTGCCTGCCTTGGCACCATTTTAGCAAATACCTCCGGTTAGAAGGAATTTGCCAGATGGCTGCGTGTTACATTTTCGATTGTCGGTTTGCCCGGGTTATTTGTTTAATCTATCTTGTTGATGGAATTTAAATATATGGCGCTTCCCGCAGCACATTAGCCGTTGGACGATAAACACAATTATGACTAAACGCTACAGTATTGTTACTGCTGTTTTGACCTGTATGGCCGCATGCACATGTTGCATGTTTTCGGGTGCAGTATATGCGCAAAAGGAAGTAAGGCACGACAGCAGCTATTTTGTAACCTTTCCCGGCACTGTCACAGGCCGGTTTTACTTTTCAAAAAAATACACTTCGTTCCATGTGCCGGCTTCAGATGGCACATCAGCATCAACATACAGGCCGAACACAAAACTCACGATGGGTGTGGGTGCTACTTACAGGAATTTATCACTGAACCTTGCATATGGTTTTGACTTTTTAAATCATGACGAAGAAAAAGGCAATACGCGAAGCATAGACCTTCAATTGCACCTGTATCCGGCGAAATGGTCGATTGACCTGCTTGCCGAATCTCACCACGGGCTTGGCCTTTATTCAAGTAGTACATCGCAGCCGGGGGTTGAAGGTTACTATTACCGCCCTGATATAAGGCAGCGTTTTATCGGTGCTGCAGTTTTCAGGGTGCTCAACCACGAAAGATTTTCATACAACGCGGCGATGATACAAAATGAATGGCAAAAGAAATCTGCAGGTACTTTTTTATTCGGGGGGCATGCTTACAGCGAACGAATAACAGCTGACAGTGCACTTATTACAAAAGAAGCAGGCAGCGATGGCACGCCAGGCTATAGCATAGACAAAGTGAATTTTTTTAGTTTCGGTCCGGGCGTCGGGTATGCTTATACGTTGGTGATCAAAAAGCATTTTTTTGTTACCGGGTCACTTATTGGCAGTGCTAATTTTTTATTCTCTTCGCAAAGTGGTTCCAGCCCCGGGAAAGATCGATTTTCGCTGAACCCATCAATCATTTATAAAGGTGCGATTGGTTATAACAGCAATACCTGGTGCGTAACGGCAAATATAGCAGCCAATACACTATGGGTAAATCCCGACTCCTCTCCCTTCCGCTATTCGTTAAGCACCGGCAATTACCGTATTATACTCGCCAAAAAGATCCGGCTTAAAAAACATTGACACCGCTAACAATAAAACAGGGACATTTTACGCACGTTCTTTCGACATCTGTCGCTTTATCACACTCGCCGTTTTATGATCGCCGGTATGGTTCCAGCCCGGTGGCATAACAATATACATTAGCTTGTTGCCGATGCCCGGCGCATTTTTTATATCGAGGAACAGGTAATAGAATTCGCCGAAATAAACATCCCAGAAATTTTTTGCATTGATCTTCCTTGTTATACCATATTCAACGGGCGTATGATGTTCCTCATACTGGAAAGTGCCAAACACCCGGTCCCAGATATTGAGCAGGTTACAAAAATTCGTATCCATATACAACGGGTTTCTTGCATGATGTACGCGGTGATGCGATGGTGTTAAAACAACCTTGTTTAAAAAGCCTAGGCGGCCATCTTTAATAATGTTTTCACCTACATGAATAAACGATCCCCAAAAACCATCAACAAACATGATAAAGAATAACAGCGGTACATTTACGCCGGCAATAATACAGATCGACGTACGGATTACGTCCGCGTAAGGTGCCTCCAGGAAAAAATGCGCATAGGTAACAGAAAGATTCATTTGCTCCGGCGCATGGTGTGTTGAATGCAGGCACCAGAACAACCTGACCTTGTGCCCGAGATAGTGATAAACAAAATGTGCAAACTCCCAAACAATATAGCCATACACAAACCAGTACCAGGTAAAACTTGTTTTAAAGGGCGCGTATTTTTCAAACAGCGCAATGCAGAATGCCACAGCGGCAATCGAAATAAACCTCGACACAACCCGGTTAAAGACGTAAATAAAAAAGGGAATTTTATAATCGTCAATTTTAAAACGCTTGTAAAGTACAGCCCTGCCGATTTCAATAAGCAAAACCAATGGAATAACGGGCGACAACAATTGCAGTACGCCATCAAAGGTCAGCAGTTTGCTATAGTCGCCGCTGTTAACCACATCGATGATGGGCCCGATACTGAAAAAGCCGGTTATCTCGTTGAGCAGATCTTTAAAGAAGTCCATGGGCAAAGTTTTAATCGTTAATGAATGCTGGCTGCCTTCTTGCAAAATAGTAAAACTGTGTAAAAAAATTCCCGCCTGCGTTACGAAAACGTTTGTGTGGAAATTTCAGTGCTGATATTTTTTGGACCGGGCAAATGTTTTCAGCGCACCAGTTCCTGCGTTTTAGTGCCGGCTTATTTGGCATTGCACACTTGTACAATGGGTGGACAAATCAGCAAAACACATAAAGGCCATAATCAGCCTCACTGCGATAAGATGTTATTTACTCGCGGCTTGCCAGGCTGTATGTAGCAGCCGAAGTGTGCGACGCAACGAAGATGGGCAGTGTTGCAAAAGCTGGTAATCAAAATAAAAAAAGCCCCGCTATTAACGGGACTTTTTAATGCAGTGCTATGGAATTATTGCTTCATTACTTTGGCATACTCAACATTGCCTTGTCGTTCCAGTTTAATGATATACATGCCTGCCGGCAGTGACGATGCATCCACGGCTACCTGGTTTGCGCCTTCAAAAGAATTTATTGTTAAAGCCTTCAGTTGCTTACCCTGCATATTGGTAACACTGATGTGGCATTGTGCAGCTTTTGCAGCGTTAAACGAAATAGTGAATTTGCTTTTGGCAGGATTGGGATAAACAACCAATCTCGTTGCTGCATCTGATTTAACATCGCTGCCGGTGCTTGCGTACACTGCGGTTGACGCGGTTAATGGTTGGTTGCCACCATGGAGGTAGTAAGAGCCAAGGCTGCTTGCTTCGAACTCTATCATTTTATAATGTTCATCAAAATCCCTTGCAACGGATGGAGTGATAAAATCCCTGTAAGCGCTGCTAAAAGCGGATGCGCAGTTGTCGTTATTTTGTGTAACCCTGATATCCTTGATGGAGCTTACGCCGGAACCCGGCTGGTTGATGAGTTTATTCAATTCGTCATTACTGATCAGTATGCGTACACGCACCGGCGTGGTTGGTTGTGTTGCAGGAGTAATGGTCACGTTTCTGTCGAGATAATATACGCCTTTGGCATCCTGCCTGAGTGCACCATCGTTGAGGTAGAACCCGCCATTGATTGCATCCAGTGTATTGCCATTGGCATTGACAAAACTGATGAGCTTGTAGGCATTGTCTGTAAGCGGCACCCACTCATCCGTATTGTTCCTGTCGGTGTACGGATCGATCACATAAGGATAAAACGGAGTGCATGAATTGGCGACACCCTTTGAAATATCAAGCGGCATAATGCTCATCCTGAATTTCACATAAGTGTACAGGTCTGCTGTAAAAATACGTGCGTAGTAAGTGCGGCCCTTTTTGAGCTTGTAAGAGTAGAACTCTTTGGTCGTTTTGGGCAAAGCATCGATATAGCCGCAATCGACGAGGCTCCTGAGGTCGCAAGGATTGCTGAATATGTTGAAATAAAATCCGGGCGTGCTGGCAGGCAAGTAAAAATTGTTATAACTGATATTGTTGATGCGGAATAGCTGCTGGTCGGAATTGGCGGTGAATTTCACCCAGACTTCATCATCCGATACATTCCCCAAACCACATTCATTGTAGTTAACAGGTAAGTCGTAACTGCCCGTTGCGCCGATGGTATTAAGGTAATCTCCTTTTGCTGTGTCGTTATAAGCCGAAGGCACATACAGTTTGGCATTCTGGCAGCTGTCGTTGGCGGGTGGTTTTGAATAACACTCTACACCAAAGGAATAGGAACTGGGGAAGCCAGGGGAAGCGAGTGCTTTTTCCATGATCACGTATTCTTTACCTGCTTCAAGCGGACCGAACCGTGCCTTATCGCCAAAGTCGCCAACGCCCTGGAGAATGCAAGTCCAGCCATAAGGGCTTGCATCAGAACCTTCTTTATACATGAATTTCATTGTCTGGCCGGTGTTTACACTAAACACATCAAGGTTATAGTAACCCGAGGTTAATGCCGTGAACCGGTGAAAGAATTCTCTCCCGGTATAAATGCTGCCACAATAAGAATCTGAATACAATCCCTGGGTTGCTTTAAAGAACCCATTGGAGACCGCCTGTCCGCAGTTGATTGTTTCAATAGCCGACGCGTCGTAGGAAGTGTAAAATTCTTTGACTGCCCAATCAGAACCATCTGTTTCAGAACAGGCTGACTTAAGATATAAATAATATCGTTTTGCCGGCTTCAGGCCGGTAATAGTTGTTTTAACATTGGCGGTCTGCTGCACTCTTTTAGGCGGAGTAAGTGTGTCGCTCACGCCGTATACATAACCGGATGTGCCCTCAACTGCATCCCAGGAAAAATCTACTGAGTTTGTTGTGATATTATTGAAGTTGACGTTAAGCGGCTCAAAACAACTGACAGCTTTGATCGTCAATTCGTCGATATAGATATAAACAGAAGTTTTAGGCGTGATGCAATGAATTGCCAATACCTTGTCACCAGTAGTTGTTGCGGTGTAGTTGATCTGGGCTTCTTCGTAAAAGATATTACCAAATTTATTGTTCCAGATCACTTCGGTTTGAGCAGCGGGCAGTGTATCGTTCCCGAGGCTGACCTCCATGGTGTTGGAGCCATTTACCTGGTTCTTGTAGTAAAAAGCGATGCTGTATTTTTTGCCTGATTCAAAATGCATTTTTGGTGTGTACAGCCAGGCATCACTTTGATCACGGTAAGAACTGTTGGCCAGGTACATGCATTTTTGTCCTTTCAATGCGTTACCGGAACCCATAAAGTTCTTCAGGCTTTGCCAGTTGGCGTTACCGGTATGTGACACTGCCCAGCCCGGAGGTGGTGCCGGTGGAACCGCGTTTTCAAAACCCGAATAAAGAAGGCCCTGCGAAAAAGTGGTTTGAGCAAAAAACGTTGAAACGATTAACACCAGCATCTTCAATAGCATGCCGGTCATTTGAGTGGATGATCTCATGTTGTTTGTTGTTTGGAGTAAAAAAATGTTTCGGTTTCTATTGCAGGTAGAGTCCCAAAGTAGGCTATCATTTCCAAATAAACAAGTGCGTTTATACCGGGGTGCATCAATAACAGCAGCCGACGCAGGTTTCTATGATGAACCTGCATCCCTTAAGTAATCTTTGTCAGGTATTTTGCAGCTCTTTGAATAGTGTTATCTTGGGGTTCAATCAGATTTATATGAGTAATCCCTCCCCCGCCCGGCCCACTTCAAGAATTCAGTCGATAGATATTCTCCGTGGTGCAGTTATGTTGATTATGGCATTGGACCATGCACGCGACTTTTTTCATATTCACGCGTTTGACGATGATCCGACCAATCTTGCTACAACAACGCCTTTGCTCTTCTTCACGAGAATCATCACCCATTTCTGTGCGCCTGTATTTCTTCTGTTATCCGGCACATCTGCTTTTCTCGCCGGGCAGAAACGTACAAAAAGTGAACAGAGCATATTTTTAATAAAGAGGGGCTTGTGGCTGGTAGTTGTTGAGTTCCTTGTGATAACGCTCGGCTGGACTTTTAACCCCTTGTACAATGTTTTTATTATGCAGGTTATCTGGGCTATCGGCTGGAGCATGGTTATACTCGGCTTGCTGGTAAGATCCTCAGGCACAGTTATATTTATCACAGGACTGATACTTTTCTTTGGCCATAATGTCCTCGATTTTATACAGGTACCCCAACAGGGAACAGCAGGTGTTTTGTGGACGATACTGTTTAAAGCTTCCTTCACTTTCCTGCCGATTGGTGAAAATCGGGGCTTTCTTGATGTGTACGCCATATTGCCGTGGACGGGTGTTATGCTGCTGGGATATTCCATGGGGCGTTTCTTCCTGCCGTCTTATGGGCAGTCAGAAAGACGAAAGGTGCTGGCTAAGTTGGGCCTTTCACTTATTGCCCTGTTTGTGGTGCTCAGGTATTTAAATATTTACGGCGATCCAAAGCCCTGGTCTGTGCAAAAAGACGGGCTTTATACCTTTTTCTCTTTTATCAATGTAACCAAGTACCCGGTGTCGCTGCTATACCTCTGCATGACCCTGGGCATATCACTGTTGGTGCTTGCCGCCATCGAGAAAGTTCAGAATAAGTTTACCGGCATACTGATCATCTATGGCCGTGTTCCCTTCCTGTATTATGTGATGCATTTTTACCTGATGCACCTCGTTGCCGTTGTCCTCTTTTTTGCAACCGGTCACGGCGCAAACGAGATCGTTGACCCGCAGCTTCCTTTTTTGTTCCGGCCAATGCATTATGGCTACGACCTTTGGGTAGTTTATGCGGTCTGGCTCTTCGTGATCGTTGTGCTGTACTGGCCTTGTAAATGGTTTAATAAATACCGCTCAACCCACCGGCAATGGTGGCTGAGTTATGTGTGACAAACCCTGTACCCTGGCTGGTAGATACTTAGGGGATACCTGGTAGATACTCCGTAGTTAAAGCGCACAATAGCGCCGGTTGCCCGATAAATAACCGGTGACCTGATAGCCCTAAAGCGCCTGTAAGATGAGCCCGCTTACACCCGCTGGCTGATGAAGGCATGCACCGGCAGTCCAAACGGATGCAGCCAGATGCGGTGCAGCACAGGTGTACGACGCAACAGGAGTTCCAACAACGAGCAACTGCCGGGACCAAAAAGAAAAAACCCGCAGTTGAACTAAACCTACGGTAGC
>DLKC01000041.1 GCA_002478885.1 Chitinophagaceae bacterium UBA7600
ATCACGGTTGGGTTTTTTTATGGGTAGATCTTTCCGAATTATCCGCTAATTGTATGTCAGAATGGGACAAGGAAGAATGGTCTTCTGCTTCATCCGGAAATTACCTGCTTCACAACTTTATATTTGAACCAACTAAAGTGCATGTGGCAACAACTGTTGCGTAACTCACTTATGCTTTCACAACTTATAGCAGCAAATGAAATACTCAGACCCGGGACGAGCACAAGGCCTGTGTTTGACTATTTTATTTTGAGTTATTTGTTGTAACCCTTCATGCTTGTTCTTTTGCCCGGCTCCTGACTGTTTCATTGCTTTTTTATTTGCACCGTCCATTCTGGGCCGCTGAATACTTTATTTTGCTGCGAAAAGTTTTGTTGATTTAAAGCAAATGAAACATTGAGCAGGCTGTTTACATAACACAGCGGTTTACCTTGTGGCACCGCAGAGAACGTGGTTGCATATGGCATAATCCCTTCGTAAACCTTTTTAGCTTCATTGAAGATAATAACGTGCAATTTGTCGCCGTACTTCAAACCCAATTTTGCAAAACTGGATTTATCTATGTTGGTCCAGATATTCCCATACTGTATGTCAAGTATGGGAATATTACCTTTGATTATGTCGTTTTCTAAGACGGCTTTCTGGTATTCGATTTTAATGACTTGAGCAGGTAATGAGGGGCCAACTTCGTCAAAACTGATAGCGCCGGCGGCAAGCCTTGCCCCTGTGTAGGCATATACATCGCGGCCATGAAAAGTGTAAGACTCATTTGAATTTTTTAAACGATTCTTCGTTTCATCGATCTCCCGGACCTCGGCTATGCCAAGGCTTTCAGCAACAAGGGTTAGCTGGCCGTTGTCAGGACCTACAAAATAATGCCCACTCTTTGTTTTAAGCACAACTGATTTTCTTGCAGATCCCACACCGGGGTCAACAACAGAAACAAATACAGAACCGGTAGGCCAATATTGTGCAGTTTGATACAGGCGATAGCCAGCCTCCCAGATATTATAGGCTGGAATTTCGTGTGTTAGATCGAATACTTTTAGGTTGGCAGATACGCCCATTGCAACACCTTTCATAGCGGAAACAGCACCATCTTTCAGCCCAAAATCTGTTTGAAATATCAACAGATTGCTTTGCGCACAAACCGCTACTCCCCAATTTATAAAAGCGAAAATGATAAGAAGCCTTTTTACCCGTTTCATGTAATACAGTTTGTACAAATGTAATGAACGATTGTGGAGCTTTTGGTTATTGCTACTTCTCCCAGGCAACAAAAACAATACAGAGAGTAGTTGATTGGTATCATTGCGCTCTGCATTTTTTTGCCTGGCGTATTAAATGCGATAATATTCTTTTTAAAACCGGATTAGCAACTTATTTTGCAGTAAACACAGCTATAACAATGTTTTCTTTTGAAGAATTAACTTTAGCGTTTGGAGAGCGGTTCAGTCAGCAGCATTTCCCTGAGACACCCAAAAGTCTCTACGCTTCCTGTAATTATTTTATCGGCCTTGGAGGTAAAAGAATAAGACCGGTGATGTGCCTTATGGGAAATGAGCTGTTTGACAGCATAGACCCTGATGCATGGCATGTGGCTACAGCTATCGAGTTATTTCACAACTTCACCCTTATTCACGATGATATTATGGATGAGGCCTCTCTTCGACGAGGGAAGCAAACAGTGCATACAAAGTTTGGCACAAGCACTGCGTTGCTTGCAGGAGATGTTGTAATGGTGATAGCCTACGATTATCTTAATAAAATTAGCAACAAGCATCTTACCAGGGTGCTGGCATTATTTAACAAAACTGCAAGAGAAGTTTGTGAAGGTCAGCAAATGGATATGGATTTTGAATCAAAGGAAAATGTAAGCCTGGAAGAATATTTACTAATGATTGAACTGAAAACATCCGTTTTGCTTGCTGCCAGTTTGCAAATGGGAGCTATACTTGGTGGCGCAGGTGAAGGCAACAGAAACCATTTGTATGAGTTTGGAAAAAACCTTGGTATTGCTTTCCAGGTTCAGGATGATTACCTTGATGCTTTTGGAGACCCCGAGAAATTTGGTAAAGATGTTGGTGGAGACATCAGGCAAAATAAAAAAACCTTTTTGCTGCTGAGGGCGCTTGAAGTGGCAAGCGAAACTCAGAAAATGGAACTTCGTGAATTGATGCGTTTGAACCCGGCAGACAAAGTAGAGCAGGTACTGAGGATATTTAAAGATTGCCATGTACACGAATGGGCGAAGTCATTAAAACAAACCTACGTAAACATTGCGCTTCAACATATGGAAGATATTGCTGTGGTTTCATCGAGAAAAAAGCCATTGCTCGAACTTACAGATTTTTTAATGCAACGTCAACATTAAAACGTATACGTTTTAAGTATATGAACAAGCAGGAGATTATAGAAAAACTAAACGAAAATTATAACGAGTTCACTGGCTTTATTGCAGCCATGGAGGAGCCGGATTTTTTGTTCAGCAAAGATGATAAATGGAGCCCGGGCCAGCAGGCCGAGCATATTCTCAAATCAATAAAACCTGTAAGGTTCGCGTTCTCATTGCCCAAACCTGTTCTCAGGATGTTGTTCGGAAAGTCAAACCGCCCTTCTAAAACAATTGAGGGCCTTTCTATAAAATACAAGCATAAACTTGCAGAGGGCGGTAAAGCTTCGGCCCCATATATTCCAGCTATAGTTCAATATAAAAAAAAGCAAGCCCTTACATCCGCCATCAACAACGTCAACGCTGCAATTGTTTCAAAAGTGGAGAGGTGCAACGAAGAATCACTCGATATATACATATTGCCGCACCCATTGCTTGGCAAGGTAACTTTACGTGAAATGCTCTACTTTAATATCATACACGTTAAACATCATTACTATTCTATCCTGCAATTGCTCGATTCTCAATAATTAAGCCCCTGTATTTTTCTGAGCACGCTATAAAAGCGTAACCAATCTTCAGTGTAGTCCTGTTGATCAATGCAATGTGGTATTCAGTAAAATTTTTTTTCTGACTCTGATAGTTTTACTACTTTACCTGATAAACAAGCCTTGAATGTCCAACTCACTATTCCGTACAAAGAACATAGATAAGATTCTACGAGACGCTGCCACTATGGAAGAAAGTGCGCATGGCGGTGGTGGCGGTCTTCACCGGGTGCTTACACTGCGCGATTTAACCTTTTTTGGAATTGCTGCAATTATTGGAGCCGGTAGTTTCAGCAGCCTTGGGCAGGCCTGTTTTAATGGTGGCCCCGGAGTAGTTGTTCTTTTCATTATTTGCGCCGTTGCCTGCGGATTTACCGCAATGTGCTATGCCGAGTTTGCAAGCCGCATTCCGGTTGCAGGCAGCGCATATACATACGCATATGCATCATTCGGAGAGTTGTTCGCATGGGTTATCGGTTGGGCGCTCATAATGGAATATTCAATTGGCAATATATATGTGGCATTTTCATGGAGTGATTATTTTACTTCTTTCCTGCACAGGCTAAGTATTCACATGCCCGATTTTCTTACCTGCAGTTATATGGAAGCCCACGAAGCAGTACAGGCCAATGCCGGCGTTAATGCATCTGAACTTACTTCCTCAACTCAGGAATTATTGAATGCATGGAATACCGCGCCAATGATCGGTGGGCTTCGAATTATTTTTGACCTTCCTGCGTTAGTCATCAATGCGCTTATAACAATGCTGGTTTATGTTGGTGTAAAAGAATCAAGGAATTTCAGTAATATAATGGTTGTGCTTAAACTCTGCATTATAGTATTGGTGATTGCAGTAGGAGCTTATTATGTAAACCCCGATAATTGGGTGCCAATAAATGCTGAAGGCGTGAAATCCTTTATGCCTAACGGTTTCAGCGGGGTAATGAGCGCCGTTAGCGGTGTGTTTTTTGCTTACATCGGGTTCGATGCTATTAGCGTTATGGCTGAAGAAAGCAAGAACCCGCAGCGCGACCTGCCTCGAAGTATGATACTTTCTCTTGTCATTTGCACGGTCGTGTATATTTTGCTTACGCTGGTACTTACCGGCGTACTTAACTACACTAAGTTTAATAACGTTGGCGACCCATTGGCTAAAATATTTGAAGACACCAATGTCGGCTGGATGCAGTTCCTTGTTTCACTTGCTGCAGTTGTTGCCATGACAAGTGTATTACTCGTTTTTCAAATGGGCCAACCACGCATCTGGATGAGCATGAGCC
>DLKC01000003.1 GCA_002478885.1 Chitinophagaceae bacterium UBA7600
AGGTTTGAAAGAAGCTAAAGACCTCGTTGATGGCGCTCCAAAGCCTGTTAAAGAAGGCGTTTCTAAAGCAGAAGCTGCTGATCTTGAAGCTAAGCTGAAAGAAGCTGGCGCTGAAGTAGAAGTTAAATAATTACCGCTTCAATGTATAAAGAGCCTCATCAGAAATGATGAGGTTTTTTTATTGCCCCAACTGTAGTGCAAAATGGCATCGTTCCTTGCGTCGCACTCTTGTACTATACAAAACCAGCAGCAGGCCAAACAACATTTGTTGCCGGATAAAGTTATGAACGTTGAAGCGAGTGACACAACAACTGTTGCCATGAAAAGCTAAAGCCGGCTACCAAATATTTTATCGCACAACTGAAATGAAAATATAAATTGCAGCCATGTTTACAGGCATAATCGAAACGGTTGGAGAGGTTACCTCCATTAGTATCAATGGTACAAATAAAACTTTCCATATAAACTCGCCGGTTTCGGAAGAGCTTAAGGTCGATCAAAGCGTAAGTCATGACGGTGTTTGCCTTACCGTGGAAGCTGTAAACGGTAACCAACACCGCGTTACCGCCATTAAAGAAACGCTTGACAAAAGCGATCTTGGTTTGTGGAAGGTGGGGAGCCTCGTAAATATCGAACGCTGTATGTTAATGAATGGCCGTCTCGATGGCCATATTGTACAGGGCCATGTTGATGCCACTGCTACCTGTATAGAAAGAGTTGATAAAGATGGAAGTTGGGAATACCGGTTCTGTTTTCCTGAAGTATTTTCAAATCTTGTTATTGAGAAAGGATCTGTTGCCGTTAACGGCATAAGCCTTACTGTTTTTAATGTAGGAGATGATGCTTTTTCTGTTGCCATAATACCTTATACTTACACCCATACAAACATGCAACAGGTACAGGCCGGAACTGTGGTTAATATTGAATTTGATATTATTGGCAAATACATTCAAAGAATGGCGCGCTAAGCAAAAGGGACAACAGTTATGAACCCTTCCGTAAATTTTTCTTTAACAGGCAATCCGGGATTTTCTTTTTCCGGCAAGCTGGCTTCTCTCAAACCATATTTATGGTTGCTGGCGATCTTACTGCTGGCTTACTTACCGCTGTCTACATGCTATTTTGGAATGAAGAATGATGCATTCAGCGACAATTTTCCAAACAAATATTTTTTGAGCGAGGCACTTCATAGTGGCATGCTCCCCTTGTGGAATCCTTACATGAATTTTGGTTTTCCGGTCTATGCCGATGTCGGTTTTGCTTTTTGGAACCCTGTTACATGGCTGTTTACATTGATTGGTTATAATGCTTACACCCTCACGGTTGAAGTGCTTTTATATATATACCTGGCGGGCATTTTTATGTACCGGCTCGGAGTGTTCTTAAAATTCGACCAGAAACTCGCCGTGGTAGTTGCTGCAATGTATATGTGCTCAGGCTTTTTTACAGGCTGCCTGCAATACATCAACTTCTTAACTGCAGCGGCTTTCCTTCCTTTGCTGCTGATGGCCTATCTCAACTTGCTCCAAAATCCAGGCTTTAAGAAATCCATTATCTTGTCTTTTGCGGGGTACATGGTTTTTGCAGGCGGGCACCCGGCTATTCCATTTGGGGCAGTTTATTTTTTGGCAATTTTTTCCGTGATGTTTTTCGCGTTGAACAAAACATATTTGACCAAGGTAAAATCCTTCGTCAGGTACCTGCTTCTTTCGGGTTTAATCTTCGTTTTGGTAGCCTCGCCGGCGATTTATAGTTATAGTTCTATACTCGACAGTTATTCCAGGTATTCAGCACAGCAAAACCTTCCATTGACCGATACGGGATTCGACCCCTTGTCTTTTCTCTCTTTTGTCTTTCCAATGACAACCTTGGTCAAACAAGGCGTTTTCAGCAACGATTTAGCTATGCGCAATGGGTATATTTCTCTTATTGCGGTATTTGCCTTAGTTGTAAGTATTAATACAAAGAACAGGTTGAACCTCGTTTTCCTTTGCACAGGCATCACTATGTTATTGTTTTGTGCCGGCGGCGAGTTTAAACAGTCTTTTTACCGCAATCTGCCGCTGCTCAACTATGTAAGAACAAATGGTGAATACCGTGTGTTCTCAATTCTTTGTTTTTGCCTATCTGCGGGAGTAGGCTTACAACATACTATCCACGACAAGTTAGCAAAAGAGTATTTGATAAAACTGTTCAAATATTTTAAACTTCTTTTGGTTGCCCTGGTTACCTTCGTAATCATTTTTTTCTTCTCCAGCCTGGTCAGTTATGCAAAAGGCCTGTTTGCTTCAGGTTCAGGTGTTGTGGCTCTTTTGAAGGGTTTTTACGATACTGCTCCATTTGATTTATTACTGCTGAAGAATGCTTCACTTGCGCTCATATTTCTTTTATTGTTCTCCTTCACATTGAAACGTAAGCAGCATAACTTTTTCTTTTTGTTGATCATTGCCGACCTTGTTCTCCAATCCATTTTGTATTTGCCTGCGACTGGCATCGGTCAGGTTACTTTACACGACATCAACGCGATTTATAGTGCCAACCCTAGAGGCATCGTTAAGCCATCGCTTGTGCCAGTAAATGCAATTGATACTTTTGATATTAAAACAACCGGGCTCGTCGGAGATGCTTCATACTATAACAAAAAAATCGGCACAACCCGCCTGAACGACTATCCCTCTTTCTTTCGGAATACAGAAGATTATTTCAACAGTAATACAAAGGATACTGTTTCCAAAATGCCTTTTGTTTTTTTGAAAAGTCAGGTGCTGGAAGATGCTGATTTTGTACGAATATCCGTTGAATCGTTTCGCCCAACTGCTATAAAGATTGACGTAAGGTCTCCCCGGCCCGATACCCTCATTTTGCTACAGAATAACTATAAGTATTGGCGGGTATTTGTGTCAGAAAAGCCGGTTGAAGTAATTCCCGTTTACAAAACTTTTATGGGCGTCGCGGTAACACAGGGGCAATCAGAAATTGAGTTCCAATACCACGATCCGGTGCTTCCATGGTTGCTGATGTTAAGTTGTGTTACTATAATAGGTTGTGTATTTTATTTCGCAAAACCCCGAAAGCTACTACGCTAAAAAACAAAAGCTTATTGACCCGGCAGCAATTGGTGTTGCGTCGTCCCTTGCGTCGCACTCTTGTGCCTAATCAAATATAGCATCAGTAGTGAACACTCGAAGCCGTTGTTACAAGCAAAGCAGAATCGGTAAATCTGAATATAATGCTGTGCAGTTTTGCTGAATCTCGCTGAGCGGCGGTTGTATACGTTCGTTTACAAGGCGGAAAACTGTCGTTCTCATAAACTACTTTATAATTTTCCTGCAACACGGCGAGCTCATTACTGCGGCTGCAGATAATGACCGTATCAATGGTTGAATTACTCAGCCATCCGATCATTTCAGGAAATCCATTTCGCAATATAAGTGCCCCATGCTGGCTTTGGGGAAGGCTACTTGCATAAACAGTATGAACGTCTTTCGTTTTGTTCAATTCTGTTATCACAGACTTGTTTACGTTTCCTGCCAACCGGTAATTTTCCGAAGAATTTTCAAGTGCGATTCCGTGTAATCCAAGAAGCAATAGGGCAACTGCTATTCTCAATTTTTCATTCCTTCCCGACTTCTCAATAATAAAACCTACAATCAGGCAATACAGGACAGATGGAAAATAAAGAAATCGCTCCGCCTCCGTTCCGCGTGTATCAACACCCAGGGAAGTATATGGAACAAGACTGATAAGAAATATTAAACCCAGCACTAGCAAAACCGGTAGTGATCGCTTCGGCATTTTGAATACAAAGAATAGCATGAATAGGTTTGCCACCCCAAAACTGTAAAGCAGCCAAATGCTGTTGCTAAAGCAGGGAAACAAACTGCGGGCAAAAAGTATAGCGTAATTGGTAACCAGTTTTTTCACTTCCCCATTCAACAATGCAGAGGCTTCATATTTGCCTGCCACTTCATGAATGGAAAAATAACGAATGGCCAGATAGGCTGCAAATACAAGAATAATAAGCAATACATGCGTTTGGCCTTTTTTTGCCGGTAGCTTTTGTTCAGTAAGTGTTATCATAAATGCATAAATAGGTAGCATCCATGCCGATTCATATGTAAGCAGGCTAAGAACGAAAAACAAAATATATGCTGTTACGTATTTGGTAGAATCATGTCTTTTAATAAAGCACCACAAAAAACAAAGCGACCATATCATGACGAGAACTGATGATCTGCCGAGTATCCAGAAGACAGATTCTCCATGCATAGCATAAATAAAAAACAACAAGGTTGAAAAAAGGCTGATGATTTTCGCATTGCCAGTTTTAAAATATTTTTGAAATAGCAGCTTGGTAAAATAATACAATAGTATTGTTGCTGTTATGTGCAGCGCAATATTTGTGATATGATAACCAAATGCATTTTTGCCCCAAAGCCAATAGTCAAGCATTACGCTTAAATCGCAGATAGGCCTGAACGTGTTCCTTTGCAGCAACTCGCCATTTGCACTTAGCGGAATATGTATAAAGTCGTCATTCTGAAACCACAGCAAAAATGGATTATAACACTGCAAAACAAAAAGCACAGGTATTGCAACAAAAACAGCGAATATTTTCTTTTGAGTAGACAACATGGCTGTGCTAAAATAAAAAAACCTGCGCAAGCAGGTTCTGTATTATACTGAAGTTGGCCTGAACAATAAACAAAAAGCACCAAGCCTGAATTTGCGCTGCCGAGGCATTGCATCTTCCAACCCGGTGCTTTTGTATTGAGTTGCTTCTTTTCTCAGAGGGTCATCTGGTACTTTTCTGCATTTGCCGCGATTTTGGATATTATTCGTTGCTCCTGTAAAATTGATCCAGCTAACCCCGCAAAGAACTTTTGCTCCTCAAATGTTTTTGATGGCAAGCGTGAAGTTTTGAATATCTGGTTCTTGTCTCGCTTTTTGGCTTCGCGTTTTACCGATCTGCCATTTTTGCTTAACAGAATTCCATCAATTTTTTACAACACTCCCGCTTCTCGTTTTTGTTAGTCTGCTGCAGTTCGCTCGCCGCATCTGGTCGTTTTTGCGTTCCAAAAATTTCAAGCTTTTAACGGCTTTCTTTCCAGGGTGGCAAACAACTTTTTGCATTGAAAGAACTTCGGCATCCCAACGTTTTGATCTGCTTCCGCTGGTTTGGATTGGTTTGTAATGCTTCAGCATTCGCGCCATCTTTTTTACAGATATTGCTTTTCCTTCAGCAAACCACACCACGTCGCCACCATGCTTTTGCTTCTCAGTTCCTTTACCTTTTAGCCTGTTAGAGCTCCCAGGTTTTAGAAAGCATTGAATCGTTTTCTCTTTACAGATAATTACTCTTCTGATGCATGGTGAAGATACATGTCAACAGCTGTCACTTCCAAAAAAAGCAACCTCTTGTTGTACACCCGTTCTTCACCCGGTTTTCCACAGCCGTGAGGTAATTATGCACCTTTTAAAAGCTTTGCTGCAGCGAAATTGCTAAGTATTATCACATACATTAACATCATGTCTTGCCGAATTTTATTCCTGGGATAAAAGAATAAAAAGAAAAGCATCTTTTTCGTGCTGTACAGCAAATCGCTGTTAAGCTTCGTTGCGTCGCACTCTTCAACCGCAATAACTCTCTTGGGGATTTTTTTAAGTCCGTAGAGTTGCGGGCATAACTGGTCTTATTAAAATAGATCTTTCCTATTCATCTAGAAGCCGGCAGGCCTTTTTATGTTGAGTTGATAGCGCAAGATCATCTCGTCGTCGTAGATAACGTAGAGCCATCGGGCATTTATATCTATAACATGATAGATACAACTAACTTTATTGCGCTCCAGCTTATTTATGGGTTTTACGGCGCCACAGCATTGCATAATGGCAATACTGTTGCTGTCGGTGTAGGAAAAATCCGAAACCCAGATCTTTTTTTTAGGACGACTATTTTCCAATACAATTACAATACTGTCACCCAAGACCGTATTAATAATGCCACTTTCGGGGCTAAAGAAAGTGATATAGTTTCTGCTGAAAGCAGCGGTTTTAAATGGCGTTTCTTCATACTCATCTGCAAGTGGCTGCGAGGGTAGCAACGTCCACCTTAGATCTTCCGGGTAGTGATCCAGAATAAATTCCGTCGGTGGAGTAAGAAAATAATGGCCATTATAGTGCCATTCAAATTCGTTTTTGTAATTAATGTAACCGCTGGCCCATGTGGCATCCAGCAGAAACCAGGCTGTATCTAGAAAAACTACGTTCCATTTGTGGTTGCTACGAAAATTGGGTCCAAATCTTCCCGCGCTTACTCTGCCAAAGCCTGTGACTATTTCGCAACGAACGCCAATAGCATCACACATAACTTTGAACAGGCGTGCATAACCATCGCAAACAGCAGTTCTCCGTGCGAATATATTTTCGGCAATACGCAGATTTAACGGTTTTAAAGGCGAACTGCTGTCATTGTCTTCTTCCAGCCAGTATCCTGCATTATTAGTTTTGCCGTTCTGCAAGCTTCTTACATTGTAGGCAATGTTATTGGTGATCCATAGGAAAATGGAGGTTACTTTTTGCTTGTCAGTGCTATCATTTACCGTGAGCCTTTTGGCAAAATCCGCCGGCGATTCTTTGTTTAATTTACAGGTGCCGCTTGAAAGAAAGGGCAAAAAAACCATACATATTATACTTGTTAGTAGAATAAGATTTACCGGTGTTTGTGGCATTTGCTTTTACTGATTTGCATGCTGAAATTAGGAAATGCTTCAAAACTGACCGATACCGGCATGTTAAAAGAAAAATGATTTACGCTTATATGATCAATCTTCAGGTTCTGCTTTTAGATAAATTGCCAGGTAGAAGGCCAGACGGCACTGCAACAGTCTAATAAAAGCTCGTATTTATTCGGTTTGTGGCTGTTTATGCTACCAAAGGCTATCAGGTATCAGATTTCTTTATTAAAATTGCATAAATTTATTTAGTTCATTTTCAGGTCTGTTGGAAATTGAATCTAGGATTGGTATAGATTTTTCAGCTATTGATGCACTGACAACTCAATACCATTTTTGAGTCTTCGTCAGTAAGAAGGCAATCTTTTTCATAACTTGTATCGGAACAATATCAAAAAATAATGGAAAACACGTACAGAATATTAATTGCGGAAGATGAACCCAAACTAGGACAGGTAATTCAGGAAGAATTATCGCGCCAGGGGTATCAGGCAGATGTTGCCTACGATGGTTTAGTTGCCGAAAAACTGTTTGCTCAGCATACTTATGCAATTGTGTTGCTTGATATTAACCTGCCTTATAAGAATGGATTGGCGCTTTGCAAAGAATTCAGACAACAGAACAGTAAAGTTCCTATTATTATGCTTACAGCTTTAGGGGAGATACAGGATAAGGTCGACGCATTTAATCTCGGTGCCGATGATTACATTGTAAAGCCATTTCATTTTGATGAACTCTTTGCCAGGATAAAAGTTTTTTTAAAAAGGGCTGAAAACTCTGCACAACTTACCGATAAAATTGCCCTTGCAGATCTAGAGATTGATTTGAATAAAAAAATGGTTACCCGTGCCGGGAAAAATATAAACCTGACCGCTAAAGAATTTGCCCTGTTGGTTTTGTTAAGCCGTAATAAGGGGAAGGTCATCTCAAAAACTGAGATAATGGAAAAGGTTTGGGACCTAAGTTTTGATACAGGCACTAATACCATTGAAGTTTACATAAGTTTCCTGCGTAATAAAATTGATAAGCCCTTTGAATCGAAGCTTATTCATACTAAACCAGGTTTCGGATATTATGTAAGGGAGGCGCCGCTGTCATGAGGGTAAGAATGAAATTTGTATTGATTCTTACTTTGGTAGTTTCTATCATATTTGTCAGTTCTATTTTTATCATTTACACACTATTTGCACGTACACGTACCCAGGAATTTGAAAAACGTTTGTGGGCGCATGCCTACAGTAATTTTCTCGTGCATTACAACGTGGTTGATACAAATAAATCGGTAACAGTAAAACTCGAGAATTATCTGCCGGGATATCCGCTGTACCTGCAAACCATCTTGATTGATTCATCTCTTCGCATCACAAAAAAATTCCCGATTGATCTAAGTTTCAAAGTTGACACAACCTTAATGGAAAAGATAAAGCAGGAAAAAGAACTGCCTTTTTCTGTGGGTAGTCAGCAGGCTGTTGGGCTTTACATACAAAAAGCTGACATATCCTGTTATTCCATTGCTATTGGATATGATAAATACGGAATCAGCAGGCTTTCCTCGCTACAGGTGATTATGGTAATGGTTGCAACAGGTGCCATTATCGCGGTTGGATTGTTCGCGCTTATTTACGTTGTTGTAGTAACGAGGCCACTGGTTAGTCTTAGTGTGCAAATGCGAAAAATCGGAGAGAATAACCTTTCCCAACGGGTAAGGATAACCCGCGGAAGCGTTCGCAATAACGAGATTGTTCAGATTGCGTCTAATTTTAATGAAATGCTTGACCGGCTTGAAAAGGCATTCCAGATGCAAAGAAATTTTGTTCACCATGCCTCACATGATCTGCGAACGCCCTTGGCAACAATGCTTTCCCAGACTGAGTCAGCTTTGAGAAAAGACCTCAGCCCTGCGGAGGCTAAAAGAGTATTGGAGTCGTTGAAAGAAGACCAGTTAGGCATGATCGAACTTTCTAATGCACTACTTCTGCTTGCCCAATATGAAAACCTGAATTTTTCGCCTGACTGGCCAATGGTAAGGCTTGATGAAATTATTCATGATACAATGATGTCGGCAAAAAAGCTGCTGCCCGATATCAAAATCGCTTTCAACTACGCTAAAATGCCCGAAGACGAGTCTTTGTTATCCATCAAGGGTAATGAAACGCTGCTTCGCTCCGCATTTATGAATATTATTAAGAATGCCTACAAATATTCCGATAATAAATCCTTGAATATTATTATGGAATTGCTGCCTGACGCTATTCTTATTCATTTCGAGAATACTGGCAGAACTATTGATGCAAGGGATGCGGATCGCATATTTCTTCCTTTTTTCAGAAGCGAGCAATCGAAAAACGAAAAGGGGTTTGGGCTTGGATTGTCGATTGTTAAACGCATTACCGAAATTCACAACAGCAGTATTTCCTACCGGGCTGTTGACGGTGTAATCAACAGGTTTACTTTCCGGTTTGAAAAAATATGATATCGTTCGTGTAAATCTTTCTGAGCTGTGCCCAATGGAGAAAAGAACGATGAACGGAGCGTCGCAACGAAGCTGACCAACGCACTAAAGTCGATACCCCAAAATGTATTTAACTGGCGACTTTAATTATAATTTGGGATAATAAATGTAAAGCCTTTTATCAAGCCTGATACTGAGCGTGAGGTTGAATGTTACATAGCTGTCTTTATCGTTACTATGTGCCTTTTCTACACCGGGTTTTACTTTCCAGGGCGTTCTCGACCTTGAATAGAGTTGTTCGGCAACAGCCGCCTTTTCAGCCGGAAAATATTTATAAAATAGCGCAGGATCGATATAGGTAGTGCTTATATCATCCATATAATCAGTGAAAGTCTTGCGCATGAGCAAGCCTGCGGAAAGCGCCCAGCGGTTATTAAAATAATACTTAACGCCCACGTTTGCTGGGAGGTATATCACCGTTCTCTTATAGGGCAGGCGGTCTGGATATTCTGCAAACCCTTGTCCTTCCAGTCGTAATGGCTGTAATTCATACCAGGAACCGTCGAGATTTGCCTTTGGATTAAAATGTAAAACGCCCAGCCCCACTTGTATATAGGGGTTGAACCTCAGCAGTTCAACAGTTTTGCGGTGCAGGAAAAGAACTGGATAAAATGTGTAGGTAGCACTGGCTTCTTCTATATTTGACTTAAAGCTGAGGTTGCGATACCACCTCCACCTTTCGAGGTTGCCTGTGTTGGTAATAAGGCTATCGGCATTACTTATCTGGGCAAAATTAAACCCCACGTTCACGGCCGAATAGTTGTTGATATTGTATGTTCCCGATAAACCAACGAGCATTCTGTTTGCAACAAATTTGTAGTCTTTTAGTAGCGGCTGACCTTTGCCCACATTTCCGCCAAGGTCGCCAAGAAACTGGTTGGCGCCAACGGTTGCATTTATTTCCCAATAGTTAGTTAGATCCCGCAAGCCAAACAATTCATATTTCTGTTGTGCGGATGCGTGAATGAACAGCAATAAAAAGCAGGTAATTAAGGCAGTAGTCTTATTAGTTTTTAGGTTCATTCTTATAAGATATTTGGCGTTAGGGCACGCACAATGCAATAATACATAATTTATCCGTTACTGTTTAAAACCTGTGTAAACCATTTCAATATGTTCAATATTATCTTCCAGGTACATATTGCTGTCCTGTACAAAACCCAGCGATTCGTAAAAATTCTTAAGGTATAACTGGGCGCCAATCCTTATCGGTTGCCTGCCAAACTTTTCTAGGCAAAGTTCAATAGCTTTTTGCATCAGCACCCGCCCGTGCCCGCCTTTGCGGTGTGCCGGCGATGTTACGACACGGCCAATCGAGGGTTCTTTGAACGACCTACCCGCAGGCACCAATCTCACGTAAGCAACGGGAGAATTATTGTGCCAGCCGGCAAAATGCCAGCATTCCTGGTCTTTGTTATCGGCATCCAGATAAGCACAATTTTGTTCCAGCACAAAGACTTCGCTCCTAAGCCGCATAATAGCATAAAGCTCGTGAACGGAGAGTTCTTCAAATTTTTTGCATTTCCATTCTATCATAGTCTGTTGGTTTTTATTGCCCGGCAGCGGCCTTTCATGGCGGCTGCCGTTGCGTCGCACGCTTGTGCAGCAGGCAATTAACTCAGCTTAATAAACAGGTAAAAATATCGAACTTTTGCCGGCCCAGGCATTTAATCACTCTTAGCCTGGTTTAAAGTTGCATTATAGACGGCTGAATCTTTAAGGGTTTTAGCGTTCTTAAAGTTATTTTTGCTGCTTTTAAATATCGCCACGACAAAAGGAATTAACCGGATGCGTAAATTAAGCATGGACGAACTGGGCCGCAAAACAGTAACAGAGTTTAAAAACGCTGAGAAGAACAGTATAATTGCGGTACTCGACAATATACGGAGCATGCACAATGTTGGCAGCGTTTTCAGAACCGCAGATGCGTTTTTAACCCAGGCTATTTTTTTATGCGGCTATACGCCACAACCGCCACATCGCGACATTCATAAGACGGCGCTTGGCGCAACTGAAACTGTTGACTGGATTTATTTTCCTACCACGGTTAATGCAGTAGCTGCATTGAAAGAAAAAGGCTTTAAAATATTTGCCATTGAGCAAGCCGAAGGAAGTATTTCACTGGAAACTTTTTCTTTAAACAAAGGCGACAAGGTTGCCGTTGTATTTGGTAACGAGGTAGAAGGTGTAAACAACGATGTGTTGGAACTGTGCGACGGCTGCATAGAAATACCACAATTTGGAATGAAACATTCGTTGAACATTTCAGTGGCTGCCGGAATTGTTTTGTGGGAACTGGTTAGAAATAATCTGAAAAGTTGAAAATGAGTACAATAAAGAATTATCTGAGTTTGGTAAAATTCTCTCATACGATTTTTGCATTGCCTTTCGCGATGATTGGGTTTTTCCTTGGCATATTGCAAACAACACTTTTAGCAAAAGATTCGGCGGTGTCTCCATTCCCCGGAGTGCATTTTGATCAGCCCATTAACTATTCCTTTGAACAATTGGGGCTTAAATTTATTTTAGTCTTAATCTGTATGGTCACGGCCAGGAGCGCGGCAATGGCTTTTAATCGCTACCTCGATAGAAACTTCGACGCCCGAAACCCTAGAACAGCCATCAGAGAGATCCCTAGGGGTATCATTTCGGCAAACAGTGCCTTAAGATTTGTAATACTTAACTGTTTGCTTTTTACGATTACGACTTGGTTCATCAATACAATTTGTTTTCAGCTTTCGCCGGTTGCTTTATTCGTAGTGCTTTTTTACAGCTACACCAAAAGGTTTACACCTCTATGTCACCTGGTGCTCGGTCTTGGTTTGTCATTCGCGCCGATTGGTGCCTATCTTGCTGTAACCGGAAGGTTCGACATTTTGCCCATATTTTTTTCGTTTGCCGTAATCTTTTGGGTAAGTGGTTTCGACATCATTTATGCCTTGCAGGATGTGGAATTTGATCAGTCGCAAAAATTATATTCTATTCCAGCCGTTTTTGGCAAGGGGAGGGGTTTAAGAATTTCAAAGCTGTTGCATGTTTTTAGTGCGGGCTGTGTTATCGCAGCAGGAATTGACGGCGGTTTCAGCTGGCTTTACTGGCTTGGAATCGTTGTATTTGCCGGGATGCTTATTTATCAGCATTCATTGGTTAAGCCCGATGACCTTAGCAAGGTGAATATTGCCTTTATGACGGCCAATGGCATTGCCAGCGTGGTATTCGGTATACTGGTGATTGCCGATCTCTTACTGTTTTAAAAGGCTGAATAGCGACGTAGCCGCACAAGTGAGTGACACAACAAAAGTGGCGTAGTGATTCGTAAGCTGGTAAAAAAAACAATTGCAAGATAAAATGGCGAGAATACTTAGCATCGATTATGGAAGCAAACGCACGGGATTAGCGGTTACTGACCCGCTAAAAATAATTGCTACCGGGTTAACGGCTGTTGATACCAAAGACCTGCTGCCATTTTTAAAAAAATATTTAAGCATTGAAACGGTTGAACTCGTTTTGATCGGCGATCCGAAAAACTGGGACGACAGCGATACACATGCCACTCCTCTTGTTAACGCCTTTGTAAAAAAAATGGAAAAGGAATTTCCAATGCTGCCAATTAAAAGAGTGGATGAACGATATACATCAAAACTCGCAAGCCAGGCAATGGTTCAAATGGGCATGAAAAAAAAAGACAGACAGAACAAAAAGAATAAGGATGAGATTGCTGCAGTGATTATACTGCAGGAATACCTGAACAGCCTGGCCGGCTAATACATTTGCATGGATACGCTTACTTTTGCGTTTCTATTAAAGAAATAAGACAGAGAAAAGAATTTGGTTATGACTTTACCCATTGTTGCTTACGGCGCTAATATACTTCGTAAAACTGCGGCAGACATTGCCGCTGACTATCCCGGCCTTGATAAGCTGATCGCGGATATGTGGGAAACCATGTATTACAGCAACGGCGTGGGTTTAGCCGCTCCCCAAATTAATAAAGATGTTAGGTTATTTGTGGTAGATAGCGCGCAAATATTTGAACACCAAGAAGCCGATGAGAAAGGCACATATCCTGATGAACCAGGCATTAAAAAGGTTTTTATTAATGCGCATGTAGTATCGCTGGAAGGCGAAGACTGGGTTTATAACGAGGGATGCCTGAGTATTCCTAAAATAAGGGAAGATGTAGTGCGTCCACAGGAGGTAACACTTGAGTACCTGGATGAGCATTTTCAACCGCATACCGAAACCTTCATTGGTCTTACAGGAAGAATTATTCAGCATGAATACGACCATATCGATGGCAAATTGTTTATTGACTACCTTAAGCCATTGAGAAGAAAAATGCTTCAGGGCAGGCTTGCCGACATAAGTAAGGGTAAAGTGCAGGTAGACTATAAAATGTTATTCCCAAAATGAAAACAGTAATCGCTGCTGTTATATGCGGCTTTTTTTTTATTGCAACTTATGCTCAGGACACCACGGTGATCATCGATAACCAAAAGATTACCCTGCCGGAAGTGGTGGTTCACAACAATATGGACTACCTGGCTATTTTGCAACGTATTCAGAACGATACCAGTTTCTATAAAGCTTTTCGTAGCCTTCATCTTGTTGAATTTAAGTCTTACAACGACATACGTGTTTTAAATAAAGATGGAAGCCCGAAAGCAACCTGGAGCAGTGTTACCGAGCAAAAGCGTGACACTGGCTGTAGAACTACCAACGTGGTTAGTCAGCAAACAACTGGTGATTTTTTCGACAGCAAAGGAAATTATAATTATACCACTGGTGAAATGTATGCATCCATCTTTCTCTCCAGGGGTAAAGTATGTGGTGAAACTAACATCGTTTCAGGTCGGTCTTTTACCACTAGCCATAAATCCGGAATGGAAAAACACAAAGAGCAACTAAAAATGCTATTCTTCAATCCCGGAAAAAAGATACCTGGTATTCCATTTATTGGAGATAAGCTTGACCTCTATGATGATCGCGCCCATAAATTGTATGACTATAAACTAGAGTTTACCGATTACAAGGGCTCCTATGCCTATGTGTTCACCATAAAACCTAAGTCCGATCTTGGTTTTTTCGAAAGGGATGATATCGTGGTCGATGAAATGACCACGTGGTTCGACTACAAAACACTTGAGGTTCTTGCCCGCAACTATTCACTCAGTTACAAGGCCGGCATGTACGATTTTGACGTAAGCATGAAAGTGGAAATGACCCGGGTAAGAGGCATGCTCATTCCTCAAATTATGCGGTACAAGGGAAATTTTGGAGTGCTTCTCAAAAAGCGAGAGAGGGGAGAATTCACCGCTACACTGTCTGATTTCAGGTAAAAGAAGCGACGCATCAAAGCCAACGGCTACGTATTTGTTTGGCCGAACTCTAGTAAAGCCATCAGTTTCGTTGCGTCGCACTCTTGAACGCCTTGCTCCCTCTTCAGCAAACTATCGCAAGGCGCAATAATTTGAAACAAATTTATTTAACGGGGTCTTTTGTAAGCTGCCTTACCTGGCGACCAGGCAGGTATATCTGGAAACCCAGGTTTATGCCAAGTTTATGATTGGTGGTAGAACTGCCAAAACCTACAGTAAGATTGTATTTAGCAAGTGCTTCAAGCGAAATGTTTGGATTAAGAAAATAGGCGATACCGGGCCCAAAGCCTAGTCCCAAACCATTGGTACTTGTCTTCTCAACTTCGTCCCCTGAAAGATTTGTACCGTAAATGCCTGCATTCGCTTCGAGCAGCCACTTGGTAGTTCTTGCTAAGTTAGTTGCGCCTGCACCCAAATACTTGCGGCCAAATATACCCACACCATAATCTACCGAAGTTGCGCCTTTCTGGGTGTTAAGCCCAAGTAACACTTCAGGTCCAATAGCCACATTATCTCTTAAGAACCATGCAGCTTTCGGACTAAGGTTGAAGCTAAACTGTGTGTTTTCTTCCTGAAAATTGAATCCGATGTTCGCTAATTCTGCCCCTACTAAAACATTGCCTCTTTGTGTCTGCGAGAAAGCTGCTGTAATTATTAAGAGCGTGCACGCAGTTAGAAAAATTCTTTTCATAGTTATTTTTCCAATAACCAAATCAAGTTCTGTTCCACTAAAGATTTTATATTCAAAAAAAGATGGAATGGCAACGCCGTGGGGAAATGACTCTACAAGAATGACAATTTTAAACCAATAACAATCATTGGTATGCAGCGATAAAGCACCGTATTTTCGGCAACAGTCTTCTAATTTAGGACGAAATTAGCAGCTGAATAGACTTCATTTTTGATAATTGATCTTCTTAGCCCTGCCAACAAAGCAAAATTAAACCCATGATAGCGGTTATTTGCATTGATTCCCTTACCTTCGCCGCCCAAATCTATTTTTAAACAAAAAAATCAGGGTAATGAACAATTACGAATTGATGGTGATTTTTACCCCTGTGCTTTCTGAAGAGGAATTCAAAGCCGCTCAGAAAAAATATACCGACTATGTTACAGAACATGGTGGAACGGTAGCGCACAGCAATCCCTGGGGTCTGAAATCACTGGCGTATCCTGTACAGAAAAAAACTACCGGTATTTACTGGGTTTTAGAGTAC
>DLKC01000081.1 GCA_002478885.1 Chitinophagaceae bacterium UBA7600
GCGACGCAACGATGATGCCATGAAAAACAAATAGCTGGTATCTTACATATATCCGTGAAAAGGAAAGCAGTGTTAGCACTGCTTCCTGTCACCAATATTGTCTGCAAAGTATTTAGGCAATTAACCGTTAAATGGTCGCAACCAATTTGCACGCATGTTACTGCATTTGTGCTGCTCCCTGCATGCTTTCGCCCTGCGCTTTCATGTTCTGGCGCTTGAAGAGAGACATATCCATTTTACCAAACCGGTAGGAGAAGTTGATTCTGAACATTTGCGGATTATTTAACCTGCTGTAGGTCTGCTCGAAGTATTCGCTGTAGGAATACTGAACATTTTTACGTGTTCCGAATATGTCGCTGATGCTGAAAGTAACAGTTGCTGCCTGGTTTTTTAAGAAGCTCTTTTTGATAGCAGCATCCATGCCCCAGAAAGGCTCGATGTGGCCCTGTGCCGATGCCTGGGCCTGCTGCATTGGCGGCCCCATTTGCCCGGTATTCTTATTCACTGGCAAATTTGTTTTGCTTTGGTAGTCGGCAGATACCTGTATCGTCCAATTCTTCGGCAGTTTGAAGTTTGTATTGAATTTTCCAAACCAACTCCACATTGCATCCTGCGATGGCTGGCCCAGGTTTTCGGTATTGATCTTTGATTTGTAGAGGTTAACGTTGGCAGTAACATCCCACCACTTTTTAATATTGGTAACAGAGGTAAGTTCCGCACCATAGCTGTAAGAAGAGTTGGCATTTACGAATGTGCTAATCAGGTCTTCTTCACCGGTGATAGGGTTCGTATCTTTTGTGATGTAGTTGGTGATCATATCATTTGTCTGCTTGAAGTAAACGGAGGCAAGAATATTATTGCTTCCCTTGAAGGTTTTGCCGTAAGACATTTCAAGCGACGTTGTAAATTCAGGTTTCAGATCAGGATTTCCTTGCCTTATGTTAAGGCTATCGGTATAGTCAACATAAGGGATCAACTGGAAAAAATTTGGTCTTCGAACCCTTCTTGTATAACTCATCTGCAGTTCCTGTTTGTTTTTTAGTTTCTGGCTAAAGAAAACGGATGGAAATAAACTGATAGGATAGGAATTACTAAAAACCTCACCAGTATTAGTCAGTTCACCTTTGTAATTAGAGCTTTCTGCGCGAAGGCCTAATTGGTAGCCAAAATCTTTTATCGAACTTTTTACAGAAACATATGCAGCATAAACATTATCGTGGTTGCTGTAGTTATTTGTTGCTGAAGGTATCTTCACCAGTTCATCTGAGTTTACCCCTTGTATATAAGTTTCATTGTTGTTGACAATCCTGTTCATCTGCGCCCGCAAGCCGGTTTCCAGTTTGGTCCTGGTACTAAGTGGTTTTACATAGTCTGTCTGCACGGTAAAAAACCTGTTCTTTCCATCGGAAATAACCTGTTGCATCTGGTCACCGGTTGCAATGCCGCCTTTATCGTAGTAGGTGGTATTGTATACCGAGTTACCATTATTCTTTCCCTGGAACAGGTTGAAATCTGCAGTAAGTTCTTCACCTTCTTTAGGAAAGTTATATTTCATTCCCCCCTGTGTACCAAAGGCATTGAACTCCCTGGTGCTGTTAGAAACTCGTTGGCTGTAAGAACTGCTGATGTCGCCGTTATCGTAGAGGCTGTCTGAGGTAATGTCGATCGTTTCGTAAGGCCTGAACTCGCCGTGCACCCTAACTCCTGACAAGGACAAAGTAAGCCTGTTGTTTACAAAATAATCCATACCCAACCTGCCAAACATAAAGCCGCCATGTGTTTCATTGAGATTTTGCTGGGTAACCTGCGTTGGGACTTCGCCATAGTTAAGCCTTTCGGTTGTACCTGTTGTTTTGTTACGCATCTGGTTAACCATAAGGGCGGCTGAAAGATTTATCTTGCCCTGACGGATATTGAAATTACCACCACCATTTACTCCACCCCGCCTGTCTACACCCGCCATAACATTACCATTGTAGCCAGTTTTCCTATTTTTCTTCAAAACAATATTAAGAATACCGGCATTACCGCCCGAAGCATCAAACTTTGCAGAAGGGTTGGTAATCACTTCCACACTTTCGATTGCATCGGCTGGTATCTGGTCAAGCGTTAATGTAGTAGGTCTGCCGTCAATGTATATCTGGGGTGAAGCATTACGCATGGTAACATTACCATCAATATCAACCTGCACACTGGGCACGTTGCGCATTACATCCAGCGCCGTACCACCCGCGCTCACAATGTTCTTATCGACGTTAAACACTTTTTTATCAATATCCATTGTCATCAAAGGTTTCACCGCGGAAACAGTAACGCCTTTCAACATATTTGCCTCTGAGCTAAGTTTAATATTGCCAAGATCCTTGTCGAAGGCATTCATCATACTGCTCATGGCAGCCATGCCCTGGGAAGGATCGTTGCCCGAAGGTTTAGAAGCGTTAGGGTCCATTTTCATCTGGAAAGAAACAGCCTGTTCGATGGTAGTAAAGCCTGTTGCGCTGATCTTCAATTTCAATGGCCCAAATATGGGAAGTTCCTCAAAACTGAATTCACCATTAGCTTTGGTGGTAATACCTTTCAATAAGACATCTTTCTTCTTTTTCGTAGCCGTATCAAATTTGTTTTGAAGCAGGAGAACTGAAACATCGCTCATGGGCTTTCCAAGGCTGTCAACAATTTTGCCATATACATGACCAATGCTCGGGGGTGCTTGCCCGGCTTTGCCTGCCGATCCACCCGGAAACTGTGCGTGAGATATCAGTGTTATTAAAGTTGCAGCTGCAAGGAGTATTAGTTTTCTCATAATTAAAAATGTGATGCAAAAATAGCTACGGCACCCAAAAAAACGCCTTCAAATGAGACAATCCACAAAAATGTTGCGACGAATCTTAGACAATTAAAACGCCGCGCTTAATCATCCGGCTTCATTATTCCGTATAATTTACGCAATAATCAGCGTAACCGGTTGAAAAATAAAAAAGCTCACGATTGTGAGCTTAAAAATGTGACGACTTATATTTGATTTTCTTCATCCTCCCGAGCGGCCGGTGAGGTTATGTAAAACATCCCTGTAAAGATCACCGACCGGTAGTTCCAGTTCGCCTATAAAAATGCTGTTCTTCATTACTGCTGTTATGTAATTCACAGAAACGATGTATGACTTATGTACCCTTATGAATTTGCCCGAGGGCAGTTGCTCCTCGATCGTCTTTAAACTCATTCGCGTTATAACCGGCCTGTTGGTGCTTTTCAAATGAATTTTGATATAGTCTTTTAGCCCCTCAATCCAGACTATATCGGTCAATACAACTTTTAGAAGCTTGTATTCAACGTTCACGAAAATGTAGTCGTTGCCGTTTTCTGTCGCCACTTCCTTTTTGTTCTTTAGCTCAAATAACTCAAGCGCCTTATTGCAGGCCTTTACAAAACGCTCAAATGAAACAGGTTTGACAAGATAATCTGTAACATCAAGGTTAAAACCATCAAGGGCGTACTTTTCATAGGCCGTAACCAAAATTATCATTGGTTTTTGAGGCATGCTTTGTATAAACTGTAGACCGGTTAAGCCGGGCATTTGTATGTCGAGGAAAATCAAGTCAATTGGTTGCTGCTGCAAAATATTTATTGCTTCAAAAGCATTGGAACATTGCTCTATCAGTTGCAGGTACGGAACCTGGCTTATATTGTCAACCAGCAGGTCAAGTGCCAGCGGCTCATCATCAACGGCGATACAACGAAGCATTAGTGAAGGTTTAATTGTAAGTTTACCTTATACCAGCATTTGTCTTTTGTAATAAGCAAGCTGTGGTTTTTTCCATACAGCAAATTTAATCGTCTTTGCACATTTGTAAGACCAATACCCGAACTGTAATCTTTCGTTTCCTCAGAAGTACTGTTATACTTGTTATGAACAGAAAAGTTCAGGATATTATTTTTTAGTGACAGCTCAATATTGATCTGTGCCTGTTCAATCATGCCCGTTCCATGCTTAAAAGCATTTTCAACAAAAGGAATCAAAAGCATGGGTTCAATTTCAGCACTGCCATCCTGCTCAGCAGCCAAAAAATTCACCGCCACATTTTTACCAAAGCGTTGCTGTTGAAGGTCTATATAACTCTGCAGATATTCAACCTCCCTGGATAACGCCACACGCTGCTCATCTGTCTCATATAACATGTAGCGCATTAGCGACGAAAGCTTTAACAATGATGGTTCCAGCAGGTCCGACTTTTTCCGTGCCATTGCCACCATATTGTTTAAAACGTTGAACATAAAATGCGGACTAACCTGCGACCGCAAAAAAGACAATTCTGTTTTCAGGTTTTCATTTTCCCGCTCCTGCATTAGTTTGTCAAATGCAATCTTATCCAGGATCATGCGATATGCGGTGCTCGAGGCGAGAATAAACAGCCAGGTAAACGTATTCCAGGCCAGGAAATTTACAATATCATATTCCGATGTCTTTACAAAAAGATTAAAACAAAGGTGATGGCCCAGCGAAATAATGAACACGCTTAACACCTGCATCATTGCAAAAAGCGCATATTTTTTTTTCGCAATTTGCTGGGGAAATAAATAAAGGGCATTCAGGTAAAAAAAGCCGATCCAAAAGAAACGGGTAACAATATAAAAGCTGATAAACCCAGAATCAACGGGCATTTTACGTGGGTCATTTGCCGACGTACGCATGAGAAAAGGAAGAGCAAAAATAGCAATCCATGCAAGTGAATGCAGCAAAACTATCACCCATCTCCTGCTTTGCCAATCAATTTTCATGATACCAAAATAGGAACTCCGCCGTAAAAAAAACATGATTTGGCAAATATTGCGACCAAGGGCGAATAATTCGCTACGAAACAGCAGGCACTGACAGCCCTTTTATAAGTTTTTAATTATTATGAACCCGCCGGCACCACAACCTGCGTCGTCCTTTGCGTCGCACTCTTGTACGTCCCGTCCATTCCGGGGAGGGAAAATACAATCAGGCGTCAACGCTTTTGCTGTGAAATAATAGTAACCCGCCATCGGCTGAAAACAGCCGCACAACGGCCTGAACGTACAAGAGTGCGACGCAACGATGCCAATTTGGAATACAAAAAGCCCGGCCAAAAATTCATCGTAAAAAATTGTATAAGCAATAATTCAAATTACTTAAACACTGATACAAATAGAAAACACAAGTTTTCAGAATAAACAAATACCCGGTTTCTCATTTCAAAATGTTTCATAACAAGCTAATAAACCAGTTGATTATTGTCTAAGACCGTACATTTCTGCACAAACTACCTGTATATTGCGATATAAATATGTAGGCATATGCAAGCAATAACACTGACACAAATAATTGCCACCCTGTTTGACGAAGCGGAGAAACTGCTGCCGGTTTATCTCAAAAACCACGAGGATGAACGCATCGCCAACGGTAATTGTGCAGCCTGCATTATTGACGAAGATGGAAACGTGTACGGAAAATTATACGGCACATATAAAATACGGGCTCGTGAATCTTACCGCATTGCATGGACAAAGGCAAGCCAGGTTTGGATCACGGGCTTAAAGACTGGTGAATATGAAAAGAAATTTTTCAATAGCGAAGTGGAGGAGTGCGGTATAGAAGTTCCTGATCTTATCGGTTGGGAAGGTGGTCAGCCACTTACCCTGAAAGACGGAACGAGATTATCTGTCGGTTTTAGCGGTATTCGCGGTATTTACGACCTTGAGATAATGGTAAAAGCATTGGAAGCAACGGAGGCAAGAATAATCGCCGGCAATTCGTAAAATCTGCATTGAATGAAAAATTAACCCCTTATCCAGGCTTTAAACTTATTAAACGTTGGTCTTTTGTTTAGGTAAGTGCTGCTTTTTCCTGATCGATTTTTGGTGTAAGAACCAATATGCTCCAAACAATCGCCCCGATTAGGTAGCTTCCGAAAATCCAGTACAACTCATTTCCCGTTCTTTTGCCAAAGTCGCCATACTTGGGCTCCAGTACAACAACCTGCTGGAGATTTGCAGCCGAGAAAGCCTTAGATACGGCGGTGCGGAAACGAGCCCTTTCTTCATTGTCGGGTAAACGTTCAAGATAATCAAAGTGAGATAACCCGCTATCGTTAAACTTTTCCATACTCTCCCTGTAAAACCGATGCTCCTCTGCTGCTTTCTCATCGGCACTTGAGTTGTTACTGATCTCTTCTTTAAACTCCAGGCATAGAAAGGCCTGTGGAGATTTAGGCGGCGGCACTTCTTCGTCGACAATCGTTGGTGCACTTCCGGGTGCTGTTAAAACGGTGGCCGAATCGCTACTGTCATTTTCAATGGTGCCAATCTTAGTGACCTCGGCCGGGTAAAGATCATTTTTATTTTCCTTGCTGCTATAGATTGGGGCGGCGATTGACATTATAAGGTTCAAAGTAGAACCGATTTTGCCGCTGGTATAAGAAGAATAATAAATGCCGGCATTGCGTTTATCAATAAAGTATTCCTTAAGAGTATAGTATTTGGTGGGCGTTGTTACAGTTATGGCTTCGATATCTCTAAGTGCCGAAAATTTGCCGGAGGCTGATTCAATATAAGTGGCTGCAACTATACACGAAGGGGTAATTGCAATGCAAGCCAGCAACATATAAGCAAATACAGGATCTCTTCGTTTATTTTCTTTAAACTTCAATAGTCTTATTGCAGGGCGAAGCCAAATTGCTACAGGTACCCATGGGAGACAGAAAGGTATCCATAAATTAGTAAGGTCTTCATCTATTTCCAATATGCCCTGGCTGCGGTAAACGATCCAGCAAAAGGTTGCCTGCATAAAAAGCACGACCGCTGAAATGACTAGGTAAGGCAGAATGAGCAGCCTGAACTTTTTTTGCATAAATTAAATTGTCCTGTATAAAAAAGCATTTTGAATACTCAATATAAAATCCGCAGCGAAAGAATCAAAAAGAAAATATGTCACCAGTTTGCCGACCGAAGAACGCGAGTACAAGAGTGCGACGCAACAGGCGATGCCACGTGCGCAACCGCCCGGTTAAAAAAGCTGCTTCTATTAAAGCTCCACCAACAAATAAAAAATCCCCGTAATGGGGATTTCTAATTTATTAACTCTCTTGTAAAAAAGGATACTTGTAATCAGTTGGCGGATTGAAAGTTTCTTTGATCGTTCTTGCGCTAAGCCAGCGATAAAGATTGAGCATACTGCCCGCTTTATCGTTGGTGCCACTGGCCCGGGCGCCACCAAAAGGTTGTTGTCCAACTACAGCACCGGTAGGTTTATCATTTATATAAAAATTACCGGCAGCGTTGCGCAGTTTATTTGTTGCCAATACAACCGCATCGCGGTCGCTGGCGATAATGCTTCCCGTAAGTGCATACGGCGAGGTTGAATCGACCAGTGCAAGTGTTTCTTCAAATTTTTCTGCGTCGTAAACGTGAATCGTGAGCACGGGGCCAAATATCTCTTCGCACATGGTTACATATTTTGGATCCTTAGCTTCGATCACAGTTGGTTCAATAAAATAACCTTCGCTTTTATCACATTTACCGCCCACAAGAATATTCGCCTTACGATCTTTTTTTGCGTTGTTAATATAAGATGCAATTTTATCGAAACTCTTCTCGTCGATAACCGCGTTGATGAAATTGCTGAAATCTTCCACTGTTCCCATTTTCATGCTGTTCACCGCGGCAACCAATTTCTCTTTTACCGCGCCGGCGATGTTCGAAGGAATATACGCTCTTGATGCTGCAGAACATTTTTGGCCCTGGAATTCAAATGCGCCACGAGCCAGCGCCGTAGCTACCACATCAGAATCAGCTGACTTATGCACCATCACAAAATCTTTACCGCCAGTTTCTCCAACAATCCTCGGGTAAGACCTGTAGTTGCCCATATTTTCACCAATCGCCTTCCACATATAATTAAATACACCGGTTGAACCGGTAAAGTGTACGCCTGCAAAATCCCGATGGCTAAAACAAATTTTCCCAAGCACAGGCCCATCTACATAAATGAGATTGATAACGCCATCTGGCAACCCGGCTTCTTGTAAAATGCGCATAAACATTTGTGCAGAATATATTTGAGTATGCGCCGGCTTCCAAACCACCACATTACCACACATGGCCGCCGAGGTTGGCAGGTTGCCGCCGATTGCTGTAAAATTGAACGGTGTAATGGCAAGCACAAAACCTTCGAGGGGACGCCATTCCATGCGGTTATGCACACCCGGCGACGAGATGGGCTGTTGCTTATATATCTCGCTTAAA
Organism: Chitinophagaceae bacterium UBA7600; assembly: GCA_002478885.1. Classification (GTDB taxonomy): domain Bacteria; phylum Bacteroidota; class Bacteroidia; order Chitinophagales; family Chitinophagaceae; genus DLKC01. The sequence goes on from DLKC01000081.1 coordinate 8,263, forward strand.
TAGTGTACGTTGAATCGCAGAAAATCAATGATCTCGCATGCACTGTCTATCTCGGCCTGGTAAGCATTTTTACTTTGCCCGAGCATAGTAGTGCCATTCATGTAAGGGCGATACTTAGTGGCGATAAGGTCGGCAGCCTTTAGAAAAATATTTGCCCGGTCTTCCCAAGGCATGGCCGCCCAACTTTCCTTTGCTTTTAAAGCCGCATCGATCGCAAGTTTCACATGCTTTTCTTCTCCTTCATGAAAATAGCCTAGTTTATGGCTTATTTCATGAGGTGGATGCATCGGCATTTTATTCCCTGTACGAACGGCTTTACCGCCGATATACATAGGCACATCAATGGCTTTCTTTTTTAATTCGGAAAGCGTTTTCTTCAAGGTTGCTTTCTCTGCAGACCCGGGTGCATATTGCAATACAGGCTCATTTGCAGGAAGCGGATAAGAAAAATATCCAAGATTCATAGTCTAAAATTTTATGGGAATTGGCGCGCAAGTTAGGATTTTATACTAACATCCGTTAATTGGTGTGGCCCACGATGAATATGTTTTGTATTAAGTGCATTTTCAGGTACCGGCTTTAATTCACAATGGCATCGTCCCTTGCGTCGCATTCCGTTCATCAGCATAACCTGTGGCATCACCGATCACCACTGCACGTGCAAGATTTCCGCTATGCATTGTTAACTCGCCTATTTTTTCCTTAGGTTTGAACCGTAAGATCAGCAAATGAGAGTACTCAGCTATATCAATGCGTTCAGGAATGTTTACAAAGAGATAAAGGTTCAGAAAAAATTCAACCGGCAATTTCTTGTGCCTTATCTCGAAGAACTGGAAAAAAAATATGATGGAAAATTTTACTCCGAACAAAAGAAAAAGATAGAAGAGTATTATGGGCTTTTTATCACTTCCTTTCTTTGCAGCAGTTACAAAAGATTATCCGGACAATCATTAACCGTAGAAGAAAGAAAAAGAGCTACGCTCTTTGGCATCCTCACACCTGTTGGCGATGACCTGTTCGACATAGATAAGCTTTCATATGAAGATATAAGCGCCATTACTTTTCATCCCGAACAATTCAATGCCGTGTCTTTTACAGCAAAAGTGGCAAGGGAAATTCAATCTTACCTGTTGGCCCATGTACCACACAAAAGCGAGTATATAGAAGCATCACAGAATGTGCTCGATATACAAATAGAAACTGCCAAACAAACAAACAGCAATATTTCAAACGAGGAACTCACCAGGATAACTTATACAAAAGGCGCCGTTTCTGTGATCATCTATCACCAATGCCTGGATGACAAAGCTGATAAACAAATGCAGGAAGCTTTATTTTATATTGGAAGCCTGTACCAGTTCGGCAATGATCTCTTTGATTTGTATAAAGATGTCAGAGACAACATTTTCACGCTTGTAAATACTTGTACCGATTTTACAAAACTGCGTGAACAGTTTTTAAACAGGGTAACAGAACAAAACAACAAGATCAGCCAACTGCATTCAGGGGCTAAAGAAAAAAAAGCATTTTGCATTGTAATGAACACGATCAATGCGAGAAGCATGGTAGCGCTTGATCAGTTTGTAAAATTTGAAAAGCAGCAAGGCAAGGGTATCGACTGGTGGCAAATGGAAAGAAAAGATATGATCGTTGATATGGAAAAGCCTTTTAATTTTTTGAAATGGTTTTACTATATATGGAAATTGCCGAAATACTGATGCATGGCTAACAGGAAGTACAAGAGTGCGACGCAACGAAAGACTCATCGAAGTACAAAAGCCGGGTTAAAAGAAATGTTGAGAAAACCACTTACGATATTATTGTTCATCATTGCTTACCTAACCTGTGTTGCCCAGCGTAACGACAGTGCACTAATCGATACGCTGGTTAAAAACATAGCCTCGGCCCAGGTTACAACTGACGATGAATTTTATATAGGCATGTTTCCTTCTTTCCGGCAATGCGGCGGTGCCCCACACAATTATCAGCCCGACAACAACATCTTTTTTACGGCGATCGCGGCGTTCGCCTTAAGAAATATGGTGCCTCATCTCGATGAAAGCAACCGACAGATTGTTCAGCAAATCATGAAAAACGCTACAGCTTCATACCCGCACTATAAAAACCAGTTTGGCGATCCTTTTTATAATTTCTGGCCGGCTCAGGCAACTATACTGCCGCACAGTTATTATTTCAAATACTTAAAAAGCGTTTTCGCACAGGGTGAAGACGCAGATGACAGCGTGATGATTTTAATGACAGATAATAACGATGACAGCGCCAACCGAATTTTAAAACAACGCCTGGTAGAAGTGAGCAATCTTTCGGGCAGGCAGATCATTTCCACTTACAAAAAGTACAGGAATATTCCCGCGTACAGCACCTACCTGGGCAAACGCATGACACCCGATTTCGATTTTGCAGTTCATTGCAATATCATGTATTTTATGCTTGACAAAAAATTACCTTTTACCACCCAGGACTCTGCCACAATGCACGTAATAACATCGATGGTGGCGGAGCGGGCATACATGAAAGCCCCGGTCTATGTTTCACCTTACTATGTAAAATCGAGCATTCTTATTTATCACCTCACCAGGTTAATGGGCACATTTCATATTCCGGAATTGGAAAAATATAAGCCACAAATTGCAGCTGACATTGACAGGCTGCTTGCAACAAGCAACAATATAATGGACCAGATTATACTTCGCACATCGCTGATTCGCCTTGGCGAAAAGGCGCCGCAACTCGACCTGCACAACATCGCTGAATTTGAAAAAAGCAATCAACAGCAATATATTTTCTTCCAGGCAAGAGCCGCATTTTCTTATTCAACACCATTCAAGCAGGTTCTCTTACACTGGAGCTATATCACGTATTATTTTTATTGCCCGGCGTATAATAAAATTTTGTGGCTGGAATACCTGGTTGAAAAAAACAAAAAAGGATAGTTCTTTCTATCCTCTTGGTTTAATACATTCCGGCTATTGCTAAGAAGCTTCCACTTCTTTTTCCATCATCAGGTAAGCTTTTATAAAGCCATCCAGTTCACCATCCATTACAGGTTGCACGTTGCCGACCTCGTAATCGGTGCGGTGGTCTTTGATCATTTTATATGGATGAAAAACATAGCTTCTTATCTGGCTGCCCCACTCTATTTTTTTCTTATTGGCGTTCGTCGCATTTTTCGCCAGTTCACGTTTCCGAAGTTCTTCTTCATACAACCGGCTCTTAAGCATTTTCATGGCGAGTTCACGGTTTTCACCCTGTGTGCGTGCCTGCTGGCATTCCACTATAATCCCCGATGGCGTGTGTTTCAACCTCACGGCGGTTTCCACCTTATTTACATTTTGTCCGCCTTTGCCGCCACTGCGATAAAACTCCCATTCAAGGTCTGCAGGACTTACTTCAATTTCGATGCTGTCGTCGATCAACGGGTAAACAAACACACTTGCAAATGACGTATGCCTTCTTGCATTGCTATCAAAAGGCGATATGCGTACCAGCCGATGCACGCCGCTTTCGGCTTTTAAAAAACCGTAGGCAAAAGCACCATCAAACTGCAGGGTCGCACTTTTTATACCGGCACCATCACCTTCCTGGAAATCGAGCTCTGTAACTTTCCAGCCCTGCTTTTCACCATACATGCGGTACATGCGAAGCAGCATCTCGGCCCAATCCTGGCTTTCGGTTCCACCAGCGCCCGGGTTTATCTGCAGCACCGCCGGCAGTTCATCTTCGGGCTGATTTAAGGTGCTCTTGAACTCAGCGTCTTCTATGGATGCAATGGCAAGTTCAAATGCCGCCTTTGTCTCTTCCTCCGTGGCATCGCCCGCTTTCCAAAAGTCGAACAACACAGCAAAATCGTCTACAGCCGATTCCACCTGTTTATACATTTTAAGCCAATACTCGTTTACCTTAATTTCTTTCATAATGCCCGTGGCCCGCTTGTTATCGTCCCAAAAGCCGGGCGAAAGAGAGCGTGCACGGTCTTCGACTACTTTTTGAGAGCGGTTGTCGTAGTCAAAGAAACCTCCTTAGAACACTAACGCGGTCCCGTAAAACTTTAATTTGTTCGATCGTCATAATGCCGCGAAAATAGTTTGAAAATCTGAAGATTTAAAAATGCAGAAGAATATTATGAACCCGGCTGCAGCACTTCGATTGTGCTGCTGTTGCGTCGCACTCTTCAGCTGCAGTAATGCTAAAAGAAAAAGCGTTTGCGGCTTGTTCAATCGTTTTAGCAATTGTGTGCCTGCAAGACATGCATCGCTGCATTATTGCTCATGTTTTTGTTTAGTAAAAGTGTGCGACGCAACAGTTGACGCCATGAAACTAAAATGCCGGGCTCAAAAAAAGCATTTGAAAAACAATTACGGCTGCCAGGTTTGTTGTAGAGAACAGGATTACGCTTTGCATATCGACCGCATTTTGGCCAGCTGATGGTTCTGCAATAACATGTGCCGCAAAATAAACAACTAATACCGTTCAATCAATTCAAACTATGCATATTGACCCGCTTCGCTTATTTTGTAATGCACATATTGAGAAGGAAACTCGTAAAAAATTTTCCGCTTTTACGCTGTATACGCACTTTGCTATGCTGCGGTTTAAAAAGACAACAGTATGTAAGGGCCGTTGTAACCATTAAACATTCGGAAAGTGATCACGGGAAAACGATCTGAATAACTAACCGGAAAAGCGCTTTACCGTCCTTGTAAAACAAGCAGAACAATATACAGTCCGCAAACCTTATCTCTGGAAAATATGCCTGTTACCGAAAGGTTCAAGACATTTTTGAAAGAGGGATTTTCAATAGCCTTTGAATTACACCAATCTCGTATGATTTTGGGGGAAATCATCACTGAGCCCGGCTGCGTTAGCAGCCGGGTTTTTTATTTAGAGCCAGTAAAAACAAAACTGCATGTGAAGCGTACATCACATGCAGTTTACTATTTAAGCTGCTGCTGTTATTTGTTGGTAATAGCAGGAAGCCTTGTACTGATATCTCCAAAAGAAAATACCACACCGGCGAGCACATTAAAGCCGAGAACCGGGTATTGATTCCAGCGCTGGTAGCGATTATTAAAAATATTGTTCATCTGAACCCATGCATTCAGATTTTTTGTGATGGTGAATTCAACACCGAGATTAAGATCGATCGCCGGATCAAGCTTATAACTCTTAAGGTCTTTGCCGCGGTATTGCGGACCATCCCAGAAGTAAACATCGCTCTTAACCAAGAAATCTTTAAGCACCTGCCAGCGAAGGCTGCCATTAATCTCGATGGGCAGCATGCCCCACGCCTTATCATTATCGGTCAGGGCGCTGTATTGATTAAATGTGGCGCCCGCAAGCAATGATAATTTCTCCTGCAGTGTGTACCCAACTTCACCATGAATACGCAAATCTTTCATTTGTGACTCATTCACTAAAACGAATGACTTTCCTGTGATGGTATCGTTCACAAATAAAGGCTGGTTAGCCATTTGCAGGTACGACACTTTTGCATCGTAAGTTACATGAGTACCGGCAGATCCTTTAAAACCAGCATACAATTCTTTTGTTCTTGTATTGAGCAGGAACTTTGGCTGCTGCATCCATGGGTTAAGCGATGCAAGATATTGATAGGTTGTTTTGTTATAGTAGCCAACCCAACCTGCCTGCAATATTAATTTTTCATTGTTGATTTTTGCCTCAGCACTAAAGTTTGGCAACATCGTAAAAATCTTATTATCCCAGGAAGGAGTAATGCCGGCGATCACTTTAAAATTAGGTGTTTTAAAGGCAATGGCGGGCGTAAGATAATATAGGTTATTGTTTATTGTGCCGGCGCTGTCGCTCTTATAAGTGGTAACATCTGCGGTAAGGCCAAGATCAAATGCCAGTATTTTGGTAACTGACTTTGAGATGGGCGCGTTGATAACAAGATTGCTTTCGTTGCCGCTATGATTGTCGTTAAAAATACTGATCGCCATTGATGGATTGTAATCGATACCGGCAGCGTTTTGGAGCTTGTTTCTAACAGCGAGTTTACCGCCAAACGTTGTGAAATTTTGTTTCAAATCGTCTTTTGAGAACTTCAGCGTGTCTGGCTGGTAGCCGTATTGATACTGGTTGTTGTTATCGAAGAAAAGACTGCCCGTCCATTCGGCTTTATTGCCGGGAGAACTAAAAATGCCAATTCCGTCAAGATTGGTTTTGCTGAATTGCTGGTAAGGCAAACTTCCTTTGGATGAAGTATACCGGCCGTGTATGTTGATGACAGATTTAACCCCATCGCCAAGCGAAACGCCAGCCTGCAAAAAAGGCGTAGTGAAGTTTCCGTAGCCAGCTTTAATAAATCCTGTATTATTCCAATGAATGCCTGTATCAATCTGTTGAGCCAGCGGCTTTAACTCCGGCGATTGATAAGAGAAAACCAGGTTTTGTGCAGGCACATCGTATGGCAGAACCGGTCGCACGCTATCGGGTAAAGGAGTTGCTCCACTAAAATTAATCTTCGCAGTTGTTTTTAACGAAGGCTGAAAAGCAGAGGTAACTGTAACTGTTCGGGATGGAAGTGTGTCGGCCTTTACCCTTGTAGTTGCCGGCTTTGGAGCCTGCTTCTGCTTTTTTCGCTGTGCGCTAACGCTAAGCGTTGTAAAACCAATCAGTATTATGATCAATATTCTTTTCATTCAATTTTTTTCTTTGGTTTATTGCTGTTCAGAATTGCTTTGCAGTACAAGTGATCGATGATAGCCCGGAACTATAGCTAAAACACAATGCCATTATTCCACAGCTGGCTTAAAAATAGATCACCCTTCGATTTTACTGCTTTTGCTTTTTTCTGCCACGACCATATCTAGTTTTTTCTGTGCTTCTTTCTGCAATTCGGGTATACCTGAATTTTCCACCACACTTTTTAATGTAGCTTCTGCGTTAAAATAATCCTGTTCTTTATAATAAACATCGCCCAACAAAATGTAAGACTTCGTTATCCAATAATCGTAAGAACCGGCTTTATTAATAACCTCAAAGCTTGCTTTCTCGGCTTCAGGATATTTCCCTTGCAGGTATAATATTTCCGCGATGTGATAGCGCGCTTCCGCGGAATACTCCGACTTTCCCGCTGCAACAACATCTTTATATGCCGCAGAGGCTTCAAAAAGTTCATTGTTGTTCTGGTAGTCTTTTGCGATAACCATATTAGCCATCATTCTGTCGTCCGTTGCTAGCCCCTTTTGTTGTAAAAGCTCTTTTGCATTTGGTACCGCATCCGCCCATTGCTGCAATTTGAACTGGCAGCGTAGCAACCCGCGCATACTTTCGAGTTTGTTTTCATCAGTTACAGCAATCGACTTTAATTGCTTAAAGTATTGTTCGGCCCGGGCATAATCTTTTATTTCAAAATAGGAAATCCTGGCGGCCTGGAGCACGCTTGCTTCTGCATATTTATTGGGCGCCTTTGCGGCAACAACCTCATAATATTTGATGGCATTGGTAAAATCTTTACGTCCGTTGTAAATATCTGCAACCCGGTAACTTGCATCGATTGAATACCTGCCATCGGGAAATTTCTGCAGGTAAGTTTCCAAGGCGGGTAATGCTTTATCATAATTCTTGTTATCATAAGCGAGACTCACCGAAACGTATGTGAGGGAGTCTTCTTCGGAGTAGCTTATATCTTTGCCGTTTTGGCGCATAAAGGCTACGAAATCTGCCGGACGCTGATTGTCTACAAATATATTTCGCACATAATCAACCGCTTCATCACTTTCCTCGGAATTAGGATAACCTGAGATCAATTGCTTAAAACTCTTAAGTGCCTCGTCATTGTTCCCTTGATTAACATACGCAATACCGGTTTTAAGATAAGCCTGTGGCTTTAATGATTCTGCATTCTTATTTTTCAATACTGCGTTTAACGGTGCCAACGCAGCATCATATTTTTCATTAGCCAAATAAGTGTTTGCAATCTCCATGTCTGCATCAGGCAGTATTACAGAATTTGGGAAACGTTTATCTATAGACTGAAGGAGGCTGATCTTCTGGGCGTATTGACCGGAACCGCCGGCGATGATCGCTTTTTGGTATAACGCATAGTCGGCAGCCGGAAGATTATTATCGAGTATGTTATCATACATCTGCAACGCCTTTCCGAATTTTTTCTGCATAAAATAACAATCTGCACTACGGGCATAAGCATCCTGCTCAATTGGCTTCGACCTTGAAGAAACGGTTGTTGTAATCTGTTCAAAGTATTTTAATGCATTGCTGTAATCTTCCTGGCGCAGAGCGCTGTAACCAAGAATATACCTGGCATTCAAAGGGTTTGCCTCGCCGTAGACCTGGGGGCTTTTCAGATAATTGTTTACATAATAAATGGCAGAATCGAATTGGTTATTGCGAAAAGCGATCTCTCCTTTCCAAAAATTGGTGAACGGCAGCCATGCACTGTTGTAATCTGATTCAAATATTTCGTTAAGCAAATCGTCGGCCGCGGCTATCTGCTGATCGTTAACAAGTTCAACGGCGCGGCCAAACAGTATTTTAGGGTAAACTTTTCTTACGCTTTCACCTCTCACACGCATCGCATTTACAAGGTCAAGCGCCTCGTTATAATTGTTGGTATTAGCCAGCACCGCCACTAAAAGGTCTTTGGCCTCATCGGCATACGCGCTTTTGGGGTAGGTAGCAACAAAGCCTTTTAACTCGTTTAAAGCTACATCAGCGTAACCAAGCTCCCAGGATAATTTGCCGTAATGAAATTTGGATATCTCCTTCTGAACAAGATTGCTGCTGTTAAGCGAACAAAAAAGGAATGCACTTCTTGCACTTGGCTTTTGCCCTGTTTGCAGGTAAGCATCGGCAAGCAGGTACATACTGTTTTGAGCTAACGAGTCCTGTTTACCACCCAGTTCCTTAAAACCATCGATACATTTTTTGTATTGTTTTGACTGGTAATAGCAATACGACAATTCATACAGATCTTCGCGGCTTACCTTCTGTGTTTTTGAAACATATTGTTCCAGGTAGGGCAATGCTTTTGCAAAATTTTTCTTTTCAAAATAAATATGGCCGACTATCTGGCGCATCTGCAGGTCGTAATACTGCCCACCCATTTTTATTTGCTTTTCACCGTATTCAAGGGCTTTGTCTTTTTGACCGTTGAAGTAATATATCTCCGTTATATAATAGGGAACGATGCCCTTATATTGAGGCGCATTTTCTGTAATGGTAAAAGAGCTCAGGGCTTCCTTATAATTTTTATCCTGGAACGCGATAAAGCCGTAATAATAATTAGCATCAACATAGTTGCTATCCGTGGAAATTTGCCTTATCGCATCAAACAATGGCTTTGCATCGTTGAAACGCTTCATTGTGAAATAAGCGTAACCCTGGTGAAATTTCATTTGGGCAATCTCACTGTTGTTTAAATTATCATAAACAGCGCGTTCGTAATAGGTAACTGCGTCAACAAAGTTTTTCTGATTGTAATAGTATTCACCCAGATGGTAACACATCATTTCAGCACGCGGCTCATTATGCTCCAATTCTATATATTCCATTGCCGCTTTCTCCGATGCTTCATCTTTTAAAGCAAGTCCGCAAATAATAGAGTAATATTTAGATTCTGATTGTATAGAAACCGGGATACTGCTATTGGTTCTGTTTTCAGCATACAGCAATTTGAAAAGCGGGTAAGCAAGGCTAAATTGTGCTTTCTGGTAAAGCTCCTTTGCCAGTTTAAAATCCGCGTCTGGATCATCATTCGCTTTTGTAAACTGGGCGTTTACGGCAAAGCTGGCTATTGCTGCTAAAAAAACAAAGACGGCCTTTCTTAAATATTGAGTCATACGCGTGTTGAACGGATAAGAATTTCCAAATATTTTATTTCCTTTCTTAATAAAACGTAAAATCGGCGTAAAGGTAACATTGGGGGGTAGCAAAGCAAACTTTCAAGCTTTATTTGTGGATAAACTTATTAAACGTTTATTTTGCTGCGTAGCTCCTTACCCCATGGAGGTGAACCAGCGTCGCCCTTGCTGATAAGGACTTTCCGATTGTCAAAATATCTTTTATGAAAAAACTTCTCTCTGTAAATTACAGTGATGCCGCTTTTAATCTTTCCATGTTTTTTATCCGTCTTTGTTTTGGCCTTTTGATCATTGTCAGGCATGGAATGCCGCACCTCATGGATTTCTCCAGTGCACAGGGCAAGTTTTACAATTTTCTTGGCATCGGTTCAAAATTCTCTCTTATACTCGTCATATTTGCCGAAGTTTTCTGTGGCCTTTTTGTTGTGCTCGGGCTTTTCACACGGCTCGCTGTGATACCGCTGATTATTATGATGCTCGTGGTTACTTTTGGCGCAAATGCGGGCAGGCCCGTGCCCGATTCTGAACTCGCACTGCTTTACCTTGGCGCTTTTGTACTGCTGCTTTTTTGTGGTCCGGGAAAAATAAGTGTGGACAACATGATGCACTGATTTTTTTGGCCAGCTCTTAAACCTAAGATCATCACCTGTTGTGTCACTCACTTCAGCATTCAGGACTTCAGTGATCAAATCTCGAACCAATGATGCGATGCTGCAAAACAATGGGCATAATATCGCCGCTTTTGGCGAATATTTATTCAACAGCACAAGAGTGCGACGCAACGAAAGCCTGATTTCTGCATTGCTGCCCGGCCCAAAATAAAAATCCCGGAAGAACAGCAGTCAAACTTCAGTACCTATCAATATCTCAACAACCAAATCTTTGTCTTTCCTTATCTTCGCCGCCATGAAAAAAGAGGTTGTATTAAGTGGAATAAGGCCTACCGGTTTTGTGCATCTTGGCAATTATTTTGGTGCGGTGCGCAACTGGGCCAATATGCAAAAAGAATACGATTGCTATTTCTGCGTGGTTGACTGGCATAGCCTAACCACGCATCCTGATACAAGAGAACTGCGCCAGCATGTGCACCGGCTTTTATCAGAGCTAATCGCATCCGGCCTCGATCCTGAACAATGCGTGTTGTACATTCAGAGCGATGTGCCTGAGATTGCCGAATTGTATCTCTACCTGAACATGATGGCTTATAAAGGCGAACTTGAAAAAACGACCACATTTAAAGACAAAGCGCGTTCACAACCCGACAACATAAATGCAGGTTTGCTCACTTATCCTGTGCTGCAAACAGCGGATATACTTATTCATCGTGCCACTAATGTTCCCGTGGGTAAAGACCAGGAACAGCACCTGGAAATGGCACGCAATTTTGCTGATCGTTTTAATCATCGTTATGGTGATGTGTTTCCATTGCCAAAAGCATTCAACTATGGTAAAGACCTTATTAAAATAATGAGCCTTGACGGAAGCGGCAAAATGAGTAAAAGCGAAAACCAGATGAATACGCTTTACCTTGCCGACGACGACGATCTGCTGCGCAAAAAAATCATGAAGGCAAAAACCGATGGTGGCCCCACAGAGGCAAACAGCATTAAGCCCGAATATATTCAAAACCTTTTTGGCCTTATGCAGTTGGTGAGCCATGCCGATGTGATCGCAAAATTTGAAGCCGATTTCAACAATTGTGTTATCCGTTACGGCGATATGAAAAAACAACTCGCTGAAGATATGGTAAACTTTATTTCGCCTATAAGAGAGAAAGCAAAAGCCATAGAAAACGATAAGGATTATCTTTCCAAAGTCATTAAACAGGGCCGGGATAAGGCTAGAGCAAGCGCCGCAGCAACCATTCAGCTCGTGAGAAATGCAGTGGGTGTTAACTATTAAGAACAACGGCGGTATTACACAATAAAATATTTTGACCGTCCATTGAACTATTTATCCGAATCCTTTATCTTCATTTTATGGCGAAACTCAAGAAACCAAAACATGTGGCTGTTGCCGGTAATATTGGCGCAGGCAAAACCACTTTAACTGAATTGCTTAGCAAACATTACAAATGGATTCCCCAGTTCGAAGACGTTGATCATAACCCTTACCTCATGGATTTTTATGAGGATATGCCACGCTGGAGTTTTAACCTGCAGATATACTTTCTCAACGGACGTTTAAACCAATTGCTCGAAATTCAACGCGGCACAGAGACCGTTATACAGGACCGGACTATCTACGAAGATGCACACATATTCGCACCAAACCTGCACGACATGGGGCTTATGAGCAAAAGAGATTTTGACAATTATTATAATTTTTATCAAACGCTTAAAACAATGGTGCAGCCCCCCGACCTGCTTATTTACCTTAAGGCATCTGTGCCTACACTGGTGGGGCAAATTCAAAAACGCGGCCGCGAATATGAAGAGAATATAAGACTCGATTACCTGAAAAAATTAAATGAGCTCTATAACCGCTGGATCGACGGCTATAAAGAAGGCCAGTTACTGGTGATCGATGTTGACAAAAACAATTTCGCGGAAAAAGAAGAGGATCTCGGGGATATCATTTCCAAGATCGACGGCATGCTGTTCGGTCTATTCTAAATAACACTGCTTATACTTTTTTCAAGCGCTGCCTTCCGGCGGCGTTTGTTATTATCACACTGCCTTCCCCTTTACAATTATTCCATTATCTTTAGTTCAGCCAATACAACAATGACACAAAAAAAACTGCTTTTTGCAATTACCACGCTGTTGTTCGCAACTGTGGCTGCCGCGCAACCCAAAGAAGACAATCGTTCATTGCATACAGACAGCGCATCACTAGTGCAATGGCAGATGACGCAAAGCTTTAACCAGCAAAAGATCGACTCGCTGGTAAAACTGCGGCTGGAAGCAGAGCTCAAAAACATAGAAAAGAATTCTGACAGGAGCCGGGAAGTGGAAGCTGAACTGGCACGAATGAAAAGCGCCGATTCGATCCGCAAAGCACAGCAACTCGAAAAGCTGACCCACCTGAAAGAAACAAGCCCCGGCTATCCCGTTGCACCGTTCAACGATACACTCTTCAATGTATACCTTAAACTTGGTCCAACCTTTCCCGACGATCGTGCCGCTCAAATAACCGCCAGGATCGAAAGGATTTATGAAGACAATTTCTTTAAAGCAGATTCGCTCGTTTTAACCCAAAACGAAATTGGTTATGAAATAGACTATAAGAACAATGAAACAATAATGATTATTTCGCAGCTTGATGCTTTGTGGTTCAACAAAGAAAGCAGCGAGCTGGCAGTGGAATACCGCGACAAAATAGCGAAAGCCGTTCTGGCTGAAAAAGCCCAAAACAGCTTCATGAACTGGAGTAAAAGAATAGGGCTTGTTATACTCATTGTCATTGGCGCGGCGTTGCTGGTTTATCTGATCAACAAATTATTTGGCTTTGTTTTACGGTTTTTGCGAAAAAACCAGGCTAAATATTTTAAAGGCATCACCATTGGCAAGTTCAGGCTATTCTCCCCCGAATACCAGGAAGTTTTTTTCCTGAATGTCATTAAAATACTGCGCATTGCAGCGATCATTATCGCGCTGTATCTCTGCCTGCCGCTATTGTTTTATGTATTTCCCGATACGCAGGATATCACCAATACCATGCTCGACTGGATTATTTCGCCGGCAAAGAACATACTGTCGGGCATCGTTGACTTCCTGCCTAACTTTTTCACAATAGTGGTTATCTATATTTTCACCAGCTACATTGTAAAAACCGTAAAATATTTTTCTCTTGAAATAGAGCACGGCCGGCTCAGCCTGCCCGGGTTTTATAAAGAGTTTGCAAGGCCCACCTTCAATATTGTACGGTTTATCCTGTATGCGTTTATGCTGGTAATCGTTTTTCCTTATTTGCCTGGTTCAGATTCTCCCGCATTCCAGGGTGTGTCTGTGTTTTTGGGTTTGCTCATTTCACTGGGTTCATCTTCGGCAATCAACAACATGATAGCCGGCATTGTAATCACTTACATGCGGCCGTTCAGGATCGGCGACCGGGTTAAAATAGGCGAGACTGTTGGCGACGTGGTTGAAAAATCAATGCTCGTGATAAAAATACTCACCACCAAAAATGAAGAGATCACCGTTCCAAACTCTACCATCCTTTCAAGCAATACGATCAACTACTCAGCTCATGCGCAAACCATGGGACTTATTGTTCATACGACGGTTACAATCGGTTACGATGTTCCCTGGCGAAAGATGCATGAAACACTTATCAGCGCGGCGTTGCGGACAACAATGATAAAAAAAGAGCCCGCCCCTTTTGTGCTGCAAACAAGCCTCGACGATTTTTATGTATCCTATCAAATAAATGCCTACAGCGATGAACCAAACAAACTGGCCGGTATTTATTCCGCACTGCATCAAAACATACAGGATTGCTGCAACGAGGCCGGCATAGAAATCATGTCGCCGCACTATGCCAACCTGCGCGATGGCAATAACAGCACTATTCCCGCCGACTACCTGCAAAAAGATTATGCAGCGCCGCCCTTCAATGTTCATCAAACGGGCGCTGGTGTAAAATAATTTTATTGGCCCGGCACCGGCAGTTCTACTCGTCACCTGTTGCGTCGCACACTTGTACTTAATCACAAGCTTCATCATTTTTCCTAACCAATACATGAGCGCATCAACGAAAATATTACTTGAAACCGCAACCACTGACCAGCAATTCAGCGATGCCGCGCAATTATTCCGGGAATATGCAGCCTCGCTCGATATTGATCTTTCTTTCCAGGGTTTTGAAAAAGAGTTAGCATCTCTAAGCCAGCAGTATGGCAAACCCACCGGCGCACTGGTTCTCGCCTATTTTGACGGAGTCGCAATCGGCTGTGCCGGCGTAAGACGAATGGATGATGAAACCGCTGAGCTAAAAAGAATGTATGTACAACCCGGGTTCCGGGGTTACAAAGCTGGGGAACAATTATTGGCTATGGCTATAGACCTGGCAAAAGCAACTGGTTATAAAAGATTAAGGCTCGATACAATCCCTTCGATGCAACCTGCGATTAAACTTTATCATGCGTATGGCTTTACCGAAATACCCGCATATCGTTTTAACCCGGTTGAAGGGGCCATTTATATGGAGAAGCTACTCGCCTGACAGCAACGGCAAACACAACCCGACACGAGCCGGTTAAGCTGCCATATGCTATGCACTACAAGTGTGCGACGCAAGAGGCGATGCCAAAAGCAGAACAGCCGGGTAAATAAAAAAGCATTTGCCGGTTTTGTAGAAGAATCTCTACCTGAAACTTGGCTTATCTACTACTTGCATAGCTGGTTATACATTCTAAATTGCACTATGGTTTCGCTTTGCTTCTTACACGACCGGCATCGTTAAGTCGCAGCAAATAAACGATATGTCGACAATCCGGTTTTTACTCTTTCTCGCTTTGCTGCAGTGTTGCTGCTTTCGTACGCTTTCCCAAAGCAACATGATTCCGTTTGAACATATAGGGCCATCGAAAGGCCTTTCAGAAAGTAACATTTTTTGTATTACCCAGGATAAGAAAGGATTTATGTGGTTCGGGTCGTGGGACGGGCTTAATAAATACGATGGCTATAAAATTACCGTATACAAAAACATTCCCGGCGACAATACATCGCTCAGCAACAATTACATTACTGATGTAGCAGAAGACAACAGCGGCAATCTTTGGGTTGCAACGGATAATGGATTGAACTATTTCGACCGTACCAAAGAAATTTTCAGGCGATTTAAACATAACCCCAATGATGCCAACAGCATTCGAAATAATGTGGTAAGTACTGTGATCGTGGACAGGCATGGCATCATCTGGATTGGTACAGAAAATGGCGTGGACAGGTACGATCCTGTGCAAAACAAGTTTGATCACCCGGATGTGTTAAGCAACAGTAGTCCGCCTGATCCGGGGCGCGGCATCAGGAATATCTATGAAGACAGCCATGGCAATCTTTGGTTTTGCAATATCGACAATGGCCTTTCGGTATATGACCCCGTAAGTAAAACCTATCGGTACTACAGGAAGAATGACAACCCTGCCTCAATTGCCAGCAATAACATTAACGCGGTTTTTGAAGACAACAAACACCGGGTATGGATTGGCACAAATGGAGGAGGTCTCGATCTCTACGATGAAAAAACAAATAGCTTTAAACACTTCAGGCATGACGATAACAACCCCCACTCCATAGCTAAAAATGTAGTGCTGGCAATTAACGAGGATGACAACAATAACTTATGGGTAAGTACGGAGAACGGCGGCATCTCCGTTTTTAACTACGATGCAGGCACTTATGACACCTACCGGCACGATGAAATAAACCAGGAGAGCATCAGTAATAATTCGATCTACGCGATATACAAAGACAACAAAGGCGATATGTGGTTAGGCAATTTCGCAGGTTGGGTGGATATGGCTATGAAGGATAAACTATTGTTCCCTCATTATAAACATACCATGAACACCAACAGCCTTGGACACAACCAGGTGATGAGCATTATGGAAGACCGCCGGAAAAAGATCTGGATCGGGACCGATGGTGGTGGTTTGGATATTTTCGACCCGATAACCGGGGCGTTTGAGCATTACAGGCATCAAAAAAATAACCCGGCCAGTATTTGCGGCGACAACGTTTTAAACACGCTTGAAGACAGCAAAGGTAATGTGTGGATAGGAACTTGGATAGACGGTATTAGCGTAATGAATGCTCAAAGAAAAGTGATAAAGCATTTTAAGCATGACTACAACGATAGTACCAGTCTTTGCAATAACAACGTTTGGAAAATATTTGAAGACAAGGATAACGTGCTGTGGTTTGCAACAAACGGCGGTGGCCTTGACAAGCTAAACCCCGATGGCAAGAGCTTTACACATTACCGGCACAATGATGCAGACAGCAGAAGCATCGCATGCAATGATATTCAGAACATTTTCGAAGACAAAAAAGGTAATCTTTGGCTCTGCTGTGGTAATAGAGGAATTGACCGCTTTGACAAACAAACGCAAATATTTACTCATTTCAGGCATAGCGATACCGGCAACAGCATTAGTGACAACAATACCAACTCTGTATTTGAAGATTCCGATGGAAATTATTGGATCGGCACAATGAACGGCCTGAATTACTACGATACAAAAACCAATCATTTCACGGTTTACACAAAGGCAAACGGGCTGGCCGGCGACTATGTTTTCGGGATACTTGAGGATGAGAAGAAAAATCTGTGGCTGAGCACTAACAGCGGTATCTCAAAGTTTAACGTTACAACCAGGACGTTCGAAAACTATACGGTTACAGATGGTGTGCAATCGAATGAATTTAAGCAACTGGCTGTTTGCAAAGCAAGTGACGGCATGATGTATTTTGGGGGCATCAATGGTTTTAACCGGTTTTATCCTGATCTTATTAAAAGAAAGTCTTTCGAGCCTCCACTGGTGATGACGGGGTTTACGTTATTCAATAAAGAAGTGCCGGTTGAAACGGACAGCAATAACCCGTCAGCACTTAAGCAGGCTATCAGCGAAGCAAAGTCCGTGACACTGCCATATTCCAGCAGTGTATTTTCTTTTGAATTTGCTTCACTGAACTATACAAGCGATGAAAGGAAACACTATTTCTACAAGCTCGAAGGGTTTGATAAAAGCTGGATTGAAGCCGGCACAACGAGAACGGCAACGTATACGCACCTCCCGGCCGGCACTTATACGTTTAAAGTAAAAGGGCTAAATAATGATGGAAAGCCTGCAGCAAACGTCGCCAGCATCGAATTGGTGATACTGCCGCCATTTTGGTTGACCTGGTGGTTTGAGCTGTGCGTTTTCCTGGCCATTTCGGGTGTATTGTTTGCTTTTTATCGTTACAGGGTAAGAGCTATAAAGGAGCAAAGAAACAATCTCGAAAAAAAGGTAAACGAGCAAACATCCGAACTGCAGCTATCGGCAGCGCAGGAGCGCAAAGCCAGGGAGGATGCAGAAGCGGCCAATACGGCAACAAAGCTCGTAAACGCGGAGCTGGCGGAATCGGAAAAGCGGTACAGTAACCTGTTTTATGAAAGCCCGCAACCAATCTGGGTGTATGATATTGAAACCCTGAAAATAATGCAGGTTAATAAAGCCGCAATGATGCAGTATGGTTACAGCGAAGCAGAGTTGCTCTCCATGAATATCAGTGACCTGATTGCACCTGGTGACAAGCAATATGCCACAAAACAACTTTTTGGCAAGAGCCGGGATGGAAACACTGTATTCAGCGGGCATTCCCAGCTTTTGAAAAAGTCAAAGGAAATTGTTGAAGCAGATCTGCACAGCAGTGTTATCATTGTTAACAACAAGGAATACATACTGTTGATTGCGGTTGACATCACGGCGAAAATATTACTGGACAAAAAAATAAACAGGGCAATTATAAAGACACAGGAAGATGAACGTTATGAGATAGGAAGCGAGCTTCACGACAATGTGTGCCAGGTACTTGTGAGCAGCCAGATGAATATTGCCATGCTTAATAACTCATTGCCTTCTTCGATGAGACTCTATTACGAAAACAGTAAAACCTATTTAAAACAGGCGCTGGACGAAATACGCGACCTGTCGCACAGACTGGCACCAGCTTTCTTTGACGACATTTCACTGGAAGATGCATTTAATACGTTGATCTCTTCTGTTAATGTGAACAACGCACTTCACACAAGTGTGCTTTTTTTCAAATCAGTAAAGAATAAGCAACTCAGCCGCGACCTGCAACTTAACCTCTACCGGATTTTACAGGAGCAGTTAAAGAATATCATTCAGCATGCAAAGGCCACTGAGCTGTCGGTCGACGTATTGGTCAATGATCAAAACGAACTTCAAATGATTACCTCGGACAACGGCGTTGGTTTTGAGGAATTAACCACTAAACATGGCATTGGTTTTTCCAATATCAAACGCAGGGCGGAACTATTTTCAGGCAAATTCGTTATTGATTCGTCCCCGGGAAAAGGCTGTGTAATTACTATAACCATTCCATTGAGAGAAGCACTTGTTGGCTAATTCCATTTAAGAAGTTGGGCTATTTATTCGCTGAATAAAGGAGCAAAGTACAAGGGTGCGACGCAACAGTTGATGCCATGTGTACAAAAGCCGGGGTCAAAATATTCAGACCACATATAAGGCCCGCGGCGGGCGAGCTGTTGCTCTGCTAATTTGTGAAAGCACTTAATGAGGCAGTTTATTGCGTAGCAAACCATACACCCAGGTGCCGGTGACTGCAGCCAGTATCACCACCAGGAATACAGCAAAGCCGTCGCCGACGAGTGCGAACATTGGGCCGGGACAAGCACCAGTGAGTGCCCAACCGAAGCCAAATAACAGACCACCGTAAACCTGTCCCCTATTAAACTTTTTCTTTGAAAAATCGACCGGTTCGCCGGCGAATGTTTTGAGTTTGAATTTTTTTATAAGCCACACGCCTGCCATTCCCACCACTACCGCTGAACCGATAACGCCATACATGTGAAAACTCTGAAGCCTGAACATTTCCTGTATGCGAAACCAGGAGATCACTTCTGTTTTAACGAGTATAATGCCAAAGATGACACCTATAAAAAGGTATTTGATATTATAATACCACGGGGCATCGATGGTTGAAGCATTGTTGCAGATGGTATCGAGCGACCGCACTTCAAAATCAGTATTCATTTCTCCTGTTGGCATGGGATGTAAATTATAAACGAAGTATAAATGGAAGAATAAGATTGGCCATAATAAAACCACCTGCCATAAAACAAATGGTCGCGATAAGGGAGGGCAACTGCAGCGTGCTTAATCCCATAATGGAGTGGCCCGAGGTGCAGCCGCCTGCATAACGTGTTCCGAAACCAACGAGAAAACCGCCACCCAGCATGATAATAATCCCTTTTAAAGAGCCGAGACTGCTCCAGCTGAACAACTCTACAGGGTTTACATGGGTATAGTCGGTAATGCCATATTGTTTCAGCTCGGCTGTGAGTGCCGGGTTTACCTGCACCGCTGACGGGTCGGCGAGATAATATACAACGACCACGCCACCGAGAAAGATGCCTGCAACAAAAAACAGGTTCCAGAGTTCTTTTTTCCAATCGTACTGAAAGAAGGGAATTTTTGCAGGCAGGCATGCTGCGCAAATATGCCTTAGCGAAGAAGATATACCAAAATGTTTATTGCCCATCAATAAAAGGGCGGGAACCATTAAACCGATCAGCGGGCCTGATATATACCATGGCCAGGGCTGACGGAGCCAGTCGATTACATGCATGCTTTATTAGTTTGAAGCGACCAGCTACCAGCTTAACGTGCCGTTTTATTCTGCTTACCGGAGGATGGCAGAAACATATTGATGACCAGTATTCCGAGCACAGCAAAATACAGGGTGCTGTTCAACGGCTTTGAACTGATCATACAGGTACCGGAAGCGCAGCCAACATATTTCCAGTAAAAGAAACCGAAAACACCTCCTGCCAAAGCGCCCGCTGCCGTTAATATGATTTTCTTTTTCGTTGTCACTGGTTATAGCATTGTCGTTGGGCAAACATAATCAGTAATCTTAAATTTACCGCTTTCTTTTATAGCAGTTAATCCACCATTGATGTTTACGAGGTTGTGAAAGCCACGTGCTTTCAGGATTGAGATAAAGACCATGGAGCGATAGCCGCCTGCACAATGGACGTAGTATTTTTTTTGCCTGCTTATTTTAAGCATGCTTTCGTTGACAAAATCGAGGCAGGCATGCTCAGCCCCCACCACATGTTCACTGAAGAATTCAGATTCTTTCCGCACATCGAGTATTACGGCACTCTTGTCGTTTGCCAATATTGCAGGCAAGTCAACGGCGCTGATTGATTCGATTGAGTCTGTTTCCCTGCCGGATTTTCCCCAGGCTTCGAACCCACCTTTCAAAAACCCCACAGCGTTATCGTAACCTACCCTGGCGAGCCTTGTTACTACCTCTTCCTCTCTACCTTCATCGGTAATGAGCAGGATAGCCTGGTTAATATCGGGAACCAGCGCACCAACCCAGGGTGCAAAATTGCCATCAATGCCGATATTGATCGCTCCTGGAATAAACCCTTTTGCAAAAACCTGCGCGGACCTTGTATCAATCACCAGCGCATCTGTTTCATGGGCTGCCGCTTCAAATGCGGTGACGGAAAGGGCGCGGGTGCCTTTTGCCAACACCTTGTCTATACTTTCATAGCCCTGTTTATTAAGCATCACATTCAATGGAAAATATTTTGGCGGAGTAACAAGCCCGGTGGTTACTTCGCTAATAAACTCCTCTTTTGACATATTTGCACGCAAAGCATAGTTGGTCATTTTCTGGTGACCCAGTGTATCGGAGGTCTCCTGGCTCATATTCTTGCCACAGGCGCTGCCGGCCCCATGTGCAGGATAAATGATTAAGTTGTCGGGCAGTGTCATCACTTTTGTTCTCAGCGAAGTGAACAACAGACCGGCAAGTTCGTCCTGCGTCATGTGGGCTGCTTTTTGAGCAAGATCGGGGCGGCCGACGTCACCAATGAAAAGGGTATCGCCGGAGAACAATGCATTTTCCTTACCGTTCTCATCGATCAGCAGGAAACAACTGCTTTCCATGGTGTGGCCGGGAGTATGCAATACACGGAATTTTATGTTGCCGAGCGTAATCAATTCATTGTCCATGGCAATATGTGCGGCGAAACCCGGGTTGGCAGTTGGGCCATACACAATGGTGGCACCTGTTTCTTTTGCAAGATCGAGATGACCGCTTACAAAATCTGCATGAAAATGGGTCTCAAAAATATATTTGATGCGGGCATTGTTTTGCTCTGCTTTTGTTATATACGGTGCCACCTCGCGAAGCGGGTCTATGATGGCGGCTTCGCCATTTGACTCAATATAATATGCACCCTGTGCAAGACAACCGGTATAGATTTGTTCAATTTTCATGCATGTATATTTTTGATAAGGCAAAGTTGAAAAATACCGGGATGCTGAACTATGACCTTTGTCACAAAAGGTTATTGTTCGAATATTTCGCGGAATATGATATAAAAAGCCATCAGCAATACAAACCAGCCGAAGCCTTTTTTTAGTTTATCGCCGTGGATTTTGTGACTAAGCGCTGTGCCGGCAAAAATGCCCGCTATGGCCATAGCAGTCACCGTGAGCAATAAAGGCCAGTTGATATCGGTGTGAAATATATCGCCGGAAAAGCCGAGCAGGTTGTTGATCGCGATGATCATGAGCGACGTACCGATGGCTTCCCTTACCGGGAGATGAAAAGAAAATATTAATACGGGAATTATCAGGAATCCACCGCCTGCACCCAGCAGCCCTGTGAGCAACCCGATGCCCATGGCATTGCTGAATATTTTTGCAATAGAGGCTTTGCCTTTTATATGCGGATCTATAATGGGCTTGCCATTAATCATCTTCAGGGAGGCGGCCAGCATTACCGTGGCGAAAAGCAGCATGGTTAGCAGCGACTTGGTTACTGCAAAACTGCCAATATGAAAGAGGTTATCAGGAATAACGTGGAGCAGGAATTTTCTTGTAAACAGAACGGTGATGGTAGAAATGATGCTGAAGTAAATGGCTGTTTGCATATTCACCATGCCCTTTCGCAGGTTTCTTATAGCGCCTACAAGGCTTGTAGAGCCCACGATGAAAAGCGAATAGCCCGTGGCCACGAGGGGTTGTACACCGAACAGGTAGACTAAAACCGGGATTGTGAGTATTGAGCCGCCTCCACCGATAAGGCCAAGCGAAACACCAATTAACGAAGCTGCAAAATAACCGGCCCAATGCATTATACTACTATTTAGATGCAAAAGTCTCCAGGCATCGCGAATTACACTGTGACTTTTATTACAGCATAAATTTCAATACTGAGTGTATAAAAGAACTGTAGGAATCTTTATGTTATTGCTGAATAAAGCTATGAAGTAAAAGTGAGTGACACAACAAAAGCTTTATAGCAGCACTATAGCCGGCACCAAAATATCTACCCGGGAAATCAAACGGCGCAAATGCCTACCCTTTTGTTATAAAACTGCGGGTTGTTTACTTCGTCTATCAAAAACGCCGCAATATCACCGGCATTGATGTGCATTTTTAACGGTGACGGCGGGTAATCGATGGCGGTCATATAATTGCCCGCTGCATCGGCATCGATGATTTCGGGAGGGCAAACGATGGTCCAGTTTAAGCCCGAGTGCCTGATGTAAGAGAACGCCTGCTTATGCTCCGCGCCCACCTGCTGGAACACTTTGGGATAATTTGGCCGGTTCATCCTGAACTCAAATTCATCGTCTTTCAGCAGTCCCATGCTGGCAACGACCATAAGCCGTTGCACGCCCGATTGCTGCATTTGTTCTACGATATTCTTCATACCGAGGCTGCGTGTTTTGTCGGCACCATCAATAGCGCCCCCCAATGCGGAGATTACGGCTTCGGCATTTTTTACTGCGTTAAAAACATCCCCGGCATCGAACACGTAACCTTTTACCGCGAGGAGATTGTCGTTTCGGATATCAGCATCGATAAGGCTGTCGACATTGCGGCCAAAAGCGGTTACCTGGTGACCAAGTGCCAGCGCCTGTCTTACTATGCGTTTACCAACCTGGCCGGTAGCACCGAAAACAGTAATACGCATGATGATATTTGCATTTTAGTTTAAAGAAATAAGCTGTTCGTTCAAATCGGGCATATTGATCCCGAGATGGCTTTCGTCGTAAATACAATGCCCGTTCTTGATGAGCAGTAACTGCGGAGATTCGTGGTATACGTTAAAATCGGCAGCTATCCTGTTAGACAATTGCCTGAATTTGAGGAGGTCGAGCATATAAAATTCTGCGTCAGGCATAGCACCTGCACGTTCAAAACGAGAAAGCACCACATTGCTCAAACCACACCGCGTGCTGTGTTTATAAAGCACCTGGGGTTTTATAAAAGACCTTGTTTTAAGAGATTCCAATTGCTCATCGCTGGTGAGGGTAACCCAGTTAATCATAAGCACCGCAAATTATTTTCTGAAATAATTAGGGTCGTGAGACGGGCATGTGCTGCTTTTGCGGCTTTCGTAGCAGGATGAGAACATCGCTGCAACAAGTACCACCAGCGTAAGTATAAGAATAGTTCTTTTCATAAAAATAGCTTTACAGGATTTTATTACTGGTATGGGCAAAAATATAGTAAAACTGTGTAACGGCCCATATATTGTGGCGCGCAAATTAAATGTTTAATAAAAGCTTAGGAGATTTTTAATGAACCCGGCACCAGTACTACAACCGGGCTGCCGTTGCGTCGCACACTTCAGCGACGGAATAATGACCGGGCAGGATGATTTGGTACACTTTAAGCAACATAACCCCGTTTTTTACCGGCATTTTTCCCAAACCCACAGTAAAACCTTCTACCAACTCCCTACCAACCATCTACCAAGTATCTACCAAGTA
>DLKC01000092.1 GCA_002478885.1 Chitinophagaceae bacterium UBA7600
TCTACGACCGAAACCGGCGATTCCTCCCCTGCCATCTGTTGGAGCATCGATATTCTTTGTGCCGTAAGCCTTAGCCCCATTGATTTGTGGCGGGTGGCAGATTTACTTGCCAGTTCCGCCGCTTTCTGCCTGCCTATGCCATTATCGGTTATCCTGAAAATTATGCCAGCGTCCGCTGACAAGATATCAATGGTTAACTCGCCTTTCTCTTCTTTATGCATTAAACCATGCCAGATGGCATTTTCAACGTAGGGCTGTATGATAAGCGGGGGCACTTTTAAACTCTCCAAATCAATGTCGCTGGCGATATTGATCTTGTAAGCAAAATAGTAGTTAAACCGTAGTGCCTCCAGTTCAAGATATAACGACAACGATTCGATTTCACTATCCAGGCTGATCATGGAGAATTGAGAGTTCTGTAAAATAAGCCTTACCAGTTTCGAAAACTTAGTCAGGTATTCAGATGCTTCCGCCTTATTGTTTTGCAGGATAAACCTGTTGATGGAATTGAGTGAATTAAATATAAAGTGTGGGTTCATCTGTGCGCGCAATGCCTGCATTTCTATCTCACTTTTTTGTGCAAGTAGTTCACTGCGTTCAACCTGCTTCTCCATTTCTTTTTTTGTCACCTCATTTTTCAGCACTACAAACTGATGAAAGAGTAGCCACGAAAAGCAAACCACCTGCCAGATAAGGCAAATGTTTTCTGTGGTGTGCCAATTGTTATTGACCCATTGTTGAAAACCGGGAGAATGGTCAACATAGTTAAACAATCCAAAGCCAACAGTCCAGGTAAAAAAGGCAGGAATAATGGAAATTAGAAAGCGGTTATAGCTAAAAAGATGTTGTTTTAAAAACAGGAAAAGCGTAATTAAAACACATGACATCAAAACGAGCGACAGCTTTATGGCCGCGCTATTTACTATGCCCCAATAGTCTGTCCCCCTTAATAAATAATCAAAGCAATCAGCCGAAAAGGCAATACCAGCATAGAAAGCGCTTAAGTAAAAAAGAAAACTGTTCCATCGCGGATAATATCTTTTTACATCCAGGAGTAAACTGATAAACCGTGTTAAGAACAATAATGGCAAAAACCAGAAAAAATGCAGCAAAATATTGCTGAAAATCAGCGGATGCTCCTTCAGGAATTCCAGGTAGAACTCTGACTCTATTAAAAACCTGCCGAAGCCTAAAAAGAAAACATATAATCCGAAATAGAGGTAGACTTTTTCACGAATGGTTATAAAAGAAAAAATGCTGAATAATGCGGTTACGAACATGAGGCCAAAAAAGAATGCATTGGAAACACTATTAAAATAATGCGCGTCATTTTCAACGTAATTTTTAAGCAGTACCTTTTCCGTTGATCCATAAGTGATATAAAATCTATGTGGGTCGGTGTTGGAATAATTAAAATAATTATAGGCGGTGCGATTGTACACTGCTATTGTCTCACCGGGCTGAAGAACCAGCGGCATGAAGTTTAAAGAGCTGGTAAAGTAAGTGACGAACTTAAGACTTTCGTTTTTGCTCCATGGAATTTCAAGCCCGCTTTGGTGGTGGATAACCGCTCCATCTTCTTTGATAAAATACCAGTCAGACACAGACTTGAGGTGTTCATAAAAGCCAATCTTCAGTTCATGGCCCGTTGTATTTTTTAACGCAAAACGAAACCAGTAAACGGGTATGTGAAAATTAATTTCACCTGGGTCGTCGTGAAACAGGTTATTATATGGGGCATTCAAAATTTGCGCGACATTTAATCCACCATCTTTATCTTCCAGTACTTGCCAGCTGGCATTAGGCAGCGTGTCGATGAGCAGCGTGTCTGTATTAATTTCAAAGGGTTGCGGAAACCTGCTTTGTGCTGCTGCCTGCGACAACAGTAGCGATTGTAACAATAATATAATAAGCAATTTCCTCATTCATGGTTTGTTGTAATACCTATTTGATTCTTCTGTATTGACAGGTATTTTGTTCCAGGCTTTTGAAACTTTCTTTACCATCGTTGTGTCACTCACTTGTACTGCAGGTTCAGCTATCAACATTAAAGGAGCAAAGAGATGCAGCTTATAAGGTTTTTACCGGATTTGGGCTACAGAAAATGGTTCCATCTAGTTACCGCAGTTGAAGTGTGCGACGCAACGGAAGCTCAATGCCTGCATTCATGGCTGGCTCAAAAAACTTCCTCTTCAAAATTTTCAATCATACTGTACAGGAATAGTTATGGTTACTTCTGTACCGGCGGCAGTTCCGTCTTCATTCATTAAATCTTTTATGTTTACCGGTGAGCCGTTTTCCCCCATTTTGTTCAGCATTGCAATGCGGGCTGCAGTAATCTTCATGCCCATTGATTGGTGTTTGCCTGATTTGTTTTTCATTTCGGCTGACTTTTTCCGGCCTACGCCATCGTCGGTGATGGTGCAAACGAGCAAAGCATCGTACTGATCGACACTTACAACCAGGTTTCCCTCAGATTCTTTATGCATAAGGCCGTGCCATATAGCGTTTTCCACAAAGGGTTGCATTAACATGGGCGGAACCTGGATTGTTTCCGCATCTATTTCTTTGCTGCATTTAATAATGAAGTTAAACCTGTCGTCGCAACGCAGGCGCTCGAGTTCAAGATAGAGTTTCAATGCTTCGAGGTCTTCTTCCAGGCTAAGCGTATTTTGCGTGGAGCTATTTAAAATCATCCTGATCAACTTGGAAAATTTGGTGAGGTAACCTGATGCCTCGAGGCTTTGTTTCTTAAGTATAAAACGATTGATGCTGTTGAGGGAATTGAAAATAAAATGGGGGTTCATTTGTGCACGCAAAGCCTGCATTTCCAGCTCACTTGCTTTTTGCCTGATCGTGGCAATTTGTCTTTCCTTTTCACTGCGCTCCAATTGCAGGCGATATTTCTGACGCGTGAAATAACGGGTAACAAAATAAGCGACAGCAACAATAAAAGCAGCAGCAAGTATCCTGAACCACCATGTATTCCAGAAGGCAGGGGAAATAGAAAAAGATAAAATCTTTTCAGGCCCGTTGAATTCATTGCCCAGGTTTCCTGCCTGGATGATGAGTTTATAATTGCCGGGCGGCAGTTCTTCATATTGAATGGTATAGTTCGCATTTGCATAAACCCAATCCTGCGCCGTATTATCGCTTTCCAATTTATACCGTATATGGTTTTTACCCTGGGAATAATAATCAATCGTTCCGGTTTCGACACTGATGCTGTTCTGAAAATATTTCAGCGACAGGCCGGAGATATTGTTAACCCCTATTTCGGTTGGCAGCAGGAAAGACTTTATGGTGATTGCTTTCAAATAAGCACGGGATGTGACCGGCAGATATTTGCGTGGATCAATTCGCTCTATGATGCCATAACCGCGAAAATAAATATTACCAATATCATCTTTTAAACCAGACGGAAGATTATAAAAAGGTTGTTTGGCATACCCGTCTTTTTCTGACAAGGTTGTAATTACTCCTGTGGCAATGTTAAGCCTGGAGACATAACCGGAGCTTCCGTTAAACCATAGATTGCCAAAATTATCAGGGGTAACGCTGTAAACATAAATATCGTGAATCCCTTGCTCCGAGGTATAGCGCCCGATGAGCCTGAAATCCTGATCGAAATGATCTATTTCCATCAAGCCGCCAGCCCACCACGTTTCATCGTCTTTATTGTACTGCACATCGATCCAAGAGATGCTGTCTAAAGGCGTGGCAACCTGGCGCCAATTATTGTTTACCAATTTAAAACTGCGGTTAAGGCGCTCTCCTTCGAGCCTCAGAAAAATCATTTGGCCGCCGTCAGTGGCAATGTTTGTAATTTTTCTATGCCCGAAGTCAAACAGTTGCTTACATGACCGGGCATTCCCGGATACCGCAAAAACAGCATGATCACCTGTACCCGGAACGCCTTCCAGGAAAATCAAGCCGTTTTTGAAAGGTTTGATTTGAAAGTCATCCGGGAAAATATGCTGCAACGTGTTACCGCTTAAATCTTCTGCAGGTATGAGCCTGTTGTGTAACGTAGCCAGATCCAGCTGATAAATTTCAGAAGCCTGTTTATAAAGCCATGCGCTATTTCCCAAACTGTCGACACCAATAAAACTGACTTGTTTTGAAATATCAATTCCTGAAAGTTGCCGGTCACTGATGGTATGAACTGCCCCGGTGCTTGGGTTAAATACATTCATTTCATGATCGCCGCAGACCCAAAGGTTCCCATCGTGCGTTTTCTGCCATTGTCCGCCCTCAACAGTGAAGGCACCCGGGCTGATATTATAGCGTTTTACCGAGGGATAGAAAGGTATGAGTTGCGTTATTCCCTTTCCCGCCTGGGTATAGTATCCTATCCACACCATACCCTCCCGGTCGCAATACATCCGATAGTTAGCCCAATTTACCAGGGTGTTTAATGAACTGTCTTTAGAAAAAGGCGCGTAAACAAAGTGTGAATCCGGGTTGTAAAGAAATACGCCCTTATTGCCCGTTCCAACCCAAACATTGCCGTCGCCGTCTACGTCTATACCCACTCCTCTTTCAAAATAGTTATCGACATCGCTGACATGTTGAAACTGCCTGGAAATAATGTCAACCCTGGTTAAACCGCTTCCGCTGTTTATCCATATGGCCTTTCGCCGTTGATCGTAACACATAGCTTCACCGCCATACCCGTAGCACTGCATTATCCCCGTGCCTATAGATACGGCACAAAGTCCATCGGAACCAGCTAACATCCATACAGCATTTGTAATCGTATCGTACACTGAGAATTGAAGCGCGGCATTATAAGTTATTTTTTGCGGGAGATGACTGATCACCTTTTTTTTAAATGACTTTGTATTGTATGCTGTTATAATACTATCTGCTTCTATACAAAACAGTTCTTCATTCTTTACCCAAAAAGGGATAATAAACAGATCGGCATCGCCGGAAGTATCAGAAGCTTTAAAGAGCTTAAAAGTATCAGCGATGTTATCGTACCGCCAAAGACCTTCGCCTGATCCAATCCAGATATTGTGTTGATTATCTTCCCTGATTCCCTGGATAATTCCTGCCGGCACATCTTCTGCAGCCCCCCTGCCATGAAAATAATTTTTAAATGTACTTCCGTCAAAACGGCTAAGGCCTGTTACAGTGCCAATCCACAAGAAGCCATTCGCATCTTTATAAATCGAGTTGATTTTTTTATGAGGAAAACCCTGGTCCATATTCCAGTTCACTACCCGGTAATCAGGTACGGAGTGCGTGCTTTCCTGGGAGAAAACGGTAACGTTAATCCAGGAAAAAACAATGAACATCATTATTTTACTCCAAAGCCTTACTGCCATTTTATTTGATCTTTCATTAACCAATTAATAGCCGGGGTTTTGCGTCATGGCTCCGGCACTTTTGTCAATTTCTGTTTGCGGAATCGGGAAGTATTCGTTGTGGTTTGGTATGAATTCGGTTCCCGTTAAATAATAACGCAGGGTACGCTCTTTTTGAAGGTAAGCATTGATTTCAGTGCTTGCGGTGCCCCATCTCACCAGGTCGAAAAAGCGATGGCCTTCCATACCAAGTTCAAGGGTCCGCTCATATCGCACAGCCTTTCTTGCGTAATCCTGGCCATGAGCGGTGAAATCGCCTTCCGGGTATGGTTTGATATAATAATTGGCGGCAAGGTGTGCGTCATCGGTATAAGAGCCCTTTTGAGGGTCGCTGTCGTCAAGGTATTTATGCACCCATGCTTCATGATGATCAGCCATACGATTCCTGATCATATTCACGTAAAATTCAGCTTCGTCAAGATTCCCAAGTTCTATATCGGCCTCGGCAGCCCAGAGCAATACATCGCTGTACCGGATAAGGTTTATATTGTTGGCAATACCAACCGGCCAGGCAGCAGGTTCAGTTAATATTCCCTCCTGGCTTTTATAATAGGCATTTTTTTTAGGGCTGTAAGGACCACCATATTGCTGATCTTTAATCCAGTCTTGTCCTGTATGAATTCCCCAATCAAGAAAGGGAATGCCTCTCCGGCCAACTGTCAAGTCCAATCTTGGATCTAAAGTGCCCCCATAAGGGATAAAAGGGTCAGAAGATTGTATACCATCATCATTTTTAACCGGCACATCATTAAAGTGAGTAAAATCCGGTAAACCTGTGACAGCGTCAGTTTTGAAATGATTAACCAGGTATTGGGAAGGTTGAAAAAAACCACAGCATCCTTCACCCGATCCATAGTTGGCATTATTCAAATTATCACCGTAGTCTCCATTCATCCCTGAGGCAAAATCATTCACTGATGACTGACAGGCAAAAACGGATTCAACGCTGTTGTCTTTTGCTGCGTTAAAATTGTCTGTATAATTGACATTCAGCTTATAGTTTCCACTGCCAATGACCGTATCTAAAATCTTCTTTGCCTTATAAAAGCTGTCCTGGAACATATACGATTTGGCCAGCAAGGCGTAAGCAGCATACCTGCTAGCCCTCCCCACCTGTTGTTGGGTAGCGGGAAGATTGGCAATGGCAAACCTAAGATCATTATCTATCTCGGGCCAGATATCCCTGGTATTACTCAAATGATAATTATTATTCGCAAAACTTACAGTCTCGTCTACGAATGGTACTTTATTCCACATTTTTTTTGCTTCGAAGTGGTAGAAGGCCCGTAGAAACCTTGCCTCAGCTTCAATTTCATTTTCTTCAGCAGGTGAAATATCTTTTGCCATCCTTGACAGCCTTAAAACATCATTGGTCCTGTAAACACCTGTGTAAACGGCATTCCATTTTTGGGAGAGGTAAAGATTGTTTGCGGCAGGCATAAATGTTTCCAGCGGCGTAATATTTTCTCCTTCATCTCCCGCATCAGATCCCTTATAAGCATCACTTCCGCAGATGCTTCCAAACACCCAATTTGAAATTGCACCACCTTTCACCCATTTCTGATCAGTGCCAGTGACCCCATCCAACATTGCATAAGCGCCTATTAACAAATTCTCGACGCCCGAACGATTGGCTACCTGGGATTCACCCAATCCCGATACAGGTACATCCAAAAAACTCTTGCTGCAGGATAAAATGATAATTCCTGTTACCAGTAATGAAACCAAATATTTTGAATACTTCATAGAAGGGAATTTTAAAATGATAACCGACTTCCGTTTGCCGGAGATGTTAAAAGTTCATACTCAATCCAGCCAGGAATTGTTGCTGATTATTCGGGTAATAGCCATTATCTATCCCGAACATTGACTTTGAACCATAAATTTCCGGATCGAGACCTGTGTAGTTTGTAATAGTAAAAAGATTGACGGCCTGAACATAAACTCTTAGCTTATCTACCTTAATTCTTTCCAAAAATTTTGAATTAAATGAGTAACCCAACATGAATGATTTGTTTTTTAAGAACGAGCCGTTTTCCACATGAAAAGAAGTATTGGTGGGGTCATTGCTGAAATTGCTTTCAGCCTCTGCTCTTGGAATAATTGTGTTTGTGTGTTGGGCTGTCCATGAATCATATAACTCACCCCAGGCGCCTCTATGTGCGGAAATACTATTCCAGATGTCATTTCCAAACGACCCGTAGAAAAATGTTGAGCAATCAAATTCTTTAAATACAATTTCAATATTAAGCCCCAATGTAAATTTTGGATTGGGGTTACCAATGAACACACGGTCTGAGCTGTTTATGAGCCCATCGCCATTTTCATCAGAGAATTTAAATCTACCGGGAGCTGCACCTGACTGAACCGGTGATTTATTGACTTCTGAAACATCCTGGAATAGCCCAAGAATTTTATACCCATAAAATGAACCGATGGGGTGACCTATTTCATTTTTCACAAAATCATTTGGCATAAAGGAATTTTGAGTTCCATCGATCTTAATGATTTTGTTCCTGTAAGAAGAAAATGTTGCAGCGATATCCCAATTCCAGTTTTTCGAGAAATTTCCTTTTGACTCAACAAGCAAATCAATCCCGGTATTTTCGACACTTCCTATGTTTATGTTAGGTGATGTAGCGTCGCCTGTTACGAAAACAGGAAGTGGAGCTGGAAACAATAAACCATCAGTTTTCTTTTTATACCCATCAGCATTAATACTTAATCTACCCCTCCATAAAATTGCATCCAAACCAATATTAGTGACTACATCCTGTTGCCAGCCGGTATTGGGATTCCCAATAGTTGCGCCACTCAAGCCAAAGACTGCACTATTTGTACCCCCAATATCATAATAAGACCGGGCAGGATCGCTGCCGTAAGAATTGTATTGGTTATTTGAAAAGGTGTTTCCATAATATCCTGTCTTTCCCCAACTTACTCTAAGTTTACATTCATTTAACCATTGCAGGCTTTTCATGAAATTTTCCCTGGAGATTCTCCATGCACCGCTGACTGACGGAAACCAACCATACCTGTTTTCGGGCCCAAAAACGGAAACGCCATCTCTGCGTAAAGTTCCATTCAGGAAATATTTATCATGAATTCCATATTGCAACTGACTGAGAACGGAGTAAGAAGTATATCTTGATGAGGCCCCATTATTCAATTGGCCATTTGCATTACCATTAGATAAATCCAGGTAATTAGGGTCATTAGAGATGAAACCTGTACGACTACCGACATGTAACTTATTTGATGCACTGGTTGCTTCTGTTCCGATTAACAGGTTGATACGGTGACTGTTGGCGAACACGCGTGAAAAATTAAGCGTGTTTGTCCAGGTCCAGTTTCTTAAATATTCGGAGCGTTCATCCAGCTCATTATCAGGATCACCATTTGGAAGCGAGGCATATCCTTTGTAAATAAAGAAATGAGAAAAGAGATCATTTATTTCGCCACCAAAATTGCTTTTGATAGAGAAGTATTTAAAAAAATTCAGTTCACCGAAAACATTTCCTGTTATCTGCGATTGTTCATATTTATTGTCTTTTCCTATCGAGAAGATTCTTTCCGCAACCGGATTAAAAAGTATAAATCCGGATGTTCCGTCGCCCGCAGCAAAGTTTCCCTCGATGTCATAAACGGGCTGCCATTCAGGAGCGCCATATACCGAATTAATCGCGTCTTTTATAAATGAAAGGTCGAATGTAGGTTCTTCAGAATTTTTGCGGTACGAAACCTGCAGGTTTTCGCCGATACGAAAATTATTTGTTATGTTAAAACCGGTATTTACACGCATTGTATATCTTTTCAGATATGTATTAAGGAGCGTGCCGTTTTGATCCAAATAGCCAAGTGAAAAAAGATATTGACTTTTATCACTTCCACCCGATGCAGACAACGTGTGATTCTGACTTAGGGCCGGTTCGAAAACTTTATGAAACCAATCTGTACCTGCCTTATTGAAGCGCGCAATCTGATAGATGGAGCCCGTGTGGTCATCGATGTTATACAATTGCGGATTAACTCCCGGATCGCCTTCAAAAAGCCCCCACCCAGGCCCTGCATACAGATAATCTGGTAATACAGGTTCGGAACTATCTCCAAAAAGCTGATCCGATGGATTACCCAAGGAATCCACGTAACCGCTGTTCTTGTCTTGTAGCCAGGTTAACTGTGCGGTTTCCATTGGCCTGAGAACATCTTTTCTTTCTTTTAAAGGATATGTTTTACCCACATAAAAATCATAACTCAGCCTGACTCTTCCCGCCTTACCTTTTTTTGTGGTCACCAATATTACCCCGTTTGCTCCCCTGACACCATAGATAGCATAAGCCCCCGCATCTTTCAACACCTGTATAGATTCAATATCATAAGGATTAATACTATTGATATCTCCCTGTATTCCATCAATAATATAAAGCGGGGTGATATCTCCAAAATTTCCAGGTCCGTGCAGAAAAATCTGAGTTGCGCCTCCTGGCTCTCCTGAAGTAATTACCGTTAAACCCGCCACTCGCCCCTGCAGCATTTGTTCAACCTGGCCGGCAGGTATTTCGGTGAGCTTTTCCGGGTTGACTGTGGCAACAGAACCTGCTATCTCTTTTATTTTTTGCGACGTATATCCAACAACAATAACACTGTCGAGATTTCCAAATAAAGGTGTTAGTTGAGTGGATAAATTTGTTTGAGCATCAAATTTTATCTCTTTGGCTTCATACCCGACAAATGAAATAACCACGACATCTCCATTTCCTGCTGTAATGGCGAAGCGTCCATTGGCATCAGTTATTGTTGACAAGCCGGAGCCCTTAACCCGTACGCTTGCCCCAAAGAGTGGGGCATTGTCGATTCCGGTTACCACTCCCGTTATTTTTTGTTGTGCAGCAACCGGATCGTTCAGGTGAAAAATAAAAACAACAATCAGGAGTACTCTAAGGAAAGCGGAGCAACTATTTAGCGGACGGGTAACAACGGGTAAACAGCAGAAGGCGCCAATGAAAAAATGCGAATAATCCCACCTTTCTCTTTCCTGAACAAAAGGCGAGTTGAAGCAGTTTTGGTTTGCAGTCATAAGGAAAGATCATTAATACTTAAAGTTACCGAGATTTAAACTGGTTTACTGTAAACTAAATAAACTGCAATGCAATGCACAGCGGTATTGAGCAGCTTGCTACCTGGATGGGTAATCTACAGTACCGGGTAAGTAACCGGATATAGTCCAGCGACAATATTTATTCTGCTGATGAAACCGGCACTATCGCGCAGCCAAAGCTCAAAACGTTGCAATTGCCGGCTATATAAAAAACCAGCTTACAAGCGTAGCCCGCAGCGCTTTAATGGTAAAATCAGCTATCTTAACGGCGGAAAAATTTACATATGAAGCAAACTTTCTTTTTTATTGCTGCGCTGTTATTCATTGAAATATGCAATGCACAGCAAGCAACCACGGACAAGACAAACGATAAGGTTAATGATGAAAAATTCTCTTCCGGGCCAAACGTGCTCAACCCTGATTATTCGGCGATAACCAATCACACGGTTACCGTTAAAGGACAAAATATTCCTTACAAGGCAGTGGCCGGCACGCTTCCGGTATGGAACGATTCTGGCAAACTGGTCGCCGGTGTTTTCTATACTTATTACGAACGTTCTGATGTAAAAGACAGGACAGTACGCCCGCTGGTGATTTCTTTCAATGGCGGCCCGGGCACGCCTTCGCTGTGGATGGAACTGGGCTATACCGGTCCGCGTATATTAAACATCGATGACGAAGGTTATCCTGTACAACCTTACGGCATCAAAGAAAATCCGAACTCCATTCTCGATGTCGCCGATATCGTTTACCTGGACCCGGTAAACACGGGTTATTCAAGGATCGTTGCCCAGAGTACGCCTGTTTCGAAATTCTTTGGGGTAAATGAAGACATCAAATACCTCGCAGAATGCCTGAGCACTTTTGTAACAAGGTACAACCGCTGGCTTTCGCCTAAATACCTGATCGGAGAAAGCTATGGCACCACAAGGGTTTCAGGGCTGGCACTGGAATTACAGAATGCCCAATGGATGTATTTAAACGGTGTTATCCTTGTTTCGCCAACTAACCTGGGCATTGACAGAAGCGGGCCTGTTGGCGCGGCTTTACGCCTCCCCTATTATGCAGCAACGGCATGGTATCACAAGATGCTGCCTGCTGATCTCCAGGCCAAAGATTTAACCACGGTACTTCCCGAAGTAGAAGATTTCACGATCAATCAACTGGTGCCCGCACTGGTAACAGGAGGCTTTATCGACGACACAAAAAAGAAATCCATTGCCGCCACCATGGCGCGGTATTCAGGCATTTCCGAAAAAGTGATCCTTCAATACAATCTTAATATTTCACCCGACTTTTTCTGGAAGGAATTGTTGCGCGATAAAGGCTACACAGTAGGCAGGCTAGACTCGCGCTACCTGGGAATCGATAAACAAGACGGAGGCGAATCGCCCGATTACAATGCCGAACTTTCTTCCTGGGAACATTCCTTTTCCCCGGCCATGAATTATTATATCAGGAATGAATTGGGTTATAAGACCGACCTGAAATATTACCTCTTTGGACCTGTTGGCCCGTGGAACCGGAGCGATGACAATACCGGAGATAACCTGCGCCTTGCTATGGCGGAAAATCCTTACCTGCATGTGATGATACAATCGGGGTATTTCGATGGCGCCTGCGATTATTTCAATGCGAAGTACAGCATGTGGCAGATCGACCCCAGCGGGAAGATGAAAGACCGCCTTAGCTGGAAAGGTTACAGAAGTGGCCATATGATGTACCTGCGCAAACCCGATCTCGAAGTAAGCAATGACGATCTTCGCGAGTTCATCAAAAAAACAATGCCCGGAAAAGGGCAGCCGGCGATGTATCACCGTGGCAATTAATCAATTCAATAAAAGAAACGGGTGGCATAAGATGCTCACCCGTTTTTTTATGTCCTTAATTATCTTTCCGCGAACTGTTGTTGCCTGTTGCACATAGCTACAGGTGTTGAAGTGTGCGACGCAACAGCAGCCGCTTGTGCTTACTGCAGCCGGGTCCATAGTTGTCTCGCTTTTAAAAAAGCGGGATATTTTCTGAAATAAATATATTAGCACTAATAAAATCCCCCCGGAATCAAAAATGCACAGTATGAGACTTGTTACATCAATCCTGGCAACCCTGCTGTTATTGTTCACAAGCGACTGTATCTATAGCCAGATACAGTATGTAAACATGGAAACCACTTCCAAATGGACCCAGGATTTCAAAGGCATTACCACGATAAAAGTTTATTGGGAAAACCCAAGCCCTGAAAACTATACGCAAAGGCAATGGGTGCAGGAAGCGGTTCAACAAACATGGAGCAAGTATGCCAACATTGATTTCACCGGCTGGGAACCATATGACAACAGTGGTACCGGAATAAGGATCTATATTGATGATTATGCCTGGCCTCACACAGCATCGCTTGGAAGGCAGATCGAAGGGATGTACCAGGGGATGGTGCTAAGCTTTAATTTTCTCGGCAATTTTAAGTGCAATGGCCATTCGGCTGAATACTGTATCAAAGCCATTGCGGTACACGAATTCGGGCATGCATTGGGTATTGCACACGAACAGGAAAGAACAGACTGTGGTTGCACAGAGCATCCACCCGGCGAAGGCGGCGGCGCAACCGGCGGATATTATGCTACACCGTGTGACATTCATTCTGTGATGAATTATTGCAACCCGGTCTGGAATAACGCCGGGCAGCTAAGCCAGTATGACATTGAAGGCATACAGGCCGTTTACGGCACCAGGAAAACACCGGAAGATTTTGGAAATAACATTGCACTTTCATCAGCAAGCGACAAATTGGGCGAGGACCAGGTGTGGGAAAACATGTATTTAACGATAGGCAACCAACAGTTCATTTACAATATTAACCAGAACAATCCTGAAGAGATAAAAACATTCACGTTTACAACAACGGGAACTTATGATTACAAGCTATCTTCCACATCGTATCATAAAGACGGGCAAACACATTATGGCTCGGGTTCAGGGACCATTCAAATAGATAAAACAAAAAAGTACAAAATTGATATTCTTGCCCGAAACCCAACCGACATTAACGTGGAGTTATTAGTAAAAGCTACCGACGTTGCTTCGGACGGAGCTGTGGTGGCACAGGGAAGAAACGAGGAAAGAAAACCCGATTTGCCTGCGGGCAGCCTGGACAAGTTTATAAGAAACGGGCAAAAGCCCATAAGTCTTTTGAAACTGGATAATGCCGACAACGAAAAATTTTATATTTATTCGGATGGCGCTATTATGGTCTTCAATAACGTAAATAACACTTTCTTCGAGTGCGCGCAAAAACAAGCGCCGGTTTATAAAGACTGGAATGGGAGAACCTGGGCCTGGTCGTTTTACCGGAATATTGGCAATAACCAGCAGGAAACGTACACCGTTAGTACAACAGGAGAAGTATGGTCGATGAGCAGCACAGGCGTATTCACACAGTATGGCCTTGTAACTGACCCGGACTTTTAAGGATGAAACCTAATATGATCACTTCTAAACAGACCAATGGCCGTAAACCCAAAGCTTCTTTTTCTGAAACCGTAAGGAACAATCAAATGAAATTCAGGTTCAGCAGTAACAGCCTTGATATTATTGTAAAAGTAGCGGGCATCTTAACCATCTTCATTCCGCTTTTACTTTTCTACAAACAGCAGGAAGCAGAGAATACCCGCAACTGGACAGAGAAAAAAGCGAATGAATATTCCGACTTATTGGTATCGATTCATAAGCTGGAAAAAACAGCGCTTTTTTCAAAAGCATTTGAAGAAGCGCACAATACAATTTTCTATGAGGTATATCCAAGATTGCTCATTTTTAACGATAAAGAAATATTGAATAAAGTTGACAGCCTTAGATCGCTTGATGTTTTTCTTCTGCAATCGAAAGATGTATTGGAGAAGCTGAATGAAACCGACAGCCTGGCCATTGTGCTGCTGGACTCTGCAGGACTGAATACGGAGCAGTACAGCAGTTTATATTACAGATTGGGAATGCCCTCACTATTCTACTACTTCAAGGGCACTTCAGAAAGTTTCACCAAACAATATGCTGACAACAGCAACGAGTTTATAAAAAAATATTCGGGGAAACTGGATTCTTTGTT
Source organism: Chitinophagaceae bacterium UBA7600 (assembly GCA_002478885.1). Classification (GTDB taxonomy): domain Bacteria; phylum Bacteroidota; class Bacteroidia; order Chitinophagales; family Chitinophagaceae; genus DLKC01. The sequence continues at coordinate 14,570 of DLKC01000092.1, forward strand.
TGGCAGCTACAGCAAAAAGCTGCAGTCGTTGGAAGATCATGAGACGATACAAAGGCTCGATTTTACGTCAACAGCAGATTACATCGTTAACAACAGTTCCTTTTTCGGGTTGGGCATGTCGGTCGAAGGCAGGGTTGAATTATTCAAAAGAATCGATGAGCTTGATTCGCTAATAATCCACAACATCAAAAACCAGTAATAACTCAGTGCAATCTGTAAAAAAATTTAAGCCAGCTTTTAATGGAGTACAGACTAAAAGTTGTATTTTTTGTGTCTAAATAAAATCGCCATGAAAAGACTATTATTAGTTGCTTTTATTGGGGCCGCCTTTTTAACAAGTTGCGCCAAAGATGTGAAGGCGCCGGTTAATACGGCCAATGCATCCGAAGCCAAAACCAGTACGACAAGTACTACAGGTTCTGCAACAAACAGCGGCAGCCAGGCAGGCCATACCTGCGGCGGTGGTACCGGCAGTACAGGACACTAAGCTGCGCCTGCAAACAAACACTGAAGAAAAGTTTCATCTCAATAGAAATGGTTCCTTAAAAAAGGAATCATTTTTGTTTTACCAAGAATGCCGTAAATCATTGTCCCAATTTAAGCCGGGCTGTAAAAGTACTTATATTATTTCCACATAGAATCCCTGGCAAAGGCCATGGTGGTTTTGCCAAAACAGCTGCTGCCTTTTCGCATGCCGGGCAAATCATTTAAAACTTCGTTAAGTATTTTAATGTAAAAAAGACTAGTCGTCGCTTCAATAGACCGGCAATTTTCTTTTTATATTATTTTCTCTTATCATGGGCTACCCTGGTGCAATGAATTGCCCGGAGAACATAAGCCGTAGATCAATGTCGTTTTACTACTATTTAAAGGGTCGGCCTGTGGGAGAACCTGATAAAAGCCTGAAAAAGTATTCGACTATTTTTGTCGGCCGGCAAGGATACAATGAAGACAATATCACCGGGAAGAAAGAATCATGCGGTTACAACCAACAATGCATGCAACCCCGGGGCATGTTTTAACGCACAAGAGCTAAAATCAATTAGTGTTTGCGCGTGCAAAGGTTTCTAACTTCGACAGTTTCAGCAGCTTGATTTTTTTACCGGTAATCTTTATGATCTTTCCCCGCGCCATTTCGCTGACGACCTTAAAGAAAGTCTCGTAAATGGTTCCGGCAAAAGAGGCGATATCCTGTCGCGTTAATTCTATATTGATGCAGCCGGCCTCATCAGTGCCAAAGCGGTTCTGCAGCATTAAAAACGTGTCTGCTATACGGCCCTTGACATCCATGTGAGCAAGGTCGCGCATTCTTCTTTCAGCCTCCTGAAGTTCGCCCGAATAAAACATCATCAGCATGAGTGTGAGATCGGGATTTACTTTCAACGTTTTGAGGAAAAAATCTGTCTCGATAAAGCAGGCGGACACATTTTGCAATGCAGTGGCCGACACCGGGTACACATCCGTATTTCCAAAACCACGATGCCCGAGAATATCACCCTGTTTTGCAAAACGAAGGATCATTTCTTTTCCTTGTGCCCAGTATTTGTGCACCTTGGCGTTGCCGGAATTCAAAAAATAGATGCCCTTTACTTTTTCGCCTTCTTTAAAAATCACTTCGCCTTTCTTAAAAGTAAGCACCTGTTTATGCAACTCAATAGCTGGTACCCATTCGGGCATACAATACCTGCACAGGAAGCAATTTCCGGCAGCACAACTGCCTGTATTTTTTTTCATGGCCAATGATAATGCATTCCCGGCAGAAAGAAATAAAGATATTTTAAACTATAATTTTTAAACACAAAAGTCATTTTTAAATAAAAAAACATTACTTAAACTATATTTGCAGTGTTTATAAAAGCCAACCGAATGAGCAAAAGCACCCACGATGCCAACATTATTCCTGTCTCAACATCCCTATACGAAAATTTCAAACCGAAGGCCACAGCCGAAAAATCGCCGGTATCGGGCAGGGTGTTTTTATTGAGCCTGCAAGCCATTCTAAACGCATTGATCATCGGCGTGGTCGCGAAGGGATTGGTTATGCTTATTGAGCTGATCACCAATTTTTCTTTTTATGGCAGGTTTTCGTTTCAGCCTGCATCGCCTGCCAACAATCATCTCGGTTGGATGGTTCTATTTGTACCCATTGCCGGAAGCATACTGGTGGGCCTGATGGCACGATTCGGTTCGTCGGCGATAAGGGGACACGGAATCCCGGAAGCAATGGAAAAGATTATTACAGAAGACAGCAAAATTCCTGTAAAGCTTACTTTTCTTAAACCAATATCCGCAGCCATTTCCATCGGTACCGGCGGGCCTTTCGGTGCAGAGGGACCAATCATTGCCACCGGTGGCGCATTTGGATCATTTGCCGGCCAGATCATGCGGATATCTTCCAGCGAAAGAAAGATTATGCTTGCAGCTGGAGCATGTGCAGGCATGTCCGCAATTTTTGGCAGCCCGCTGGCAGCGGTATTGTTGGCCATAGAACTGTTACTTTTTGAATTCTCGCCGCGATCGGTAATACCTGTGGCATTGTCTTGTGCAGCCGGGGCTGCAATGCACCTAGTATTTTTTGGCAGTCAACCGGTATTTCAAATGGCAGATATTCCTGCGGCAACCGGAACTGCATTAACCACCTATATTTTGATGGGCGCCATTATTGGTGTAATAGCATCCTTTGTCTCAAAATCCGTTTACCTGCTGGAAGATGCATTTGAAAGATTGCCCATTCACTGGATGTGGTGGCCTGCTATTGGTGCGGTTGCAGTAGGTTGCATCGGTTATTTTGCCCCGGGTACCATGGGCGTAGGTTATGAAAACATCAGCAACCTTTTAGGTGGAACATTACCGGTCGGCATTTTACTAACCCTTTGCCTGCTAAAATATCTTTCATGGGTTGTGGCCCTGGGCAGTGGCACATCCGGCGGAACACTCGCACCTTTATTTACCATTGGTGGCGCCACCGGCGCTTTGCTCGGCATATGCGCCTTATCACTGTTTCCTGGCAGTGGCATCAACATTGCCACGGCCGCGCTTATAGGAATGGCGGCAATGTTTGCCGGCGCATCAAGAGCGCTGCTTACCTCTATTGTCTTCTCTCTCGAAACAACAGCCCAGCCACATGGACTGCTGCCACTGCTCGGTGCATGCACCGCCGCCTATTTCGTTTCCTTTTTCCTGATGAAAGGAAGCATTATGACCGAAAAAATACTACGCAGGGGCGTTCGCACTCCTGACGCCTATGAGCCCGACGTATTGCAGCGCATTGGTGTTGAACAGGCAATGGATGATGCACCGCTTATTGTTAGTGCCGACAACAATACCGGCGAACTTATATCGTGGTGCCTTGACAACCCTGAGTTGTACAAACAACAGCACTTTATTGTCGCAGATGAACAGGAAAATTTTATCGGTTATATTAAAAAAGAACAACTTTTCAGGACAGACAAAGCCCACTCGCTGGAATCGCTTATTGTTCATGATCTTCCTGTCCTGCACAGGAACAATGACCTTGGGCTTGCGTCTGAACTCATGGGCCATGCAGACATGGATGTTATGGCGGTCGTTTCAACCATCGCACCTTATAAAATTGAGGGCGTTGTTACGGCTTCAGACATCTTACAGCATTACAGCATCCACAGAAAAAAGGAAGAAAAATACCTTGTATCAATTTCGATCAGGAGAAGAACAAGACGGCTCATTGTAAAAGGGCGCTTGCTGATGCAGCCGCGAAAAGCCCAGGAAGAAATCGGGTAATAACAACTTTCATCACGCTAAAAATTTATTTATGGACTACGATTATCAACAAACAAACTTCTCGAAGGCAGTACTGGCCGGTTTGTTTGCCGGCATTGCAGCAACACTTGCAAATCTTTTGTACGACTACGTTTACCGCGACATCACTTCATATTGGCCTTCGGAAATCATCAATGTTTCCTCTATTATCGTGGCTACAACTTTACTGCTTACCGTTGCAGGAATTATCTTTCATCTATTCAGGCAATACATCAAAAACGGGAGTACCGGTTACTTCATTTTTTTTACAGCGCTCACAGCACTTTGCATTTATGGAGCACTCCATGTACAAAGATCCAGTGACCCCGTTGTAACGATAGAATTCAGGCAGTTATTACTTGGTGTAGTCATCATATCCGGGGCAGCGGCATTGCTTATTCCTTACTTGTACCGGCATTCCAAAATATTTTGCTGATACCCTTGCTTTGCCTTTATCGTTTGCCGTTGCCTTCACTGATGCGAGAAAGTTCTTAGTGAACCCTCCGGAATAAATATAAGCACCGGTACAATTATCGCAACAACAACGTGGTGACCAGCAGTCGCGCTTCGTGGCATTCCTGTATGTACCTGATTGCGTCGCGCTCTTGTGCAACATGCCGATGGTCGGCAAAGCTGAAAAGCGGTGTCTCAACACAGACATAACCCGCAAGTTCCCACTGATACCGCTGCAGAAAAAAACTATGCTTATTTTTATTGAAAACTGCATATGCTTCCCGTTTCAAAACTTTTGCGCATTGCCAAGATCGTCTGTGTTGGTGCCATCGGGCTGATGGCCTTACTCATTGTAATCGGTAATATAACAGACTATTACACGAATTATCAATTTGTAGTACATGTGCTAAAAATGGATACAGTTTTTCCCGGCAGCCAGATACAATACAGGCATATTGATAACACCGTATTGGTTAATGCGGCATATATTTTTATTATTGCGCTCGAGGCGCTGATGGCATATTGTTGTATAAAAGGCTGTTGGTCGTTGGTCAAAAAACTCAACAGCAATGGCGTGGATTTTCATGCAGCAAAAAACTGGGCAGTAGCTGGAATCATTGCAGGCATCATAATTTGGTTTCTCGGGTTTGAAGTGATTGGTGGCGAATGGTTCGCGATGTGGCAAAGTACACAATGGAACGGGCTTGGCAGCGCGGAGAGAATTGTGAATTTTCTTGTAATGGCTTTGATACTGCTGCATTTAAAAGAAACCGAGCATGCTGCCTGATTCTTTGCCGATTGAAGTTCGGAACGCCGAAGAGAGTGACACAACCGGCGATGCCACAAGGCGATGAAGCCTGCTTCCAAAATTTCCAGGCTTGACGGAATGCGGTTATCCATGCATTATCCACAGTACCATTTTGCATAGTTCATTTTAGCTACCTTAGGAGAGAATTAGTAAAAAACTCCGTATGCGAACCCAGGATGAAAATACAACCGAACCAATAACTGCTGCCACTTTCCTGAACACTCAACCAGCCGACGTATCAGATCTTCGAAAAACTATGGATGATGCGCGTGAAGTGCTGAGAGGAGGCGACCGGCCTTCAGACGACCTGAAAGCTTTGTACAAGAACCTGGAAGCGCTTGACCAGTTTGCCTATGCTTCAGAGGTGCTGAATAAAAAAATCAATAGCGACAAAAAAGAAGGCAACCCGGTTTCATTAAAGGAATACCAGGCATTGTCGAAATTTATTTACAAAGACGAATCACTTCCCTCGTCTTTTAAATTTGATCGTGCCCTTCACGAGCTTAATGCCAATGATGAGCTTGAGAAAACAAGAAAGTGCGAAACACTTGGTTTAACAGGTGCGATCTACAAAAACAAATGGCTTTATGACCACCAATTCAAACACCTGATCCTGTCACAGTTTTATTACAAACGCGGTTTGGTATTGTGGAAAGAGTATGTTGGTTATATGAAAGAACTGGAACGTGCGGCAATTGCTTCAGGCAACAGCCTGTGGAATGAAGCGGTTGTAACAAACACGCCGGGTGATAATGACGATGGCTACACTGCAATAAACTATGCGTACATCTGCGAACTGATGGCTGTAGACAGGCTGGAAGAGATTGGTAAAATAACCAGTGTCGACGAGTTCATTCAATTGCAATTTGAAGAAGCGAAACAAACCAGGATATTTTTGCTTGAGTATTTTGTGGCCGACTACGACAAACCCACGCGCCGGCTGAAGCTGTACAAACCTGAAAACTGGGTGTATGCAACCATAGCGGAAGCATATTTCGGGTTGCACTATTATGATGCTGCGCTTGAATACATTAACCTGTACAGTTCACGAAAAGATGTGCAGGAATGGGAGAAACGAACATTTAGCAAACAGCTTTTCTCCATTGCCTACCTGCAGACCTACCAGGAAAATTTTGTAAAAAAGTATGTAAAGAATGGAGACCACCGCAATGGCAGCAGTAAAGAAGAGAATGAAAAGTGGAAATTCTTAAAGGAAGAGGCAAAGCATATCAACCAGGGAAAGATCAACGATTGTTTGATCGCATCCAACTATTACCGGTTACAAAAAACGGGGCATAATCCCGGCACCGTAGAAATTAAAAAGGATGGTAAACTGGGGCTTGCCCTATCAGGCGGGGGTTTCAGGGCGTCTTTATTCCACATTGGCGTATTGGCGGCGCTTGCCGAAAAAGATGAACTGCGAAACGTGGAAGTCATTTCCTGTGTGTCGGGCGGCTCGATCATTGGGGCCTTCTATTATTTAAAACTTAAAGAACTGCTCGAAACAAAGCCCGATTCAGGCGAGGGCGCTATAGAAAAAAAGGATTACATACGTATTGTGCAGGAAACAGAAACGGAATTCCTGGCGGGTGTACAAAAAAACCTGCGGATGCGGATCTTTACAAACATTGTCTGCAACTTCAAAATGCTGTTCAAAAAGAATTATTCCCGCACCCACCGTTTGGGGGAATTATACGAAGCGCATTTATTCAAAGGCCTGCTCAAAAGAACAAATGACGAAGGCAACAGGGAAGCTGTTACAGGTCCTGTGTACATGAAAGATTTGTTCATAAACCCTAAAGATGATCCTGCTTTTTCCATTAAGAAAGATAATTGGAGAAGAAGAAACAAGATTCCGCAATTGGTATTGAATGCCACGAGTGTCAACACCGGGCATAACTGGCAATTCACCGCTTCCTGGATGGGTGAGCCTCCCGGCAACATACAAGCCGATATTGATGTAAAACCAAGGCTGAGGAGAATGTATTATGACGAAGCCCCGGAAGAATTCAGGAATATTCGCCTCGGATATGCCGTTGGCGCGTCATCCTGTGTACCCGTAATGTTTGAGCCAATGCCTATGTCCGGGCTTTATGAGAACATAGACCTTCAGCTGATCGACGGGGGCTTGCACGACAACCAGGGAATTGCTGCGTTAATAGAACAGGAGTGCAGGAATATGATCATCAGCGATGCCAGCGGACAATTGCCAACCTCCAAACTTGCCGAAACAAATAGTGCAGGCCTGTTTTTCAGGGCCGATAATATTTTACAGGAAAGGTTAAGAGAATTGCAGTTTATGGATATAAAAGAACGCAATTACACGGCGCAGCTAAACAAATTACTGGTGGTTAATTTAAAAAATGATCTTCCGGGCGATCCTGAAAACTGGAAATACTGTAAGGACCCGAAAAGAAAAATACTTTACTCCGAAATAAAAGACGCCGACAAAGACCTCACCAGGTATAGTATTCAGCGCAATGTGCAAACACAGCTTTCAGAAATAAGAACAGATCTCGATTCTTTTAACGATACGGAATCCTACGCATTAATGTACAGCGGTTACGCGCAGGTAAAATATGAATATGTAAAACAACGGTGGAACGAACAGGTTACCAACAATCATATGCAGACTGTCAATGGAAATGGCGACCCACACTACCGGTTTCTTGATGTGAAGGAATTTGTAACCATACCCGAGAAAGCGGCTGAAATAGAACCTTTGCTAAAAACTGCCAGTAAACTTCCATTCAAGGTTGTTGAGGTAAACAAGCCTTTAAAGTACAGCCTCACCGTGCTGGGCTTTCTTGCTCTTGGCTATTTTATTTATCTCAGTTACCAGTTCTTTTTCTCCAACATTACGGTCAACCTGCCCGTACAGGTGATTATTTTCAGCGTGGTGATATTTTTTATCGGCTTCTTTAGTAAAATGCTGTCAAGCCTGCTCGATTATAAAACAACTATAAGAAAGTATGTCGTTCTTTCAATTACCGTTATCGTTGGCTGGGTGCTGAGCAATTTATACATTCTTTTTCTCAACGATCTTTACAACAAGGCAGGCAAAATAAAAACAGGCAGCGATAAAAGTAAAAGATAGCAAGGCCGTGATTGCGAAATCTCATTGTGTGAAAGCGAGAAAAAACGGCAAAAAAAATGAAGCCCCAGAAGCAAATCCTAAATATTAACTTTGGCAGCTCATAAAAGCTCGGTACATATATTTATATTGCCCGGCTAAAAATCGAAATTTTACTGATGAAATTGCAATTGACCCGTCCCCTGGCATTTATCGACCTGGAAACTACGGGAACGAATATCGGAACTGATAAGATCGTAGAAATAGCTATTGTGAAAATTATGCCTGATGGGACAAGGCTCGTAAAACGCAAACTCATCAACCCTCAAATGCCCATACCTGCAGGGTCTTCAGATATTCACGGCATTACCGATGACATGGTAAAAGATGCACCCACCTTTAAACAGGTTGCCAATGAGATAAAGCAGTTTGTGGAAAATTGCGATCTCGGTGGCTATAACAGCAACCGGTTTGATGTGCCCATGCTTATTGAAGAATTCATTCGTGCAGGTATGGAATTCTCAACCGACGGCAGAAAGATGATAGACGTGCAGAAGATCTTTCACCAGATGGAACAAAGAACCCTTAGCGCAGCATACAAATTTTATTGCGGCAAAAACCTCGAAGATGCCCACAGCGCAGAAGCTGATGCTGCTGCAACCGCCGAAATACTGGAAGCCCAGGTGGAGCGCTATCCAAACATCGGCACAACAGTAGAGACAATTGTTAAATTTACCGGCGAAGACGAGATCGTTGATTTCGCCCGGCGATTTATTAAAGTGAACGGCATAGAAATCTTCAACTTTGGCAAACACAAAGGAAAGCCCGTGACCGAGGTGCTCCGTACCGAACCACAGTACTATGATTGGATGATGAAAGGCGATTTCGCCATGAATACCAAACAGAAACTTACCGAAATCCTCAACAGGACCCTGTTAAAAAAATAGTTTTATAAAATAGCGCTTCCGCAAAACACACAACATACTTGCATTGATAAAGCGTGGAATATTGTATTTTCGAATACGGAAGCAGGCAAAATCCCCTCATTGGAAAAGCTAGTTATTATACCCACTTACAATGAAAAAGAAAATATTGCAGGAATTATTGGTGCAATCTTTTCTTTAAACCAGGGTTATCACATTCTTGTTATTGATGATAATTCCCCTGACGGCACTGCTTTGATTGTTCAGCAGCTGATTCAAAAATTTCCTTCAAGCCTTTTCCTTGAGCAACGCACGGGCAAACTTGGCCTCGGCACTGCCTATATTCATGGGTTTAAGTGGGCCATCGAAAAAGGGTATGAGTTTATATTTGAAATGGATGCAGATTTTTCTCATGACCCCAACGATCTTGAACGCCTGTACAATGCCTGCAAATTCAATGGTGCCGATCTTGCTATTGGTAGCCGCTACGTAAAGGGTGGCAAAGTCGATAACTGGCCGCTTGACCGCCAGTTGTATTCAAAAGGCGGAGCCATATATACCCGTTTTATTACGTGGATGCCTGTCAATGACCCCACTGCCGGATTTATGTGCTACCGGAAAACAGTACTTGAATCAATCAACCTCGATGCGATCAGGTTTGTGGGTTACGCATTCCAGATAGAAATGAAATTCGCCACCTGGAAACTTGGTTTCAAAATTCAGGAAGTTCCCATTGTTTTCATAGACCGCAAAGAGGGTATAAGTAAAATGAACAAAGGCATTTTAAAAGAAGGCATACTCGGCGTGTTGAATATTCAATGGAACAGCCTGTTTAAAAACTACCGCAAACAAGTCGGCTCACCGGTTGTAAAAAGCAGCACTTTTCCTGAACAAAAAGTTGCTTCAAAATAACAGCTTAACAATATTTTTTATTTTTTACGCACTTCAACATCTCGGATCGCCTGAGGTGCTTAAGTGCCGGCTAATCCGCTTTACTCAGTTGTACTTTACCAACCCGGTGCATCACAAAACCACAGAAAAGGGCCAATCAGTTTCTTAATACTGCTGACTTATGGCTGAATGTACAAGAGTGCGACGCAACGAAGACGCCATGAAATGCTGAAGCCGGGACCATAAATTTTTTTTCCCGGGTTTTTACATAACATCATTAGCTTTTCTTTGCAGAGCATGAAACCCGCACTCATCCGTTTACATATCGCTGTTTTTCTCTGGGGCTTTACCGGTGTGCTCGGCAGGCTGATTAGCTTAAATGAAGGATGGCTCGTATGGTGGCGCATGTTTATTACCGCGGCGGCTTTGTGGATCTATTTTTTCTTTAGCAAACAAATTCAGAAGATCAGTTTACGTGATTTTCTAAAGATTGCCTCGATAGGAACCATTCTTTCGTTGCACTGGCTGCTTTTTTATGGCAGCATCAAATATGCCAACGTATCAATTGCGCTTACCTGCCTGGCAACAACCGGTTTGCTTTCGGCGATCATTGAACCGTTGTTCTTCAGAAGAAAAATCAACAGCACAGAGATTTTACTTGGCATGTTTGCACTTGTAGGGATTGCGATTATATATGTGAGTAACCTGCAATTCTCTGCGGGCATTTATATTGGGCTGCTCTCTGCGCTGGCCACGGTGATCGTTTCGGTGCTGAATAAGAAAATCGTGAGTGGTTATGCCCCGCAGGCAATAACACTGTACCAGCTCACCGGTGGATTTCTGGGCTTGACGATACTAATGCCATTGTACAATTATTTGCTGCATTCAAACATACAGGTGCCGCAGCAGTGGGACTGGCTGTGGCTTGCCATACTTGGTATATTTTGTACTGTGCTTACTTTTATTCTTTATATAAGTGCATTAAAAAGGGTGAGTGCCTTTACGGTAAATCTTACATTAACACTGGAACCTGTATATGGAATTATACTGGCCTTCGCAGTGTTCAGCGAAAACAAATACCTGAGCCATTATTTTTATATTGGCTTTGCTTTGATACTTGTAGCTGTAGTTTTACAAATGCGAAGGATTGTAAAACAGCAGCGAACACCGGCACAGGTGCCCTTTGAATAAACAGGCGGCCTTGAGGATCATCATACAACCACCAGGATCAGGCGCCGTTTTCTGAAATATATTTTACCAGGCTTCTTTTGGCGACAGGCAATAGTGTTTCATCTACCGGGCAGGGAAATGCCGACTCTATGGCATAAACAGCCGGATTGGGCAGCTCCGTTCTGTTGCGGATAAGTTCGTGCTTGATACTCTCATAAGTGTATCCCACACTCCGGTACCAGCTATGAATAAACGATGTTTTTATGCTGCGATATTTTTCGTCGTGCTTTTCAAAAATACTCAGGCGGTAATAGTAAACACGGGTATCTTTTTTATCGCTGGTTCCAAGAAAGAAATAACCTTCAGCCTGCTCCAGCGGGATAATGCCAACAGGGCTTATCCGCAGTTTGTCTTCCACGAATTCATACAACTCGGCACCACTGCTGATGGTACTTTTCATTTTACCTGCTGCATAGTGGATAATATCTTCCAACTCACTCATCAGGTCATCGTCTTCAATCATTTGTTCGTACAGCAACTGCAATTGCTGCAGTTGAATACCGGTAAATCGTTTAGGAAATTGTTCCTGCAGGTACTTCTTGTTTTCGCGAAAGGCCACCATGTTGTTGTAATGAAAAATCACATCGGCAAGTTGCGGGTACAATTTGTGCTCATTAAAACATTTGTTTACTTCCTGCAGGTAAGCCAACAGTGTGTATTTCTTCAATTCAAAATCGATACAACCATCGGCAAACCAGGTTTCAGATAAAGACTTCATATGCTGCTGATTTTAAACAACAGTAAATTACAAAATCATCAGAAAAAACAATGCCATTGTTTGAATTTTTAGCTGTTCCCTTAACCTGTATTTTTAACACCCGGGCATACGCTGGTGCGCCACAAGGGAATGACATCAAAATCATGTATTTTAGAGGCGTTATCATCAATAAGCCGGGAAAAAATGCAGGGCAGCCAAACAAGATCAGCGATAAGCCAGGAAGCAAACAGCATCCAATATAAGGGCAATAACAGCGGGTTGCGGCCATCGGCTATATCGACCCGTTTTAAACCGGTCATCTCCTATATTCAAAAGAACCTGCAGGAGGAGATCAGCATCGAAACACTCAGCCGTGCAGCATTTATGAGCGAGCCGCATTTCTACCGCTCATTCAAAAAACAGTTTGGCGTTACGCCGGTCGAATACATCAATGGCAAACGCATCAGGACTGCTATGATGATGATGCAGGCAGCGGACTGTTCTCTTAGAGAAATCGCGTTTGCGAGTGGTTTTAATAACCTCACTTATTTTTTCAGAACTTTTAAACGATGCACCGGCTGCACACCCGGTGAATACAGAAAATCAATTTTCTCCTGATAGTTTGATAGGATTGTTCATAAGCCTACCGTATAAACCTCACTATGTTTATACTTCAGAATATGCTTATGACAGGAAATCAAAAAAAAGTTTTTGGACTGTTTCTTTTTGCTGGTCTCAGCCTTGCCTCTTTTGCACAGGATTCCACAAAAAAAACAACAGCTTTGGCAGACAGTGCCAAAAAGAAAACTAATTCGCTTATCATTTCTTTTGAATTGAGACAGCGGGCCGAATACAGGCACGGCTACCGGAATATTGCCACACACGACACCGGCGCAGCCTTCTTCGTGGCACAGCGTGCAAGATTGAACATTGCTTACAGCGGCAATAAATTTGACTTGTTTGCTTCTTTACAGGATGCCCGGGTATGGGGCCAACAAGATCCACGCAATCCAACCCAGCCACTCTATCTTTTCGAAGTATATGCAGAGCCCCATTTTACCAATAAATTCTCTGTCAGGCTTGGCAGGCAACGCATCGCTTACGACAATCAGCGCATGTTCTCTGAGAATGACTGGCGAACCGCCGGAGGGTCACATGATGCGGCAAGACTTATCTACAACAATAAAAAAGATTTTGCCACAGAACTAACTGCCGCGTACAATCAAAACGCAGAGAATGTTTTCACCAGCAACTACAAACCAACCGGCTTTATCAACTATAAAGAGCTTTTTATCCATTACCTTGATTGGAAACCTTCAGACAAGATTAATATTATAACACTTAACTCCGCCGATGGCTACCAAAGCGCGGTGAACTACAAAACAACATATATGAGATTTACCAGCGGGGGGCGCATGGAATACAGTACCCCAAAATGGTACTTAACCCTTAGCGGCTACTACCAGTATGGCAAAGATTCTTCAGGCAAAAAAATAGCCGCTTACTACCTGCAACCTGAAATAAAATACAGCGGCATAAAAAATTATACGTTCAGGTTGGGAATGGAATACTTGAGCGGCCACGATGCCACACAACCCGTAACGAAAGACAACAACTTTGTTCCGCTCTATGGTGTAGCACATCGTTTTATGGGTAACCTCGATATCTTCACCACTTTCCCTGCAGATGTAAACAATGCAGGCCTTGTAAATCCATACCTCTTTTTGTGGTATCAGAAAAACAAACTATTGCTGCGTTGCGAAAACCACCTGTTTTATTCGCAGAGTAATTTTATTTCAAACGGCGCAACCATCGATAAATATCTTGGATTTGAAAACGACTGGCGCATCAATTACAAAGCCAATAGCTTTACTGATATAGAAGCGGGTTTCTGCTGGGCAGCTGTAACAAAATCAATGACCATCATCCGCAAGGGCGGCGATGAAACTACCACACCCGTGTGGGGGTATTTCAGCATAAAGTTTACGCCGGTATTGGGCAAGTTTAATTTTTAGAACAGGTTCAAACTAACAAAGACTTTGGTTACCGGCTGCATTGCAAACAGCAGCTTCGTTGCGTCGCACACTTGTACTGTAGTAAAATATTAAGCAGCACGCCGTTGAATTTGAACCATATGGCATCAAAATAATCTTTATGAAAAAAAATCTGTTAACAGCAATTATCACTACCATCACATTCGCATCTTTCAGCCCCGTAGATAAGGGAAAAGTAACCGTAGCAGTCGCGGCCAATATGCAATACGCCATGAATGCACTGAAAGACAAATTCGAAAATGAAACCGGCATCAAGGTGGAAGTAATACTGAGCTCGTCAGGTAAACTCACACAACAGATACAGGAAGGCGCTCCATACGATGTTTTTGTGTCGGCCGACACAAAGTATCCGGCAGAACTTTACAAAAACAAAATGGCCACCGAATCTCCAAAAGTGTACGCAAAAGGGTTGCTTGTATTGTGGACTTCCAGGACGGATCTAAGACCCAAAGCTGATTTAAAAATGTTGTTGTCTGCTGATGTCAAAAAAATCGCCATTGCCAACCCAAAGACTGCGCCTTATGGCGTTGCCGCCGAAGAAGCGTTAAAATATTATGGCCTCTTCGACCAGGTGCAAGGCAAGCTCGTTTACGGTGAAAGCATATCCCAGGCCAACCAGTATATTACAACACTTGCCGCTGATATCGGCTTCACAGCAAAATCTGTGGTGCTCTCTGATGAACTGAAAGGCAAAGGAACCTGGGTTGATATTGACAGGAAGGTTTACAGCCCCATCTCACAGGCTGCTGTAATAACAAAGCACGGCGCTGAAACCAATAAGGCAGCATCAGAAAAATTTTATGCATTTCTCTATTCAAAAAGCGCAAGGGAAATTTTGAAAAAGTTTGGATACCTGGTCAATTAAAATATTACCTGTGCAGAACTATGGGGGTAGCTTTTGGGCAGGTACGCCGGAACCTTAGAATACGCATTGCAAACAAAAGCGCACGCCGCGTTTATAAACAATGCGGGTCCGCTTTTCTTGTTAGCACAAATGTTAGCTTTAAGCAGCACTCAAAATCGCTCAATTCCCACGCTGTCCAATAAAGAACAAACCGTACAAGTGTGCGACGCAACAACTGCTGCCACCGGTACTCCAGCCGGTAAACAAAAACAATGTTTTCTTAACTACAAGCAATAAAAAAGCCCCGCAATTTGCGAGGCCTGATTTTATATTATTTCATGTCTGTAGTCTCAACTTTGCCTCCCCAAATCTCACGTTTCTCGTTTCACGTCTCACGTCTAACCTCTCACCTTCTTCACCACGTTCTTTCTATATCCCAGCTTTCAAATTCTTTGGCTACAGCGGTTAAGAATGATGCGCCTATGCTGCCGTCAACAATGCGGTGATCATAACTGAGCGAAATATACATCATGTGGCGTATGCCAATTGTATCGCCCTGCTCCGTTTCAATCACCACCGGCCTTTTCTTGATGGCGCCAACAGCCATAATTGCAACCTGCGGCTGGTTGATAATGGGCGTACCCATCAGGCTGCCAAATGTGCCAACGTTGGTGAGGGTAAAGGTGCCGCCCGTGGTATCATCCGGTCTCAATTTGTTGTTGCGTGCGCTGTCAGCTAATGTATTCACCGATTTGCTCAACCCTACAAGATTGAGATAATCCGCGTTCTTGATCACAGGAACGATCAGGTTACCGCTTGGCAACGCCGTGGCCATGCCAATATTGATATCCTTTTTTATAATAATTCGCTCGCCGTCCACCGAACTGTTGATGATCGGGTATTTTTTGATCACCCTTGTAAGGCAATCGATAAACAGCGGCGTAAAAGTGATCTTGGTATTTTCTCTTCTTTCAAATTCCTTCTTTACTTTTTCCCGCCACAACACCATGTTGGTAACATCCGCTTCGGCAAAGCTGGTCACATGCGGGCTCGTGCGTTTGCTGTCGACCATATGTTTCGCAATGAGCTTGCGCATGCGGTCCATTTCAATGATCTCTACATTGGAGCCAGTATAAGCATCGGGTGCAGTTTCAATAACAGCGGGCACTTCCATTTTAGGCGCTGCCTTTTCCTGTGATTTTACTTCAGGCGGTGAAACAATAGCTTCCTGTTTGGCTTGAGCATTGCCTGATTTCTTATTGGCCACATATTCCAGTATATCTTTTTTGGTAACGCGGCCTTCATTTCCCGTACCCGGAACCGCTTCCAGTTCAGTCATGCTTATGCCTTCGCTGCCTGCGATATTCAATACCAGCGGTGAGTAGAACCTCGGCCCATGGGATGCCCCGGTAACAGCCGCGGAAGAGGGAGATGGCACGTACGGAATTTCAGCGGCAGCAGGTGCCGGTTGAGGGGCGGCAATCACCGGAGTCGGCGTTTCGGCAACGGCAGCGCCGGCAGCGGTTTCAATGGTAGCGATCACCGTTCCCACCGGCACAACATCATTCACATTAAAGAGCAGCGCCGTAATCGTCCCAGAGGCGGTCGAAGGCACTTCGCTGTCTACCTTGTCCGTGGCTATTTCCAGCACGGTCTCATCTTCTTTTACAGTGTCGCCCGGCTTTTTGTGCCATTTTAAAATAGTGGCTTCTGTAATACTTTCACCCAGCTTGGGCATCACGAGATCAACAATGGCCATACGTATTTTTTTGATTTCATTTCCTGCGGCAAAGAGCAGGAATCTTTGTTTTCAATTTTATGAACCCGGCTTTCTTCACATTATCAGCACCGGTTGCGTCGCACAGCGTGTACTGCACAGCCAATGGCAGCAATCGATCGCGCCAAAGGTAATAAATCAAAACTAACTGTTGTTAAGAATGAACATGCGCAAAAGGTTAAGTGCATTTACCGACGTTAATTCAATATTACGCTTTCGGTTAAACCGGAAATGGAGCTTTTTAACCTCTGTCTTATCTTTATTGCCAACGGCGATCCATACGGTACCAACCGGCTTCTCCGCAGTTCCGCCACCCGGCCCCATGATCCCTGAAACAGCAACAGCATAATCTGTTTTCATCAGCGCCAAAATGCCTTTGCACATTTCAGTCACGGTTTCTTCACTCACTGCGCCGATGGTTGTCAATGTTTCTTCGTTAACATGAAGAACAGTTATCTTAATACTGTTATCATAGCTTACCACGCTGCCACGAAAATAGTCTGAAGAGCCGGCAACGGATGTTATTAAATGTGCGATGTAGCCACCGGTGCAGCTTTCCGCTGTTGACATGGTTTTACCGCTTTCTTTTAAAACTTTACCCACCACTTCATGCATCGGCAGGTCGGCATCGATCACCAGGAAGTCTTTTACCAACTCTTTCAAAACGGCGAATTGTTTGTCCAATTCAGTTTCCACCAGGGCTTCTTCACCTGAAGCAGTCAACCGCAATCGCACCATACCGAAATTAGGCAGGTAAGCCAGTTTTACAAAAGCAGGTAATGCCTCTTCCCATTGCTGTATCATCTCTGCCAGCACCGATTCGCCAATGCCAGCCGTAAGCAACGTTCTGTGCCCGATATGCGGCGCATTAAATGTTGTTTTGATTAAAGGAAGCACATGGTCTTTCATTAAACCCTGCATTTCGTGCGGCACACCAGGCAGGCTTACGAATATTTTCCCGTCTTTTTCAAACAGCATCCCGGGGGCTGTGCCCCGTTCGTTTTTTAATACCTTGCACACATCGGGCACCTCGGCCTGTTTCCTGTTTCGCTCCAGCAATGCGCCCGGCCTTTTGAACACCTGCTCGAACAGGTAAATAACATGATCCAGCGTAGGCTGGTGCACTACCATTTTGCCACCGAAATATTCGCAGAGCACCGGCTTGGTAATATCATCAGCAGTCGGGCCGAGTCCGCCGGTAATAAGCACAATGTCTGATCGCTTTCCTTCTTCTTCCAATGCCAGCAATATGTCTTCCCGCACATCGCCCACCGCTACCCGGTGTTGCAGCCACACACCCGCGCTGTTCAGCTCCTGGGCCATCCACGCGCTGTTGGTATCTACCACCTGGCCAATCAACAGTTCATCCCCGATCGTTATAATTGACGCTGTTATTCTTTTCATAGTTCCTCTAATGTTTACGGGTTCACAAGTTCGCCTGTTTACAAGTTGAGTCAAAAGTTGCCGCTCGTTTTTTATAACCTGCTAACCCCTGAACTCCCGAACCCGTAAACTCTTTTATCTTGCGCAAGGTAAACGATGATTATGAAAAGAAATATTTTGATACTGTTTTCAGTATTGGCTTATATACCCGCTGTAGCACAAAGCATACAGCAGCGCATCGATAAAGCCATGCAACTACTGCTGAAAGATGAACAAATGAAACATGCCAGCGTAAGTCTGAATGTTGTGGAAACAGCAACAGGAAAAACTGTTTATGCATTCAACGAACAAACAGGTCTTGCGGCAGCCAGCACACAAAAAATATTTACCAGCATAGCCTCGTTTGATGTGCTGGGCAAAGACTACCGCTTTAAAACAGCAGTGAGCTACGATGGCAGCATACAAGCAAACGTTCTTAACGGCAACATCTACATCACAGGCTATGGCGACCCAACATTAGGCAGTGACCGGTTCAATAATGGCAACGCGTTCATTGATCAACTGGTCGCGGCATTAAGAGCAAAAGGCATCAGCAGCATTAACGGAAGCATTTACGCAGATGCATCGAAGTTTGAAAACAATCCGGTACCCGATGGATGGATCTGGCAGGACATTGGTAATTATTACGGTGCAGGTTGCTGGGCCATTAACTGGAACGAGAACGCCTACGGCGTGCAATTGAAATCAGGAAAAAATATTGGCGATACAGTTGAGGTTACGGCCTTTTTCCCTCCCCAGGAAATGATGAGCTACAACAATGAGCTGACATCTGCTGCAGCGGGCAGCGGCGACAATGCGTATGTCTATACTTCGCCTTATTCACAGGTTGCAATGATCAATGGCACTATACCCGTAAATGAGCGCAAATTCAATATCCGCGGCGCGGTGACAGATGGGCCGGCGTATTTACTCAAGTCCATCGCTATCGGTCTTGACAAAAATGGAATTAAACATACCGGCGATTTCAAAACATCGTTTGATGCCTTGCTGTATGAAAAACCGCTAAGCTATAAAGCCACTAATTTATTTACTTACTACTCCCCCACCCTGGACTCGGTCACTTACTGGTTCCTGCAGAAAAGCATTAACCTTTACGGAGAAGCGCTTATGAAAACAATGGCCTATGAGCAAACGGGCCTTGGGTCAACACAAAACGGGTTGAAAATACTAAACGATTTCTGGAGCAGCAAAGGCATCGACCCGTATTCGCTGAACATTATGGATGGCAGCGGACTCTCTCCGCAAAACCGCGTCACCACGAACGCATTGGTAACAGCACTGCAATACGCAAAAGGCCAGCCCTGGTATAATTCATTTTACAATGCATTGCCCACTTACAATGGAATGAAAATGAAAAGCGGCACTATCGGCGGCGCAAGAGGATTCACCGGTTATCACACTGCCAAAAGTGGAAGCACTTATACATTTGCCATCATCATCAACAACTATGATGATAGCAAAGGAAGCATTACTTCAAAAATGTTTATGCTGCTTGATGAGTTGAAGTAATAAATGGTCAATACTGATTTGAACGTGCAAGGGTGCGACGCAACAGGCGATGATAGCAGTGCCGGAGCCGGGTACAAAAAATCAGGCAAAGAACGGCTGCAGTTTTTCCCGCATCGATTGCGGCATTACCGTTTTGCTTCTTGTTGCCGCATCGAGAAAATACAACACAACGCGGCCCGCACACAAAAGCTTTCCATGTTCATTGTAAACATCCTGGAAAAATTCTATCCGGTGCTGATCGGGCAATTCACGTAACAAAGTTTTTACCGTAAGCAGGTCATCATAAGTTGCAGGCCGCAGGTAGCGCACATGCATTTCAACCACAGGCATAATAACGCCCGAGGCCTCCATGTCTTTGTATGTATAACCAAGTTGCCTGATCGCCTCTACCCTTCCGACTTCAAAATATTGCGCGTAATTGCCATAATACACTACGTTCATCTGGTCGGTCTCTGCATAACGTACACGCATTTGGGTTACAGACTCGTACATGATTTTTTTTGGCAATATACATTCATCAAAGGATTGGGAAATCATTTTGTTCCCGGCATGAGTGCAAATGGCAGCATGGTTGCGTCGCACACTTGTACGCCATACCGCTGCGCAGTTAAAAGGTCAAGGCATCGATAAAAAATCAACCCAGGTAAAAATATCATTAACCGATGATACAACATCTTTACTATCTTCATCAAAACCACAGAACGTTATGAAAAAAATGATTGCTGTATTCGCTACGATTATTCCTTGTCTGTTGTTCGCGCAAAAAACCATTCTTCATTGTGGCAAACTGGTTGATCCGCAAAATCTGAAAGTGCTTACAGAAATGTCTGTGGTGGTGGAAGGCAATAAAATAACCGATGTGCAAAACGGTTATACCAGTGGCGCTGCAGGCGATAAAATCATTGAATTGAAAGATAAAACGGTAATGCCCGGGCTTATCGATTGTCATGTACACATGACCATGCAGCAAAGCCCTTCTGCTTTCACCGATAAATTTAAAATGAACCCGGCTGACTATGCATACCAGTCTATCTCCTACGCACGCAGCACGCTGATGGCAGGTTTCACTACCGTTAGAGATGTGGGCGTTGTGGGTGGAAGCACCGTAAATATTTCTATGCGCAATGCCATAAATAAGGGATTGATCATTGGTCCGCGCATGTACACTGCCGGCAAGATCATTTCATCCACCGGCGGGCATGGCGATGTAACCAACGGCTTAAGAGAAGACCTGCTTGGCGACCCCGGCATTGATGATGGCATTGCCAACGGCGTCGATGCCTGCGTAAAAGCAATAAGACAGCGCTACAAGGAAGGAAGCGACCTCATTAAAATTACAGCATCGGGCGGTGTGTTGAGTATGGAGAAAGACGGCACCGGCGCACAGTACAGCGAAGAAGAAATAAAAGCCATGGTTCAAACTGCGAAAGACTATGGAATGAAAGTGGCCGCACACGCACATGGTGCTGAAGCCATAAAACGGGCCGTGCGTGCAGGGGTAACTTCTATTGAACACGGCACGTTTCTCGACGATGAAGGCATAGCTTTGATGAAGCAAAACGGCACATGGCTCGTGCCCACCATCATAGCCGGTAAATCGACTGCCGACTCTGCAAAAAAACCCGGTTATTTTCCTGAGGTGATCGCTGCCAAAGCCATCGCCATCGGTCCCAAAATACAATCAACTTTTGGCAAGGCTTACAAGGCTGGCGTAAAGATCGCCTTCGGGACCGATGCAGGCGTTTACCCTCATGGCAAAAACTGGATAGAGTTTATTTACATGACCGAAGCCGGCATGCCGCCGCTCGAAGCCATAAAAGCAGCTACAGTGAGCGCAGCAGAACTGATCGGCATAACAGATAAGGTTGGAACCATTGAGAAAAACAAACTCGCCGACATTATCGCAGTAGATGGCGACCCGTCGACCGATATTCAATCTATGGGCAAAGTAAAATTCGTGATGAAGGACGGCGTGGTATACAAGAATGACTAAGTTTCCCGTGTATAAAAAGCCGCTGTGCTTGTTGCAGCACAAGTGTGCGACGCAACAAAAGCTTAACCCGGGCGATGCTGCCTGGCCCAACAAAAAAGCACGTTCGTTTGAACGTGCTTTTTTTATACACAAAATTCATTAATCAACTTTCTTGATCTTGCCGCTTCCGGCGATGTTTTGCTTCACCGAGGCGTTGCCATGATAATTCACATCGCCACTGCCCGCAATATCGATATTAAGATTGCTTTCGGCATACACATCAGCATTGCCGCTACCCGCAATATGGATATCCACATCCTCACTCTTAAGATCTGCCGCGTGGTAGTTACCCATGCCGGCGATCTCGATTTTTGATTCCCTTGTTTCGCCGCTTAATTTAATGCTGCCTGTTCCTGCAATATGCGATTCCACCTCCGGCGCATTTACCGCGAGGTCAACATCGCCACTGCCGGCAATACTTATCTTCAGGTGGTCACTGCCGGCAAACTTGCCGATGCCCCTGATGTTTCCGCTGCCGGCAATATCGAGCAGTTCTAACCTGTCTGTGGTTACTGTGACTTTAATCTTGTCATCACTGCTTAACCTGTAATGTTCTTTGGTATGAATCTCCAATGCGCCGCCTTTCGCCTCGGTGATGATATAGGGAAGCAGGTTTTCATCAGCCTCAACAACCACGCCTGCCGGCGAACCCTGTACAATATCGATATCAAAACTGCCGGCAGATTTAATTTTATCTGTATTGGAAACTGTTCGCGCTTCTTTCTTCAATGTGCCGTTGCCATGAACGGTTTTGTCGAGTATAAGGTCACAGGAAGAAAATAATATTGCCAGGAAGCATACAGGCAGGAAAATTTTTCTCATGAAGGTTTGTTTTAATCGGGTGTAAGTTAAAAAATCTTTATCCACGGGGCGGTGCCAAGTTCTACAAGCGGAAAAAAATCCGTTTAACCGCAATTTTAAATTCAATTACCTTCGCAGCAATTTTAAAACAGGCCTTAAATGAATTAATTTTTGGGGCCGGGCAATAGGAATACAGCTGGGCAACTGTTGCGTCGCACACTTCAGCTGCAACAATTTTGATCACCTGTTCTGTTACGGAAAAAGATCCCGGGTGCGATGGTAATTACCGGGTGAGCAAGCTACATTCACACATACTATGACTGAAAAAATTCTAATACTCGATTTCGGAAGCCAGTACACCCAATTAATTGCCAGAGCAGTAAGAGAAGCAAATGTTTATTGTGAAATAACTCCTTTTCACAAACCGGTTGAAAACGACGGCACGCTGAAAGGGGTTATCCTCAGCGGGTCGCCCTGCAGCGTGAACGAAGAAAATGCGCCAACGGTTGATATTCCTGCTATTATTAAAGACCTGCCGGTATTGGGCATTTGTTACGGCGCCCAGTTAACCGCAAAAGAATTTGGCGGCCGGGTCGATAAATCAAACAAAAGAGAATTTGGCCGGGCAAAACTGGCAAAAATAAAAGACGATATTTTGCTGCATGAGGTGAGCAATGAATCGCAGGTTTGGATGAGCCACAGCGATTCAATAACCCAATTACCTGGAGGTTTTGAATTACTGGCTACAACCGACAGCATTCCGGTTGCAGCCTTCCGGTACAACAACAACGACACAAAAGCCCTGTATGGAATACAATTCCACCCCGAAGTATATCATTCCACAGAGGGGAAGAAACTTATTCGCAATTTCCTGGTGAATATCTGCGGTTGTAAACAAGACTGGACACCCGCATCGTTTGTACAGGAAACAGTTGACAAACTGAAAAAGCAGATCGGAGATGCACATGTGATCATGGCTTTAAGTGGCGGCGTTGACAGTACGGTTGCCGCTACATTAATAAGTAAAGCAATAGGCAAAAGATTGCACGGCATTTTTGTTGACAACGGTGTGTTGAGAAAAGACGAGTTTGAGAGTGTACTGAACACTTACAAACAACTTGACCTGAATGTTAAAGGTGTTGACGCAAAAAACCTTTTTTACACCGAATTGGCAGGAAAGACTGATCCCGAAGCAAAAAGAAAAACGATCGGCAAATTATTTATTGATGTCTTTCACGATGAATCGCAAAAGGTGGAGGGCGTAAAATTTCTCGGGCAGGGAACCATTTATCCTGATGTGATCGAAAGCGTAAGTGTACATGGGCCATCAGTAACGATTAAGTCGCACCACAACGTGGGTGGCCTGC
>DLKC01000037.1 GCA_002478885.1 Chitinophagaceae bacterium UBA7600
AACTGTTTGCAGAACTCCATGATGTTAACACCCTTAGAACCAAGGGCCGGGCCCACCGGAGGTGCAGGATTGGCTTGTCCGCCTTTAACCTGCAGCTTTACGAAACCTGTGATTTCTTTTGCCATTTGTTTACATTTTATTGGTTCAAACGTCTGCCGGTAATACGGTAGACTCCCAAGCTTATCCCAATTTAAGGGACTGTACTATTCTTAGTCGAAAGAACTTTTTGGGGCGGCAAAAGTAGGGAAGTATTTGGATTTTACAGCATTTATACCACTATTTTTTTGGAGCCCATCGCCTGACCAGGCATTTGGCACCTGTTGCGTCGCACTCTTCAGCCAATATATCGCGGGTGAGGCTATATAGGTGGCCGCGTAAGAAATCTTCCATTTTGGCCCTTTCCCTAAGACTGTAAGCGGGCGAACTTGGCCCACTTCCAGGCTACGGGACCAATCTTGTGCGCTTTTAATACGGCTTATCTACCAAGTATGTACCAGGTATCTACCACGGAATAACGGGGAAAGGTGAATGGTAAGGCCTAAAAAATGCAGTGTAAGGTTGTGAACTGATTTTTTCACAATTCACTCCCGTTACAAAGGCAAAAACGAGACTTTCTTCTGCCAGAGCAAGCCAGAAAACAGGGGCGGGTTCTATAGTGCAGCCGATCCGCAAAGAAAAATAAATCGAGTGTTTACAAGCTACCTGCATACTAATCGCCTGCCTTAAAACGTATATGTTTTGAACAATTCTGTTTCGATCATATTTTCGCCGTAATTATACTCATGAATTACCAGGCTAAACTGTTTATCATTTTATTGTGTGTTGGTTTGTGTGCGGCGCGGTCGAATGCGCAGTTCAGAAAATACTCCAATGAATTTTTGAATATCGGTGCCGGTGCCCGCGGTTTGGGTATGGGAGGAGCGCAGGTGGCCAGTACTGAGGACGGTAATGCAGGCTACTGGAACCCCGCCGGGCTCGTTTATGTTTACGAACACCCTGCTATTTCGCTGATGCACGCCGAGTATTTCGCCGGCATCGGGAAATACGATTACCTGAACGGGGCATTTCCGCTTAATGACCGTTACAAAACACTGGGCATTTCATTTTTACGATTCGGGGTAGATGATATTCCAAACACTCTTTACCTGGTTGAACCAGACGGGTCGATCAACTATAATAATATCAGCTCCTTTTCTTCGGCAGATTATGCCTTTATCGTTTCCTATTCAAACCTGTTCCTGGACGATGACGACAGGCAACTGAGTTGGGGTGCCAATACAAAAATCATACATCGCAAGGTGGGTAGCTTTGCGCAAGCATGGGGTTTTGGCTTTGACGCGGGTTTTATGTACAAAACAGCCACATGGAGGCTCGGCATTGCGGCAAGGGATATTACTACCACGTTTAACGCATGGTCGTTTTCTTTTGATGAAAGAGAAAAGGAAGTACTTTACCTGACCAATAATGACATTCCAATAAAATCGACCGAACTTACAGCACCTACATTAGTGGTCGGTGGTGCGTACAACTTTGCTTTGGGCGATAATTTTCACCTGCTTACCGAAGCCAACCTTAATATGACCTTTGACGGAAAAAGAAATACCCTGTTAAGTGCGAGCCCGGTAAGTATTGATCCGAAATTTGGCGTTGAGGCGAATATCAGCAATGTGATGTTTTTAAGAGCAGGCGTATCCAATTTTCAACAGGCACTGGCTGACGGTGATACACTTAATCAAAAAAAGGTCTGGATTTTTCAACCAAGCATCGGAGCAGGATTCAAGGTTGGTAACGTGGCCATTGATTATGCATTTTCGAATCTTGCAAACCAATCGAATCCATTGTACTCGCATATTTTTTCAATACGTCTTGATATAATGCCAAAGAAAAAGGTTTCCGAAAAAAATGGCACAGGTATACCTGAATTGCCAAGACCGGAAAAACAGAAAAAACAAAAAGTTTATTACCCGGGCTAATGAGAAAGACCTTAACTATATTAAGCTTTTTACTGTTGAATATTTGCGTTCGTGCGCAAATACTCAATAACGAGTGGATTGACTATTCAAAGACCTACTACAAATTTAAAATTGGCCACACCGGCTTATTCAGAATAAACCAGGGCATACTTGCCGGTAGCGGCCTTGGGAACACGCCGGTTGAACAATTCCAGTTATGGAGAAATGGCATTGAAATACCCATATATACCAGTTTGGCCACGGGAATATTGCCTGCAAACGGATACCTGGAATTCTGGGGCGAGCAAAATGATGGCAAACCTGACCGGGCTTTATACAAAGATCCAAACAACCAGCTATCTGATGTTTTGAGCCTTGAGTCAGATACGGCAACATATTTTTTGACTGTAAATACGGGTCCTAACAAGAGAAATATTGAGGCCGCAAATAATGTTGCCGGTAATACGCTTTCACCGGAACCATATTTTCTATACAATTACCATCACGAGTTCCAGGTTCAGATAAATTACGGCAGGGCTGTTTATTTTGGCGAATATGTTTACTCTGCAACATATGATGCGGGCGAGTTTTGGGCCAGTGACGATATCAGGCCGGGAAGCCCCCTTGAATTTACCACCGAAAGTCTTTATCCTAAAACCGGAGCGTCGAGTGCCGATCTTAAAGTAAGTTTTGCCGGTAACTCGTATTTAGGAGGCAACAGAACAGTTAAGGCTGATATTAACGGAAGTTCAATAATCAGCAGTGTATTGCCTACAATGAGCGCTGCTGTTTTTGAAAATAACGCGGTACCGATATCCGCGCTAAATACGGCTGCAACCACTTTAACTTTTACAAATGTCAGCGGAGATCCAAACGACCGGGTCGTCGTAGGTTTTTTTGATCTGCAATATCCGAGGCTGTTCAACTTTGGAGGCAAAGCGGATTTTTCCTTTAATATGCCCGCCACTACGCAGGGCAATTACCTTGAAATAAGCAATTTTAATTGGGGCAGTGTTTCGCCCCCGGTATTGTATGATCTTACCAATAACAAGAGATATACTGCCAATACACAAACGGCTGGACTTTTAAAGTTTGCGGTCCCGGCAAGCAGTTTCGACCGAAAACTGGTATTGGTAAGCGAAGATGTGCAGGCTGTAAATAATGTTGTTTCCATTACAGCAAAGAATTTCATAGATCTGAGAAATACAGCTAACCAGGGTGATTATCTTATTATCAGCAATTCAAGGTTATTTGCAGGCAGTAACCCTGTTGCCCAATATGCGCAGTAT
The DNA here is from genome assembly GCA_002478885.1 of Chitinophagaceae bacterium UBA7600. Classification (GTDB taxonomy): domain Bacteria; phylum Bacteroidota; class Bacteroidia; order Chitinophagales; family Chitinophagaceae; genus DLKC01. Next base: position 3,242 of record DLKC01000037.1, read on the forward strand.
CGAAGCAGTACTGCAGGTGGCGGCTATGTTACCAAAGTCTACGATATCGATGAGTTGGTTGACCAGTTTGGATTTGGCATCAAAAACCACCCACTGTCTGTAAAAAATTTTTTGAAGTATGCCAGACAGCATTTCACGGTAAGCCCAAAGTTTGCATTCCTGATCGGCAAAGCTGTTACCTATAACGAATACCGGATGCAGCAAAATTCCTCGTACGATGATAAATTAAACCTCGTACCTACTTTTGGGTGGCCGGCGTCTGATGTGTTACTTGCGTCTGATGACCTATCTCCGGTACCAGCAACACCTATTGGAAGATTAGCAGTCATTTCTCCCGAAGAAATATCTGTTTATCTTGATAAAATAAAGCTCTACGAGCAGCAACAACAAAGTACAGTTCAAACCATTGACAATAAAGCGTGGATGAAAACAATGGTACATGTAGTGGGCGCCAATGATGCCTCGCTTGACTTTATTTTATCATCTCACCAAAATAATTACAAGCGCATTATTGAGGATACCTTATATGGTGCAAACGTAAGCAGCTTCAACCGTACGGAAACCGGCCCGGAAACGCCTGTAACCAATGCATTAATGGAGAATCTTTTCCATAACGGTATAAGCCTGTTAAATTACTTTGGACATTCCGCAGCGACGGGTCTTGACTACAATCTTAACTCTCCCGATCAATTTGACAATTATGGTAAGTATCCCGTTTTTACCGTGAACGGTTGTAACGCAGGAAACATATTTTCCTATGATACTTCAAGGTTGTCGCTGATCACTTCCCTATCTGAAAGTTTTGTATTGGCCAAAGACAAAGGTGCCATTGCCTTTATTGCGAGTAGCCATTTTGGCGTAGAATCTTACCTGGATACTTACAACAAAGGATTTTATAATTCCCTGTCATCGTCTGCCGGTTATGGCAAACCGGTTTCTTTCAACATAAGGGATGCGATCAAAACTTTGATCGCAGACAGCAATTCCGATTCCACCACACGTTATTTGCATGCCGAAGAAAATATCCTTCATGGCGATCCTGCGCTGAAGATAAATTATCATGCGAAACCCGATTTTGTTGTTGAAGATTCAAAAGTATTTATTGACCCTGCTTTCATTTCAGTGGCAGACGGCAGTTTTAAAGTAAAAGTCTATTTCTATAATATCGGGATGGCAACAGGCGATTCAGTTTCCATCCTGGTGAGAAGGCAATATCCAGACGGATCATTTGCTGACCTGGTAGACAAAAAAATCGTTTCCGTACGGTTCATCGATTCGGTGTTGCTAACCGTTCCCATTTTAGCCACAAGAGATGTTGGCTTAAATAAATTGATCGTTACAATCGATGTTGACAATAAGTACGATGAGTTAAGTGAATTGAACAACAGTATTACAAAGTCATTCTTTATTTATGAAGACGAATTAAAACCTGTGTATCCATACAATTTTGCAATCGTTAATAAACCCGGCATTAAACTTATCGCTTCCACCGCAAGCCCAATCAGCCCGCTGAAACAATATGTGATGGAGATTGACACTACTGAACTTTTCAACTCGTCTTTGAAGTATACTGAAAAGCTTACCTCCGTCGGCGGAGTGCTGGAATTTAACCCGGGCATCAGTTTCACGGATAGTACTGTTTACTATTGGAGGGTGGCCCCTGTTCCAGAAAACAACAACTACATATGGAATACAAGCAGTTTTGTTTATTTGCCAAATTCTGGTTTCGGTTATAACCAATCTCATCTATACCAGCACCTGAAATCTTCGACAGAACGTATTTATATTGACAGTTTCAGCCGAAAATGGCTGTACAATCCAAGACTTTCGTCTTTTATGATCGTTAATTCGATCTTCCCGTCCAGCGGAACCCAGGCTGCAGACTTCATGATCCAGATAAACGGCCAAACGAGTACTGCCAGCGCATGCCTTGGGCATTCTGTGATATTTAACATATATGACCCGGTAACACTAAAACCGTTTTTTAACCAGGCGTCGCCTTCTACAAATCCTTCCGGAATATATGGAGGATTTATGGGTAGCGGGCTTCCCTGTAATGATGGCGTTAAATCGGGAACGGAGACCAACTTTGAATTTTCTTACCTGGACACAACGGGCCGTAGAAAAATGCGGGACTTCATGGATTGGATCCCCGCCGGTTATTTTGTTACAGCAAGAATAATTTTTGATCAGCCTTACGATCAGCAGCCTTTGGTTGACACCTGGAAAAAAGATGAACAGGTCTATGGTGCCGGCCAATCTGCATACAGTCGTTTCATCAGCGCAGGTTTTAATTTGATGGACTCCTTTACTTATCCCCGTACATGGGCCTTTATGTACAAAAAAAACAGCAGCACATTTAAAACGGAGGAGAAAATATCGCAGGGCCTGTTTGATAAGATTATCATGAGCATGGACATAGCTACACCTGATACGCTTGGCTTTATTACATCGCCCGTATTCGGGCCAGCTGCTGCATGGAAACAGGTGAAATGGAGAGGCGCTTCCCTTGATGCGAAACCCGGCGACAACCCAACCGTTGATGTTATCGGCGTTAGTGCTTCGGGCGCGGAAAATTTACTATTCACCCTAAACTCATCGCAACAGGATTTTGATATTTCAAGCGTAAGTGTTTTAACCTATCCTTACATAAAACTGCAGATGCGGAACGCAGACAGCATTAATTTAACTGCCTACCAGTTACGATACTGGCGTTTACTATATGATCCGGTACCGGAAGGCGCGCTTGCACCGAATATTCTATATAACCTGAAAGACACGCTTACACTTGGCGAAAAAACCAATTTTAATATTGCATTTAAGAATGTTGGTGACGTAGCCTTCCCTGACAGCATTGCTGTAAAACTGGTCATGTACGATGCATCCAACGTTGCAAACACACTTACGGTTCCAAAGCTCAGGAAATTAAGTCCAGGTGACACTGCCACTATTTCTTACATTATCGATTCTAAAGATTTCAGCGGCAGGAATAATCTTTTCCTCGACGTTAATCCCGATAACGCGCAACCAGAGCAATACCATTTCAACAATTTCCTTTACAAGGATTTTTTGGTAAGAACCGACGATTATAAGCCTGTGCTCGATGTAACGTTCGACGGTGTGCATATTCTAAACAACGATGTTGTTTCAGCACAGCCTCACATTCTCATTAAACTGAAAGATGAGTCTAAATATCTTTTGCTTGACGACACATCGTTACTGAGGATACAATTACGCTACCCCGACGGAACATTAAGACGATTTTATTTCAATAACGACACATTAACCTTTACGCCCGCCACAACTGGTTCAACGGATAATACCGCGACCGTAGACTTTAACCCATTTTTCCTTGAAGATGGCACCTACCAGCTGATCATTCACGGACAGGATAAAACCAATAATGCAGCCGGCAATACCGATTATACCGTGTCTTTCCAGGTTTACAACAAACCAATGATCTCAAACCTGTTCAACTATCCAAATCCATTTACCACATCCACGGCTTTTGTATTTACGGTTACGGGAAGCCAGGTACCGCAAAACATCAGGATACAGATACTTACCATAACCGGGAAGATTGTAAAGGAAATTACTATGCAGGAACTTGGCCCGATCCATATCGGCCGAAATATTACAGAATACAAGTGGGACGGCACCGATCAATACGGTCAAAAACTGGCAAATGGTGTCTATCTCTACCGGGTGTTAACCAACCTTAATGGCAAGAGCCTTGATAAATTCAATACCACCGGTAAAGACGGCAGTAATGTGGATACCGACAAATATTTCAATAAAGGATACGGAAAAATGTACCTAATGAGGTGATATTTGCAGCATGAAAACAGTCGGAATCGGAACACGAGTGCTCAATTTTCTTGCAGATACCAGCATTATATTTCTTTTGAGTTACGCTGCCTACAAAGGCTGGACATTTTATGTGTACTACTACAAAATGAGCTATTTTCCTTTCTACTACTTCTTTGCAACCATACTTTTTCTTTACTACCTGATTTTTGAAACAATCTTTTCCCGAACACCAGGCAAATGGTTTACTTATACGCGGGTAGTTAATAAAAATGGGGGCAGGTCATCCTTTTTTCAAGTTTTTTTACGTAGCATTGTACGGCTAACAATTATAGATTGTTTCTTTATCCCTATCCTGGATAAAACCCTTCACGATTATTTAAGCAAGACTGAAGTTGTGGAAATTTAACTGTTGGTTACCGGCTTCCGGATCACTGGCAGCTTTGTTGCGTCGCACACCTGTACTGCAGTTTTCCATGCAGCGCAAAGAAAAATTGCCCACTTTCCAAAACACCGTTGGTCTGTCTTAAACCTCTAATCCCAATATCCATTGATGAATCGCGCGAAAGTTGCATTTGCGGTTACCCATATGGCATTTGCCTATATTCAAGCATGCTGGTTGTTGCGTTTTGCCCAATGCTTTTAAAAAAAGTTGAAGTGTGCGACGCAACGAAGTTTAAGCAGGGTTTGAAAGCCGGCTACATCAAATGGCTGTTTATGCGTTGCTTTCCGTATATAAGAAGTACCCTTAAACCGGTGTGCCCGCAAATAAGAGAGCGCATCGAATTGCATGATTCGTAAAAAACTAATCCTCATGAAAAAATTAATTACATGCACTATTGCTGCTGTGGTTGTAGTGTTGCTCTTTAAATCAGTCGCCAATGGCCAATGCTCGGTAAAGATCATTGGTACGCCTGCTATTGGCAATCCGTTAAGGGCCGGGTTTCAAAGCAGCAGTTCGTTACAGGTGCTTATATGGCAACTCAATGGCACAACAGTTTTCAATTCTTACAAAGCTGAGTTTAGCAAGAAAGGTATAACGGTGGCGGGTGGCACCAGTTCGGGTAATGCGTCTAACCAGTTATTCGGTCCCGGTGATGTTTACGCTGATGACCAGGATAATGTTTATGTGCTCGATGGCTATAACAACCGCGTACAAAAATGGGAAGCCCGCGCTTCTTCGGGCACTACAGTTGCCGGCGGGAATGGCCTTGGAGGTGCACCCAGCCAGCTTTACCTACCCCAGGGGTTTTATGTTGACCAGGAGGGCAGCGTACTGATTGCAGACTTGTATAACAACCGCGTGCAAAAATGGGTTACGAATGCGAATACCGGGGTGACTGTAGCTGGCGGGAACAGTTATGGATCGGCACCGAACCAATTAAACGTTCCGCATGATGTATATGCTGACCAGGATGGTAATCTTTACATTACAGATGGCGACAATAACCGCGTTCAGAAATGGGCGCCCGGTGCCACTACCGGTGTTACGGTGGCAGGCGGTAACGGACCGGGCAATTCGGCGAGCCAGTTAAACTCACCCTTTAGCATTTTTGCCGATGCGGAGGGAAACCTATATATTTCTGACCGGGCAAACGACCGTGTACAAAAATGGGCGCCGGGAGCTACAACAGGCACGACCGTTGCTGGTTTTTCAGAAGGGTCTGACAGTACGCAATTAAATGACCCGAGAGGAATTTATGTTAGCAAAGATGGCACTATTTACGTGGCCGATTATTTTAATAACCGTATTCAAAAATATATACCCGGTATGAATTACGGAATTACCGTAGCCGGTGATCTGAAAGCAGGAAAGTCTGCCACCAGGTTTTCCACTCCGTCGGGTGTTTTTGTAAGTGCAAAAGGCGATTTGTATGTTGCCGACGAAGGCAATAACAGGGTACAGAAATTTACTGCACAGAATACCATTAACACGAAATATACCCCTAAAGTTCCTGGCACCTACCAGGTGATTGCCGTTTTTGCGAATGGATGCCGCGACACCAGCGAGGTAATTATTGTGCCCGAAAGTTACGCGGCTTACAAGGCAGGAAATACTGCGCAATTAGCTGCAACAAAGAAAGATGCCAGTTATCAATTATTCCCTAACCCGGCAACATCTGTTACAAATTTTTCGTTTGTCTGCGCAGCCAACGAAAACTATGTTGTGGAAGTCGCCGACCTGACGGGTCGGGTGATTCGCAGTATAGTGGTTACCGGTAAAATCGGGAACAATATGGTAAATATTGCCACGGGCGAACTCAGCGCCGGGGTTTATGTGGTAAGCCTTAAGTCAAAAACAGCTGTGGTAAAAAGTTTTAAATTGTATAAAGAATAAGATCATTATTGACCAGCAATGCTGCGAAAAGACATAACATTTCCTGCTATGAGATCCGGCAAAAGAGACGGATCGTTTTTTTATAGACCAGGCAAAAAAAAGGCCGCACTTGAAGTGCGGCCGGGAATTAATTTTTTGTCAGGCGGCTTGCTTTTGCTTTTTCCTTTTTATTTGATTAATCAATGAGTCCAAAGCACAATCAAAAGATTCTTCAAAAGATTTAGAGGAGGACTTCACAAAGAAGTTTTGGCGGGGAACCTGTACTCTAATCTCAGCGATCTTGTCTTTAATCGTGTGCACCACATTATCCAGTTTTAAATAAACGTCCACTTTGACAATCCTGTCGTGAAATGTGCTTAGCTTTTCTAATTTTTTTGTTACATACTCTGTGAGCCTGGAATCGGCATCAAAATGAACAGTTTGGATGTTAACGTTCATAACAATCGCTTTTAACGGTGAAAAATAAGAGAAAGAACTTGATAGTAAATTTACCTTAATAGATATTGGTATTTTATCACTATGAAGTTAGCACTACTGCCGGATAAAAGCAAATTTTACGCTTGTTTTTTAAAGCTTTCACAAACCTTTTTTTGTTTGATTTTTTCGCGTTTTAAGCCTTGGGATGGGCTTTCTTATAGACGTCTTTCAGCTTTTCTATTGTGTTGTGGGTGTACACCTGTGTGGCTGCGAGGCTCGAGTGCCCAAGCAGTTCTTTAACCGCATTAAGTTCGGCTCCGTTATTCACCAGGTGTGTGGCAAAAGTATGTCTCAGAATGTGGGGGCTTTTCTTTTCGAGAGTAGTTACAAGCGACAGGTACTTCTTTACGGTATTGTAAAGATATTTACCGTATAAAGCCTTCCCCTTTGCGCTAACCAGCAACTCGGAAACACCCGGCAATTTCTGCGGCTTCGCGCCTACATATGCAACGATCTTTTGTAACAGTTCCTTTGATAAAGGAATTATCCGCTCCTTATTGCCTTTTCCAAGTACTTTTATTTGGCAGTAGCTCTTATCAACCTGGGTTTCCTTTAATGATACCAATTCGGAAAGCCGCATCCCGGTGTGGTAAAACAGCAGCAGTATCAATTCGTCGGTTTTGCCTTTCCAGGTATCATCAAAAACAGGCTGGCTAAATAAAATTTCAGTACTTTTTTCTTCAACAAACGCAGGCAACCTTTTGCTCATTTTAGGCGCTACAACAGTGGCCATTGGCGACTGCAATATCTTCCCGGTTTTTAATAAATGCCTGAAAAAAGATTTAAGCGTGGATATTTTCCGATTAATACTTTTAGAACTCATCTTACCGGCCTTGAGGTTTGCCAGCCAGGACCTGATTGCGGCAGCGGTAATCTCTTCTGTTTTTACAATTTCGAATTCCGTTGAGAGGAAGGAGAAGAATTGATCAAGATCTGTTTCGTAGGCAGTAATGGTATGCCTTGAATATCTTTTTTCAAAGCGCAGGTAATCAATAAAAGGCTGGGTATGTTGTTGGCTTGTAAACAGCATAAAACAGCCATAAAGTTACAAACCTTATGGCTGTTAAAATATATTAACCGGAAAATAAACGGTTTATGCCTCGATTTTTCCGCTGGCTATCTTCTGCTTGTAAACAGCTTTTAATACCTCACCACGGCGCTTAACGGAAGGTTTAGTGAAGCTCTGGCGCTCACGCAACTGAAGCAACACTTTACTTTTTTCAAACTTCTTCTTGTACTTCTTCAGCGCTTTGTCAATGTTTTCGCAGTCTTTTGAATCGATGATAAGCATATAATTATACCTCCTTTAGGCAATTTTTGGAGCGCAAAGATATGGATTGAATCCGAAATACCAAATGCAAATTCATGTTCATTTTTAGTGCATTTGTTGTTGACCCGGCAGTTTCCAACATATCGGTTGCAGTTGCGTCGCCCCCTTGTACGCCATGCAGCAGTTTAACCTTTTGCGAGTGAAATCCTGTTTCAGCAACAGCGCCGGCGCTTGCTGAAACAGGCACCAGCCATTACCAGGTATTACTTAACTCTGCATTAACATACAGCCAAGTTCTCTATAAAGTCTCCATAAATAAATCAAAATCAAGCAATTGTTAAATCAGGTAGGAAGCAATAAAAAAAATGAACACCTGATTTTCGCCAGTTATAATGAGATCCTTAAAGCCAGAAAGTTGAAGTGAGTGACACAACGAAGATGCCACATGCACAAGAGCCCGTAACAATCCGGTCGTTTACCGCTGATATTCGAAAAGCAATGCATTGCTATCTTTGCCGAAATATTCCCGATATGTATGTACAGCAATTGTATACCGGATGCCTGAGTGAAGCGGCCTATTTTATTGAAAGCAATGGTGAAGCAGCCGTTATTGATCCCCTTCGTGATATTGAAGCCTACCTGCAACTTGCAGAGGAGCGAAAGGCCAGCATCAAATATATTTTTGAAACACATTTTCATGCCGACTTTGT
>DLKC01000024.1 GCA_002478885.1 Chitinophagaceae bacterium UBA7600
AAGAAATGGTCTCATGGAAAATCAGGCTGCTTTGTGTTCTATGTGAAACCCTCTGTGCCTATGTGGTTTAAAAAAGCGGAGCTAAACGGTTATCGGAATCCCTTGGCACAGGCGCAAAGCCCGGCCGCAATAGGGCAACAAGCTATTGTTTTAGCAACAAATACTGGTATTACACTACCAGATGTTGACCCGCGATGAATCAGCCAGGTACATTTTATCACCGGGTTGTATATGGAAGGCGTCGTAAAAATGAGTGGAGTTCATCAACGGGCCGTTGACACGCCACATAGGTGGCGAATGCGGGTTATTATTGATCCAAAGCTGCAGAAACGCATCCTTCATCTTTACCCGCCAGATGCGCGCAACAGAAAGAAAGAATCGCTGGTCAGGGGTAAAGCCGCCAATCAATGCGCTGTCTTGCCCCTGTTTGGTCATTTTAAAGGCATCATAGGCAATGGCGACACCACCTACGTCGGCAGTATTTTCACCCACCGTCATGGCGCCCTTTACATGTAGGCTGTCAAGCACGGTAAAAGAACTATAGAGCTCGATCACCCGCTGCGTTTTGGCCTTGAACCGGGCGTAGTCATCAGGTGTCCACCAGTTTGCGACATTCCCGTCCTTGTCGAATTGCGCCCCCTGGTCATCAAAGGCGTGCGACATCTCATGGCCGATCACCATGCCAATCCCGCCATAATTGAGGGCATCATCTGCGGCTTCGTCAAAATACGATGTTTGTAAAATACCTGCCGGGAAAACGATCTCGTTTGCAAAAGGATTATAATAAGCGGTAACCGTTGGCGCTGTAGTGAACCAGGCAGTTTTATCAACCGGTTTGTTCAGCTTCGCCAGCTGGAACTGGAAAATGTTGGCATTGGCCGACACAATATTTTCAAAATAGGTGGAGCGTGCTATGTTAACCTTGTCGTAATCGCGCCATTTGTCAGGATACCCGATCTTTTTGCTGATGGCATAGAGTTTCTCCTTTGCTTTCGCTTTGGTGCTGTCGCTCATCCACTCAAGCCTGTTGATCCTTGCTTCAAAAGCCTTCTGAAGGTTGTTCACCAGTTCCAGCATCCGTTTTTTGGCTGCTTCAGGGAAATACTGCTTTACATAAAGCTGGGCAAGTGCGTCTCCGAGGTAAGTATCTGTTGCATCTGCCATCAGTTCCCCGCGGGCTTTTTGCGCTGCCTGGCCAGAAACGATCTTATTGTACGCAAAAGCCGCATCTGCAAAGGCTTGGCTTAAATGACTGCAATAATTGTTCAGCGTATATGCCTTGAGATACACTTTCCAATCGTTGATAGGTACCGATACCAGCAATGCATTTAATTTTTCATAGTACGCAGGTTGCGATACATCGATCGAATCTGTTTTTGCGCCTATATTGTCCAGTAAAGTGCTCCAGCCGATATTGGGTTCTTTTTGTACAAGTTCCGCAACGGCCATTTTATTGTAGTTGGCGGTTATATCGCGCAATGCCACATTGTCTCTGTGTGAGGCAGCAAGCTGCTTGTCAATCCCATAAACGAGATCTGCTGAATGCTTTGCGGCTGTTGTATCCGAACCAGTCAGTTCAAATAATGTGGCCAGGAAAATTTTATATGCCTGCTGTATGGCAACACTTTGGGCATCGGTACTGAAATAATAATCTCGCTCCGGCAAGCCGATCCCTGCCTGCAACACATGGGCAATATTCATGCTGCTGTTCTTGTTATCAGGTCCCACGCTGAAATACAAAATAGAGGCGTTGTTGAGGGTTATTTCACCGGCAACGAACTTCATCAGGGAGGGCACGTCGCTGATCGCATCGATCCGGGCAAGTGTAGGTTTAACGGGCTCGTAGCCACGTTGGTTGATCGTAGTGGTATCCATACCCGATGCATAGAAATCACCCACTTTTTGCCCGATGCTCCCTGCACTGTTGCCTGCCTTTGAAAGGCTGTCCAATATATGCTGCAGGCGTATCCGCTGCGGGTAATTCATAAACATATACGCGCCAACTCCCGGTTGGGAGGCAGGTATCTGCGCGCTGTCGTACCATTTGCCATTCACATACCGGAAAAAATTATCTCCGGGCTTAAGCGAGGAATCTATGCCCTGGATAGCTACGAAGTTTTCTGTTTTGCTGTCTTTTGGCTGGCAGGAGGCAAATAAACAGCCCGCCGCAAACAGGTAAAGCAATTTTTGCATAATGGAGACTTGTTAGGATAATAAGCAGCTAAAGATAATGAACGAAGGCTAACAACCGCTACCGTTCAAAAAGTAATGGCTACCCTGGCCGATACAACACGGGGGGAGTAAAAGAAAAAGTAGCTGACCTGTTTACTGAAATTACAAAGAACAATATTCGGCAATCTTATGCTGATGCCGCTTGCGGCTTTTTACAGCCGGCATTACATCGGTATGGATGTAAATGTTTCTTTTGAAGCCCTGGAGAAAAAAGAGTAGCGCGAACGCTCTCGGCTACAAAATGTATCTTCAACTGTTGTAAATAAACATCAACATCGGTGCGGGCTGGACGGAATGTAATTAACCGCACTTCGCAAGGTCATGAACATTCTTTGCAAATAACAGGAGCACTTATTAACTTTCATATTTTTATTTTCAGATGGGCAGCTTTAGCTCAATGCTGCCAATGAAAAAATTTCCGGCAACCGTTCATTATCAGGTAAAAAATTTACTACCTTATAACTTTAAAACACTATTTATGGGCTACTACCAAAAGTTTGTTACAACATTTGCAGGTAAGAAGCCTGTTCTCTTACTAACCGTTGCATGCTTTGCATTGTCAGGTATGACCCCAAAACGCGCCAGCTTTTCTGGCGAATGGAAATCCAGGGAGTCGATAAGTATGGGCGGAAATATTGTTTGCTGCTATTACTCGGGGGATCGTATGCTGGCGAAGACAATGAAAATTGCAGAGCAGGTAAATTTTCTAACCATAGAGGTATCAAGCTCGTTTCCTGGTACTACGCCCGTTACAAGCCAGGAGAAACTGACCTTCGACGGTAAAGCAAGCGAAATCCAAATTAATCATAGCCGGGAATGGACAAAGAAGTCCACCGTAAAGTTGTCAGCTGATGGGCAAATGATGACTGTGAATTCAATTGTATTCAAGATGGTTCCCACTCCTTACCATGTAGATGTTCAGGAACAAATGGTTGTTTACGTAACAGAGGTTTGGAAGTTGAGCGATGATGGCAAGTCTATCTCCGTTCATGCCAATGCAAAATCAAACCTGTTTGGCGAGGAGCGTTCCTGGGAGACTGTATTCGATAAAGCCGGTTAGTAGTCAATAACATTTTTTATACAAGCCCGGTTAAGCCGGGGCTTTTAAAACGTCCTTGTTCACAGGTTTTTTCCACATCATTCATATTACTTACAAGTCTGTCAATAGGACATTGTGCATGCAGCAATCAAAATTTCACCTCGCATAAATCAGCTTTCTGAAATAGTAATACGACGTAGACAAAACTGCAAATGGAACAAGCGGTGCAATACCTTTTACAGGTCCGTCAATAAGCCAATGCGCTAAGCTTGCCGACAACAAAAGTATTCCGAAACCTACATACGACCATTCTTTGAACATAGAAGGAATTACAGGAACGAGAATCAGTATTGCACCAACAATTTTTAGAATGTCTAGTTCTAATCCAAAATAAGCCGGAAATTCCATTCTGCGGATGGTTTCAGTTAAGTATTCACGAGGTGCGAAATACGATGGCAGCACAATTAACGCCATTGCAATAATGGTGACTGTCCAATAGATCCTTTTGTCATTACTCATTTTCATTTATCTATTTGTTTTACGACACAAAATTACCTACGTTTACTAACCGTTGGTAAGTACTAACCCAACAGTTAGCACTTACGTTTAAGTTAGTAATGTAATTTTGTTGGACTATGGCAAAATCGATTAAATGTGATCCGGCAGGCATTCGTGCTATAAAAGACGCAATGGAAACACTGAATGGCAATTGGAAACTTCCTATTTTGTTCTCGTTGTCGGGCGGGGCAAAACGTTTTAAAGAAATTGCAAGAGAAGTGCAGGGAATCAGCGACAAAATGTTGTCAAAAGAACTCAAAGACCTGGAAGCAAATCATCTCGTCAGGCGGAACGTTTATGACACATTTCCACCGACGGTTCAATATGAAGTTACAGAACATGCAGAAACTTTATATGAAGTAATGAAATCATTGCGTGATTGGGGACAAAACCACAGAAAGAAAATAATTGGAAAATAAAACAGAAATAACAACGAACCGCTAATAAAAGGGTAGCCGTGAGGCTGGCGGATGTATAACAACAAGCAGTTTTACTACTGTCAACCAATATCGGGCTTGAGCACAAAAGAAATCATGTCATTATTTGATAAAGACAGCAGTATTATGTTTATCGGCGGCGATAGCGCTGAAATTTGGAAGCTGCACCGAAGATTAGAGAAGACTTAAACGCTATATTTCCTGTTGAGAAGGTAAATCTTTTTAATGGATCGAACTGACATAGACTTTAATCAAAACACAGCATGGATCTTTGCTGAGCGGACTAATAGCGTCTCTCAACTTTCACAGCTCTGTGCAGCAGTTGTTCGGGCTGACACTTAAACTTTAACTTCGGAATTAACCATTAACTTCAAATCATTAATCGGCTTTAGCGAGCCGGGCAGACACAGCAGCAATCCCCGGCAGCGTAAAGCCCTGAAATGTTTTTTGGTCATTGTAAAGAGGCACTCTATAAACCTTGACATACAAGTAACAATTATGAAAGAAAAAACTTTAAAATTCGTTTTACTCATATCTATTTTGACAAGTACTTTAGTTTCCAATGCCTGTACGATTTTTATGGCTAATGACGGACAAAATGTTTGGGTTGGAAATAATGAAGATGAAAATTTTTCAACCAAATACAGAATGTGGTATTATCCAGCCAATAAGGAAAGTTTTGGTTATATGATTTGGACAGAATTAAGCATCGGAAAACTTTTCTATGGACTGATGTACAAAAACCCTCAGGGCGGCTTAAACGAGTATGGACTTTTTATGGATTATACAGCCATTGACGATACTCCGGTAACGAACGACCCAAATAAAAAAAATCGTAAAAAGGAATTAGTACATGATATTTTGAAGAGTTGCAAAACTGTTGAGGAAGCAATAAGATATGCAAGTAAATACAATTTAATAAGACTTAAAGAAGCGCAATTATTCATAGCAGACGCAAATGGAGACTATGTAACGATACACGGTGGTTATATCATTCGTAAGACAGAGAATAATTTTGCTTTAACAAACTATTGCATCAACAACGGACACAGGGAGGCCTGTTACAGAAGAGATGTTGCAACAAATTGTTTGAACTCAACAAACACTTTTCAACTGGATGACATTAAGAATATACTACAAAAATCTGCTCAAAAACAACCACAAACATTGGTGACAAATTTTTCAATGGCTGTTGATTTGAAAAGCAGTACAATTCACTTGTACTATAATAATGATTTTACGACTGAAAAAACGATAAACTTAAAAGCGGAATTACAAAAAGGAAAACAACATAAAGATTTAGTTGATTATTTTCCAAAAGACATTTCTGGCCTGGTAGAGAAGAAATTTGAAAGTAGTGGTATTAATGCGGCAATCGCTTTATACAAGGACTTAAAAGAAACTGCACCTGGCCAATACAACTTTAAAAACAATTCTGTGATAAACTTAACCATTAAATGGATTGACAATGGAAAAGTAAAAGAAGCCATCACTCTTTTAGAAACCCTAAAAGAATTTGACTCAAACAAAACAGAAATTTACACTTGGTTAGGCGTAGCATATAGGAAAGACAATAATTTAAATGAAAGCGCTAAGAATTTTGCCGAAGCATTAGAGCAAAGCCCAAATGATTATTTAGCGACCCTTTGGGGGAAACAGGAAAATCAAAAAGTAATTTTCAAACTAAACGATTTT
>DLKC01000089.1 GCA_002478885.1 Chitinophagaceae bacterium UBA7600
TTGCCACGCTCGGTTCACAGTCCCACTTTCATAGCATCATTTGTGGTTCCGAGAGCGACAGCGATTCGGGATGTCACTCACTTCAACGTTCTGAACATCTTTGACCAGATGTGCTACGTGAAATAATCTCAAGTTTGTCGTCACATATCTGTCGAATAATTATTCAACTGTACAAGAGTGCGACGCAAACACAGTTTCATCGATGCACCATAGCCGGGTCCATAAAAAACTATTTCATCAGCACGGGCTCAATTTCCTTCTTCCATATTGCGTAGCCCTGCGCATTCATGTGCAGGCTGTCCTCAATAAAAATGCCGGGTAAAGGTAGCCCGTCAGCCCCGAGCATTTTATGATAAACATCAATAAACATGGCGTTCTTTTGATTGTTTATATAAGCGCTTATTAATTTATTGGCGGCGGTAACCCTGTCCTGCATTTTCCACCTTGAAGGGCTTGGCTTAAGTGATATAAAAACAACTTTTGTTTTTGGCAGGTTTGTCCTGATCATGCCGAACAATTGCTTGAATCGTTCAAAGACTATCTGCGCCGTTACTGTGTCTGATGATGCCACATCGTTTTCGCCACAATAGATCACTATTTCCTTTGGCTGGTAAGGATAAATAACCTGGCCGGCATAGCGGATCACATCGGGCAAGGTTGATCCACCGAACCCGCGGTTAATGATCGTGTAGCCGGGAAAATAATCCTGTACATCTGTCCATTTTGTAAAGGACGAACTGCCCACGAAAAGTATCGCATGTTTTGGTGGAAACTTTAGCGCGTCAGCTTTTTTAAATGCAGCAATATCTTCTGCAAAAGGTTGTGCATTGCAGATGCCGGCAAAGCAAGCGATAACAAGCAGGACACTCAACAATTTTGCACTTTTCATAATTACCTGTTTTTAAAGAGCGGCGAATCAAGGTTCCATTTTCCGGGCCCGGTGAAAAATAATAACGCAGCCATCAGCACAAACATAAAAGGATGTTGCGCGTCGTACCAAATTTTTCCATTACCTACAAAGAAGGTTATATAAAACATATCAACGCCCAAGATTATACAAGCGAGTCTTGTAAATAAGCCTGTGAACAGCAATAAGCCGCCGATAAACTCGGCACTTTTCCCCATGTATACCAGGAGTTTTCCATTTGGCAAATTTTTGAACATGTCCCATTCAAGGTAGTGCTGGATTGTTTGCGAAGAAAAAATTTCGGCTCCATGATAGATCATAAACGCCCCGGTGATTATGCGGGCTACAGCAATGGCTTCTGCCTGGCAGAATGGCTTGTTTGAAAAAAGGGTGTTAAACATTAACTGACGTTTTTAAAGCTGTTACGGAATAAAATGCTTCTCCGCCACGCAGTATTTTATATGGCTGTTCAATCGATTCGCAGGCTTTCGCAAAATCTTCTGGGTTAGCAGTATTGAAAGTAAACATATCGTAATGGCATGGAATTACACAGTGCGCCCCGATCTCCTTTCCGAGTTGCGCTGCCTCACAGCAATCAAGATTACCGGCAACGCCGCGCAAGGGATCATTGCCGTTGACAGGCAGCAATGCCAAGTCAACATTAAAAGGTTTGAGTAAATCCGCCATACCATCAAACCATAAGGTATCACCGCTGTGATAAATTGTATGACCGCCAAATTTTATCACATAACCCATGAACCTGGAGTTGCCATGCTCATCACGTTCTAATTCGTTATGCTTTGCAGGAACACCGATGAAAGTAAAATCGCCAATTGTTACTTGTTTGCTGTCATTTAAACCAACAGGAAAATTCAAATCACATTTCACACGCTCCGCCACAAATGCCCTGTTCGCTTCGGGAATAACAAATTTTATAGCCGGATTATTTTTTATAACAGGCATCAACGTTTCTCCGTCGAGGTGGTCTGTATGGTTATGGCTTGAAGTAACAACCAAAATATTTTCCAGGAGTTCGGGCTTTACTACCAATTCACTCATTCTTGTATGAGGCTTATTTGTTGCAAGGTATTTTTTTGTGAGCGAGTCGGACAAATATGGATCAATTAACACCCGCTGCTTTTTCCATTGCAGCAAGTAACCACTTTGCCCGAGCCACCAGAGTTGAAAGACATCGTCATTGCTTAGACATGCATCCATTTCGGCGATGAGCGCTTCATCTTTTTTTATGGCAGGAATTAACATCGTTAATGGTTAATGATGAAAAGTGAACATACAGTACAAGTGTGCGACGCAAGCAAAGTTTAATAGTTGTTTTCAAAAGCCCGGCTTACAAATTTTTCCTTACTTGCTTTGCACCCTTCACCATGTTAATGAGTTTTTGCCGCGATGCCCAACGGGCAGTTTGGCTAAGGCCACAGTCAGGAGCTACAGATAATTTTTCTGCAGGAATATATTGCAGGCAACGTTTAATTCTTTCCACAACGTCATTCACCGATTCGATGTAATAGTTTTTTACGTCGATGATTCCGACAGCCACATGCATTTTTTCAGCGAATACCTGCAGTAATTCCATTTCAGCAAACTCGCGGTTGGCCATTTCAATGTGAATCTCATCGACAGACAAATCAAGAAAATCCGGAAGCATTGGCTTAATACTTCTATAACCAACAGGCCTTCCTTTGAAATTCCCAAAACATAAATGTGTACTCAGGTTACATTTCCCCACGATGGGCTTTACCGTTCGGTTGAAAATATCGACGAATCGCTTTGTATCTTCCTTATATGCATAACAACTCATCGATGGTTCATCGACAGTGATTTCTGTACAGCCCGCAGCCACAAGGTCTTCCAGCTCTTTACGCACCATCGGCAGCAACGCTTCGGTTATAGCATAACGGTCTTTATATTTTTCGTTGGGTAACAACCTTCCGCTAAGCGTATACGGGCCGGGCACACTCGCTTTTAACGTTGGACCTGCGGGCGCTAGCTTTTGTAATCGCTGAAACTCTTTTACTGCACCGAGGCCGGCTGGTGCAGTTAATTCGCCAACAATATTATTTTTTCCGCGTTGATCATGTGCAGGCGGGCCAAACTTTCGTGTTTCCGTTTCGTTGTTCTGGATGCCTTTGATATAACCATAGAACGACAAATTAAAATCAAGACGTGTTTGCTCACCATCGGTAATTACATCGAGGCCAGCCGTAACCTGGTCATGAATCGCAGCGATCACGGCATCTTCGATCATTTCCTCAATATCGGCAGCACCAAACTGGTTAAGGTTTTTTGAACCAAATTCGAGCCAGCCCGGGAAAGGATAACTACCTACAACTGTTGTACGAATCGGGATATTTTGCATCGTTGGAAATTTTATAGTTCAAGCTTTAGTAATACTAATCAACTTCGTTGTTTCACTCACTTGTGCGCTTCGTTCGCTATTCATCCTCCTACATTCTCGTATAATTTTGCCAGCCTGTGTGCATGCTCATCGTAAGCACTTTCAAAAAGTGTGGTTGCTCTTTCGCTTCCAACTATAGCACCAGCGGTTAGCACTTTTGGCGGGTGGCCTGCAGCAGTAAGCAGGTTCGCCACTTCGGCCTTTATGCAATTCACAATCATTGCACCGCCGACTGTTGACCCGGGTGATACAGGCGTATCCAAACCTGGCAAATAAATCATAGCGTCACCAACCGGGGCACCGGTATCTAAAATAAGATCTGAAAAATCACCTAGTTTTTTGCCGTCACTTCTTTTACTGGTTGATTTTTCAGAATGCTCTTTTGTGATAATGGACACCACTCTGATTTTTCTCTGCTGAAACAATTCCGCCATTTCTATTGGCACAATATTGCAGCCACTCGAAGAAATGATCAGCGCAGTATCTGTATCATTCAGACCGTAGTTTCGCAGTATTCTATCGGCAAGGCCGCTGACATTCTCGAGGAACATTGCCTGTCTTTGCCCATTGGCGCCAACGACGAGATTGTGAAACGTGAGTGATAATTCAACAATTGGATTAAAGCCGGGAAACGACCCGTAACGTGGCCACATTTCTTCAACCATAATGCGGCTGTGGCCGCTGCCAAACACGTGCACCATTCTGCCTGCAAGAATGGTTTGTACAAACCATTCCGCAGCTTGTTTAATTTGCTGTTGCTGTGCATTGACCTTTTCGATAATGGCACTGCATTTTTGTAAGTATGTTTCGGTTAAGTTCATCTTGTTATCTATATTACCGTAAAATTAATTTCAATCCTGAGACGTCACCAGTAAGACGTAAAATAATTCCAATACTTAAGCCTCAGGCCTGACAAATATTTGTTTCCAAGCACAAGAGTGCGAAGCAACAGCAGCTTATGCATGCAACTGGCCTGGCGCCAAACACCTATTTCGCTGCTTCGTGCAATTCCTTTGCGTAGCATGCTGCACCAGCCGCGCCTGACATATCGCCAAATGCCGCCTTTATGATTTCGACTTTGTTGCCGCCTGCGCGCCATTCATATTTTGCGAGGTATTCTTCCAACGGCTCAAACAAGTCTTTACCTGCCTCGGTAATGCCACCGCCAAGAATAATTGTTTCTGGCGAAAGCAGGTTGGTAACTGAAGCTATACCAATCGCCAGTTTGCGCACCGAAGTAAGCCATACTTGTTTTGCAAATGCATCTCCGTCATGCATGGCATCGAGCATTGCCTGCGTTGACGTAAATTTTCCTTTGCTGCGTTGCGCGATTGTTGCATTGCCGACAGCATCTTCGAGGCTGCCGGGCATGCCTGTTATATCTGGATCGCCATCGTCGTTAATCACAATGTGACCAACATGGCCTGCTTTATTAAAAGCTCCCTGGTATGGTTTGCCATTGATGAGAATAGCGCCTCCAACACCCGTGCCAAGGGTAATCATTACAACATTCCTTTTTTGTTTTGCTGCACCAAGTCTTGCTTCGGCCATGAGCGCCGATACCGCATCGTTCAACACGTATGAAGGTGTTTGTAAAAAATCTTTCCATGCAAAATTTTCAAGTCCCTGCAAACGGCCGGGCATAAAAGCAATAGCAGTATTGCTGTTGTTGGGTAAGCCCGGTGCGGAAATACCCACGACAATGTTTTCATTTTGCAGCCTGTACTTAAGTTCATATACTGCAGCAGCAACGGCATTTTTCCAGGCAGCATCATCGCCATCATTCGTTAGCTTATACAATTGATGCAATATGTTGCCCTCAGCATCAAGTGCCAGTGCTTTAATTCGTGTTCCGCCAAGATCGATACCAATTGCTGTTTCTGACATGTTTTATTAATTATCGTGAAACGTGAGGAGGCATACAAGAGTATGCATCTATCTTTTCGGTCAAATCTGCTTTTCAAAATTGCCCTTCACTAATTTCCCACCCACCATCGACTGCGATCACTTGCCCGGTTGTAAATTTTGAATGGTCCGACATAAAATATATGGCTAGCCCGTCGAGGTCTTCCGGCCTTCCGATTCTTCCTCCGTCCAAAGGTTGTTTTGTTTTTATAAAGTTCATAATTGTTGTGTCGTTAGCTGCACGCTGTGCCATGGGTGTTTCTATCAATGCCGGCAACAGCACATTAATGCGGATATTGTATTGCGCATAGTAAGCCGCAATAGATTTTGAAAATCCGATCACAGCAGACTTTGCGGCTGCATATGCATGCGTGGTAAAATACTTTGGCGATGGCGACTGGCCTAGCACTGAGCCAATGTTTAATATTGAACCGGCTTTGTTTAATTCAATAAACTTTTTTACTGCCGACTGGTTTGAGTACATCAGTGATGTAAGATTAAGTTCGAGTGTCTTGCTCCAGCCTTCCGGGGTTATTTCATGCAAAGGACCATCGCCCATTTTTCTGCCGCTGCCGCCTGCAACATGATAGAGGGCATCAAAGTCGCCAAAGGTTTTGATGCAGGTTTCAATCGCATTTGCCGCTGTTGATATATTTGTGGCATCTTCACTTATTGCAACGGCCTTTGCACCAAGTTCCGCTTTCGCCTTTTCAGCGCTTTCTGCATTTCTTCCCACCACAACAACAGAGGCACCATTTGAAACAAATGCTTTTGCGGCAGACAATCCAATGCCCGTTGTTCCACCAATGACGACGATTTTTTTATTTTCTAATTGTTCATTCATGCTATAGGTAATGCGGCAGTTTATAATTAGTGCATCTTGCTCAGCAAAGGAAAAAGCGTTGAAGAGTGCGACGCAACAATGTTGAATATCTATCCTAAGCCCGGCTAAAAAAAAATTCTTACAGCATTGGCCATTTGAATGTTGACTGCAGTTTTATTTTCATGCCTGTTGCGGATGATTTTCTTGCAGCTTCAATGATTTCGAGCACATGCAAAGCATGCTCCACATTAATACGCGGCTCTATGCCTTTGACCATGCTTTCACCAACGACCCTCGCCCCTTCCTGCCATTCGTAACCACCCTTATCTGTGCAGAGCAGTTGCGGAGGTTGTATCGATACGGTGTCAAGCACTACGCCATTAGTCTCCCAGTCGTAGCCAAGCAGGCGCATATTCCCTTCCGTGCCAAATAACTGGATAGAATGCAGCGAGGTAGTGCCGGCTTCATGGCCGTGTGTATCAAAAAAGTTAAATCCGCACATTACATGGCTGATAATATTTTTATCGTGTTCCAAAAGCAAATGCGCATTGTCTTCTGCTTCCACTTTTATTTTTCCTTTGTCATCAACGGTACGTTCGGCAGTTACAATACTTGTCATGGCCATTACCGATTTTGCGGGGCCAAGCAGGCCTGTTAGCGTAGCCATATTATAAACGCCAAGATCGGGCATGCTGC
Source organism: Chitinophagaceae bacterium UBA7600 (assembly GCA_002478885.1). GTDB lineage: Bacteria > Bacteroidota > Bacteroidia > Chitinophagales > Chitinophagaceae > DLKC01. The sequence continues at coordinate 6,748 of DLKC01000089.1, forward strand.
CACCTCCTTTCTCGTAAAAGAAAGCACTCCATATCGGTCCTGTGTGGCCATACTGTCCATGAGCGCTCGAAATGCGGCCAAGCTTTCCCTCTTGTATTGTTTTGCTCATGAAGGCAAACTGCGGGCTATTTACAACAGCAGGTGCGCCCCATAAACGCAGGCCTTTGCTTTTTGCAAGATCAAGCAGGGCTTTGCCTTCCGCATAAGTGTTAGCCATGGGCTTTTCGCTCCACACATGTTTGCCTGCGGTTATAGCGATCTTGTTTAAAGTGCCATGCATTTGCATATCAGTGAGTGTGACCATCATGTCGAACGGAACACCAGCAAGCATTTTTTCGATGTGTGGGTATGTTTCAGCATTTACATTGTATTGTTTGTTTTGAGCAATAGCCCGATCATATTTTATGTCGCACAAGCTTACTACTTGTATAAGCTGTGACGAAAGGAGTTGTGGAAGGTAACGATTGCTTACACTTCCGCAGCCAATGATTGCAACCCGCAATCTGTTAGTGGGCATTTCTTTCGCAAAACTTTCAAGAGAGGAAAGTAATGCTGCTGCACCGGCTGCTGCAGTTTGCTGCAGGAATTGTGCGCGGGAAATATTATTCATGACAAACAATTTGGTGAAAATCTATGACGGTTTAACATAGGCAACGGCTACTTTAAACCGGTTTTAGAATAAACATAAAATAAAACATCGTTGCGTCGCACTCTTCAGCGGTTTTAACTTTACGCAGCACAATGCCGGCCTTTTATTCTTTCACTCATGCAATATTCATTTAATGAGCCGGGTTAAAGTATTGCTCAAAGTTATTTTATATATGGGCTTTTAAAACCCAGTTTCTTTAATCCATTTTGAACGTCGGGAATGTTCATAAACAGTTTCCAGATTAACCCCGACCTGTAATTTTCGATCATCACAACAATGGGTCCTTCATCAATAGCGAGGTGCGTTTTTGCATACCAATTGTGTTCTTCACTAAAGCCATCGGCAAAACCGTAGTTGCCCCAGATTTTATCTCCATGGTCATAATAAAAGTGTTTCAGGGCCTGTATGGACAATTCCGGCGTATAAGGCATTGAAGACAGTGCCGCAGTGGGTTGAATAACACCACGATCATTGTCGGGGCTATGGGCAAGGTAGCCTTTGTAACTGTCGCCGGCAGTTAAGCCCCAGCAATTTTCAGCGTAACCTTTGAAGTGATGGGGATTTTCCATGCAATATGCCCGGTTAATGAGTGTATGATTTTTCCCCTGCAAAAAATAATCGTTGCCTGCCGAGTCAATTAATCCGCGAGGATCAATACCCTGGAAAGTATATTGCTCGAAGAATAAGGGTCCGCCTTTGTCGGAATTATAGTTGCCAAGTGGTAAAGTATAACCATAATATTTTTTTCCGTTTTTGAAACCTTCGCTCCCTGCCCAGGTTCCATTATAAACATCTTTTGAAATGGAATGATTAGGGGAGGCTGCAGACAAGATGTAAGTGATTAAACATTCGTTCCAACCCCAGATAGGGAAGTTCATATCAAAATCATTATTCGGACTCCAATGCCAGAATAATTTGTTTTGATGATTGGTATGCCAGTTCCAGTCTGCCGCACCCCACATAGCATTAATCCTGTTGCGTAAATATTTTTCGGGTGCTGTTTCTTTATTAAAATATTCCCGTGCACACAAAAAGCCCATCATGAGATAAGATGTTTCAACAAGATCGGCTCCATCGTCTAACCGGTCAAAAGGAATGGTTCTACCTGTTCCTCCATTCATAAAATGCGGGTAAATGCCGTGATAACAATCAGCATGCGTTAAAAAATCCGCAATCTTAATCAGGCGGCCAACCGCGGTATCTCTTCCAATCCACCCTCTCTGAACTGCTACTATAGTTGCCATGATGCCAAAGCCGGTACCACCGATTGCTCCTGCATCAGGGCCAAAAGCTGACTTGCTCAAATTGGGTTCATCCCATGCTTCATTAATATAATCCCAATAATATTCTGCGTGCACGGTGTTATCTCTTTCCAAAGCCAGGCCGCTTACGGGATGGGCATGGTGCCAGAAATAGCGAAAAGTTTGACGTTGCACAATATCGAGCAATTCAGAATCTGAAATATTTTTAATAATTCCAACTGATGCTATAGAATCGGGGAATGTTGCAGCTACCTTGTTTTTCTTTTGGGCAAAAGAAAAAATTGCGAACAGGCATAACACCGTTGTGCAGATTGTCTTTTTCATGATAGTATATTTTTCAGGGTACAGGCTTTCGATCATTATGGCATCGCCTGTTGCGTCGCATTCCATTCATCGTTCCGGGGTTCTGTTGAGCATGGTACATCACTTTTACTGATGCCTCTTGTTATGCAGTTAAAGTGCTTGCGACGCAACGAAGCTGCCATGAAATGCTGCAGCCAGTATCTTTATTTTCTTTTTGTTTCTTCTTCTAATTTTTTCAGGCCTTGCTGTATCTCCGGATTACATAAATAATTTCCATATCAACCCTGATAGCTTCTTATTTAATATAAGGACTTTCGAAACCTAATTTCTTTAACCCATCCTTTACCTCCGGGCAACTCATAAATAATTTCCAGAGCAAACCACTGCGGTAATTTTCGATCATCGCAACCTCGGGGCCCTGATCGATGGACAGGTACCAGGGCTTGCACCATTTTTCGCTTACACTAAAGGCATCGTAAAAACCATATTTGCCCCAGATAACATTGCCCAGGCTGTCGTTCTCGTACCAATGCCTTATTGCTGCAAGTGATTCTTTTGGTGTATATGGAATAGAAGATATTGCCGCAGTGGGAGAGATTACACCCAAATCATTTTCATCGTTTGGTGCATGTGCCGCATAAAATTTTACGGAATAGCTTGCCGTTAATCCCCAACTGCTGTCGCTGTAACCCGCATAATGTTTAGGATTATCGACACACCACTGGTAATTAATGTGTGCAAGGCTACTCATCTCTTTCCAGTAATTCGCATATTCGTCTTTTAAGCCATGCGGGTCGAGGCCAAGATAAGAATAGTGTGCCCAGAATAAAGAAGCGCCGTGCGGTGGATTGCCCTGGTAACGTAAATGCAACGTATCATTTTTGTAGAAAGTTGTTTTGCTTATTTCCCCATTTTGTGCCCAACCCTGTTGGTAAACTTCAGCGGGAACTCCGTGAGTTGGAGACGATGCGCCAAGCACATAAAAAATAAGGCACTCATTGTAACCATGCACAGGGAAGTTCATTTGCCATGCATACTCCGGGCTCCAGTGCCAATACAAAACATTTTGCGCGCCGTTGCGATACCAGTCATAATCCACATCTTTCCAAAGTTTGTCGATGCGTGCAGCCAATTGTTTTTCCTTTTCATTTCCATCTTTATAATATTGACGCACACACAGCAGGCCCTGAAAAAGAAATGATGTCTCCACAAGGTCGCCGCCATTATCTTTTTGCCCGAATGGCTTTACATGTCCATTTTCTCCATTAATCCAATGCGGGAATGCGCCATGAAAACGATCTGCCTTTTCTAAAAATGAGATGATTTTTTCAAAACGCTCCTCACCCTGTTGCCTTGTAATGTAGCCACGTTCAATGCCTGCAAGAATTGCCATCACACCAAAGCCGCTGCCGCCTGTTGCAACAGTGCGCTGGTCATGATCGGGATAATCGCCATCCATATGAATACGTTCGGGGGCCATGCCGCTGTTGGGTTCTGCACCTGTCCAGAAAAAATCAAACGTTCTTCGCTCAACCGAGTCGAGCAGTGCGGAATCACTCAAATTTTTAGGGTTACCAACGGCGGTTATTGCAGTACTTTTTTGCTGCTGTTTACAGGAAAACAAAATAGCGCAGAGCAGCAAAATACTTAGAGAAATTTTTTTCATGGCAGATATGTTCGTTAATAATTGACTTATTCTTTTGTTACCAGCTTCCGTGCTTATCGCATCGGCTGCTGTGCTATAGTGCCGGCTGTCCGGCATCACTCACTTCATCACCGGGAACAAACTTGACCAGGTCGTAAGACGTGAGATAGTCTTCTGTTGATGTTGCACGCCTGGCGAATATTGATTCAATCGTATAAGTGCGCGACGCAAGTAAAGCCTTATCTATAAATCACAGACCGGTTCACAATGATTTCTGCTTAACGGATGAGTACCGTTGTTCCATGCAACGAAATTCTTTTGTTTGCCACATCGTTGTATTCGAGTATCCAAACATATGCACCCGCAGGTTGTTGCTGGCTGTTTACCGTGCCATCCCATTTTCTTGTCCAGTCTTTTGTTTCAAATATCAACTGGCCATACCGGTTATACACGCGAAAAATAAGGTTGGTAGCCTTGTATGCATTCAGCGGATAAAGATAATCGTTATGCCCATCGTTATTAGGCGTAAATGCTGAAGGCACGGCAATAAAACAATTGGCTGCAACTTTCACAAGATGAAGGGCAGAGTCGGCACAACCCGTGCTGTCAGCAACTCTCAACATCACCGGAAAATTTTTCTCGCTGCCCGAAACATAATAATACTGCAAAGGTGGATCTTGTTTATAGCTCAATTGCCCGTTGCCAAAGCTCCATTGCCAGCTTTGAATTTTGCCAGTGCTCAGGTCTTTGAACGAAACCGTATCTGTTGGCGGGCATATATATTCTGTGTTGCTGAAAGCAGCTTTCACCGGTATACTATTTAAGACCTTGACAGTAACTTTTGCTGTATCGCTACAGCCATCTGGCGACGTAACTTCAACCGTATAAATTGTTGTTGTGACCGGGGTTGCTTTCGGCGATTGAACCGTTGTTCCGGATAATCCTGTTGCCGGTGTCCATAAGTAAGTGGTTCCCGTGCTTGCATGTAAGGTAACTGAGTTACCATTACAAATCGTTGTATCGGGTTTCGCTTTTACGTTGGTGCCTATCATTATTACATGCGTGCTATCCGAAGTTGTGCAGCCGCCCAGTGTTGTTATTTGCACGTAATATGTTCCGCTGTCTTCCAACACAGAATTGAAAATATGCGGAAAGGGAATATTGTCGTAAAAGCCGTTGGGCCCGCTCCACAGGTAGCTTGCACCACCTTCTGCTTTAAACTCCAGATCGGTTCCTGCGCAAACGGGAGAGTTGTTGGTAACACTGATACCTGTTGGGATTCCATCGACATGAATGATCACTGTATTAGAAACAACCCGACAATTTATATTATTCATATTCGCCTGTTCTGCGCCGGTAAGCCTGTAGAAAATAGTGTCTGCTGTTGAAAATGTATTCGAATAAGTATTGGTTGTGGCGCGGGGAATATCGATCCATGTAGCCCCACTGTCAAAACTCCGCTGCCATTGCAAAGAAGGAACATTGTAGTACGCATCCATAACACCGGTAATCGATATTGTTGCATTTTGTTGGTAGCAAACACTTTTCACTATGGTTGTCGGTGGTTCATTATCGAAAGCGATCTTTACTTTAGGGCCCAGCGGTTGTATTTGTATATCATCAACCGCAAAGTCTTCAGCGCACAAATAAGTTGAGTGGAGTAAGGTAAGTTTTGGGACAAGCTTTGTAACACCGGGCGGAACAGTAAAGTCAAAACCATATGTGTTGAATGGATATTGATCCGGCGGTGAATACCCTACACCAGGCCTTGTGGTATCTTTTTTTACAAGGTTACCATTGCCGTCTTCTATGCGGTATTCAAATACCGGGAAATCCTTCCCATACTGGCAATCGGAAGGCCGATCAATATTAATAACAGAGAACGAGTAATGATAGATAGTTGCATTGCATAAACTCTTTGTAACAGTATCCTGGTAAACGATCCTGTTTGTTGTGGATGAAGTATTATTGATGAGCATCATCATTCCAAAGTCAGTTGGTCCATGATCGTGTGAAAGCGGTATCCATTCATCCGCAAAGCACCCCTTGATATTCATGCGCCTTACAATTGTATATGTGCCTGGTGGCGGACAGAGTTCCGCATCATATTTAAAATCTGTTTTGCCCGTTGGTATCGAAGGCCCGATAGTGCCCGGATCGTTATTTCCTTCGCCGAACGTTTGAATAAACACAGGATCGCCCAACTGCGCCGTTGCTACAGAAACACTCCCTACAAAAAGCACCAGGAATAAAAAATATTTTATATCCTTCCTCATAGCATAGCAACTGGCAAATAATGACCGCCCAATTTTTTGGTTTTAAATTTTTGGTTACAAGCTTAATCCCTTCGTGGCATCGCCTGTTGTGTCACTCACTTTGAGGTTCTGAACATCAGTCGACCGTTGACAGAAAGTACAAGAGTGCGACGCAAGTAAAGCTTGTTTTTTGCGTTAAAGCCGGGTTAACTATTTTTCTTCTTTACAAATTGGGGCTGCTAAATCCCAACGCCTTCATACCGGTTTTTATTTCAGGGCAACTCATAAACAAATTCCACAACAAAGCTGTTCTGTAATTTTCTATCATGACGATTTCGGGGCCCTGGTCAATAGCGAGATATGAATCGGCAAACCAGCAATTGTGCAGGTTAAATGCATCGACAAAACCATAATCTCCCCAGAGTTTGTTGCCCATTGTATAGTAAAAAAACTTAAGCGCATTCATCGATTCAACCGGCGTGTATGGCAGGGAAGAAATCGCTGCGGTTGGTGAAATCGTTCCATTGTCGTTGCCCGGTGCATGTGCATTGTAGCCATTTTCTTCGTCACTCGCAGTAAGGCCCCAGCAAAGGTTACTATAGCCATAGAATTTTGCTGCATTTATAACGCAATAGTTGTAATTGATTTTGGCATGTGCTGTATCCTGAGTCCAGTAAGCTGCATACGCATCGCTAAGCGAGTGAGGATCTATTCCCAAAAAAGAATAGTGAGCAAAAAACAATGGGCCACCGTTTGCAGGGCCAAGCGGCAATTGAATGCTATAATAACTGTTGCCATTTTTTATTGCGCCGTTCGATGCCCAACCGTTGTCGTAAACTGGTTTTGTTATTGCCGAAATATTGGAAGAAGCTGCAAGTGCATAAACGATCAAGGCTTCATTCCAACCGGTAATTTTCATATTCATGTCCCAATTGTAATTCGGGCTCCAATGCCAATACAAAACATTTTCGTTACTTTTTTGAAACCAGTTAAAGTCAACGGCATTCCACAAAGTGTTGATATCATTCCGAAGCAATGTTTCTTTGGCATCGGTCGTGTTAAAATATTGCCTAGCACAAAGCAGTCCCTGCATTAAATAAGAAGTTTCAACAAGATCTGCTCCATCATCCTTTGTACTGAAAGGAACCGTTGCACCGGTGGCGCCATTAATCCAATGGGCATAAGCACCATGAAAAGCCGTACAATTATTTTTATAAAAACTCACGATCTTTTGTATGCGTTGCAATGCGTCTGTTCGTGTAATGAAATTCCTGTTCGCTGCAACAATGATGGACATTATGCCGAAGCCCGTTCCCCCGGTAGTGCAAATATCGCCTGACGAATTTCTTTCCCTCGCCAAACCGCTAACCGGGTGGCCAAAATCCCAAAAATATTTAAACGTTTGCTTTTGCACAAGGTCGAGCAAGGCGCTATCAGTGATGCGTGTAAACTTATCTGTTGAATCAAGGACCGTTGCTACGGCCAGGTTTACAGGCAGCTTTAACGCAACCGCATCTTTCGATTTTAAATTTGTGGTAAGCGCAACATCATAATGGGTAATATTTGCAAGTGCCGCAGCGGGTGTAAGAACCAGGGTGCTATCGCCATTTTCGTAGGAAGCTGTGTAGTTTACCGCAACGCCGTACTTCGTTTTATAAGTTACTCCTGAGGCAACGGACGCATGATCAACCGGCGCGGAGAAAGTGAATTTAATAATTGAATTAACGGGCACGCCGTGATAATTGTACCCACTGTTAACACCGTTCACCTCAAGTGTTTTGAAATTGAAAGGACCGGGCACGGGTAAAGGCGGTTCAACAGGACCGGATGATCCCTTGCTGCAGCCCAATAAAGCTGCGGCGACACAAAGAGTAACAAAATTGCATTTGTTCAACAAAGCATTACTGTTTATTTTATCACATAAGTGTTCATCGAATGCGGCCTTGCCTTTGCTTCAGCAGCCTTTCCATTGATCCAGATAAAAAATGGCGTATCGATATTGCCCTGGTTCATTACAACGACAACAACTGAGCCATCATTATTTTTAAAAGCTGTTGTAAGCAACTGGCTGCGACTTGGGCTGCTGATGATTCTCTTAGCACCCGGTTGAATAAACTTAGAGAAGTGACCGATATAATAGTAAGCATTTGTGTAGATCAATTGCCCTGTTCTTGTATCTGCATGTATTGGCGCAAAACAAAAATTGCCTACATGATTGGGGCCACCGGTTTGGTCAAGAATAATATTCCAGTCGGTAAACCCAACCATGCCGTTGTTGAAATCATTGATCATCGACCTGCCATATCTTTCACCCAGTGCCCATGCGTTGAATTTTGTTGAATCGAAGCTTTCAGCACATCCTTCTGTAAACAGGATGTTTTTATCGGGCCAGGCCTCATGCACTCTTTTCAGGTTATCGTACATTTCTGTTCCCCCGCTCCAGCTTTCATACCAGTGAAATCCTAAACCCCAGATGTATTTGGCCGCTTCAGGATCATCGAAGTAAGTTTCTGCCCGTTGGTAAACAAGATCACGGTTATGATCCCATACAATGATCTTTCTATCTTTCAAACCCTCTTTCTCCATTGTTGGCCCAAGACTTTTTTTCAAAAAATCCCTTTCTTCTTCTGCGCTGTATATACAACTTTCCCATCGTTGTGTTGCCATTGGTTCATTTTGCACACTAATACCCCAGATTGGAATTCCTTCTTTCTCATAGTCCTTGATAAACTTTGTATAGTATAAAGCCCAGCTATCGTAAAATTCCGGTTTCAGTTTACCGCCGTGCAGCATATCATTGTTAGTCTTCATCCATGCGGGCGGGCTCCATGGGCTTGCAAACATGGTAAGCTTGCCTCCTGCAGCAGCAATGGCTTCTTTAATGAAGGGGATTTTATATTTTCTGTCATGGTCAATATTAAACGAGGTAAGGTCTTTAGCGCTATCGCTAACATAATTGTAAGTGTCGCTGCTGAAATCGCAACTGTTGATATTTGTTCTTCCAACGGTATATCCAATTCCCGACTGTTTGTCAAAAAACGCTTTCAATATTTCCTGCTGCTTGTCTTTTGGCATTTTATAAAAAGTTTCGGCGGCTGCATCGGTCAACGCTGCACCAATGCCAAAATAATCCTGGAAAGTTTTGGTGGGATCAACAAATACACAAACCTGGGTTTCAACAGGCTGGCCCATCTCTTTAAAAGAAAGCGTATCAGTTGCCGTAAGCCTTAGTTGAGTGCTGTCTGCCGTGGTGTATGCAACCGCTGTTTTACCTTCCGCATTAAAAGCTGCTACCGGTGATTGGGTGACTTCTTCTTTTTGTTCGGCGCAGGAGGCCAGGATTAAAAGCGCTGCGGGAATGAATATTTTTTTCATAATTGGCTGTTTAAGATTTTACCAAACATATGTGACTACTGTATTTCCTGCTATTGAAGCAGGCGCGATTTTTTGTTTGAATTTTATATTAAAGTCCACCGATGCACTCCCTTCATTGAGCACGATCAGCACTTTTTTGCCAGCCGGTGTTTTAAACGCTGCAGTTGAAAGTGTTCCTGCCTGCGTGCTTGCGATCCTTACTGACCCTGCCGGCACAAATTTCGAGGCGTGGGCTACAATATAGTAAGCCACATTTTTTGTTATGGCCGAGCCAATAGTCAACGCGCCTTTGCACTCTGTACAACCACCGGGCGTATGAGGGCCGTAAGTTGGGTCGTTGGCAAGATTCCATTCAAGCGCTACACTACTCCAGTTACGAACTGTTCCTATGATCACATTTTTCATGTGCCATTGCAGGTCGCCGCTAAAGCTTCCTGTAGATCCAGTCCATTGTTCTGTGAAATATAATTTCTTATCAGGGAATGCAGCATGTACTGTTGACAACGCCGACACATCGCCTTCATACAAATGAAATGCAGACCCATCCACGTAAGGATTTGCAGCAGCATCGCTGAGAACCGTAATAGGATAGTCGGGTTTGTTGCAATTGTGGTCGTACGAAATAATTTTGGTGGTAATGCCCGCCGCTTTAAAGGCCGGTCCAAGGTTATTCTTTATAAAATTTGCCTGTTCTTCTGCAGTCATGATCATGCTGGGGTTATTGCCGCCGTACAATGGTTCATTCTGTGGAGTAATCGCATCAACAGTAATGCCCTCAGCTTTCATGGCCTGTATATATTTTACAAAATAGCGGGCATATACATCATAGTATTCGGGAAGCAGGTTTCCGCCAATTGAATTTTTGTTGCTCTTCATCCATACAGGCGGGCTCCACGGTGTGCCCATGATTTTTATACCAGGATTTATCGCAACAATCTCTTTAAGCAGGGGCACAAAATCAACCAGGTCTTTCGACAAACTAAAATGGTCGAGCGTAAGATCTGTGGTACCCGCAGCAATATCATCATAACTGAACACTTCCGCATTCAGGTCAGACGCACCAATGCTTGTGCGCAAATAACTAATGCCAATTGAATTATCGTTCTTTCCAAATAATTCCTGCAATAAAGCTGCTTTATCTGCAGCAGGCAGTTTGCTTATTACATAAGCACTGCCGCCGGTAAGGGTAAATCCAAAGCCATCTATTGCTTGAAACGATTGTGTGCTATCTATTTCGATATTAACATTGCTGTTCGTAGCCGTTGTAAAACCTGTGGTACCCTTTAACAGCAATGCCGATTGGTCTGCACGTGTTTGCCAGAAAGTAACATCTTTTGTTACAGGCGTGGAGTCGACGGGGTCAACAGGTGGTTCTATTGTTCCGCCCTTTTTTGAACAATCTGCCGCAAGCGATACAACTGTTGATACAAGTAGCATTACTGTTATAAATCTTGTCTTAATCATTATTCGTGTGTTTAATATTTATTTGTTTTTCTGTTAGCCCAACATTTGTTTTTCATAGCGTCGCCTGTTGCGTCGCACACTTCGGCTGCTGAAGCTTTATGCTAAAGCAGTCTTTGCGTTCTGTTTGTCAATCGTCAATGGTGAATCGTAAACAGAAACTAAATAAATTATTCAGCATTGCCCATTCACCATTCACCTGTACAAGTGAGTGACACAACCAAAGCCCAATACTTATTCTGTAGCCGGTTTCAAAAAAACAATTCCTTTGTTGTTTCTCGCGATCGCCATTATCTTCCCTTTGGCGGTGTTTATCCATTTTGCATCACGCACTTCGCCATCGATGGCGGGCAGTGAAACAGGATGGTCAAACCGGGCCGCGTTTTTGTTATATGTTGCAAGCGTTGGCAGCAAAGCATCGTAGCGGCCTTCGTAGGGAACAACCCCGTAGAAATTACCAGTTGCCATAAATGCCGTTTGCTGGTTTTGCTGTACCGAAGTAAAATTAAAAACTGGTGCAAACTGCATTTCGTCAGGCAGATCGGTTCTTGTAAAATTTCCCTTGCCATCGTTAATGAAACAAGATGAACTAAGTGTCTCTGCTTTGTACTCACGGTAACCTTTGAACAAGTCGTAAAACATATACTGTACATTTTTGCCTGCTACTTCACTGTAAGCCAGATACGCTTTTTTTAAAACAGGTAAAGAACGTTCGAGTTCGTCTTTAGCGAGAAAAGTATATTCTTCTCCATTAACAGTATAGCAAACAACCTGTTCAATGGACCCATTGCCATCGAAGTCTTTTACATACATTTTTACTGGGCCATTCTTGCCCGACCAGAATTTATTGTTATGCCCCCAGTTGCCAGCAAGAATATCAGTGAAACCATCGCCATTAACATCGGCTGTATAAACGGACTGCCACAATCCGGTTGATGCATTAAGATCGGAAGCGGTGAATTTGCCTTTGTTGTTTATGAAGATCTTAACGGGCATCCACTCGCCTGCTACAATAAGATCGGCCCAGCCATCATTGTTTATATCGGCAAAGGAAGAAGTTGTTACAATGCCGGTTGAATCAAGTGCGATGGTATTGTGGTCGGCTTTTCTGAAATTGCCTTTACCATCGTTGAGCAATAAATAAGATGGTTGAAGTATGCCATAGCTTTTTGAACCGGCGAGGCCACCAACGAAAAGATCGTTGTCGCCATCTTTATCAACATCGGCAATAGACACGGTTGACTTGTTGGTATAAATGACAGGCAACGCAGTTGCGGAGATATTGAAGTGGCCTTTACCGTCGTTAAGAAACAAACGATCGCCGAGCAAGGCGTTGCCGTCTTCGTATTCGTTGCCACCACTCACCACATAAAGATCGGGGTAGCCATCGTTGTTAGCGTCGAAGAATGTTGCGTCCAGATCTTCCCACGCTGCATAGCGATTGAAGAGCGCAGTATCTGATGGAGCAAAAGAACCGTTGGCCTGTTGAATCATCAGTGCGCCAGGTTGCAGCCTTGCGCCGCACACATAAAAATCGTCGAGCCCATCTTTATTCACATCGCCAACAGCCAATTTTGGACCTCGTGTACTTTGCTCATGCGGTATCAGGTATTGCACATTAAAATCGACAAAATCATCTTCTTTATGTTTCCAGTTGCAATTGACCTCGGATGTAATGTCTTGAAACAATACTTGCTTTTTCGGAAAGAAGGAGTAATAGTCGAAAGTGCCAGAAGCATTTTTCTGATCAAATGTTATTAGTGCACGGCCGTTAACAGGAACATTTCTCAAAAGCTGATATCGCTGATTAGGCCAAACCACCAAAATACTGTCAACAGAAGCAAGAGTATCTAAACCAAAATTTAGTTTAAGATCTGAGGAAGACATAAAGCCTCTTGTTGGCATCAACTGCTGGTATTGCAAGCCATTTCTTGTAAACAAATAGGCCTTGGCGCCGACGCCAAAAATATTGGTGCTATCGCTGTGAAAAGAAATGGAGGCTGTATGCTTCTTTGGTGCGTTATTCTTTAAAATAACTGCAGGAGCATTCAGGCAATTGATAATAAGGTCCGGATTGCCATCGGCGTCAAGATCGGCATAGGCTGCGCCATTGAAATACCCTTTAAGTTTTGCCGTGCCCCAATCCTCGCTAACATCCCTGAACGATAATTTTCCATCGCCTTTAAACAGAAAAGGATGCGATGAGCCATCCGGCATTGCATTAATGGCGTCCTCATCATATTTATCTGTTTTATCCATGCCTTTATTCTTAAGATCTGAGGCAAACCTTATGTAATCGAGATCCACCGGGCGCTTAACAATGCCACTTGAAATAAAAAGGTCTTTTTTACCATCGTTGTCAAAGTCAGCAAACAGTGGTGACCAACTCCAGTCTGTTGCAGCCATACCGCTTTGCAAACTTGTTTCACTGAAGCTTGCGCCATCGCCGTTGTTGCGCTGTAAACAATTTTTAGAGTATTGGTATTGATAACCGTTGATCTCGAGTTTTACTTTATAGATGTCGGGGTTTTCATCGCTGCCGTAAGTTTTTAAAACTTTTTCATCGGGCGGAAGCATATCAACAGTAACTACATCAGGTTGCCCGTCGTTGTTATAATCTGCCACATCGTTACCCATACTGAAGCGGCTATAATGTTTAAAGTGTTGAGCCCCGCTTTCAGTAAATGTTCCATCGCCATTGTTGATATAGTAATAGTCATTTTCGTGAAAGTCGTTGCCGATATATATATCATCCCACCCGTCGTTATTCATATCGGCAACTGCAATACCCAACCCATAGCCAAGATTGCTTTGAAAGATGCCTGTTTGTTTCGAAACATCAGTGAAATGCGCCACCCCCTTTTTCCCATTCATAATTAGGTCATTGCGGTAAAACCTGTCGCCCGATAAGCTATCAAAACTTCTCCTGTGGGCAGTATCCGCAATGTTTGCATGCGGGTGATGCGATTGGTTTAGAATGTAACAATCAAGGTCGCCGTCGTGATCATAATCAAAAAATGCCGTTTGCGTGGTGAAGCCGGAAAAATCCAAACCATATGCACCGGCGCTTTCAGTGAATGTTCCATTTTTATTGTTGAGGAATAATTCATTGTGCCCTTTAAGATCATACTTGCCCGCAACTGCTGAAACATATAAATCAAGATAGCCGTCATTGTTTACATCTGCCATGGTTACGCCGGTACACCAGTCCGAAGTGCCTGCCACACCAGCCTTTGCAGTAATATCTTCGAACTCAAAATTGCCTTTGTTCAAGTAGAGTTTATTGTGGCCTTTGCTGTTAGCGGCAAAATAAATATCCGGCAGGCCATCGTTATTAATATCACCCGTGGCAACACCTCCGCCATTGTAATAATAGAGATAGTAAAGTATATTGAAAAGTTTGTGCTTCTCCGCAACATTGGTAAAATCAACATGCGTTTGTGATGCGGGCAGGCTGGCAAACAGGTTTTCTTTTTGCTGACACGAAACGATGCTGATACTTAAAAAAGCCAGGTAAAAAATTTTCGCTCTCATTCGTGCTTATTTAATTTCCGGGTTATAACTGTTTCGCTTATTTATCCTGCCTTTTTAAAAGTACAAGGTATTTTTTTGCTTCTTCTGGATATATCCTGATGTAATGCGAACGCATAGAAGCAGTGGCTGGTTTTGTAGCGCCTTGCTCAAGGAAAACGATCGCTTTGGATGATTGTACCGGCATATGGCAATCGATACAATTTTTTGTAATGGTTGTCCCGATTTGTGAAGCCAACTTACAAAAATTATTATGCTGTTCATTATGACAGCTCATACACTTCTGCGAAAACATTTCTTCCATTCCGCGCTGGTTCAAATGTGTATTATGGCATGTTGTACAGGTCATCCCGCTCATTTTAAAACACTTGCTTGCAGCCAGCAATCCAAACTGGTTGCCATGCACATCAATGTTCGCAGTATCTTTCGCGGCGGTATCTTTAATAAAATAGTTCGCTAGTGTATCACCAACCTCGAAACTGAATGAAGGTACTGTTTTAATCATGCGCCCACCATGACATAACGCACATAAATTAAGATTTTGCGTTCTGGATAAAGATGCCGGGTTAACGATATACTTAGCGGTTTTTACGTCGGGATTTTGCAGTTGGTATTCTACGTGCTTTTCACCAGCACCATGGCATTTTTCGCAGTCAACTCCGAGTATCATTTGGTTATGATCGAACTCCTCTGGTTCAACAAAAACTTCCGAAACCACCCTGGCGAATGTGCTGTGGCATTCCATGCACCGCGAGGTTATGGGCCTGCTGTAAATAACCTGGCCAGGAAAACCCGGGCTATTGGCCCATTCGTTCTTTGCCGCATAATAAAACAGCGGCATCTGTGAAAGTTTATTGCCATTCCAGTAGGCATAGGATTGTCCTTTTGTACCGGAACCGATGGCAATGTCAAATTTCTGCCGACGCATTTCCATGCCATTAGTGTATTGGACCTGGTAATAGTCAGTATCGCGCTTTTCCATTGTTACATTCATGTCCGGCGAAAAAACAAAGCGGTTTATACCATCATTAAAATTTCCCTTTATACTTTGCCCCGATGCCGGCGCCGAGGTATTGTAATGCGCGGTAAGCATATGGCTGTCATAAATAGCTTTATGGCATTGAGCACATGCAACTGATCCGGCAAAGACCTCACCCCTCATGTTTTTTATTTCATTTTTTGGGGCCTCCTGTTTGTCTACGCACTGCACCAACAAAACCAGCGCAATAGCAATTGAGCAAATAACCAGTAGTGAACGTTTTGATTTTGATACAAGGCGCATATGCAACGCAGAAAATTTTTTCAATACGGTTCTTTTATGCAGGCAGTAATACATGTGGCATCGCCGGTTGTGTCACTCACTTGTACGCTCAGCTATTTAATCATCAATCGAGAACACACTGGCTGCTCAATCGCAACCAGGTTCGCCATTGACCATTCATAGCTCAACGCTGAAGTGTGCGACGCAACGAAAGCCTGAAATTGTTCTACAGCCCGGCTCCAAAAAATTATTTTCCAAAGACCAATGCTGTGAAATTTAAAAAAGGCTGAACAAATTTTGTCAGCCTTTTTCTCTGCAATGACTATTTGAAATTTGACGATTACAGCTTGCTGTTATATAAGGCCGAGATTTCAGAAGAACTAAGCGCCTTATTATATAACCTGAACTGATCGAGCCCACCTTGCCAGGATTGGATCCATGCATCTGTTGGTGCACCATTGCCAAGGCTGGCATGCTTGTTCCAGCCGCCCAATACAAAGCCATAGGTGTTTGCAAAGTTTAAAGGACCGAAAGGAGCACTACCATTCTTGAGATCTGTAAGGTTAGAGGGCAAACCGGTTAATTCGGCGCCATCAATATAATAAGACATTTTGGATGTTGTTTCATCGTACACGAAAGCCATGTGATGCCATTCGTTATTCAACAGATTACCGGGCATTCTTCCGTTGGCAGGTGTGAATTCGAACCAATGGTCTTCAATAGCAATTTTAACTACAGCATCTGTTGCAGTCGAGCCGGCTCCATCGTGATCTACGAGGCAGAACAATGCACTTTGATGCCAGTAATCTTTAGATGCTAGAGAGAACAGAAACTGGGGGCTTCCACCACCAGGAACAGAATTCCTTTCCCAGAAGGCAATCGTGAAACTTGTTGACTTTGCCCAATCATTAGCTGAAGGATAAAGAATTGCTTTCTGATCAACACCCTGTGCCCCGGCGCCATTTACACCGCTAATTGATGTGAATGGATTTGTTGCGGGAAAGTTTGCCCTTATGCTATCTACTCCATTCATTAAAGGGTCGGTGCCCGTACCGTCAAAGGCTGTATAGAATTTAAGCGGCCCACCGGGAGGGTTGGCATCTTTTGGATAGTCACCCAATGGAGGCCGGTCCATTTTCTGGCAGGCGGTTAAAAGAGCGCCTGCGGTTAAAATGCAGAGAGCGTATTTAGCGATGTTATTTTTATAGTTCATGGTTTCAGATTTTATTTATAGTTCTTGTAAATAAGAGCCTTGAAACAACGGCTTATTTAACTGAAAATTAATTTTACCATTCGGGATTTTGAACCAGTACCCCACCTGACAGATCGATAGCTTTTTGAGGTATCGGGTAATAACGACAACGGTTGGTATATCCTAAGCTACCCAAAGCGCTGATTGCATCTCCCCACCTTACGAGGTCGTAGAAGCGGTATCCTTCCATTGCAAACTCCCAGCGACGCTCGTTCTTAATAATAGTGCGCATGGACGCCTGATCTGTAGGCGATACATCGGGAAGCCTGCTATCATTGCCATTTCTGGCCCTGGCCCTGATGGTGTTTACCATCTCGGCAGCTGTAGTAGCATCTCCAAGCTCATTGGCAGCTTCTGCCTTCATGAGTATAACATCAGCATAGCGCAAAATGCGGTGGTTAATCCAAGAGGCCCCACCATTAGAATTAATCTGGCCAGTAAACTTGCGCACATCAGGATCTGAATAAACCTTTTTATTCCAGTATGGTTGATCAAGTGCAACGCCTGGATTATACGCAGGCAAGGTAGCACCGTAACCACCGGAACTATCGCCTCCATCATATTGACCGGAGAAAAGCACCGTTTGCCATTTTCTTGGGTCAGCATCTGGCCATGCCTTCACAAGGTTATCTGTTGGTGTATTCCAGCCCCAGCCCAGGTTCCACTCAACAGATGCGCCGCCCTGGCGTACATTCTGGCTTGTTCCCCAGAAAGTGCCTTTATCATTTTTACCATTTTCACCAACGTATGCCTGCATTTCAAAAATTGATTCGGTGCCATTTTTACCGTCTCCGTCCAACCCATCTTTCCAGATATCTGTAAACTTCGTTGCTAGTTGATATTGACCGGATAAAATAACGGAGTCGCAGGCGTTCTTTACCTGTGTCCATTTTTCGCCTGCCGCAACATCTTGCCTGAAAGCATAAACCTGGGCTTTTAGTGTGTGAGCAGCCCCTTTGGTTAATCGGCCGGGATACTGATTGGTACCATTTGCCAATTGCCAATTTAACGGCAAATATTGAGCGGCAACATCAAGGTCTGCAACAATTAGGTTGTAGAGATCTTCAACTTTTGCCTTTGGTTTTAAACCATCAGCAGGGTTGGTGTAATAAAAATCGATCAATGGAACTTCGCCATAAGCTTTTACCAATTCGAAATAGGAGTAGGCCCTGAAGAAGTGCGCTTCACCAATATTACGCAGGGATGCTTCATCGGTAACTTTTAGCGAGTCTGCATAGTACAATTCTTTATTGGCAAGATTGATCATGTAGTAATGATCATTCCAATATGTATTGGTGGCCCAGTCATCTTTTGTATACTGGAACGTTTCAAACTCTGCATTTATCTCTGCACCATCGGTTGTACTGCTACCTTTTTGCGCATCGTCGTCCCGGATGCTATTGAAATCGATCCATGGCAGTGTTGAGAATCCTGCGTAATCGCGAAGTGTATTGTATAGGCCAAGGCTTTGCGCTTCAAGGGCGCCCTGGTTCAAATCATCGAGCGTGGCCGTAAGTGGCTTGCGATCTAAAAATTTTTGACAACCGAAAAACAAAATCAAGGTTGGAATAAACATAATGGAAGTCCATACCAGGTTTTTATTTCTTTTCATACTAAAGATTTTTAAAAAGTTAAAAAGTTACGTTCAGTCCAACAGTGCTTATACGCGGAATTGCTCCTCCTGCATTATCATAGCCAAATGCGGTTGCATCTCCACCATACTCTGCGGTGTAGCCATAATTGTGTTTCCATGTAACCAAATTCTGAACGTTTACAAACACTCTCAGGTTGGTAATTTTCCATTTTTGCATGAGATCTCTACCGAAATTGTAACCAAGCTGAATGTTTCTTATTCTAAGATAGCTGCCATCTTCAAGATTGTAGGTGGAACCATTGTAGTTAAACCGGTCTGCCTGGCTCAAGATAGGGACCCAGTTGGAAGTGCCTTCGCCGTGCCATCTGTCAATTTTATCCCCTGAGTAGTTTACCCTCTGAAAAGGAGACTCGAGTGAACCCCATGTTCTGAATATCTCGTTTCCATAAACACCGACAAAGTCGAGACCGAAATTGAAATTCTTGTAAGTAAGATTTATCGAACCACCGTATGTAAAGTCTGGAGTTGGATTTCCAATTACGGTTCTGTCATCTGGAGTAATTACACCATCTCCATTCACATCTTTAAATTTGAAGTCGCCCGGGCGGTATGCACCAACTGCAGACGCAACGGGCGATTTTAGAATATCGGCATAGCTCTGGTACAGGCCTTCCACAACATATCCATAATAAGAAGCGATAGGATAACCAGGTAAAGTCCTGCTTTCTGCACTTCCATTATTCTGGAATGATCTTATTAAAACTCCTGTTGGGATATCGGAACTCAAGCTAAGCACTTTGTTACTAAGGAAGGTAATGTTTCCACTAACATTCAAAGTCCAGTCCTTAGAAATATTCTGATTCCAGGAAGCTGATATTTCTTCTCCCCAGTTCCTGATGCTGCCCCCGTTGATCAATTCGTCCGGGATACCCAATGAAGCCCTGCTCACATAGGTCATCAGGTCGTTGGTCGTTTTATTAAAATAGTTGAAATCTACATGCAACCTATTGTTAAAAGCGTTCATTTCAACACCAATCTCTTTCGCTGAAACTGTCTCCCATTTAAGGTTAGGATTAGGTTGATAAGACGGCTGAGCTGCCGAATAAATATTCGTTCCAAACACAGCACCAATACCTGTATTCAGCTGGGGATAGAATGGATAATTAATTGGTGTGCCGTCTAGGTAACTGGCAGACTGGTTACCCAGCACACCAATAGAGCCTTTCAGCTTCAAAAAGTCGATCCATTTAACGCTTTCCATAAACTTTTCTTTCGTCAGTTCCCATCCGGCGCCAATGGCCCAAAATTGTTGGTTCCTGTTTTGTGTTGGGATCTGTGAAGAAGCATCATTTCTCAAGGTAGCATTCAGGTAGTACTTATTGCGGTAATTGTAAAGCAACCTTCCAAGACCTGATACAATAGTGTATTCGTTTTGATAAGATGTTGCGAAAGTATTTGCGGGATCTTCAAATCCGCTGGTCATATACCAAAATCTTTTATCATCAGGAATAGGAAGCGCTGTTCCGGTCGAATACTGCTTGGCAACCCCGCCCCTGCCAAATGCACCAAAGTAATAAGTGGTGAACCCTGCCATGGCGGTAAGGTTGTGATCACCAAAACTTTGTTTGTAAGTAAGGATATGATCTTGCTGGAACTTTTTATAGTTCACATTATTTTGGTTAACTGAAGTTGTTTGCGAAAAAAGATAAGGCTGATCTGTCAAAGGATCATAAGCATAATAAAGAGGCTTATAACTGCGATCGTCAACAGTGCTCATATCTGCATACAAGGTAGAGCGAAGCGTAAAATGCTTAAGGAAATTTACCTCTCCATAAATTGTACCTACTGTCCTGTACTCAATATTGATCGTTTTGTTCCATTCATTCTCGAGCTGAACGAGAGGGTTGATAACTCCTGAGTTTTGCAGGGCGTTATCAAGACCCGAGTAAATATCCTGGGTAATATCTGCACCGCCATAAGGATTTTGAACAGTAAACTGCTTTGTGCCCGCCGAAACCTGTGGCATTACTTTTCGTGCAGCATCAAGTACCCATGTCGCATTGTAAGGATTATTTTGTCTTGATGCATTCAGGATAACGCCAACTTTTATGGCCTTATTAATTTTAAACTCATCGCTTAAAGAAAGCAACCATTTTTGTAATTGTTCATGCTTCACAATGCCTTCGTCAACCAGGTAACCAACTCCCAAATTGAACCTGTTCTTTTCGGTGCTTCCGGAAACGCTCAGGTTATTAGAATTATATATTCCTTTTTGTGTAACCGCGTCAATCCAGTCTGTGTTGGCAGTTAGTTTTGAATAGTCGGGCGTTGTTACCCCGTTATTAGCATTCTCTTCTGCAAACAAAGTGTTAAAATCGTCGGCATTGGTCACCTTAATCTTATCCACCAGTTGCTTATACCCATAAGTGGTATTGAAGTTTATTACCGTTGTACCGGCTTTTGCCTTTTTAGTTGTAATAGCAATAACCCCTGTAGCACCTTTCACACCAAAGATTGCCAGTGAAGAAGGGTCTTTTAATATTTCGATGGATTCAATATCGTTAGGATTCAAGTAATCGATGTTATCGTTAAAAATACCATCAACAACATACAAAGGGTGCACTTGTCCTATACTTACTGTACCACGTATACGAATATCAGGTTGCTGCCCTGGTGTACCATTGTTTACAACAGACAAGCCGGCAACCTTTCCCTGTAATGAAGCAATCGGGTTAGAGTTTGGTTTATCCGCCACTACTTTACCATCAACTTTTACTATAGAACCTGTCAGGTCTCTTTTACTCGCCGTACCATAACCGATAACCACTATTTGTTCAAGCTGTTTGTTAGTCAGGGCCATCGTAACATTTATTTCAGACCTACCGGCAACCGGTATACTCGTACTCTCATATCCTACGTAAGAGAATACGAGCACATCATCTGAATTGGCATTGATAGAAAAAATACCTTCTGCATTGGTCGTGGCACCCTTGGTGGTGCCTTTAACCTGAACAGCAACACCCGAAAGCGGCGTATTGTTTTCACCCAACACTTTGCCTGTGACAATACTCTGCACTTCGTAAACCATGTCTTCCTCAGAACCCGACTTAATTACAATCAAGTTGTTTTGCATGATCTCATACGAAAGCTCAGTTTCGGCGAAGATGATGTCGAGTACCTGTTTAAGATCGGCATCTTCCACACTCAGATCGATCTTTTTGTTTAACCCTTCAAGGTCATTTTTATACAAAAACCGGTAGCTCGTTCTTTTCTCAATGGTAGAAAGAACGTTGGCAATCTCAGTCTTTTTAAGTTTCAAGCTGATCTTCTGTTGCCCGAATCCATCTGCCGATGCATTTAAAGAAAAAACAAGCATTAATACAACCGTCAGTTTCATAATAAGCAATAGTTTGTAGAAGAACGGAGGTTTTGATACCGTTGATAAAGATTTCATACTTTTAGAAATATTAATGGTTAATGAGCCGCCACAAGGCGGGAGGCTAAATTCTTATCCAAAACCGTTAATAGCGGGGAATGCTGCAACATTCTCCGCTTCTTTTTATTTTGGATAGAGATGATTTACAAAAAGCAGTAGCTGTTTCATATGCAATAGTTATAGTTTAAAAATCAGAAATCAAATTCATTTACCCTTTCGATCAAATGCTGCTGATGTTGCTTTCTTTGTACCCGGCTCCTTATCGCTGTTCAACTTTTGTTGCGTCGCACTCTTGTACTGATGAATATTTATCAGCTTCCGGTATCCGAAATCAACATATATGTCATGTTGTAGTTTACCACCAACTGCCAGTAGTGACACAATCCCGCACTTACGGGAATGCCTCTTCCACAAAAGCCTTTACCAAAGAACTCTATTTATCAATGCCCGCTCCTAATGTGAATGTCTTTTCCGCTGATGGCGAAATCGAAAGCCGCTGCAGTTTTTAAAGCCGTCAAGGCCTGGTCTATCGTTTCCTGTTGAAACGAACCATTAAAACTTAGCTGCTTCACCTTATCGTCATCGAAAAATATGTTTACGTTATACCAACGCTCCAGTTTTGCTGCAAGATCGCTGAAGCTGTCGCCTCGAAATTCAAGGCGGTTATAAACCCATGCTGTTTCAATACGCTCACTTTCCTGTATTCCCGAATCGAGCTGCGTAATTTTATACTCGGTACTAACAGCATTGTGTTTTAAAGGCTCGGGCTGCTTGTCAACCGATGCAACTACCGGGTCCAGGTCGAGTACCAGTTTTTGATTTGGATGCAAAAAAATAGGGGGCCGTTTTGTTTCACCCTGCTTAGTAACCTGTACAAGACCACGTAATAAAGTTGTTTCTATGGTTTTATCTCCGGGGTAAGATTTAACATTAAAAGCCGTTCCCAGCACACGTATGTCATAGCCCGAAACGTGCACGATAAAAGGTTGCTTCGGATTCTTAACCACATCAAAATAAGCTTCACCATTAAGCGTAACTTCCCTTGTTTGGCCTTTAAAATCGTTGTCAAAGGAAATGTGTGATCCTGCATTAACCCAAACTGTGGAGCCATCGGGCAATATGGTTCGTGTTCTGCTGCCGTTTTCAGCTGAAAGCGTTTTTGTTGAATCTTCTTCTTTAGCTGTATTGCTGCTGCCGAAAAACATCCAAGATGAGACAGCAAGAATAACGATTGCGGCAACCTTTAGTGCAGCAGGTATCCAGAGTTTATGTTTTTTGGTAGCTATTGCAGCTAATTCTTCCTCAACATCTCCGTCTGTTTTTACCAGTTCCAAAATGTGCGAAACACTATCCTTTTCTTCGTCAGCAGTATCCGTATAATTTTTTTCGGCAGCATTCCACATCCTTTTCATCAGGTCAAATTGCTGTTGAAGCGCAACATCGTGGTCTAGTATGGATTTAAGTATTACCTGCTCATCAGCAGTTATCTCACCACTTAATGAGCGGGCGAACAAAAACCACAAACTGTTATGTGAAGGCTGTTGGTTCATCGACAGACAATTAAAGACATGAAAGAATCGCTGATCTACTAAAGAATTATAAAAAAAATCACAATTTTTTTTCGGGTTGACCTAAGGATGGCGTTTTTGACTGGCGGCTAATTTGTAAAGCTGAGCAAATACGCTTCACTGCAATCGCCATTTGCACATCTATAGTATTTACGGATATATTCAATATCTGGGCAACCTCTTTATAACGGAGCCCATCTTCCCGTATTAACTTGAAAATCATTTTACAGCGTGGGGGAAGGGCATCTACAGCAGCCTGCATGTTGCTCATCATTTCGGAAGTGATCATCAGTTCATCAGGACTTCCAACTGCTTCTTTGATATCAATATCCAAATAGCTGAATGATTCGGTAATCAGCTCCTGGGCTTTTTTTGAGAGGGCATTTAATGATTGATTTTTAACAGCTATGTATAGATAAACAGTAAGATTTTCAATCTCTTGGATCTTGGTGCGGCGGGCCCAAAGTTTTACAAAAACATCATCAACCACTTCTTCAGCTATTTCGTCATTTCTTATAATGAGCCGGGAAAAATGTTGCAACCGCTTATGAAATAATTTATAAAGCTCGGCAAGCTTTATCTCGTCGCCCTGAGCAATACCAGACTGGATATGAATTAAGTCATTCGCCATAGTAGCAAGCAGTAGTAGTAGTAAAAACACTGTAAATTCCGACAAATTTTCCAATTCTGCTCATTCAAAAAACTTTTTTGCGCGAATCCCTAACATTTGTTAGCGAAAAAATGTTTATTCATTAAATTTACAGCCCAGGTTTGAATTGATATACCTGGTTGAATTGAAAAAATATCATGCCTAACGGCGACAAATTTTAACTTATTGGCAGAAGAAATTTATGATACACATCATAAAGAACTAAAATTAGCCAGTAGTTTGAACTACGGAAACTTAACCGGAAGTATCCATTAACAAGGAGTATATGCAAATGCACGATTTAGAAAAAATCTTTGCCGACAAAATAGCAACAGAAATAAAGATTGAGCCCCGTGATTGGATGCCCGATGCCTATAGAAAGACCCTTGTGCGGCAAATAAGTCAACATGCCCATAGCGAGGTTGTAGGCATGCTGCCCGAGGGTAACTGGATAACCAGGGCACCATCCCTGAAAAGAAAAGCTATATTACTTGCCAAAATACAGGATGAAGCAGGCCACGGCCTATACCTATACTCTGCTGCCGAAACCCTTGGCGTTTCACGAGAAGAAACCATCAATGAACTCCACAACGGGAAAGCAAAATATTCCTCCATATTCAACTACCCGACTCTTACCTGGGCCGATATCGGCGCCATAGGATGGCTCGTAGACGGAGCCGCCATCATGAACCAGGTAATGCTTTGCAGAACATCTTACGGTCCGTATGCACGGGCAATGGTTCGCATTTGTAAGGAAGAAAGCTTCCATCAGCGACAAGGTTTCGATATTCTTTACACACTTTCAAAGGGCAGCGACGACCAAAAAACTATGTGCCAGGATGCGATCAACCGCTGGTGGTGGCCATCCCTTATGATGTTCGGCCCAAAGGATGCCGATTCTCCACACACTGACCAAAGTATGAAATGGAAGATCAAACGAATGACCAATGATGAGCTCAGGCAACGTTTTGTTGACATGATCGCCGAACAGGTAAAAGTGCTTGGTATGGTTCTGCCAGACCCTAAGCTTACATGGAATGACGAACGAAAACACTATGATTTTGGTGAAATCGACTGGGCAGAGTTTTGGCAGGTGGTTAAAGGTTACGGACCATGCAACAAACAAAGGATAGCCACCCGGAAGAATGCATGGGACAATGGCGCCTGGGTGCGGGAAGCAGCCCTTGCCCACGCACAAAAAAGAAAGTCAAGGACCGATACCCATCCATCTCAAAACGCTGCGGCAGCATAATAAAAATCTATCATCTATGTTTAGCAATATATTTTACGGCAAAAATTACTATGGCGATTTTGGTGAAAGCGGTGCTACAGATACAGACCAGGCCGGCAAGGAAAATAAGCCAGGCAATGACTGGCCACTTTGGGAGGTTTTCATCCGTAGCAAACAGGGTTTGGATCATAAACATGCCGGCAGCCTTCATGCGGCAGACGCACAAATGGCCATCGAAAATGCCAGGGATGTTTATACAAGAAGAAATGAGGGCATCAGTATCTGGGTAGTAGAGAGCAGACATATACACGCTTCAAACCCAGACGAGGCTGGCAGCCTGTTCGATCCTGCCAACGACAAGGTCTACCGCCATCCAACATTTTACGATCTGCCCGATGCCGTTAAACATATGTAACAGTCGGCAACATTAAAACCTGGTAATGAACAGCAGCAAAGAACACATTATAATGTCTGATGCATTAAGCGATGCAGACAAAAACAAATTAGACTACCTGTTACACCTCGCCGATAACACGCTGGTGCTTTCGCATCGTAGCAGTGAGTGGTGCGGTCATGGGCCAATATTGGAACAGGATATTGCAATAACCAATATCTCGCTGGACCTGATCGGCCAGGCAAGAAATTTTTACCAGTATGCAGCTTTAATAGCAGGCGGCCACGCAACCGAAGACACGCTTGCCTACCTGCGAAAAGAACATCAATATCTTAATTGCCTTATCTGCGAACAACCAAATGGCGATTGGGCTACCACTATCCTGCGGCAGTTTTTTTTTAGTGCCTATCAATTCCTTCTTTACGAAAGAATGCAGCATAGCAGCGATACACAAATAGCGGCTATCGCTGCAAAGGCGTTAAAAGAGGTTGCCTATCATCTGCGCTGGAGTAGCGAGTGGGTCATTCGCCTTGGCGATGGAACCGAAGAAAGTCATAGCCGCATGCTGCATGCCATAGAAGAACTCTGGATGTTCACCGGCGAAATGTTCAGCACCGCGGGTTACGAGGGCAAAGCCTATTTAAATGGCTACGGCGTTGACCCGTCCAGCTTAAAAAGCGACTGGTTTTCAAAAGTTGAAGAGATTTTCCGTGAAGCCACACTGCCGGTTCCTCCCGCCAATACTGCCATGCAGCGCGGCGGCAAGCAAGGCAGGCATAGCGAGCATCTCGGGTATATTCTTTCTGAATTACAGTATATGCAAAGAACTTTCCCAGGCTGCGAATGGTAATTTTTGGTCGCCAGCTTTATTGCAGGTGGCATCGCCGGTTGTGTCACTCACTTATACGTTCAGCTCATTTTTCAGCAAATGCCCAATCTTCAAACAATAAACATAGCGAGCATATGGCGCATGCTTGAAGCGGTGACCGACCCGGAAATACCGGTTTTATCTGTGGTGGACATGGGCATTATACGCGCTGTACGTATTGATGAAACCGGTTTGCCCAACAGACCTGCAGTGGAAATTACCATTACGCCAACTTATACCGGCTGCCCCGCCATGGATGTTATCAACACCAGCATAAGACTTGCCCTGATTGAAGGTGGCATTACAAAACACCAAATAAAAACCGTGTTATACCCTGCATGGTCAACCGACTGGATAACGGAGAGTGGCAAACAAAAACTAAAAGCGTATGGTATTGCACCTCCGCAGGCGAAGAGTACCGCACCTACTATGAATCTTACAGAAGCGGAAGAAACAATACAATGCCCCCAATGCAATTCAACCGATACAAAACTCATTAGCAGGTTTGGCTCAACTGCCTGCAAGGCCCTTTACCAATGCCAGGATTGCAAAGAACCTTTCGATTACTTCAAATGCCATTGATACGTTAATCACGTTGCCTTTTCTGCTGCAAAATATTCTGCGGTACAAGCGTGCGACGCAACGAAGCCCAGGATTGTTGCTCAGCTGTGGTCCAAAAAACCCCCTCTATATTTTCTTTTGAACAAGCGATTATTGATTTCTGCAAAACCGAATAGCACAATTGCAAAATTCAATTATAAATCGGCAAAGAGTTAAGATAGCTTCGGAGAACGAAACCACCAATCATGGAGAAATATTTACCCGCTCATCGGGATGAGTTCTTAAAAATCCAGGACATGCCGAATGTTGCAGCAATGTTCCTGTCGTACTGCTATTCTTATATTAATGACAACATAGATGGAAACCTTTCTGTTGGCGACCTTGCCGCAAAAATGTGCGTAAGCAAGAGCACTCTTAACCGCAAATTAAGTATGTTCACCGGGCGCTCAGCCAATGAAATAATCAGGGATTGCCGGCTAAAGAAAGCCGCAGAATTACTTGCTGCGGGTAAAAATGTTTGCGAGGCCGCCTATATGTCGGGGTTTGAAACTCCTTCGTATTTTATTTACTGTTTCAGGGCGGCGTTTAAACAAACGCCAAAAAAATACGCGCAAAACAATTCAATTTTCCGGCAGGAAAAAATGTACAGTGATGGCGTTTTAAACTTACAAATGAAAATTGCATAAATGGTATCCATACCATGTAACCCTAAACGGTTTGCGTAAATACCTGCCCGTTAGCCTGCCGGCGCGTATTGTTATTCAAGTGAAGTGCTTTGTTAATTACGTGTTCAACAATGCCGGCAGTGGTGTTCGTTAGCGTTAATCTTACCGGCAGGGAGCCATTTAGCCACTGTGTTATTTCTTCGTTGAAACGTTCTGTAATGCTGCAGATGACGGGCACATTAAAATTTTTCAGGGCTTCCGCATTACAATATTGTTCGTACTGGCCTTTTATTGGCAGACACAACAGTCGCTTGGCAAGATATAATGCCTCAGCGGGCGTTTCAAAACCAGCCCCGGTTATGATGCCTGTACAGTTGACCAGGCTTTTATTAAAGGTATTGTTGCTGACCGGCAAATAAGTGATGTTGCCCGCAACCGCTTTTGTCCGTATCTTTTTTGAAAATATTTCGAACCGCTGGCCAGTAATTTTACGCAGTTGCTGCGCCACTACCTCATCGGCGTAATGGGATAAATAAACAGTTATATATCCGTTGTCTTTGGGATCTGCTTTAAGGATAGCTTCTTTTATTACCGGGTTAAAAATAAAATCATCATATTGTTTAAAGTGAAGGCCGACATAAGTGGAGGCCACAGCATATTTTTTCAGAATCAGTTCACCGACAAAGTCTTTTTTCCAAGGCCGTGGCACTTTATTACTTTGAAAACTTGCCTGGTGACCAAAGTTGATGGAAGGCAATTTTTTTATCCTGCAGGCGTAGGCTGTTAAGCTTTCGAAATCGTTTATAATGATATCGTAATCTTCCAGCGGTAATTGGCTGGCAAAACTGAAAACCCGTCGGAGCCTGAGCTCCCTCAAAATTTTCCAGTAATTGAGACCGCCGTGTTTATGATAATAAAGACTAAGTCCGCGACTCCGGAATTTAACTGGCAATTCAACTTCAAGATCGCTGTTATTGCCACTCAGAAAAACATCTACCTCGCCATACTGCTGCAGGTAAGGCATTAGTTCCTTTGCCCGGGAAATATGCCCGTTGCCTGTGGCCTGTACTGCATAGAATATTTTCACGCTGCTCTATTGATTGGATAATTTCAGGGAATCGATGAACATGCTTATTTCCGTTGGTATCACATTCACCTCGGGTAGTTTCTTTTCCATCTGCGCAACCGGCGGTTTATCTTTTTCGAATTCACTTACGTTGTATTGGTAGATTTTCCATTCGCTGTGTTCGTATTCCAAAGCCGTTAGATTTTCTATCCAGTCACCAGTGTTCAAATAAGTGACTTTACCTTTCCCGGTTTCTATCACCCGATGCTGTGGTTGATGAATATGCCCGCAAATAACATAGTCATATTTGTTTTCGATAGCGAGTTCAGCAGCAGTTTGCTCAAAATCGGTAATCCATGCCACTGCTTTCTTTACACCGTTTTTTATCTTTTTGCTAAAGCTTAGTTTTTCTTTTCCCATTCCCGCCAGGCACCAATTGATGAAACTATTGATGATGATAAGAAGATCGTAACCATGACCCCCAAGTTTTGCCAGCAGTTTTGCGCTTCCTTTTGTTGTACGGTCAAATACATCGCCATGGAATATCCAGGTCATTTTGCCATTGATCTCCATCACAATTTTATCGGTTAGCTGAAAGTTGCCAATCTGCAGATCGCTGTACCGGCGCAGCATTTCATCGTGGTTACCGGTGATGTAAATAACCCGGGTTCCTTTGTCAAGATGGTTCATGATCTCTTTTATTACTTGTATATGGGCTACGGGAAAATAGCGTTTACTAAATTGCCATCCATCGATGATATCGCCATTCAAAACGAGGATTTGAGGTTGAATACTTTCCAGATAGTTGACTATTTCTGTGGCGCGGCAGCCGTAGGTTCCCAGGTGCAGGTCGCTCATTACCACAACGTCAACATGTCTTCTTTCCATTTTGCGGGGTTTAACAAAGGTCAGTAGCATATGTTACGTAGCTGTTACCGCAAGATTAAGGGATTATGAAAGCGTGTAGCCGAACAAAGAACGGGACGATGAACGGATTGCGACGCAACGATGCTCCATTATTGCTCAGAAGCCGGTATCAAAGTCCAACTAATAAAAATGCCGGCTCAACAGAACCGGCATCGTATAAATAACGAGTTTATTATTATATGAGCATGCGCAAAGGTTCTTCCAGCAGGCTTTTTAGCGTTTGCAGGAAGGCTGCACCTGTTGCTCCGTCGACTACGCGGTGATCGCAACTGAGGGTTACTTTCATGATATTGCCGGGAACAACGAGGCCGTTCTTTACAACAGGGACCTGTGATATACCGCCCACTGCAAGAATACAGGCGTCTGGTGGATTGATGATCGCGGTGAACTCATCGATACCAAACATACCCAGGTTGGAAATGGTGAATGTGCTTCCTTCCCAATCTGATGGTTGCAATTTTTTGTCTTTGGCTTTCTGCGCAAACACTTTTACTTCTGCGCCGATCTGGCTGAGCGTTTTAGTATCGGCAAAACGTACGACAGGCACAAGCAGGCCTTCGTCAACTGCAACGGCCACACCAATATTTACATGGTAGTTTGTACGAATCTTATCACCAAGCCAGCTGCTGTTTACTTTAGGGTGCTGCTTCAAAGCCACTGATGTTGCTTTAAGCACCATATCGTTAAAGCTGATCTTTACCTTACTTACTTCATTAAGTTTTGCCCTTGCTGCTACGCAGGCATCCATATCGATTACCATTGTAAGATAGAAATGCGGGGCAGTAAATAAACTTTCGCTAAGACGGCGGGCAATTGTTTTTCGCATCTGAGAAACAGGTGTTTCTTCAAACCTAACCTCGCCGGCAGGGGGAGAAGCAACCGGTGCTACAGATGGCGTAGGGGCAGTTGCTGCCGGAGCAGGTGCTGCGGCAGGAACATAATTGTCGATATCGCTTTTGGTAATTCTTCCGTTATCGCCGCTGCCTTTTACATAACGCAGATCAACACCTTTTTCGGCTGCGAGTTTCTTTGCGAGCGGTGAAGCAAAAATTCTTCCTTCGTTCACCACAACAGCTGCTGGTGCAGGTGCTGCGTCTTGCGGTGCGGCCGCAGGAGCAGGAGTAGCGGGTGCCGTGGTTGCAGCGGGGGCAGCAGTTCCACCGCCTGTTTTAAGCGCTTCAAGTACAGCATTTACATCAAAGCCCTGTTTTCCAATGATACAAAGCAGGTCATTTACCTGTATTTTTTCGCCGGGTTTTGCTCCCTGGTATAAAAGAACTCCCTCTTTATAGCTTTCGAGTTCCATGGTTGCCTTATCGGTTTCAATATCGGCAAGCACTTCACCCTTTTTAACAGCATCGCCTACATTCTTATGCCAGCCAGCAATAACGCCTTCGGTCATGGTATCGCTCAGCCTTGGCATCAATACAACTTCTTCCATACTGCTCACATCAACGGCTGGTTTTGCAGCGGGTGCTGCACTTGCCGGTGCTTCGGCAACGGGTGCAGGAGCAGGCGCCGCGCCACCTGAATGCTGCGCTACCAGGGCACCCACGTCTTCGCCGGCTTTTCCAATAATGGCAAGCAGGTCGTTCACCTGTAGTTTGCCACCCTTGTCGCTGCCGATATGCAACAGCGTGCCTTCCTGGTAACTTTCGAGTTCCATAGTGGCTTTATCGGTTTCAATATCGGCCAGCAGGTCACCTTTTTTTACGGCATCGCCTACTTTCTTATGCCATCCAGCAATAACGCCTTCGGTCATGGTATCGCTTAAACGGGGCATTAAAATCACTTCTGCCATTGTATCTCTCGATTTTAAGTTCAATATATTTTTGGGCCCGGCTGCAATCTTGGTGGCGTCGGTTGTTGCGTCGCACACTTGTACAGTATAACGCTTTGCAGCATTTTTTGGAGCCGTGAAATTACAGTAAAATGCAATAGCAGCAACTTAAGGCTATCTTTTTTGTAAAGAAGGCCTGTGACCAATATCATCGTTTTCGTAAAGCCGTTTTTTTAACTTAACAAAAACAATTATATGGCAACCAGGAAAACATGGGCGGAGAAGATGAAGACACCGGCCGCTCCGGAAGTAAAGCGTACCGAAAAAGCCTTTACTGACATACCGGAACATAGCCTGATGCTTATACCAACACCCGTGATCATCGACGCATACATAAAGCAAATACCAAAAGGCCGTGCCATGGATGTTACAACGCTGCGCAATGACCTCGCCGCTGAGCATCATGCAGCCAAAACCTGCCCCCTAACAACAGGGATATTTTTACGCATTGTTGCTGAAGCCGCATGGGAAGAGCATGTGAAGGGCAAAGCTTTAAAAAACATTACACCATTCTGGAGGGTGATCGATGAAAGGTCGAAGGTCGCGGCAAAGCTTGCCTGTGGTGCGGAAAAGATCGCCGAACTAAGAAAAAGGGAAGGCATCTTGCCGCAAGGCCGTATCAAGGCGAAAGGCGTTTAATGCGAAACCAATGTATTGCCTGTATCACCACTATTCCGAACGATGAACGGAATGCGACGCAACAGGTGATGCCATGTTTGCTACGGCTGGTATCCCAAAAATTTACTTGTAGTCGATCTCCAACCTGAGTTTATCTTTCAACTCTCTTACAAGGGGGTATTTTTCAGCAATCCGGTCGAAACGTTCCCGGCTATTCAAAGCCAAATGAGGTGGCAGGGTTTCTTTTTCAGCTTCTGTCACTAACACTTTAAACGAAATGCTCCTGTTATTGAATGCCTGCTGAATAAAATCGGCGAGCATCATTTTTTCCTGTTCGATAAAACGTTGTTGCGTAATGGCATTTACGGTAACCGTGAAAAAGTTTTCGGCTTCGATCGACAGTTTGGCGAGTTTAAAACTGTTGGCAGATGAGTGCTTCTGCTGCTCATCCATTTTATCTGCATATTGCAGCCATAACAATTTCAGCTTTTCCATGACGAGTGCCTCAGCCTCTTTTACCTCCTCAATATGATATTCCGGGCTGTATTTCTGCCGAAGGCCATCGAGTAAACTTGTTTTACTTTTTATGCCCGGGGCAGGGGCAGGCATTTTTATTACCGGCGTTTCGATCACCAGCTTTTGTGCCGGCTCTATTTTTCCGGGCACATGTTGCGGAAATGCGGGAATTGTTTTTGCCGGCGCCGCATTTTCCTGTACATAAAGTTTTGCTGCAGGCGTTTCTGTTTTCGTTACAGTGGCGGGTGGCTTTGCAGCAAGCGGATTTATAGTTTTTACCCTATAGGCGACAGGACCATCAACCCGCTTTTTTTTTACAACGGTTCCTCCGTCCATGGAAAGTTCTATAGCCTGTTGCAAAAAATTGAGTTTGATGAGCGTCATTTCTACCTGGAGCCTTTTATTACGGGCCATCCGGTAGTTGATTTCTGACTCGCTGATAAGGTTAAGCGCACTAACCAGGTAAGACAAGCCTGTTTTGGTGGCAACCTCGTTATACTTGCTTTGCATGCCCTCAACAATATCGAGCAGGCTTAGCGCTTTAGGATCTTTACAAACCAAAAGATTGCGTATAAATTCGGCGAAGCCGTTCAGCACCATATCGCCCTCGAACCCTTTTTTGTTAATCTCGTCGTAGAGCAACATTGCCCCGGCAAGATCCTGCTGTTGCAAAAGGTCGAGCAGTTTGAAATAATAGTCATGATCAAGCACATTCAAATGCTCAAGCGTGTTCTGATAGGTTACGGTGCCATTGGTAAAGCTTACGATCTTATCAAGGATGCTCAATGCATCACGCATACAGCCTTCACTTTTTTGAGCAATTACCTGTAATGCGGCTTTCTCGGTTTTTATATCTTCTTTTTGGGTAATGTCTTCCAGGTGTTCGACGGTATCGTTGTTGGTAATACGTTTGAAATCGAAGATCTGGCAGCGGCTTAAGATGGTTGGCAGAATCTTGTGTTTTTCTGTAGTTGCCAAAATAAAGATGGCATAAGACGGAGGTTCTTCCAGCGTTTTCAGAAAAGCGTTGAAGGCGCTTGCGCTAAGCATGTGCACCTCATCCACAATATATACTTTGTATTTACCGGCCTGTGGGGCAAAACGCACCTGCTCAACCAGTGCCCTTATATCGTCGACCGAGTTATTACTTGCGGCATCAAGTTCATGTATATTTAAAGATGCGCCGCTGTTAAAACTCTTACAGCTGGCGCAGGTATCACAAGCTTCACCATCCGGCTGCAGGTTTTCGCAGTTGATGGTTTTTGCAAGAATACGTGCACAGGTTGTTTTTCCAACTCCACGCGGACCGCAAAATAAAAATGCATGTGCAAGCTGGTTATTTTTGATAGCGTTCTTTAAAGTGGTGGTAATATGCGATTGTCCCACGACTGTGTCGAAGGTTTGGGGCCTGTATTTCCTGGCAGAAACAATGAACTTGTCCATAGTTGGCTGCAAGTTAAAATAAAGCAGTCAAGGCTAAAAGCGTAAAAGTGCGATGGGGAAAATTTATGAAGAGGTATCCGCTGACCAGCTCCGTCTTCCAGAAGCCCAATTGGCAAACGGCAATAAAATGATTGGCCTGACATGAGGCTTTATTTACCTTTGGTTCTTTTCCAAATCATACGCTTAACCAGGGTTATTGTGGCCCTGAAATAAGGGTTTGCTTATGGATTGGGGAGGCGGCCACGCGCTTAATGTGCGCTTTTACTACGGCTTTAGTACTACTTAAGTACCACTTAACATACGCCCAGGTAGCAACAAGCCTGGCAGGAAATTACCGTGGCAGCCAACAAATTACCCCTACAGTTTGTAACTTGTAGCAGCATCCGATACAAAATATCAGCAATTAAACCAACAAAATGTTCTAGCCCATCACCTCAAAACCTAAACTAATGAAAACGCCATTCCAGCATTCCCTTCAAAAGTCGCCATTTGAAAAGGACAATAACGGTCCCGAACAATGCAAAGTCGCGCTTGCCGATGATCATGCGCTCATCCGCAACGGGCTTGCGGGGCTTATCAACAGCTTTGAAGGTTATACCGTGCTGTTCCAGGCCGGGAACGGACAGGAATTCATTGATAAACTCGATCCAAATTCGCCACCTGGCATTGTGCTCATGGACATCAATATGCCCAAGAAAGATGGCTACGAAACTACTTTATGGCTGAAGCAAAATTATCCCGATGTAAAAGTGCTTGCGCTGAGCATGTACGACAACGAGAACTCCATTATCCGCATGCTGAAGAATGGTGCCAAAGGCTATATCCTGAAAGATGCCGAACCAACCGAATTAAAATCAGCACTTGATTCGCTTTGCAAAAAAGGTTATCACTATTCCGATCTTGTAACGGGCCATCTCATCAACACCGTCACCAAGCTTGATGACGAACACGAAAAACACAAAAACCCCCTGTTGCTCAGCGACCGCGAACTTGATTTCCTGCGCTACAGCTGCACCGAACTCAGCTATAAAGAAATCGCCGATAAAATGTTTGTAAGTCCACGCACCGTTGACGGCTACCGCGAAGCGTTGTTCGAAAAGCTTGAGATAAAATCAAGGGTTGGCCTGGTTATCTATGCTATTAAGAACGGCATTGTAAATCTCAATAATAAAGGGGCCTGATTTTTTCCTGTCCCGGCGGCAGTCTTCGTGGCATCTTCGTTGTGTCACTCCCTTGATCGCCCGGAACTTTGCCGGGCCAGATGAACTATTTGTTTTCTACTACGAAGTAGCGGTAAATATATTTTACATACCGGATAGCCTTTTTAAAAAATCATCTTTTCTCCGGGTAGATACTTCGATATCTGTATTATCGGTCATAGTAACAAAACCACCCTTGCCCTTGTTATAACTTTTTATAAAAGCGAGATTGATAAGATGTGAATTGTGTACCCTGTAGAAATCAAAATCGCTCAACATTTCTTCAAACTCTTTTAGCGTTTTTGCCACCACCAGTTTTTGCTTGTCTTTTGTAAAGATGGTTGTATAGTTAATATCACTCTGGCAACGGACAATGTCGCTTACCTGCAAAAACACAAGGCCGGTTGTAACAGGAACACAGATACGTTTGGATATACCTTGTATGCTTTTAAGGTTGTGAAAAAGTGTGTCGAACCTTGCATTACTTTCCTTTACGGATATTTTTTCTTTGAGTTTTTGAAGCGCGGCTGCAAGGTCATCGGCATCAACAGGTTTAAGCAGGTAGTCAAGCGCGCTGAATTTAAAGGCCTGCACTGCGTAACGTTCAAAAGCTGTTGTAAATATTACTTCAAAGTTTACTGAAGACAATTGCTGCAGCAAATCAAAACCTGTTTTATCGTTAATCTGAACATCAAGAAACACGAGATCGGGTTGCAATTTTTGAATGCCACTTATGCCATCTTCCGCTGTTTTAAAATAGCCAAGTAATTCCAATCCTGTCGAAGCACTTTCATTTAGCAGTTTGCTTAACCGGTCTATGCAATGCTGCTCATCGTCGATAATTATTGCTCTTGTCATAATTTATTTTAAAAAGCGAGTTCCAAAGGCAGCCTCACTTCCACTTTTAAACCTTCTGCAAGATCGGTCAATTCAATGCCGGCTTTCGATTTTTTTATTTTGTTGAGAATGTCAATTCTTGCGTTGGTTATCTTCATGCCGAGCGATCTTCTTTCTTCAGAGCCGTAAGCCGATTTTGCAGCCGAAGATTTTGCGCGGCCAATACCATTGTCCTCAACAGTACAAGTAATCATACCTTCTTCCTTTCTGATATGGATGTTTATTTTCCCAGGGCCGTCCTTTTTTGCGATGCCATGCCAAATGCTGTTCTCTACGAAAGGCTGTAAGATCAATGGTGGTACAAGCGTATTTTCGCAATCGATATTCTCATCGACTTTTATCTCGTAAGTGAACTTGTTTTTCAAACGCAGCGCTTCGAGTTGCATATACAGTTCGAGCGCTTTGAGATCGTCTTCCAGTGTTACTTCTTTTTGTTCGGAATTTTCGAGGATCATGCGCATCAGCTTTGCAAACTTTGTAATATAGCCCGATGCAGTTCCGGTGTCGTTTTTATCAATATAATCATTAACCGAGTTGAGTGAATTAAAAATAAAATGAGGGTTCATCTGGCTCCGCAGCGCTTTCATCTCTGTGTCAGAAACCTGCGCATTAAATTCTGCTTCTTTTTGCTGCTCAAGCGCGTCCCTTCTTTTTTTATAGGAGAAAAACAACAAGCCAGCCGACAACAGCAATATTGCCGTGCCCGCTATTACTGCATTTCGGATTGTTTGCTGTTGTTTTATTTCCGCTTGTGCAAGCGCCTGTTTTTTGTCATGTTCGGCTTTGGTCAGTGCTTCCTTTTTATCAAATTCATACAGCAACTCCTGTTTGTTGATGGCCTGCTTTTTTGTTTGCTGGTAAATACTGTCTTTGGTATCCTGGTAACTCTTATAAATGGCCAGTGCTTTCGAAAACTGTTTGCTGTCTTCATAGTAATTGGAAAGCATTTGCAGGCCGCTGGCCTTTCTGTCAAGCGAGCCTGCGGCCTTTGCATATTCAATGCCTTTGTTAATGTTTTCCAGTACGAGTTCTTTTCTTTTTGAAGCAGCTATGCCATTGGCGGTAAGCAGGCTTTGATCTGCATTGGTATAAAGATTGGCCAGCTCATAGCACAGCAGGGAATAGTTGTTTTTATTTCCGGTTTGTAAATAAAGGCTTGCAGCTTTTTGCAGGTACGGCAATGCCTCCTGGTATTGATCGGTATAGAGATAAACGATGCCAATGTTAAAGAGATTGTTTGCATAACCGGCTGTATTGCCGAGCTGTTGATACAGGTTTCCTGCCTTATTATAATATTCGAGGGCCTGTTCAGTACTGTCCATATAATCGTAGGTAGAGCCCATATTAGACCAGAGGTTGGCATGAAATAAATCGTTGTTAAAGCCATTAGCTGACTGAGCTGATTTATTAAAGTAATCCAGCGCCTTTTCATACTCGGAAAGACTGTTATAGACCAGCGCAATATTCATCAATACATCTGCCGCTTTTTTATTGCTTTTGAACTGGTCAAAAAGTCTAAGCGCCTGAAAATAATATTCCAGGGCTTTTGGGGCATCGCCCATGCTTTTAAAAGTTACGCCAATGTTGTTGTAGGCCGAAGCAATGCCAATCGTGTCTTTTGTTTGTTGAAATATGATGACGGCAGTATCATATGAACGAAGTGCCAAACCAAAGTCAGATCTTGTCCAATAGTTCATGCCTCTTGAACGGTAAGCCTGGCCTTTCATGGCAATTGCCGGAAACTGGTTGCCGAGCCTGATGGCGCTGTCTGCATAGAGCAATCCCTTCACCGGGTCTGAAGCATATAATTCATAACTAAGCTCACAAAGCAACCTCAACCTGGTGGTATCATTTGCGGGATGTTGTTGAATCAGCAACAGCAGGGAATCTGCTTTCTTTTGCTGCGCACTTGCTGTTAGCATATATAAGCAGCAAATACTGAAAAGAATTTTTGTCATGGGCTTTCCAGTTGTTTTAGTTCAGGTTGTTTCTTACCAACGCATATTCCGGCGGCAGCGTAAAACATTTGCCGCACAAAGTGCTTAAGTAAAAGTGTGCGACGCAAGAAAAGCCGATGCCTGTACTGCAGCCGGGCTCCTGATTTTCTTATTCTTTTTAAAGATACCGACTATGCAGTTACCTGCTTTTCCGCAACAGAAAATAAACAGCAGCCTGCAAAAAATAAATGTATGTTGATATCGGCTTCCCCGCTGTGTAAGTTAGTGCTGTTAATTTTTTATTTAACACAAACTCCTGAAAAGATGAACACAAATTTTAAATGCATAATGCTGCTTTGCAGCCTTGTGCTATCACGCGTTACGTACGCGCAAAAAATAAGTATCGATGAGATTAAAAAGCAGTGCAGCGGGCTTGCAATGGATAAGCGGGTCCGCATGACGGTTTCCAGCTTTACCGTAGCAACGCCAACCGCTAAAGGCAAGTTTGGAGATGAGCTTGCCCAAATGTTAACAACCGCGCTGCAGGAAGTAGACTGTTTTAATGTGCTGCTTAGCCTGAGCGATATTAATAACGCAACAGACGAGATCAACTTTAATAACAAGGGCACAACTGATCAGAATACCAGCGTTCAGCCTGGCAAAATGAAAGGCGCACAGGTAATTGTAATGGGTAAGGTAACCGATTATTTTCCCGGAACATCCAACAACGGATCGTTAGGCGCGGGTAAGGCAAAGCTTGGCTTTACGGTGCAACTGGTAAACCCGCAAACCCGGGAGATCATTGCTTCAAAAGCTATTAATGTGCAGGGCAAAACCGTTATTGGCATAGGTGGCACGAGTAATAAATCGTTGGCAGATGCAACGGAAAAGGGCATTTATGAAGCCGTTGAATTTATTGCGGAACACAAAGACAATATGGCAATGCCGGAAACAAGCGCTGCGGCAACAACGGGTACGGTCACCAGCATAAACGTGCTCAACACCGACTATACAAAATTCAAATCCCTCATTGATATTATTTCTGCGAAAGGCAAAGTGTTGGAGAAATCGATTTCAAACGGGAACGGGTTTATCAAATTTGACTATGCTGGTTCCACGATCGACGATATTGTTGATCTTATCGACAAAAAAGCCGGGTCAAAATTTACTATAAAAGATTTCAATACCGCAGGTATCACCCTGCAATCGAAATAGCATTTGTGCAGCCCGGTTCTATGGTTTCAACCAAGCAGCTGTTGCGCCTGTGCTGAGAGGAACGATTTCGGGATCGTACTCCCGTAATGCAATGCATGTAGCAGCTTCCGGGAAAATACCCAAGCAATCCTTAACCATCATTATCCAATCTTCAAAATTTAAGCAATGAAAAAAATATTTATCGTAAGTCTTTGCCTGGCTTCTGCCACAATATCAAAGGCGACCATTCGCACAGTTTGTAATTTACCCGCGCCATCTGCGCAATATTCCAGCATACAAGCTGCAGTTGATGCAAGCGCAACCGGGGATACGATCCTGGTCCAGGGCAGCGGACAGAGTTATGGCGTTTTTACCATCGCCGATAAAAGGCTAGTCGTTATAGGCCCGGGATGGAAGCCTTTAAAAAATGTACCGCAGCTCGTTGCCAATGTTCAGAATTGTACCATCAACGGAACGGCAGCAAGTGGCACAGAAATACAGGGGCTAACTTTCAGGGACGGCTTTACCGATGCAGTAGATATACAGCCCGGAGTTATCATCAGTAACCTGAAGTTTGTAAGAAACCATTTCTTAAAATCAGTGGTAATCGGCGGCAGCGGAACCGGCACTTATAACAGCTACCTGTTCGAGGGCAATTGGTTCGACCAGGGTTGGATCGCCATGGGCGGCTATGGCGGAAATTTTACTTCCAACTATATTATACGAAACAATATTTTTTATAATGCACGCGTGAGTGGTTTTATAAACGCCAACAGCATTATGGTTGATCATAACCTGTTTTATTCTTCAGGTCTCTTTTATGTGTTTGGCTCCAACGCGAGTTATCCCAGCGTAAACTTTACTATTCAAAACAATATCTTTTGCCGCGCAGAGCCGATTTATGGTACCAGCGGCAATGGTGGCGCGAAAAATTGCGTTTTCAAAAACAATATCACTTTCAACACCAATGCTACGGCACCCTGGACGCTCAATGGGAATATTGATGCCGGAGGAAATGTGCTCAACCAGGATCCGTTGATGGCAGCGCAAACACAGGTTAACAGCGGCGTGGATGATCCGTTGCTCAATTTTACCATCGCTTCGGGACCTGCAAACAACAAGGCAACTGATGGAAAAGATATGGGCCTGTTATTCGATAATACGGGCAATCTTAACTGGAGCAACAGCCGCAACAGCAGGCTTCCGTATGTGTATGATATCAATATCACCAACCCGAACATTGCACCTGGCGGCACTTTAAACATAACCCTTGAAGCAAGAAAAAGCAATTAGCAAGCAGTCGAACACTTTTCACCTTCAAAAACTTCTGTATGAAAAAAATCATTACTGCTTTCCTTTGCTGTGTCACCTGCCTTATATGCCTTGGGCAAAAAATTAAACGGGTTGAATATTTTATCGACAATGATCCGGGTGTGGGCAAAGGTAAAAACATCAGCATCGCACAAAACGACACTGTTCTTATCAATACAACCCTACAAATGCCCAATCTTGTGCAAGGCGTACACGTGCTTTATGTACGTGCCGCAAACGATAATGGATGGGGTCTGACAGAAAACTACCCGTTTACGGTAACTGACACCGCCGGCAGTCCGGCCATCATAAATGCCGAGTACTTTTTTGATAATGATCCGGGGGCCGCAAAAGCCACGACACTCAATATCAATGCGGCAGATACAGTCAGGCAAAAACTAGCATTGTCAACCGGTTCGCTTTCTGATGGCATGCATACCCTTTATGTAAGAACACAAAGCAGTTCCGGCAAGTGGTCGCTTACCGAAAATGCACTTTTCTATGTAACAGGTTTTTCAAAGGATGCACCAAAACTAAATGCAGCTGAATACTTTGTAGATGTTGATCCGGGACCAGGCAAGGCAAAAAAAATCAGCCTTTCGGGTTCCGCCGATACCATAAGGGAAACAATCAATATTAAAGTTCCTGCCGGCCTTGATACCGCAGCCAATCATTATCTCTGCATCAGGGTAAGGAACGTTGATGGCGCCTGGAGTTTGTATGAGCTGGATACTTTTAAAGTAAAAGCTTCTGCTGCATTTTCCAATATAGATCTGTATGCTTCATTGGACGGAGATCATGCTTCACTAAACTGGAGCACTCCGACAATTAATGCCAACGGCGTTTACGAACTTGAAAAAAGCGCAAACGGCATAGACTTCGAAGCGATTGGTAAAATGATTGCGGTACCACAACATAAAAGCTACCACGCAACCGATGCAAAACTGCTCCGGCAATTCAATTATTACCGTGTTAAATACACCGATGCTTTTGGAAACAGCAGTTACAGCAACAGCTCGCAAGTATATGTTTCAAACAAAAACAGCGATGCATTCGTGGTGTTTCCAAATCCGGCCAAGGCTGTGGTAAACCTGCATTTCGCCAGTAACAAAGCAACGCTTATGGTGAATATATTTGATGCCGGTGGCAGAAATGTTAAGACGGTAATTGTGCCTGTTTCTGAAACAATCAGCTTGAATGTGAGCGCACTTGCCGCGGGAAATTATTTGTTGCATGTAAGCGACGGAGAGCGCGTCGCGACCACGAAACTGGTAAAGCAATAAGCCTTTAAAATTGTTCTAATTTCAGGAGAACGGGAGCCTGTAAAGTATTTATACTTTCAGGCTTTTTTGATTTTATAAAAAATTATGTAGCCAGCTATTGTTCGCGTAGCGTCTTCGTTGTGTCACTCACTTGTACAGCAGAATATAATCAGCCGTCGACTATTTATGTAATAGTGCTGCAGAACGGTATGGGGTATACGGTGTAATCCAGAACCATTTCTATCGGTACTGGTGCAACAGCAGCTACTCGAAATAAAGCTAGGCTCCAAAAATTACTGCTCTTTTTTGGCCACCATGGTTAATATCGTTCCGATACCTACATGCTCATTGTTGCTGTCGAAGATTTCCACGTACCATTTTACAATTCCTTTTGGAATATC
Source organism: Chitinophagaceae bacterium UBA7600 (assembly GCA_002478885.1). Classification (GTDB taxonomy): domain Bacteria; phylum Bacteroidota; class Bacteroidia; order Chitinophagales; family Chitinophagaceae; genus DLKC01. Next base: position 49,319 of record DLKC01000089.1, read on the forward strand.
ATTTTCATCTTTTAATTCCTGCGCGATTTTTTCCTTGCAGGTAAAGCGAACATAAATGGTTGTACCTGCATAAACCGGTTTGGTAAACCGTAGTTCATCGATGCCGTAGTTGAGCAGCACGGGGCATTTGGCACTGCTTTCCACAAAAAGCCCTGCAGCCGCGCTCATGATAAGATAACCATGAGCCACCGGATGTTCAAATAATGTTCCCGCCAAAGAAGTGTGATCGGTGTGGGCATAAAAGTGATCCCAGCTAAGGTTGGCGAAAGCCTTTATATCGGCATCGGTGATGGTGCGCTTTCCGCTAATGAGCTGGTCACCGACCTGTAGCTCTTCAAAATATTTCCGGAAGGGATGAATAGTATCGTGCCTGCCTTTTGCATTGGGCTGGTAAACATTTGAGATGGCAGTGAGCGTGGTTGGAGCGCCCTGAATTGCGCAACGTTGCATGTAATGTTTTACACCGCGAATGCCGCCCATTTCCTCTCCACCGCCTGCCCTGCCCGGCCCGCCGTGGACCAACAGTGGCAAAGGCGATCCATGGCCGGTGCTTTCTTTTGCACAATCATTGTTAAGTGTCAGTATTCTCCCATGATGTGTTGCAGTGGCAAGCACATATTGTTTCGCGGTTTGGTCATTGGCGGTAACAATCGTGGAGCAAAGCGAACCTTTACCCATTCGCGCCAAATGAATTGCCTCTTCTATGCTGCTATAAGGCATTAGTGTGGAAACGGGTCCGAAAGCCTCTATTTCATGGACACCTGTTGCATATAGAGGATTTTCGTTGAGCAACAACAAAGGGCTGATAAAGGCACCTTTGGCCGCATCGGCATCAACCAGGCTTACACTATCGAGAGAGCCGTAAATGATCTGTGAAGAGGCAAGCAGTTTCTGCACCTGCGCTTTGACTTCATCGCGCTGGCTCTGACCGGCAAGTGCACCCATTCTTACTTTTTCATTTAACGGGTTGCCGATCGTTGTTTGCGACAAGGCTTTACCTAAGGCAATTTGTACGTCTTCCAGTTTATTCTCAGGCACAAAAATTCTGCGGATTGCAGTGCACTTTTGGCCGGCTTTTACCGTAATTTCCTTTCGCACTTCCTTTATGAAAATATCCCACTCGGGCATGCTGGGCGTTACATCATTGGCGAGAACAATGCAGTTAAGAGAATCCGCTTCCATTGTAAAGGGAACATTTTCTTTTAAAAGGTGCGGACTACTTTTCAGCATTAAACCAGTTGAGGCAGAACCTGTGAAAGTGATAACATCCTGCGAGGTTGTATGGTCGAGCAAATCTCCTGCTGAGCCACAAACCAATTGCAATGCACCTTCGGGTAGGATGCCCGAGGCTATGATTTCTTTTACTACTGCTTCTGTGAGATAGCTTGTGATGGTCGCCGGTTTCACCAATGCGGGAACTCCCGCCAACAGGTTCACGGCGATTTTTTCCAGCATACCCCAAACGGGAAAATTGAATGCGTTGATGTGAATGGCTACGCCTTCTTTTGGTACCAATATATGATGGCCCATAAAAGAGCCGGATTTGCTTAAGCCGTGGCTTTCTCCGTCGAGGCAGAAAGATTCATCAGGAAATTTTCTTCTCAAAGATGCATATGCAAAAAGGTTTCCGATACCACCTTCTATATCTATCCAGCTATCAGCTTTTGTTGCGCCACTCAAATAGCTGATCGCATAAAATTTGTCCAGATGATTGCGCAGGTGCATGGCGAGTGAACGAAGCATAAGTCCCCGCTGTTGAAAACTCATTTTGCGCATTGCAGGTGACCCGGTGTTCCTCGCATACTCCACGATCTTTTGAAAGTCAAGCCCCTTTGTGGTTGCATAACCGATCACGTCTCCATTGACCGCATTAAAAAGCGCTTGTCCGTCACCATCGCCGGTGATCCACCTTCCCAGGATATAATTTTCCAGTTTTTGCATGGCAATCTGTTTAAGTTAACAAAGCTAACAAATGGCAGCTTAGCAAGAAACTGCCGGCCGAGATAAATAAATCACAAAGAATGTGGCAGGATTAGCGTCGCTGAAAATTGATTTACTTGCCGGTATTCAATCAATATGTAACTTGTGGCGACCTTAGGGTGAATGAAACCGGGAGTGAGGAAAGACACGTATATATACTGCAAAGGCTTCCGGTGGCCGTAAGAACTTTCTTTCAGATATGTCAAACCAATTTTCGTGATGAAACCTGATGTTAAATTAACCGCCGCAATTACAGCAATGGGTGGCTATGTTCCTGATTACAAGTTAACCAATACAGAACTGGAAACCCTTGTGGATACCAATGACGAATGGATAAAAACCCGAACCGGCATTGAAGAACGGCGCGTTTTAAAAGACCCTTCAAAGGCAACAAGCGACCTGGCCATTGCCGCTATCAATGAAATAATCAGGAAAAAAAATCTTGATCCCACAGAGATCGAGTGCATTATTTGTTGCACCATGACCCCGGATATGCAGCTGACCGTTACCGCAGCCTATATTGCTATGCAAATCGGGGCTGTAAATGCGTGGGGTTATGATTTTACCGCAGCTTGCTGTGGCTTTATTTACGGGCTTACAACCGCGGCTACTTATATTGAGAGCGGCCGCTATAAAAAAATACTGGTGATAGGCGTAGATAACATGACCCGTTTTGTCGATTACAAGGACCGCGGCACCTGTATCATTTTTGGCGACGGTGCCGGCGCAGCTTTGGTGGAGCCCAACTACGAAGGCCTTGGTGTCATCGACAGTTATTTCCGCACCGATGGAACCGGCAGAAAGTTGATGCACCAAAAAGCAGGCGGTTCTCTAAAACCCGCGTCGCACAGCACTGTCGACGCAAGGGAACACTATGCTTTTATGGATGGCCGCGGCGTTTTTAAATCTGCCGTGAACAATATGGCCGACTCGGTTTTAAAAGTGATGGAGCGCAACAATCTTACTAAGGAAGACATTGCGTGGGTTGTTCCACACCAGGCGAATATGCGCATTATTGAAGCCGTTGGCGAACAAATCGGCATTTCGCTCGACAAAATGATGATCAATATTCAACGCTATGGCAACACCATCGCCGGCACATTGCCCATTTGTTTATGGGAATGGGAGCCGCGTTTAAAAAAAGGCGATAACATTATGCTCGTTGCTTTTGGCGGCGGCTTTACCTGGGGCGCCAGTTGGATTAAGTGGGCTTATGACGGCAGCGATTTCCTCAACGGCAAACATATTTAAGTTAGATCTTTTTGACACCAGCCTTATCTTTTTTTATGGCATCACTGATGCCAAGCCCGGTTCTCCGTTCCTGTTTTCATGGCAACAATTTAGCTTGTTGGGCAGCTGAAATTTTTGTTGCTGCACAAGAGTGCGACGCAAGAAAAGCTTAATGCTTATTCTAAAGCCGGGTTCATAAACAGCCTTGAAAAATTTCGGAAAGATTATTGCGAAACCCAATACGCGATGAGTTGGCAGAGTGCGCCAACGATAAGCCCTGCATAGATTTCAAAATTGCTGTGTTCAGAGAGTATAAGCCTGGCACTGCAAACCATGCCGGTTATTATTAGCACGATGGAAAGATCTGCACCCAAATAAACCTGGTAATAAAAGGCGGTTAGTATGGCGAACACCATAAGCCCGCCAACGCCCATCGCATGCATGCTGATTTTGAAAAATGCATTGCAGATAAGCCCGGCTGCGGTTGCTATAAAAATGGAAAAGAAATAAAATTTAAGTGCGGTTGGCTGATCGGTGAAGTTGCGTGCGAGGTACCACATCCACCAATAAAAGATCATGGAAATAATGTAGGGTGCTACTCTTTCGCGCTGGGTTCTCAGGTAAATATTATCGATAAACTTAAGCCTCCACAAAAGAAAAACGGCGAATGCGGGAAAGAAGGCTGTCATCCAAAACACGGTGATCTTCCTGGCAAAAAGTGACATTTCGGTAATGCCTGCAAATTCATAAGGAAAGCGTGCAAGCAACCAAAAGAAAACATACGTTGGCAGGAACAAAGGATGAAAAACATAAGAAATGATTTTTGCCGCGGCACGTATAACTGCAGGCTGTTGAACCGGCTGACTGATCTGTTGTTCCATATTCATGTTTGCTGCAAATGAACTGCAGTTGCGATACATTATTTTATAATTCTTTCCTCAGCCTTGCCACAGGAATATTCAATTGCTCCCTGTATTTGGCAACGGTGCGGCGGGCGATATTGTAACCTTTTTCCTGGAGCAGTTCGGTAAGGCGTTCATCGCTCAATGGTTTTCGTTTGTCTTCGCCTTCGATAAGGTCGCTGAGAATCTTTTTTACCTCGCGGGTACTTACCTCTTCCCCGCTGTCGGTGCTGAGCGATTCGCTGAAGAAAAATTTGAGGCGGTAGGTTCCAAACTCAGTCTGCACAAATTTGCTATTGGCAACACGGCTTACGGTAGAAATGTCGAGCCCGGTCATTTCAGCAATATCTTTCAAAATCATCGGGCGCAAGACCGTTTGGTCGCCGGTGAGAAAAAACTCCCGCTGGTAGTTCATGATCGCATCCATTGTGCTAAGCAAGGTATGTTGCCGCTGTTTGATCATATCAATAAACCATTTGGCCGAATCGATTTTCTGTTTGATGAACAGCACGGCCTCCTTCTGCCGTTTGTCTTTTTTGCTGCCCCGGTCGTATTCTTTGAGCATATCGCGATAGCCTTCACTTATACGAAGGTCGGGTGCATTCCTGGAGTTAAGCGAAAGCTCGAGCTTGCCGCCACTGTTAAGTATAAAAAAGTCGGGAACGATGTAGCTTTCTGCAATATTGATTTCGCCAACATTGCCGCCGGGCTTAGGATTTAATTTTATGATCGCTCCTATTACCAGTTTAAGATCTTCGTCGGTGAGGTTGAGGCCCCGTTGTATTTTTTCGTAGTGCTTTTTGGTAAACTCATCGAAGTATTTTTCGAGTACCTGGATAGCCATACCTACATTTTTTCCTTCTTTAAGGTTGCGGTATAGTTGGAGCAACAGGCATTCCTGGAGATCCCTGGCGCAAATGCCGGGCGGATCAAATTGCTGAATTTTTTTAATAACGGCTTCGATCTCCTGTTCGTCGGCCATTACATTTTGCCTGAATGCCAGGTCATCTGAAATAGAAGAGAGTTCTCTGCGCAGGTACCCGTCGTCATCGAGGCTTCCCACTATCTGTTCGGCTATCTTTAAGGTCTTTTCGTCGAGTGAAAGCATTCCGAGCTGGTCGAGCAAAGATTCGTGAAAAGAGGTTTCCACCTTATGTGGCAAGGTTTTTTGCTCATCCATTTCCGGGTAGTTGTCATCCCGTGTGCGGTAGTCTGCCACATCATCATCGCCGTCGGAAACATATTCGCTTATATCGATATTTTCGAAGTTATCCACGGTATCATCTGCGTCGTAGGTTTCTTCTTCTGTGTGGTCATCGTTATAGTTATCGTCGATACCATTCAAATCCTCATCAAACTCATCTTCGTTTTGCTCTTCACCGGTTTCGAGTGCGGGGTTTTCTTCCAGTTCTTCTTTTATGCGCTCTTCAAGATAGGCCGTAGGTATCTGCAGCAGTTTCATTAACTGAATCTGCTGGGGAGATAATTTTTGTAATAGCTTTTGTTGTAAAGATTGACTTAATGCCATAGGTTAAAATGCTTTCCCGATTTTTCATTTCCAAATTGCAACTGAAGCTGACCTGGCTGTTCCGGATTGCGTTATATGTTGTTTTATATTAACGCGGGTTTGAAACAGTATGCCGTAAATTTACATAACAAATACAACCTGCAACATAATGAAGAAGATTTGTTTGTTTGTGAATTTATTGCTAATTGTCGGCATTTCTGTGTCAGCACAGGCAAGCAAAGATTCACTTCAAAAAACATTTATTCAACCAAAAGATACTCTAAAAACATTTAACCTGCGGGTATTATCTTCCAACTATTACAGCAATAACCTGGGCTTCTTTTGTAAAAAGGAACTACAGTTGGAAAAGGCAGTAAAGTTCCCTTTGAAATTCAGGCTTGGCAGTGTTGCCTATTGCGACGCTATAGAGGGGAAGAGTGGCCAGCATCCCTGACCAGCATGGTACAAGGCGTTGAAGTGTGCGACGCAAGAGATGATGCCAAACGCAGCAAAGCCGGGCTTCAAATATTAATACAACACTTCGTTCCCGTTTATAGTAAGCGCCAATTCTTTTTTGCCCGAGGTTTCCACATGTCCTATGATCTTTGCTTCTATCTGCAGATCGTTCGCCACAGTTATCATGTCAAGCGCTGTTGCCTCGGTGGTAAAGATTTCGAGCCTGTGGCCCATATTAAAAACCTGGTACATTTCCCGCAGGTCGGCGCCTGAGTTTTGCTGGATAAGTTTAAATATAAACGGAGGTTCAAATAAATTATTTTTCACAACGCGCATTGGTGCCGGAAGGTATTTCATGCACTTGGTTTGCCCGCCGCCGCTGCAATGGATTACGCCGTCGATACTTTCGAAAAATTCTTTCAGCAGAATGCTCATCAGCGGTGCATAAGTGCGTGTTGGACTAAGCAGCAGTTTACCGATATGCGTGATTCCAACGCCTTCCAGTTCTACTTCATCGGTCATTTTATTTTTGCCGATATAGACCACATCGTCGCTCAGGCTTGCTTCGAATGTTTCCGGATATTTTTCTGCATAATATTTAGAAAGCACATCGTGCCTTGCGCTGGTAAGCCCGTTGCTGCCGAGCCCGCTATTATAACTTTGCTCATAAGCGGCGCGGCCGGCGCTTGCAAAACCCACGATCACATTGCCGGGTTTAATGTTGTTGTTGGTAATAATCCTGTTCTTAGGCCAGCGCGCCGTCATGGTACCGTTAACCGCTATGGTGCGCACCACGTCGCCCACATCGGCCGTTTCGCCACCGAGAAAGTGAATATGCGTGCCATGGTTTTTGAGCGTATCGAAAAATTCCTGCGTGCCGTTGATCACCTGCTCCAGCACCTCGCCGGGAATCAATTTTTTATTCCGGTCGATGGTGGAAGAGAATAAGATATTATCGCAAACACCCACGCAAAGCAGGTCATCGAGGTTCATGGCAACAGCATCCTGGGCAATGCCTTTCCAAACCGAAACATCGCCGGTCTCTTTCCAGTACAGGTAGGCAAGAATACTTTTGGTGCCCGCGCCATCGGCATGCATAATATTAATAAAGTCGCTGTCGCCGCCGATAAAATCGGGATACATTTTACAAAAGGCATTTGCATACAAACCCTGGTCGAGATTTTTTATTGCCGCATGCACTTCTTCTTTTTGTGCAGATACACCTCTTTTGCTGTACAGGCCCCCCTCTGCTACAGGCGAATATTTAATAGCGTGATTCATGTCTTTATCTATGATTTTGCGCTTGGGTGTCGAATAGAAGGGAAAGATTTTTACTTGCTGCAGCGCTTCGTGGCGTCGCCTGTTGTGTCACACCCTTCAACGTTCCGAACCCCTGGTGATCTTTTAATGAGTACTAAAAAGAATGCAATTTCGCTGCAAAAGTAACGGATGCAATTTTGAAACGGACACGAATTTTCCTTTCAGGGCGTATGCAGCCGCAACTTATATTTGCGCCACTTTATGCGGGTGCATACCAATTCAAATCAATTGCCTGTTTTCAGGAATGCCGTAGTAACCATCGGCACCTTTGATGGTGTGCATACCGGCCATCGCCAGATTATTAACCAGCTAAAAGAAGAAGCAAGGGCCGTTGACGGCGAAACGGTTATTATTACCTTTCACCCACACCCGCGGAAAATAGTTTCTTCCAAACAAATCTTTATCCTTACGACCTTGCCGGAGAAAATTGCTTTGTTAGACAAATTGGGAATCGATCATTTGGTGGTGGTTCCTTTCGACGAACATTTCGCAGACCAATCGGCAGAAGCATATGTTCATGATTTTCTTATTGAGAAATTTCATCCACGTGTGGTCATTATCGGGTACGACCATCGCTTTGGAAAAGGCAGGCAGGGCGACTACCATATGATGGAGGAGTATGCAAAAAAGTTCGGCTTTGAGCTGCGCGAAATACCAGAACACGTATTGAACAATGCAGCTGTAAGCTCAACCCGTACGAGGGAAGCACTGCTTGGTGGCAACCTTGCTGACGCGAATAAGTATCTCGGGTATGCCTATTTTTTTGAAGGCATCGTAACAGAAGGGAATAAACTTGGCCGAACCATTGGCTACCCCACAGCCAATATTCATATTAATGACAACGAAAAGTTAGTTCCTGCCAACGGGGTTTATGCCGTGCTGGTAACGTTGGTTTCAACTGCCGAAAACTTTGGCGGCATGATGAATATAGGTGTGCGCCCGACCCTCAATGGCACAAAGCGAACCATAGAGGTGAACATCTTCAACTTTGACCGGGATATTTATGGCGATACCATTAAAATTTTTGTGGAGCAATATTTAAGGGCAGAAATTAAATTCAGCGGGCTCGAAGCCTTGAAAGAACAACTGGCAAAAGATAAAGAAGCCGCACTCGCAACTTTACAAGGCTTTACCTAATAATCAACAGATCATTTTAACCACCATTTCTTTTAATAATTCCGAGGGCTCGGTTCCCGCATTCTGAATGCCGATGCTTCTTAGGTTGTAGTGATGCAGCAATAACAATATTTTTTCAATGCCGTCGTAGCCATAATTATTCACCGCCAGCGTTGCCTGTTTTGCCGCAAATGGATTTTTACCAAAATAACTGATGAGGCTCTGTTCACTTCGGTTTTCAAGGCCAAACACCGCATATATCTTACTGAAATAGGCGTATAGTGTTGGCAGCAACAACTGTATGGGCGCGGCTTTTGGGTTCGATGCGAAGTATTGAATAATACGAATGGCTTTAGCCAGGTTTTTTTGCGCAATCGCATCCTGAAGTTCAAACACATTGAACTCCTTACTTATGCCGATATAGCGCTCAATATCTTCTTCCGATATGGTTTTTCGTGAACCCAGGTTTACGGTAAGTTTTTCCACCTCATTTTGCAGCCTGTTCAGGTCGTTACCCGTATGGTCTACCAGCAACGCCAACGCTTTTGGTGTAATACTCAACCCGTGCTTAGCGATCATTTGACTGGTCCATTCAGGCAGCTGGTTGTCATATAATTTTTTGGTAGAGAGAAATTCTGTTTTGTCTTTTATGCCTTTGCCGAATTTGGTGCGGCCATCGACTTTCTTGTCTTTGTAGGCTACAATGAAAATGGTAGAAGCCAGCGGTTTAAACACATAGTTCTCGAGCTTTTCAATGTCTTTCATGTATTGTGCTTCTTTAAGCAATACCACCTGCTTTTCCGAGAACATGGGGTAGCGCATACAGGCGTTCACAACCGAAGGCCAATCCGCATCACGTCCGTAGAAAATGGTGAGGTTAAACCCAGCTTCGCTTTCACTCAAAATGTGGTGTTCGGCATAATCGGTCACCATATCTATGTAGTATGGCTCATCACCTTCCAGCCAGTAAACCGGTTTAAAAATTTTCTTTTGCCAGTCGGCAATGATCTTTTCTGCGGACATGCTGCAAATATATTGATCGGGCTTTCAAAAGTTATTCATAGTTATCAAGGTGAGCAACACCCAAAACCCTGGTTGTTGCTGTGTACAAATCAGCATGAATGTTTCAAAAACACATAAAGCATTTTTTGTAAGCAGCTTAAGTACAGGTGGCATCAATGGTTGCGTCGCACTCTTCAGCAGCCGGCACGGGAATGAGCAGAACCTGTGTGGCAAACCGTTTGTGTTTGTCAATTTACTATGAGGCTGTTTAAATGCACCAAATGCGATCAACCAGTTTATTTCGAAAATACATACTGCCTCCATTGCCATTCGCTGTTGGGCTTTGTTGCAGAAAAGCTACAACCTGTTGCATTGAAAGCGGAAAATAACGGACTGTACAGTTTTGAAGAAGACGGCAAAAAAACTTTTTATAAATTTTGCAGCAACCGGCAATATGCAGTCTGCAACTGGCTGCTGCCTGCCGAAAGCAATGCGCTGTTTTGCAAAGCCTGCGAACCAAACAGGATTATTCCTAACCTTGGCAAGGCTGAACATTTTGAAAGGTGGCAAAAAATTGAACTGGCAAAACACCGGCTGGTCTACCAGCTGTTGCGCATGCGATTGAATCTTGCCCACGAGGGGAAGGATAAAGGCCTGGCCATTTCTTTTAATTTCATGTCTGATGAACCAGGCGGCAATAGTGAACCCGTGTTAACGGGCCACCATAACGGTATGATCACTATCAACATCGCCGAGGCAGACAATCCGGAAAGGGAAAGGATCCGCAAAGACATGCATGAAGACTATCGCACTCTACTCGGACACTTTCGTCATGAGATCGGTCATTACTACTGGCACAGCCTGGTTGATAATCCGGATATGCTGCAGCGTTTCAGAAGCGTTTTTGGTAACGAAAGCATTGATTATACTGCTGCCCTGAAAAAGTACTATAGCGAAGGTATACGGGTTAACTGGGCCGATAATTATATAAGTGCCTATGCTTCGATGCATCCATGGGAAGACTGGGCGGAAACGTGGGCCCATTACATGCATATTATGGACACCCTTGAAACTGCCTGCTCTTTCGGCCTGAGCGTAAATCCGCAGGTTACAGCAGAAGGGCTGCGTGCTGATATAAAAACAGATCCATATACCACCGAAGACTTTGACGCGATTATGTCGTGGTGGCACCCACTTACGCTTGCGGTAAACAGCTTAAACAGGAGTATGGGTTTAAGTGATATTTATCCATTTGTGCTCACGGCCACCGTAAAAGCTAAAATGAAATTTATACACGGGCTGGTTAAAAACAGTTATTGCTAAAAGTTTACCGTGGTTTCGTTGCTCAAGGCGGTGCAGTAAAAGTGTGCGACGCAACCGAAGCCCATTAATGATCAAAGCCGGGTACCAAAAAACAGCACAACAATTAACAGTAATTATTTGCCCGCCAGGTTGTGCAGTTTAACCAACTGCGCTTAATTTCATGGCTGATTAACAGCATGGCGGTAAGCTACCCGCGGAAAGAAAACTATGTTACCATGACCATTGACCAGGTTACCTATCTCGTATTTGGAATTGTGCTTGTGCTTGCATTGATATTTGACCTGGGCCTGCTCAGCAAAAAAAACAGGACCATCACTATCAAACAGGCATTGTTGCAAACTTTTTTCTGGGTAGCACTGGCTGTGGCGTTTTTTATTTTTATGTGGGTAGAAAAAGGACGCAAGCCTGCGCTCGAATATATCAGTGCTTATTTTATGGAGTGGAGCCTGAGCATCGACAATATTTTTGTGTTTATTCTCATCTTCACTTCGTTTTCGGTAAAAGAAAAACATTTTCCGCGTGTGTTATTGATTGGTATCATCATGGCGGTGATTTTCAGGGTGATCTTTATTACGGTTGGCGTTGCGCTTGTTCGAAAGTTTGAATGGATATTGTTGTTATTTGGCGCTTTTCTTATTTACACCGGATATAAAATGTTTACCTCCAACGAGGACGAAGAATTTGACCCGCACGATACAAAAATCTACAGGTTCCTGAAAAAAATTCTGCCGCTTGTGCCGCACGATGGCAATGGCAAATACGTGATCTCTGAGAACGGCAGGCCCGCCTATACGAGCCTGTTTGTTGTGGTTGTTTTACTGGCCTCGATCGATCTTGTATTTGCCCTGGATTCTATTCCTGCTGTTATGGGCATTTCAAGAGATGTGCTGGTAATCTACACTTCAAATATTTTTGCCGTTCTTGGTTTGCGATCTTTATTCTTTTTACTGCGCGGTGCCGTAAGCCGGTTTGATTACCTGCAACAAGGTATTGCAATCGTGCTCATTTTTATCGGGCTGAAGATGCTTGGCGAGCATTGGATAGATGAGTGGATAGAAAAAGATGTGCAGGTGTTCATATCCCTTGGTGTGATATTGGCCTGTGTTTCGGGTTCAATCTTTTATTCCATCTTTATACAGAAAAAAGGCTTACCACCGGACGCGGATAGCTGACCATTTATTATTTCATCTTTTAAAATAATTTAGCTGGCTTACACGATTGAACATATTGCAAAGATTGTTGCCGGAACTGCCTTTTATGGCAATCGTGGCATGGAGATCGAGCAACTGTCGACAGACAGCAGGCGCATTGCTTTTCCGGCAACGACGCTATTTTTTGCCTTGCAAACAGAAAGAAGAGATGCTCATATGTTTATCCCGGAATTATATAAAAGAGGGGTAAAGAATTTTGTAGTGATTGAAGAATTTAATACGGGTGAATTCAAAGGCGCGAATTTTCTTTTTTGTGCCAATACCCTTGAAGCATTGCAGAAACTGGCAGCCTATCACAGGAAGCAGTTTAACTATCCGGTAATCGGTATAACAGGCAGCAGCGGTAAAACCATCATTAAAGAATGGCTTTACCAATTGCTTTCCCCGGATTTTAATATTGTTCGCAGCCCGAGGAGCTATAATTCACAGGTTGGCGTTCCGTTAAGTGTATGGCAAATGAATGAAACCTATAATCTTGCCATTTTTGAAGCTGGCATTTCAATGCCCGGCGAAATGGCAAAGCTTGCCGGCATTATTAGACCTACGCTCGGGATCTTTGCGAACATAGGAGCTGCGCACAGCGAAGGTTTTGAAAATGACCAAGAAAAGGTGGAAGAAAAAATTCAATTGTTTAAAGGAACAAGTGCTATCATCTGGTGCGCGGATCATGCATTGGTAAACGAAGTGCTTACGAATCAAAGCAACGCTGGATACCTTGTTACCGGAAAAAGGTCTTCCGGGGAATTTTCATGGGGATCAAAAGAAAATGCATTGGTAAAGATCATTGGTGAAAAGCAAAAAGATAAAACAATTGTTACTTTATCTTATGACAATGAACGAAAAAGGCTGATTATTCCTTTTACAGATGATGCTTCGGTTGAAAATGCGCTTCACTGTTACTGCGCTTGTTTTTTGATGAATCTTTCACATGAGGCGATAGCGGAGCGAATGCTTCAACTGCAGCCGGTGGAAATGCGCTTGCAGCTGTTGCATGCTATAAACAATTGTGTTGTAATAAATGATAGCTACAGTTTTGATATTAGTTCTTTCGCTACCGCGCTGGATTTTCTTTCGCAGCAGCAACAGCTAGTACAAAAAACAGCCATTATTTCGGACATACCGGCTGCCAGGGACGAGCATGCCTACCAGCAGGTGGTGAGCATGCTGGAGGCCAAACATATTTACAGGCTTATAACAATCGGACCCGAATGGGGACGGCTTAACCAACTTTGGCAAAACCGCTTTGCCGTAACGCAGCATTTTGACGATACCAATTCTTTTATTAAAAACTTCAGCAGTAATCATTTCCGGAATGAAGCCATTCTGCTAAAAGCCGCCAGGCTTTTTGAATTTGAAAAGATCGCCACACTCCTTGAAAAAAAAGTACACCAGACCGTATTGGAAATAGATCTTACCGCCATTATCCATAATTTAAATCAGTACAGAAGCAGATTAAACAAAGGCGTTAAGATAATGGCCATGGTAAAAGCTTTTGCGTATGGCAGCGGAAGCCCGGAGATCGCCAGCCTGTTGCAATTTCATAAAGTGGAATACCTCGCCGTAGCTTATGCCGATGAAGGGGTGGAGTTACGCAAGGCCGGGATCAGTTTACCGATTATGGTAATGAACGTAGACCATGCGGCGTTTGAAACACTTATCCAGTATAATCTTGAACCGGAATTATTTTCCTTTGGCATATTAAAATCGTTCATTGTCTTTTTGGAAAGGCAGGGTTTGCAGCAATATCCTGTACATATTAAACTGGATACCGGCATGCACCGGCTCGGTTTTGAACAAACTGATATGGAGGCGCTGTCGACCATACTGCAGCAACAGAAACAAGTGGCAGTGCAATCTGTATTCAGTCACCTCGCGGCAAGTGAAGATGCGGCTGAAGATGCGTTTACAAAACATCAATCAGCAACTTTTGAAGCATGCTGCGTGCAAATTAAAGCGGCTATCGGGTATTCTTTTACAAGGCATATTTCCAATACGGCGGCTATATTCAGAAATCCTGCACTGCAGTATGATATGGTGCGCCTCGGCATTGGCTTGTACGGCATTGACAGCGTACAGGAAAAGCAGCCTGGCCTGCAAACAGCTGCTACTCTAAAGACAACCATTGCACAACTAAGAAAAGTGAAGGCCGGTGATACGATCGGTTATAACCGGCGGGGTAAAACAATACGTGATTCCCTGATTGCCACCATTCGAATTGGTTATGCCGATGGATTTAGCAGAAAACTCGGGCTTGGTAATGGAAAAGTCTTTATCCGTGGTAAAATGGCCCCGGTTATCGGAAGTGTTTGTATGGATATGACGATGGTTGATGTTACCGGCATCGATGACGTGCGGGAAGAAGATGAAGTGGAAATTTTTGGTAAGCATATAAGTGTTCAGGAAGTTGCCGCCTGGTGCGGCACTATTCCTTATGAAGTGCTTACCGGCATAAGCCAACGGGTTAAGCGGGTGTATATAGAGGCATGATGTTTTGCTGCCCGCAGGGCGAAAGTACAAGTGTGCGACGCAACGAAAGACGCTACGGAAAGGGAAGCCGGACGCCAAAAAAACAAAAAATGGTTCCGGAAAAGCTGACTATAAACGATTACATTTAGGTGCAGCACAAGAAAAGCGGCATTTTCAGCGTTATTAAAAACATCAATTATATTGCGGCTATGTTTAGACGAAGTTTACTGGTTCTGGTTACGGGTATCACTTTCCTTCATGCAAAGGCTCAGTTGTACGAAAGCAATATTCACCAGGGCGAAGTGGGTGTGGCGGTTGGCCTTGGCCATTATTTTGGCGATCTTAATACAAGAGCAGCTATAAACCGTCCGAAATTTTCTGCCGGTGCTTTTTTTGTAAAACAGTTTAATCCTTACGTAGGGATAAAGCTGGGTGCGGATTATGCCTTTCTTGCCTATTCTGACCAGTACAGTAAAAACGCTGTTCAAAAAACGCGCAATCTTAGTTTTAATACCAACGTATGGGAAGCGTCGCTTAGTGGTTATTTCAATTTTTTCAGGTTTATTCCCGGTACTGAGGGTTTTAGCTACACGCCGTATGTTTCATTGGGCGTTGGCGTCTTTTCTTACGATCCGTTCGCTTATCTTAATGGTGAAAAATATTTTCTTCGCCCCCTTGGCACAGAAGGGCAGGGATCATCCTTATATCCCGATCGTAAGCCTTACAGTTCTATGGCCGTTTGTTTCCCTTTAACGGTGGGCGTAAAATATGCAATCAACTCCGATCTTAACGTTTTTGGGGAAATAGGTTACCGGTTTACAAACACCGATTATCTCGACGATGTGAGCACGACTTATGCAGGCCCGGAAGCGTTTCCTGCCATTCCGCAACCTGATGGTTCGCTGGCCCCTTCGCCAGCCTACCTGCTACAGGACAGAAGTTACGAATATGGCACTCCCATCGGCATCAAAGGCAGGCAACGTGGCATCAGCACACAAAAAGATGCGTATGTTATGCTACACATTGGCGTTTCGCTCAATCTCTCTTCTTATAAATGCCCTCAGCCAAACTGATAATCAGCATTTTTGGAACCCGGCTTACGCAACAGCATTAAGCTTCGTTGCGTCGAACATTTGTGCGGCAAAGCATTAATCGACTGACCAGGAAAAGTTATCGAAGTAATTCACAAGGTTTTAGCCCTGTATGTTTTTTGAAGGCAGCAGAAAAATGTGATATGGAAGAGTAGCCCAGCATAGCTGAAACATCAGTAACCGTAAGGCTTTTCTCGTAGAGCAGGTATTTTGCATGTTCCATGCGCTGCTGCTGGTAAAAATCAAAAATGGTTGTTCCAAAAACTTCTTTAAACCCCTTCTTAAGGTAGCACTCGTTCATAGCAACCTTGCGGCTAAGTGCTTTAATAGTAATGGGATCGCCAATATGTTGAAGCAGGATTTCCCTAGCGAGGTAGATACGTTCCCGCCCGGCATCATCGGCAAGAAATTTACAAGTAAAGCCCTCTTCTTTTTCATCAACAAGACATTCCAGGCTGTAAAGTAGCAGTTCGTGCACTTTTGCGTTGGTAAAAATATTTTCCATTGCGCCAGAATAGCTATGGTTGAGCAAAGCATCGAGCGTCATTCTCTTTCGGCTGCAAACAGGAAATATTTTTGTAAATGAGTTTGGGTGTTTAAAGGCAAGTACCTCGTCTTTCCTGTTACTCAATTTTACATTATGTACAAACTGGTGTAAAAAGGTTGAAGAAAAGTGGAAAGAAAACACGTCAACAGTATCGTGCTTGCCGCTACAGTTTTTTGTCGGTTGTTCACTGCATTCTGCACAGCTTCTTTCAAAACAATATTTGTTGCCACTTATGCAAAATCGCAGCTCAAGAAAATTCTCCTCCGCTTTCTTAGCACTGTAATGGTAAACAAGCATTCCGGTATCATCGTTTTGCCAGTTCTGCGTGGGGTAATATCTTCTGATTACATATTGAATAGAGCCGGGAATAAACTGTTCCTTCATATGAAGAAGATTCATAGATGGGTCAACAGTATTCCTGTGAGCAACTTTCAATATGTCTAATACCTGTAACATGGAAGGTCAAAATTAATGTATCTACATGTAATTCAAAAGTTAACATTTGTCACTCAGCTGTCATGTTTTGAAACAATAATCATCTACGGCGGGAAAGAAAGGAAAATATCTTGGTGCAACCGGTGAGTTTGTGCAGCATTACTGAAAAGAGGGGATGACGAATATTCTCTATTTTTACCGCAATTATTAAAACATGCGCATTTCATTTAGCTATGATAAGAAGAAAGTGCTGCAGGCTTTGCGGTATCATTTTATTTGGCAGCCGGAAATAAGAGTTATTTTAATACTCGTTATTGTGTTCGATATTGTTTCTGCCATTCTTTATATGACAGGAAAAATAAGGCCCGAGCCATTTTTGCTTGGATCCTTCATTTGGCTTGTTTTTCTCATTTCCTTTTGGTTTATTATGCCAAACAGTATTTACCGGAAATCCTCTGCTTTTACAGATAGCTTTATTATAGACTTTGGCAACAACCAGGTGGTTTTACAAAACGATCGTGGTTTTGTGGAATGGGATTGGAACAGATTTTCAAAATACATTGAAAGCCCTAACTTTTTCCATTTGTATTTTTCAGCCAAATCTTTTTTCCTAATCCCAAAAGACGACATGAACGACGATTTCAGGCACGACCTGAGGGCTATGTTAAAAGAAAAAATTAAAAAATAACGGGAGTGTGGGATTTAGGTTATAAATTCTTCTCCATTACAAAGTGAGGAAGGGTAACTTCAAAAAATTCGTTACCGGTTTTCTTGTAGCCAAGTTTTTCGTAAAAGCCTAATGCCGTTTTCCGGGCATGCATAATCACTTTTTTGTAACCCCTGTCACGGGCAATGTTTTCAGCAAATTGCATAAGTACCCGACCAATGCCTTTCCCCTGCAGACCTGAAATTACGGCCATTTGCCGCAATTGCAGGGTATCTTTTTCTTTTTGAACCAACATACAACAGCCTTCGAGTTTATCATCATCAAAGCAGCCCAGAAGAATATGATCGCGTTCGGCAGTCATTTCATCTTGTGTGAAGGACAGGCCAAGCGGCTTCCTTAGCATCTGATAACGCAAGTCGATCATCTGCCTATATTCTTTAGAACCGTGGTCTATAATTTTTACTGCCATTGTTAGTTGAGCCTTCAATTTAATGATGATTTTTAATAAATGAGCGTTTCAGGGCAAATATTGTAACATTATATTCGCTGAAAAGAGCTCCGGAAAAACAAAAAAGGCTTAACTTATTGCTAATTGTCCAAAAATTATATTTTTGCACCCACAACAAAACTTAAAAACAATGTCAGACATCGCAACCAGAGTAAAAAAGATCATTGTTGACAAATTGGGAGTAGACGAAGCTGAAGTAACAAACGAAGCTTCTTTCACCAATGATTTAGGCGCAGATTCGCTGGACACAGTTGAATTGATTATGGAATTTGAAAAGGAGTTTAATATTTCAATTCCTGACGAACAAGCTGAAACAATCACAACAGTAGGGCAAGCAGTTACCTATCTCGAGGAACACGCGAAATAAGTTTTCCGTATCAAATAATGATTTTCAATCCGCCTCTCGTATGCATAAACCTGCTGCCTGGGCGGATTTTATTACTTCATAATAAGGCATTAAATGGAGCTTAACAGAGTCGTTGTTACAGGTATTGGAGTAGTCTCACCGGTTGGTAACAATCTTACTGATTTCTGGAATAATCTTATTAATGGTTATTCCGGGGCCGACCACATTACTTTATACGACGCTTCAAAGTTCAAGACCAGGATCGCCTGCGAAGTGAAAAATTTTGATCCCGGTCAGTTTATTGATCGCAAAGAGGTTCGCAAAATGGACCGCTTTACCCAGTTTGGTATAGTGGCCAGCGACCAGGCCCTGCTTGACGCCGGGCTTAATGAAGATAACCTGAACCCTGACCGCATCGGTGTCGTTTTCGGGAGCGGTATTGGCGGTGTTCAAACATTTCAACAAGAAGTTGCTGACTTTGGGAAAGGCGATGGTACGCCAAGATTTAGCCCCTTTTTTATTCCAAAAATGATCCTCGATATTGCCGCAGGCCAAATCTCCATGAGGCATAATCTCCGGGGACCAAATTTTGCAGTTGTAAGTGCCTGTGCAACCAGCAGCAACTGTATTATGGAAGCATACAATTTGCTGCGATTAAACAAGGCTGATATTATGCTTGCTGGCGGAAGTGAAGCTGCAATTATTGAAGCAGGTATGGGCGGATTCGTTTCGATGAAGGCGCTTAGTGAAAGAAATGACGATCCTAAAACAGCAAGCAGGCCTTACGACAAAGACAGGGATGGATTTGTTATGGGAGAAGCTGGCGGCATCATTGTTTTGGAAACTTTGAAAAGTGCGCAGTCCCGTGGTGCGAGGATCTATTGTGAAGTGGTTGGTACTGGTGCTACCGCTGACGCCTACCACATAACAGCACCCCATCCTGAGGGTTTGGGAGCAAGAAACGTAATGAAAGCAGCCCTGGAAGAAGCCGGAATGCAGCCGGAAGACATTGACTATATCAATACTCATGGCACTTCGACTCCTTTGGGAGACGGTGCTGAGGTAAAAGCCATACTTTCTGTATTCGGAGACCACGCTTATAATCTCAATATCAGCTCTACCAAATCGATGACAGGCCATTGCCTCGGCGCTGCTGGCGTAATTGAAGCTATTGCATGCATACAGGCAGTGGTGCATGATATTATTCCTCCAACAATTAATCACTTCACCGACGATCCTGAAATAGATTCAAAATTGAATTTTACTTTTAATAGAGCCCAGGCAAGAACTGTAAGGGCCGCGTTGAGTAATACTTTCGGATTTGGCGGCCACAATGCCTGCGTAATTGTGAAAAAATACGTAGCTTAACTTCTGTGAATTTCTTCAAAAAATTATTTCAGCCTTCCGCCAATGTAAAGTTTACGAGGCAAATTGAAAACATCCTTGGCGTTAAACCAGGCAACTTTTCACTTTATCAAACCGCACTTAGCCACCGCTCTGTAAAAGAAGGGGCCGACGAAAACAATGAGCGACTCGAATATTTGGGCGACGCTGTATTAAGCGCAATTATTGCAGACTACCTGTTCAAACGATATCCCTACAAGGGCGAAGGCTTTCTCACAGAAATGCGAAGTAAAATGGTTAACCGCCAGCAACTTAACGACGTGGCGCTGAAAATGGGTTTTAAAAAGTTAACCATGTACAACAAGTTCGACAACGCCCTAAAATCAAGCCATATTTTTGGCAATACGCTGGAAGCAGTTGTGGGCGCCGTCTACCTAGATAAAGGTTACTCTAAAACACATGACTGGGTTTTAAAATCTATCGTTATCCCGCACCTTTTTGTAGACGATCTTGAATTAATAGACATCAATCTTAAAAACAAACTCATTGGTTGGGCAAGCAAGAACGGCAAGAATCTTGGTTTTGAAACCCTACAGGAAAAATTGGAAAACGGCCGCCGCCTTTTCACTATTGCGGCTGTGCTCGATGGCGAAATATTGGCCGAGGGTAAAGGCTTTAATAAAAAAGATGCAAGCCAGGTAGCCGCCCAAATCGCCATAGAAAAATTAGGCCTTTAGTATTACTGCTGCCCTTAACGCACATTTATTCTAGGGTTACCGGCTTTGTCTCCTTTCTCAACTTTAGTTGTGTCACTCACTTGTACGGCTTTTCGTAATTCAGCAACCCGCAAACGAGCTTTGTGCTTACAAAAAGGCAGGCAGTTCGGGTATTCATGTTTGCCGATTGATATTCTTTGGTACAAGGGTGCGACGCAAGTGAAGCTGAGCAGGGCTAACAGTTAGTAGCACAAAACATTTCCTGTTGTTTTCAAAAGCCGCCTGTGCAGTAATTATTGAACAATCAGTTTAAGGTTGATGGCAATATCGGCATTGCTCAGGTTGATGAAATAGATGCCTGCACTTAGTTTAGCAATACCGGCAATATCGTAAGTGTTTAGGCCGGCCTGTGCATAGAAATCGTGGCTGCTTATCATTTGGCTCGTGGCATTATACAACCTTATTGTGAGGTTTGACGGATCGGATAAATAGAAAACCAGACTTGCTTTGCTTTTAGCCGGGTTGGGGACAACCCTGGCGTTTATCCCTTCGGTGTTTACCGGGAGCTTAAGAATTTTACTATACCCGGTATTTCCGTTTTCGAACCCCACTTTTATTCGATAGTAAACTACATTATAGCCAAAGAAGGTAAGGTTGTCGGTATATCGATACCCACTGCTGTTGGCCAAACCATTAACATCGATATTGCCGATTGAGGTAAAGCTGGTGCCGTTGGCGCTTCTTTCAACCAGCATGTTTTTTATTTTACTGTCAGCGACAACATTCCATGATAAATTGGCAAATTGGTTTACAACCGCACCTTTCAATGTGATCGCTTCCTCAGCGAGTATGCATCCAACCGGAACAGCCACGGCAGCGCAAGGAGTAGTGTTGCATTCGCCCTCGGCGCGCACATAATAAGTAGTAAAGGCCGATGGCGTTACTGTTATGTCATGACCGCTATCTACGAATGTTCCTCCACAGGAAGACTGGTACCATTTCCAGGAAGCGTTAGCGCCGAGTGAACCTCCGAAGACGGAGAGGGTTACAGATTGTCCCGGGCACACAAGAGTCACATTTTTTGTTGCAGTGATCGCCGGTACGGAAGAATCTTTAAACGGCAGGTAAACAATATTGGAAAAAGACTGGCAAGCAACATTGCCTGCATTGCCCAGCGGTTCTACCAGAATGCGATAGTATGGTGGGTTAGCCAATCCAAAAGAAGGAATGGAGTAATTTGTACCAGTTGCTCCCGCAATATTGCTATATCCCAAGCCTGTAGAGCTTTGCCACTGGTATTGAAGGTAAGTACCGATTCCGGTGGTGTCGTATAACACCGCAGACAGAGAGGCAGGTGTTCCAAGGCATCCTGAAGCTCCATTGGCAGTTGCTATAGGCTGCGGGTCACAAATTCCAAATTGTATGTCATCGAGAGCCACCACGTTACCGCAACCGCCCTCACCGGTATTATAAATCTGCAATTTAACTTTAGTAATTCCCGCAGGCATTACCCATTTGAGGCCATACAAATTCCAGCTGCTGTCTGCAATTGAAGCTGTAGTAAATGCGGCTATGATGGAGCTGTCTGTTGCATTACGCACCACAAATGTGAGATTTGGATATTGTGCCTGCCCAAATGCATTGGTGCAAAGTGTTGTGTAGGCACTATTGATGGCGTTGGCTGCGTAAGCACCAAAGGAATACCGAAGGTTGCTGCAAGGAACACTTACGGTAGTTTGAAAAAGCCTGTAATTATTCACGTCAGCATTAACCAGTAGCATTTTTCCATTTGTATTTCCCGTATGATCCGCAAGGTTGACATACTGAGTGCTGTTTCCTTTGTTTGCATTGTCTGTTAGTACATAGGTTTCTTCATCCATAGGGTTAATGCCGAAAGCATATTCATTTGTAATACCAGCAGGCAGGTTACTGCTGTTTCCGGATCCCGCTCCAAAATCGGTATTGTAAAGAACATTATTTATTACAGAACATGGAGGGAAGTCGGCAGTCATTGAAATACTAAAGGTTGTTGCTTGACTTTCTCCTTTATCATCAGGTCTAAAGTTTCCGTTACGGTCGGGGTTTTTACCATTTGTTGATGAGTCAAAAAGCGGGGTCGAATTGTAACCGTAGCCTGTAACCACTGCGTTGTTGTTGTATTCCGTTCCGGCAACAACAGAAGATAACCTGAATTTTACCCTTATAATAAATCCACTTTGCGATGCCGGGAAGTTGGGAAGTGATTGTGCAGGGCTTGAAGAGATAAGATATTTGTCATTCACACCGTCAAATGAACTGTTTTTGATAATGTTGGCTGGGTTTATAACCCATTCGGTGCTTACATTTGAAATTACAGATGCACCTGATGGGTGTATTGTAGTAAGATCTTCAAGTACCTGTAAATTAGAGATCGGGTAATCACCATAATTCTTGACCGTGATGTCGTAAACAAGATCATAGACACCGGCGCTTACAGGGGTAGAAGATACCAATCTTTTTGCAGCTCCTACACCTGACGTAATGTTTGACATATCGGTTGAATATTGAACTCCGGCATTGGAACCTAAACTTGTCATTCTTCCATTGATGATATTGAAATCGTAATAGCTGCAATTGCTGGCGCTCGCTACCATTTTTCCCTGGGCATATGCAAGACCTACAATTTTGGCATTACCAGGTACAGCCAGTGTATCGATAAAGGTTGCCTTTAGCGCTGTTGCCGTATTGTAATCCTGGTAATTCAAAGAGAAATATTTATTATCCCATACCATAAATGAATATCCATCAATCATTACCAAGTCACCATTTTGCGTATAAACATTTTTACCGCCAAGATCAATATTTTCAATTGGCCCGAATGTATTTGTAGCAAAATCGACCTGCTGCAGCGCCATACCATAGGGAGCAGAACTACCGGTAAAGACAATTTGGTAACCTATGCCAGTCTGGTCAAAATCGAGGCCGGCTATTAACTGGTTGCTGTAAGTCTTATAAACCGGCAACGGACTTGCAGCACTACCCGGGCAAGACCCTGGAAGCCATCTCCAGACATAGGAAGTGTAAACCCCTGATGAATTTTGAAAACGTATCAGGTAAAGGTAACCATCGGCAGGATTAAAACTTACACTCGTAGCAGTAGAAGAAAGCCCCGGTGAAGCGAGGTAAGGCTTGCAGGAAGTCAAACGTGATAATGTAGAGCCCGTGCGGTCATAGGTAAAATACATAATGGAGTCGCCGCTTGAGCCACATGGTTTTCCAATGCTGAACGGAACCGTATTCGTGGCTGTTTCACCCGCCAGTGTTAACCTTACAATATTGGAAATGGTGTTGCAGCCATTCGTTCCAGCAATAATACACCTGTAATAATAAGTTCCTGAGAAGTTGATGTTCGTGGAAGCTATGAGATTGGCAGACGTTGACCCCGAATACATGATTGCATTTGGAGTATTGCTCACAACAGCTGTCCAGTTCGTGCTCCCATCCGCGCTGTATTGCCAGCTATATGATGGATTTATTGCGCTTGTTACAACGGAAAAAGTTGCACTTGAATAAACCTGAAGGGTCTTGTCTACAGGCTGCGTGGTTATAGCAGGAGCGCTATTAATGGTCACATTAATTGATCCCGATCCGCTGCTCCAACAACCTGAACTATTGTTTTGTGCCCTCACGTAATATGTACCCGAAGCAGACACACTTGCAGGTATCGACGCATTGTTTGCCGTACTTGTTCCGTTCAAAGTCGTTCCTTGCCAGAAGTAACTTACTCCGGTAATGGCAGAAGATTCTGTTAGTGTAGCCGTTTCGCAAACAGGGTTGTAGGGAGTTGTGGGTGCCGGAGGGGCAAGCGGCAACGCATTATAAACCAGGTGTGCGGAAGAAGTTGTTAATGTGCAGCCGCTGTATGTAACGTTACACCTGTAATAGCGCGAATTTGAACCGGAAACAGAAAGTGTTGCAGTTGTTGCTCCTCCGTATGTAGTGCCGGAAAATATTCCGTTAGACAGGTCTGACCAAGTGGATTGATCTGGACTTTCCTGCCATTGGTATGTAGGCGACCCACTGTTTGAAACAGTGAAAGTGGCTGAAGAGCCGATACAAACTGAAGCATCTGACGGTTGGCCGGAGATTGCGTTGATGGTGATATTGCTTCCATTATCAGCACTTGTTAGGGAGGGATTACTGGAAATTACCCGAACCCTGTACCCTGAGCCGCCTGAAAGGCCCGCAGGAATTGTCACTGGAATATTGCCGCTATTGGCCGTACTGGTTAAGGTTCCGATCGTCACAGGCGATGAAAATGAACCACTCGCATTTGAAAGCTGTGCGGTATAGATATTTCCGCTGTTAAACGTGCCTATTGTGGTGACTGGAATGTTAAATGATGAGGATCCCGTTGCTGTTGTTACGCAATATGGACCATATCCGGTGGACGTTGTTGATATTTTGTACCAATTCAAATTATAATCATCGATAGCTGTTACTGGTCTTGTATTTCCGGTTCCCCCGGTAGCGCTTTTTGTTACAATCCTTATCCAAACCGGGCCGCTTTTATTATCCAGTGAGGCGCCAAAATTTACCGTTACTGTTGTGCCATTTGATGGCCCCCATGCGCCGCTGTTACCAGTAACCGGATTAGCCGGTGAAGTGGTCGCATCGGTAAATGAAGATGGAGATGCCCCAAAACCATAGTCCACCTTCCAGGCTGTTGATTTGCCTGCAGTGGGATCTAAATTCATTAACTTGAAGGTTAAAGAAAATTCGGAAAGACCGGTGGTGTTGGTAATCTGCAACACAAATGCAACACCGGGATCGCCATAAACCGAGGTTTGCCGAACGCCCAAAGCCCTATCTGACCGGGAAGATTGTGTAGTGCTGTTATCAGCTGACCCAGCCGGGGAATTGGCAGAAGCATAGTTAGCGAATTGGCCAGTTGCCGTTGACCACGCGGTTGCTGCTGTTATCGCTGAAACACTTGTTCCCAGCGCACTGCCGGTTGCCCCGGTTCTTACTGTCCACCCAGTTGGCAAACCCGAACTGATGGAATTAAATGTTTGGCTGTATGGTGGATTTGTTAGTGTAACCTGTGCACTTGCAGTAAAAAAAGAAACAATTGCTAAAAGACATATAGCTACACGTAAACCCAGAACCCGGGATTTCGTTGGTGCTGGGCTGTTAGCGCCGTTAGGTTTAGGTCGAAAATTGTAGAGCGCTAAAAAAACTTTATCGGATAGTTTTTTCAACTGTATAGAATATTGGGACATTAAAATTAGACAAATACAATAGTCTTTTTACAAGCAAAAAACATGTTTATCTGATGCTTATATACTGTGAATTGATACTCAGCATCAAAACCAAAAACAGGGAGAAATTTTATGTTTTAGCTCTACAACCGGCCTTAATATTGTACTACAAAGCACTGTCGATTTTTTATAGTTGGCGTTCAATAAAGGTTTCATGTACACTTACTTCTGTTGGTAAACAGGTATATCCGTTTAACAGTTACGGCCATTATAACCGCGTAAATTTGATGCCGGAGGTTGTGGACGCACAAGAGTGCGACGCAACCAAAGACGCCATGAAAAATACGGCCGGGATAACCGTAATTTGCTTTAGAAAACTGCATCGCCAAAAACCTCTTGGGGAAAAGGCGTTTTGTCTGCACTAATTGATGAATTTTACAGGGTCCATAGAAATATCCCATGGAGTTTATTATGCCATACGCGTAAAGCCATAATTATGAAAAAGTCATTTCTAATCTTCGTGTTTACCTGCTTTTCGACCGTTGCTTTTTGCCAGAAAAATACTGACAAGCCCATTGCTTTACTTGAAAAAATGTCTGCTAACAGAAGTTTCGGCATGAAGCAACTGTCGCTTGCCTCGGGAAATTTTACGGTTAGTTACTATCGATGTGAGTGGATCATAAACCCGGCTAAAAATTATATCAGGGGCACTGTTACGCCGTATTTTGATATTACCAGCCCGGGTACTTCTCTTGTATTCGATTTTTCCTATGCACTAACTGTTGACAGCATTTTAATGCGTAGTGCAAAGCTTGTTTTTACACAATATTCAAACGAAACATTGTCGATACAATTGCCGGCCAGCTACACGTTGGGTCAAAAAGACTCGTTATCAATTTATTATAAAGGAACGCCTGTTGGCGGCGGCTTTGGCTCATTTGTTCAATCGATCCATAACGGGGTACCTGTCATATGGACCCTAAGTGAGCCTTATGGCGCCAAAGACTGGTGGCCGTGCCGCAATGGGCTCGACGACAAGGCAGATAGCATTGATATTTATATTACCCATCCTTCCAAATACAAAGCTTCATCGAACGGCGTTCCCGAAGCGGAGGTGCAACAGGGCTCAACAACCATTTCGCATTACAAGCACCGGTACCCGATCGCCAGTTACCTTGTTGCGTTTTCAGTAACCAATTTCAGCACTTTTACAGACTATGCAGCAATTGGTAATAAAAATGTTCCTGTGATATCTTATGTATACCCTGAAGATTCTGCCTACTTCCACAGTAACGTCAACAGTGTAATGAACGGCCTTTCTTTATACAGCAATAGATTTACTCCTTATCCGTTCCTGACCGAAAGATATGGCCAAACACAATTTGGTTTTGGCGGAGGAATGGAACACCAAACCAATTCTTTTGTTATCAACGCAGAAGAAAATCTTGTTACTCACGAACTAGCCCACCAGTGGTTCGGTGATAAGGTAACCTGCGGCAGCTGGCAGGATATTTGGCTCAATGAGGGCTTTGCTACTTTTTGTGCCGATTTTCTATACCCCGAAATTTATAACCCTTCGCAAAATCTTATAAATATACAGGGCGATCTTAACTATGTTGTGTCGTTGCCCGACGGTTCGGTAAAAGTTAATGATACAACAAGTACAGGCAGAATTTTTGATGGCAGGCTTAGCTACGATAAAGGCGCCTACCTGTTGCGCATGCTGCGCTGGACCTTGGGCGACAGCCTCTTTTTTAAAGGCATTTCCGGTTATCTTAACGATCCGAAGCTGCGATATGGCTTCGCAACTACGGCTGACCTGCAACGGAACCTCGAAGCGGTGAGTGGACAAAGCCTCGGTTATTTTTTCAAGCAATGGTATGCCGGCCAGGGCTACCCGTCTTTTACGGTACAATGGTCGCAAACAGAAAAACGGAAAGCTGCTGTAACGCTTAGTCAAACCACTTCGCATCCATCTGTTACATTCTATAAAGTGCCACTTGCACTCACCTTCAGAAATGCAACCGAAGAAAAAACCGTTGTTGTAAATTTTACAAAGAACAACCAGCAGGCAAAAGTAGATGTTGGATTTTTAGCCGATACTGTTCTAATCGATAAAGATTACCAGCTTATCAGCAAGGATAACAAGTCCATTCATCTTACGGCAGGAACGCCACCTGTTACCGCCGTTTTTGCAAGCCCCAACCCATTTAAATCGCAACTGTTGGTTAGGTTGCATGGCATGCAGTCGCAAAATGTAAGACTCGAAATATTTTCAAATGCGGGCCAGCTTGTAAAGAAAACAACAGCAAGGCCTCAGGGAAATGATGAAACGATTTCGGTTACGCTTCCTTCAACTTTGCCTCCCGGTAACTATGTGCTGCATGTTGAGGGCAAAATGGGCGTGTTAAAACAACAGCTTATAAAAGAATAAATACACTTTTGGTGCCCGGCTACAGTAAGCCGGTCAAGCATCGTTGCGTCGCACACTTCAACGCCGTGTCGTTATTTCAACAACCGGTCCATGATATTTAAACCGTGTTATGCCAGTACTTGATTTTTTGCGCAATGTAAAGTTTGAATAACACGTTTTATTATTGCCCACCCTAATTATGAGCAGAAAAAAACAAACAAAGAGTAGAAAAAAATACTGGCTTATTCCCGTCGCCATTATTTTCTCGCTCGTGGTATACATTGGCATCACCTTATATTTTCAATTGCGGCAGGAAGATGAAACAAAGTTTTTACTATATCCAGGCTTTGGAATTGAAATTCCCACGGGTTACAGCATACATGGCATTGATGTTAGCGCTTACCAGCAATACATTTTCTGGCCATCTGTGAAAAACATGAAAGAAGAAAATGTACGGTTAAGCTTTGTCTTTATTAAAGCAACAGAAGGTTTGCTAAATACAGATAAGCAATTCAGGCGTAACTGGCTTAAGTCACAGGAAGCTGGCATAACCCGCGGCGCGTATCATTTTTTTCTTGCAACAAAAGATGGAAAAGCGCAGGCCTTAAATTTTATAAAGAATGTAAAACTCAGCAAAGGCGATTTGCCACCTGTGTTAGACATCGAGGAGTTATACGGTGTAAGGCCTGAAACCATGCGTAACCGCGTAAAAGACTTCCTGAACAAGGTAGAAGAAACATATAAAGTAAAACCCATTATTTATACCAACGCCTCGTTTTACAACCATTACCTGGGCGAAGCATTTAATGAATACCCGCTTTGGGTAGCGCATTATTTTGAAAAAGCCAATCCGAGCGTTAACAGGGATTGGCTTTTCTGGCAACACAACAGCATGGGAAAAGTTAATGGAATAAAGTCGGTCACCGACTTTAACGTGTTTAAAGGCGACAGTTCAGACTTTGCAGGATTGCTGATAAAATAAATTCGAACTTAGTTCATAAAGCCCTTGACCATATCCATTATTCCGGTACCCGCGTTTGATTGGCCGCCGCCGGTAAGGCTCCCGAGAATGCCCTGAAGATCGAAGCTTTTAT
This sequence comes from Chitinophagaceae bacterium UBA7600, assembly GCA_002478885.1. GTDB lineage: Bacteria > Bacteroidota > Bacteroidia > Chitinophagales > Chitinophagaceae > DLKC01. Next base: position 78,233 of record DLKC01000089.1, read on the forward strand.
CGTTAGGGTCGTTTGTTTTGTGAACGAAATTCTGCAGCACAGAAGGTATAAGTGTTGTCGCGATGGAAGAAGCCTGCGCACTGTCAATGCCCAATTTTGAAACGAGGTTTTCAACAAATCCACCGTGTATATTTTGGGCGATAGACGTTGAGCCAGAATTTTGGCTATCGCTGAACAGGCTCATAATATCGCCTGTGCCGCCGTTTGCAAATGCATTCTGCAAGCCGCTGAAAATAGAGCTTGATGCTGCATGGATGGCGTCGTCATTTTTTTCGTTTGGTATTGCAGGATTGTTGATGATAGCGTCACCGGCGTGTTCCTTAACGAGGTTAAAAAGGTTTTCAAGCATAAGGTTAGTTTTAATTGGTAAATAAAATATATAACACTGATGATCTTTAAAAGTTCTGGCAAATAATAAATGTACCAAGTTTTGCCGGAAAAAAGGAAGAGAATATATAACTCGTTAGGGAAATAAAAACATATCAGCGTTTACGCATAGTTGAGTGAAGATATCGCAGTACAAGAGTGCGATGCAAGTAAAACCCAATGCTTGTAACACAGCCAGGCCACAACAGTTTTATGAGCCGGGTTTGAATGAGCCGTTGTCGACATCGTTTATAAACTGAATTATACCCGGATAAAAATGTTTCTGATCATCCCACATGGCTAAATGGCTGCCTTCGGGGCAATAAAGGTAGCGGCCCTGTTTAACCTGTGTACTCATCCACTTCATGTGGTCGGGATCCATTGTATCGAACCTGGCACCAACTGTAAGTGTTGGCACCTTAATGTTTTTAAGATCGGCTTTGCGGTCCCAGGTAATCAGTCTTCCGCCGGTTTTAAATTCGCTTGGGCCCTGCATCATTACATATATTTCGTTATTGACATGCGCAAATGAGCGGTTAACTGCGTCGGGCCAGTTTGGCAAGCGACAAAAATGCTGGTTATAATATTCGTTTAATACGAGTTGCTGGTATGTTGGGTCTTTGTACAAGCCTTTGCTTTCAAAAGCCTGCAGTGAATCCACCAGCGACTTGCGCATTTGAGCGCGGAGCACGCCATTGTATTTTTCATAGTCGGGTATGCTCGCCATCATGTTGCAAATAATGAGGCCCTTGAGGTTTTCCTGATATTTTAGCGCATACTCCATTGCGAGCAAGCCACCCCATGAATTACCTAGCAGGTAAAAATTATTTTTATTTAAACCGAGTGCTTTGCGTACCTGCTCAACTTCATCAACAAACCTTTCTGTTGTCCACAGGCTGCTGTCTTTTGGCTGATCGGAATAATACGAACCGAGCTGATCGTATTCTATCATTTCAAACCCTTCCTTTGGAAAAAAACTTTCGAAGCATTCCATGTATTCATGTGTTAATGCCGGGCCGCCGTGAAGCAGCAACACTTTTATGCGGGGATTGTTTCCAATGTCCTTTGTCCACACTTTAAAATTTCCTACGGGAGTTTGAACCGGGATCATTTTTACACCACCCATTTGTACTCCGCTATCCTTTGGCGCGAAGTATTGTTGAAGTGTAAGCGTTTTATTGTTAGTTGTGTTATCCTGGCAGGAAAACAAAGATATCAACAGCAGGAAAGGAATGAATTGCTTCATAACCGGAATACTTTGTTAGGTAAAATTGAGTACTGTAAATCTAAAACAAACCATGTAAAGCGGCAACAATTCTATATGGTGTCTTTTTAAATAAGGCCAGCTAACTTATGCCGTGTATTGTTGTTTCCGGCGCCACTGATAAATAAGGCCAAACATTATAATAAGCATTACTGGCACAACTATATTTATGAACTGCCACATACTGCGCTGTGCTTCAACTTTTTCTTTGTTAAGCAAACGTAAAGTGAAGTCTTTATTTCTTGCCTGGAACAAGCCATTATCGCTAACGAGATAGTCAACACAATTGAGGAAAAACTCGCGGTTGGCAAAACGGTAATCTTCAAAAGGAACCTGCCCCATCGGTAGCGGCCCTGTAGTATTGCTTACCGTATTGGTAACAATATCTCCATCACTCATCACAATCTGTTTGCCTGGTTTGGCTGACGATTTTGCAAACGGTTCGCCCGATGACCTTGAAACAGAATCCTGTAATGCAGGGGTAAGCCTGTTTGCGTAAAGCGAATTGAAACTACCTTCCAGCAATACAGCAACAGGCACATTGCTTTTGCTGAATGTTTGAAAGTCAGCATCGTCTTTCACGCTGTTCAAAGTAACGATGGCGGGTGAACTTAACCTGCGGCTGTTGGTATCTGTTGCAAGTAATATTGTTTTTTTAACGCCTGGCGCCTCAACTGTGTCGATGCTTGATGGAAATAAAGGCAGCACCCTTTCGAGATTTTTTGAAATAGGGTTGCTATTAACAGCTGTAAGAAAAGGATAATATGGCCAGGGCACACGCTGCATAACCGGGCTGCCATCAGGATTTCGGCCCATTACCACGGGTATTTTTGAGCAGTTGAGATCCTGCACAAGATCGCCGTTTATACGAACGCCATATTTAAACAGTATATCATCGAGGTTAAGGTTGCGGTCGTAGGCAACGAAATCGCCTTGGCTGCGCATAAGGCTGTCGAGCTCTGCATAGAGTTTGTCAACGCACCATATCACCTTGCCTCCATGCATAACATACTGGTCAATTTTCAGTTTGTCTTCATCGGTAAAGTGTTCAGTGGGCTTTACTATTAACAGGGCATCGATCTGCTGTGGGCTCGGGTAAGACAGTTTGAGATCGAAGGGCCCGAAACGGTAATCGTTACTAAGGTTGTTGATTAAATCTGCAACGCGGGGATTATAAAAAAAGCCACTGTCTTGCCTGAAAGAAAAGCCAGGTTCACCATTACCCACTGCGTATGCAACCACCGGCACATAAGTTCTCGTAAGCTTGTCGATAGCATTGGCAAACTTGAACTCAAGAAGTGCTTCCGCCGCGTTTAATGTTGCTTCTTTATCTTCTTGTGGAAGATCGTTAACCACATTAAAACTTTTGAAAACCTTGCGGCTGCTGCGAAGGTCGATCGCAAATGGCCTGCGGTTTTTGTATGTGACCAATGCAGATGGAATAATAATCTGGCTCGTTGCTTTATCGTTATCGTTTGCCAGCTGTTGCGATTGCTCAAACACAACCCCCATTGAAGCAAGACTGTCGTACAAAATTGCCTTGGCCGTGTCGCCAAGTCCGTCACCTGGTTTTTCAAAGCGAACGTTGATTTTGTTGTGACTAAGATCTTTGAATTCTGCAAGCATATCCTGTGTTGCAATGTTTAGTTTCTTATAGTCAGCAGGCAGGTCGCCGGTAAGAAAAACCCGGATGTCGATGGTAGAGCCAATATTATCCAGCAATTCTTTTGTAGGAGCTGTAAGGCTGAACCTTTTTTCCTCGGTAAGATCAATGCTGTAACGAAATAAGCCCGAAACATAAGTTACCGTAGCAAATAAGCCCACAACAAAAACCCACCAGTATTTATGTTTTAGTATGTTGCCGAAGAAATACCTCATTGTTTAAGTGCTTATATATTTTAATTATCAGCTTCTGTTCTCGTGGCATCGCCTGTTGTGTCACTCACCTGTACGTTCCGCCCGTTAATCAACAGTTACGAATGATTGTGTGCCCTGCTTGTCTTTTATTATTGCTACATTATTATTCATCAGTACAAGAGTGCGACGCAACAACAGCCACATGAGTGCACCAATGCCGGGTTCAAAAAAAAACTTACTCCTGCACAGCATAATTTATCGCTTCTCAACATTTCGTTTGGTAACAAGCATAAAAACAACGATTACTCCAACGAAATAAACGATGTCGCGTATATCTATCACACCCTTGCTTATACTGTTATAATGAAATTTTATGCCAGGCATTTCTACGTAATAATCCGGTCCGTTTGTAAAAACGGGTAGTTTACTAACTGCTTCAAAACCGTTGTATAAAAGAAAGCAGGTGAATGCACCTGTTATAAATGCGACAACCGTGTTTGAGGTGAAGCTGCTTGTGCATATTCCCACCGCCGTAAATACCGCGCCAAGTAATAACAAACCTATATAACTGCCTGTAGTGCTGCCCACATCGAGGCCTCCTGTTGCGCTTAATGCCTGTATAGAAAACGCGTAGATAATGGTTGGTAATAGTGCAAGTGCCGTAATAAGCAAGGATCCAAAAAATTTGCCCCATACGATCTGGCCTGCGGTAAGCGGCATTGTTTTTAAAAGTTCGAAGGTGCCGGTTTTGTATTCATCGGCAATGCTGCGCATCGTAATGGTAGGTATTAAGAACAGGAGCACCCATGGAGCCAGGGAAAAATATCCATTGAGGGTGGCGTAACCAAAATTCAACAAGCTTGTATCCGGAAAAACGAAAAGCAGTAAACCGTTAAGAAGCAGAAATACAATGATGGCAATGTAACCGGTAAGGCTGCTGAAAAATTGTCGCCATTCTTTAATACATATCATCCACATAGGCTCAAAACTATGGTAAAATAAAATTTTGCCGAAACGAGGCTTTGCTATTTTAAATCACAAAAAGGTTTTTTAACTTATTAAGCGCTATAAGAACGGGAAATCAACCCTTTTCTGTGTTCATGATTTTAAAAATATTTCGCGTTCTTCTAAAAAGCTTGTTCCTAGTAACAGTGACCCAAAACTCAAAGCCCTGAAGCAGGAACGTTCGTTTCCAATATACTCTGAATAAATCAATCTTAATTTTTTGAACCATTAAATAAAGATTCGATTGAGCCTTCTATTGAGAATTAAGACAAATTGCTTTGTCAGACGAAGTATTGCCCTAACTTTTTTATGCACAGTGGAAATGCTTAGCAATAGTGCACATGGCCAATATGCATCGCCGTCAATTGATGCAATAATTGCATCGGCGGAATACGGCACACACAGCGACGGGCAAAACCAGCAAACAAACAACAGCAGCGCAACCGTGACTTACATGACATGGGATGCAGCAAATTTATATGTTGCTATAACAGGTGCAAGCGTTGGTGAAGGGTTCGTAATTTATATTGACAAAGACCCGCAGGTTCCGGTAAACGGAGGGTCGAATACAAACGGAACGATTGCCGGGAATAACTATGATGGAACAAACTTTACCGCATTGCAATTCAGGGCAGACCTCGTAGCCTATATAAAAAACGGTTACCGGGAATACCGCACAGCGAATGGCTCTAATGGCTGGTCTTCCCCGACTACAGGTTTCGGAGTTTATGCAGACAATGCCCAGTTTAATGTAAATGGAATAAGGGAGGTGGCCATTCCATGGTCATCTATCGGTGGTATGCCAGCTTCATTTAACTGGTTTGCATATTTAACCAGTAGTGCCGGTTTTGTTTATGGCAACACTCCTGTTGCAAACGCTGGTGGAAGCGTTGGTACAAGCGCACGGTATGAAAGATATTATACAGTAAGTTCTACCATAAATACAGCTGCAACAAAACCTTTCAGCAGGGAAAGCTATGTGTTTAATCTTGCTGCCAGCAACAATTCATTTGGCGCAATAAGTGTTTACGATTTTACAATGAACTCGCCGGGCCTTCAGATTTCGCGGGGAGCAATTGGTGGAAATTGGGTGATCGCGGGTAACCTTACAGCAGCGGGAGGAAGTGTATATTTCGGAAGTGGATCATCGTCATACGGTACCACGAACGTCACGAATATTATTATTAATGGCGGCACTTTAAGCATGGATCAAACCAACAAGGCATTAACTGTTTCAGGCAATTGCAACATAAACAGCGGGTCCTTCCTTCTTTCTGCTGTTTCCGGAGGTGACTTGAATATCGGTGGAAATTTTAGTAACAATGGAACCTTTACGCCGGGTAACAGGGCAATAACTTTTAATGGCGCTGTTCCGCAAACCATTTCCGGCCTTCTCAATTCAGGTACAGGACCGACCAACATATTAACTAATGTTACCATTGCCAATACGACAGCGAATGTTACAGCAGCGGCGGATATTAATATTAGCGGAGGGCTTACTGTAAATACAAATGCCAGGCTTGATGTAGGTACAAATTTGTTGCGATTGAATACGGGATCGAGCTCAACGATAAATGGCTTTTTAAAATCGGCAAATGCGACTGGGCTTACCGTTTCCGGAACAGCGACGCTCAGCTTTTCTTCAACCGGGACCTATGAGGATAGCTATAATGCGTCGGGGCAAAATACATTGGGCACTATTCCAACAGCCATATGGAACACAGGAAGTATTTGTTCGATTATGGGCTTAACCAATCCGATTGCAGGTTCGTGGTTTACCACAGCATCGGCTAGTCAATTGTTCTCCAACTTTATTTGGAATACACCAGGATTGACTACAGCACCTAATATGGGGGGAGCTACATTAAATATTAGTGGAACATTTTCATTCCGGAGCACCGGAAGTGCTGAGCTGCGATTGGGCAGCGGAACCAATGGCGTGGTTAATTGTATGAATTTCTCTCAATCTGGTGGCACACTTAATTTGTCCAATGGAACGGGAACAGGTACTGTAAACTGTTCAGGGAATTTTAGCCAGACTGCGGGAGTAATAACTGAACTAAGCAGTGGTTCGGGAATACTCAATTTTATCCAACCCTCGGGAATAGAGAGTCTCATACTCGGAGGAACTGTCAGCAATAACATAACCTGGAATATTGGCAATGGAACAACTACAAATACCGTGCAGCTCGGGTCAAACATTGGCGCCGGTTCAGGCGCATTTAATATCTTGAATAACGCCACAGTTGATTTTGGAACTTACGTTCTTAGCGGCACAAACAGTTTCAGTCTTCAGAGCGGAGCATCGCTTGTTACTGCAAATACAAATGGAATTTATGCAACAACAGCAAGTGGTTCGGTTCAAAGCACCGGAACAAGGATATTCGATCCCGGAGCTAACTATACCTACAATGGTGCTTCTGCGCAAATTACAGGGGCTGGTCTTACTTCTGCCAATAACCTTACAATTAATAATGGTAACGGTATAACAATAACATCGGGTATAGTTGTAAATAATATCCTTTCGCTGGAAAGTGGTATTATTAGTTTAGGTGCAAACAATATTACAATAACGAATGCAGCCGTTTCTGCAATATCAGGCTATTCAGAAACCAATTATATTAAAACAAATTCAACAGGTGAATTGAGGCGTGCCATCGGGGTTACCGGCTTTCCACTTAATTATGCTTTTCCGGTTGGTGTTACGGCATACACACCCGTTAATTACAGCTTCACTGATAATACTGTTGCGACCAATCTCTATGTTAGGGTGGTTGAAACCACCCATCCAAGTGTAAGTACAACCGACTATATTCAAAACAGGTACTGGAGTACCAATCTTAGTGACGCCAGTGGAACCTATTCTTACAGTGCATCCTATAACTTTATCTCCGGAGACATAGTCGGCAATTCATCGAATATCAGGGTGGTGAGATGGAATGGCTCTTCGTGGGGAAGCATCCCGTCAAGCTCTTGCAGCGGCACACTGCTGAGCACAGGAATTGTAACGGAATTATCTGCTCCTTTACAATCAACTGCCCAATGGTGTGGCAGATCTTCGCCTTCGCCCACTAACTATGTATGGAATACTTCAGGAACCGGATCATGGACAAATGCAGCAAACTGGATTCCACCAGGAGTACCCGCTGATGGTGATGCGGTAAATTTTAGCAATGCGGCTGTTTCGACCATCACAAATGTTCCTACAGGAATAAGGCTGACGAAGTTTTCGGTCGTGGGAAATACAACCGTTACTCTTCAAACAGCATCGCCAGGTACACTAAATATTGGGGGCGGAAGTTTTCCGCAGTTTGGTGTGGCTTCAACTTCCACATTAATGCTTGCAGGTACACAAGGTCTTGCATTAAATATTATTACTGGAAATACCGGCACTGTGCAAGGAGCCATTCAACTGAAAGAAGGTCCACATAAAATCACCGCAGAGGCTTCGGGCGGACTCAATTTCACCAATGGGAGTTATTTCGCTGCCGGCGTTTCCACTCAAACCGGTTATTCAGGAAATCCTTTTGGAATTAACGGTGTATCAAACACAATTGTTTTTCAAAGTGGTTCCAGTTTTGAACAGTTTGAAGGATCTAATCCTTTCGCCTCTTCGCAACCTTCTTCCAAAGTGAGCTTTCAGCCGGGTAGCCTCTATAAATTTTCAAATACAAATGCTATTGCTGTTCCATCATTTTCTGGTCGCACTTATGCCAACTTTGAATATAATGTCGGCCTGACGAAATCGGTTACGGGTATTTCAGCATTTTCTGTACAGAATCTCACGGTTTCACAGGGTAGTTTTATTATCGGGCTTACCGGAACATCATCTGTCTCTGGAAACGTTTTCATTGCCAGCGGCGCATCTCTTGATTTTAGTCCTGCTTCCACATCAATAATCAACCTTAATGGAGGCATACAAAACATAACCGTAAGCGGCACCGGGACCTTCTCCGTTGGTCCAAATGGAACACTGGCAGTTGTGAATGGGACAACGGTAAATATGATTGCCGAATCTTTTGTAAAAGGCAGCGGAATTTTTACCTTGAATCCGGGAGCAACAATTGGTATTGCTTCTGCAAATGGAATTAGCAGCACGGGACCGACCGGTAATATTCAAACTACTACCAGAAATTTTAATGCGGCATCAAGCTACATTTATAACGGTTCTTCAAACCAGGTTACCGGTGCAGGCCTGCCTTCTTCTTTAAACGCTGCGTTGACGATCTCCAACGGTGGACCCCAGGGAAACAATACCGTTACTCTTAGCAACAACGGATCAACAGCGTCGGTATTAAATCTCTCTTCAGGAAATTTTGCCATTGGAGCTTCCCAGCAATTGAATATAAGGGATGGTGGAACTATTAATGGAATGGGCGGAGACTTTGTCCAAAACCTATCGGCAGGCACTTTGAATTTTATAGGCGGTGGCCTATTTAGCGGAAACCTTAGTCCTTACAATGTATACATATCAGGCGCTGTCAATTTTGGCATTGGTACCGTGACTATACAAAATGGTGGAACATTTCGCATTAACCAGGGAGGTTATGCGGATATAAATGCCCCTTACTATTCCGCCGGAAGTACTCTTCAATATTATAGCAATGGAGTTTACAACCTTAGAACAGAATGGAATACGATGCCGGGGCGAGGCTATCCTTACAATGTGACCTTAAGTAATAATACAATACTCAATTATCCGTTCAGTGGGAATGTTGCAAGAACTGTGCAGGGAGATCTCCAAATTGATGCGGGATCCTCTTTATATATGGATTATAACAGTGCCGCTTTAAGTACGGCTTTAACAATCGCCGGTAATATTAGCATAGACGGCAACTTATCCCTGGGAGATGCCTTTGGTGGCGATCTGAATGTTGGCGGAAATTGGAAGCGAACAGGCATTTTTACAAGTAATAACAGGGAGGTCGTGTTTAATGGATCATCTTCGCAATCCATTGCGGGGATAACCTCTTTTGCCTATCTCAAAATAGATAAGAGCAATAATGTATTAAAAGCAAACAGCCCGATTATTGTGAACAGCCGATTGTGGCTGAAAAATGGCACGCTTGATCCCAACAACAATAGTGTTAGCATGGCAAATGGCAGCCTGTTGCGGCGAACCGCAGCCACTGCAATAATGATCTCAGCACCAACGGCAAACACAGGGGACAGCTATGATATGCAGTACGATACAACGATGACAACATCAAATGAATTTTTAAATGATCAAAATAAAATACGCGACCTTATCATTATGTCAGGCACGCTTACCCTCGGTGGTGATAAAACAATTAACCGTCATCTCAAGCTGTCCGGCGACATCGATCTCGGGTCCTTCACTCTTACGGACAGGGGCAATAATGCATTAAGTACGGCGGCTGGAAATATCGAAATTACTTCAGGCAACAGAAGCATCACAGGTGCGGCAGGTTCTGCTTTTCATATTACCGGCTCCAACGGTAATAACCCATCCTGGTACACAAAAACTGTCAGCAATCCCGGTGCCGGCACCTTGAGTTTTGGTAACAACATCACAGTAAAAATAGGAGATGGCAGAATGGATTTCGGTGCAAACAATCCCGTAACCATCAATGGCATTTTGCAAATTGCTGTGGGCGGATCTGTTTATCCTAATGCCTGTAATTATGGAATAAACTCAACACTTCGATTTGCCAATACAGTAGATTATCAGGTCAACTCCACAGACATTACATGGGCAAGCGGTGCAATCGATTCAGGCCTGCCGGGTATACCTTACCATGTTGAAATCGTTAACGCGGGAACAAATCTCACGCTGCAAAATGCACGTGCGCTTCGCGGCAATCTTGCTATTATCGATGGCACTTTCGCGATGACAGCAAGTTCGGGGACATTTAGTATCGGGGGCAATTGGTTACGTTCCGGTTCATCAAGCGCTTTTATACACAATAACCAAAAAGTGATCTTTAACAGACAGTCGGCAGGATCACAAACCATCACAACTTCCAATACAATTACAGGCGAAACTTTCTACGACCTTGAAACATATTTACCTGATGGTGTACTTTATCTTTCGACGAATACCGACCTCATTGTATTAAACGATCTTGATTTACTTTTAGGAAATCTTAGCATCAACGATAACACGGTGACAGTAAATGGAACAGTAAGCGGTGTTGCTTCTTTCACGGGTTCGGCAAGCTCAAATATTATCATCGGTGGCACAGGAGGTGGAACAGCTGGTACGCTTAGGTTCAGCCCGGGTAACGAATTTCTGAATAACCTTTCGGTCAGCAGAACAGGCCCAAATGCAAGTATTACATTGGGAACAGACCTCGACGTAAAAGGTATTTTGAGAATCGACAATCCTGCAACACTTACTATGGGTTCATCAGGACAGCGGCTTACAATAAGTGGAAATATCTCAGGTCTGGGAACACTAAACGGCTCATCAAATTCTAACCTCACCATTGCCGGTTCAGGCACTACAGCAGGCACTTTGAACTTTACTTCGGGCAGCCAGTTATTAAATACGCTACGATTGTCAAGAACCGGAACTGCCCCGGCCGCAACTATGGGAACATCGCTTTCTTCAAATACATTGGCATTAGACAATGGCATTCTCGCAACCGGCAATAATCTTTTAACCATCAACATAGCTTCAGGAATTAGCTTACCTGCTGTTTACACCGATAGCTATGTGTGTCTCTGCAATGCCACGGGAACAGCACCCGTGATCTTTGCCAAACCCTTCAATGGCCAGGCAGGCTTCAGGATAAACAATGTTGGCAACAGTGATAATTTCTTTCCTGTCGGTGTGGATTTTGTTTCACCAAACAAACTCTGGTTGCGGAACTACGGCGATATCGATGATATTACCGTAGCAATAGAAAAAGGCGATATTGGTTATACCGAAAAATCGAGAGTGAATAGAATATGGCACATAAAACAAGCAAATCCAAATACCCGGCATGTAACGGCTGATATGCGCCTTTATTTTACAAAAAGAGATTGGGCTTCCTCCGCACAGGATGAAATTGAAAATGGCTTTCTCTGGAATGACACGCGCCTTATCCAAAAAAATTATTCAGACCCCAATTACCTCAATGTAGCCCAGAATTCCGATATCAAAAACTGGAGCTCAACAGCCTTTAATACAGAAGTATACGGCCAGTATCTCTACGGCATTAGCCCAGACGTGAACAACAGCAAAACCGGTATAGATACGTTTACCAGGTTTTCTATAGCGAACATCTTCCAGGTAATTCTACCGGTTACCATTATTAATGTAAATGCCTTTTCCACTGAACAAAAAGTAAGACTTAACTGGACAAGCCTTACGGAAACTAATGTTGCCTCTTACATGATAGAACGTTCCTACAATGGTACTGTCTTTTCAGGCATTGGCGCAATAACGGCAGCCGGTAAAGGCACACAACGAACAGATTATTCTTTTACCGATACTAACCCGTTACCAGCGATTAATTATTATCGTATAAAAGCGATAAATAAAGATGGAAAATTTGTTTACAGCGTCATCGTTAAGGTAAATATTGTTCCCCAAAATGTGGTGATTGTTTATCCAAATCCGGTTGCAAAAATGGGTATTATTAATATTGGCATTGCAAAATGTAAGGCCGGCAATTACAATCTTCTTTTCACAGATGTAACCGGCAAAAAATTAGACATAAAAACTGTGCAGCACAATGGTGGCTATTTTTATCACAAATACAAACTGCCGGCGCATATCACTGCAGGAATTTATTTTCTCAATATCCTTTCACCAAGTCAAGACGTAACACAAAAAATAATCGTGCAGTAAACAACGCTTTTAAGCCCGGCTCAAGGAACAACTATTGCACTTCCTTGCGTCGCGCACTTGTACAGCTGAACAAATATCCGGCAAACAAAACCTTGCATTCGCGTACAGATGAAAAATGTACAGAACGATGCAGTGAGTGACACAACGAAGATGACCATAGCGTTGCAGACGGCCCAGTAAAAAAGCCACCGGAAATTTTCGGTGGCTTTAATAACTATGTACTTCGAATATTCTTATTGCTGAGGTTCGAGCAATTTAAAGAACTGGTCAAGCTGCGGCAGAATAACAATTCTTGTTCTGCGGTTGGCGGCTTTGCCTTCGGGTGTATCGTTGCTGGTGACAGGCAGATATTCGCCTCTCCCGGCAGCGGCCATCCTTGCAGGAGGAATACCATATTTGTTCTGCAGTACGCGCACAACTGAAGTAGCTCTTTTCACACTCAGATCCCAGTTGTCGACCAGAATTTTGTTGCCTTTAAACGCAACGTTGTCGGTATGCCCCTCCACCATAAATTCAATGTTAGGCTGGTTCAGCAATACCTTGGAAACTTTGCCAAGCACCTCGTTGGCACGATCGGTTAAGTCATAGCTTCCGCTTTTAAACAACAGTTTATCGGAGATATCAATAAACACGACGCCCTTGTCAACTTTAATGTTGATGTCCTGGTCGTTGAGATCGCCAACAGCGCCTTTGAGGTTCATAACGAGCACCATGTTCAAAGAATCTTTCCTTGACATTTCGCTCTGCAGGTCTTTAATATAAGCATCTTTTGCGCCGATATTTTCCAGTGATTTCTTAATACTTTCTGCTTGCGAATTGGAAATAACCGATAAGTCTCTTAGCTGGTTCAACGCAGCGTTGTTGTTATCTTTCAACAGTTCCATTTGTTTGTTCAACGCATCTATTTCGCTCTTTTTGCGGCCTATTTCATCAGTCGCATCTTTCAGGTTTCCTTCGCACTCTCTTTGTTTGCCCTGTAATTCCATATACGCTCCGTTAAGCTGCGTGTAACGAGCTTCGGCTTCTTTTAACTTCTTTGGACTAACACAGGAAAATAAAGTTGCCGGCACCGATGCCATAACTAAAAAATGTTTGAATTTCATCTCGCTTGGTTTTAAATGAATGAACGTTGAGAGTTTAATTTTTTTACCAGGGGTAATGCGGCAAAAGTAAATATTAGAGCAATACAGTTACCGCGCAACGCGTAAGTGTTAACAAAAAACAAGCAAACGATTGACTAATGCTTTTTGGTACAATTTATTATTCACACAAAATCATGCCAGCCCTTTTCACCATGTCGTTATCTTGCATAAGAAAAATGATTTTATGCATTTTCCCGTTAGCATACAAATCGGCAACATACATATTCTACTGCACAGCATTTTTGAAGCGGCGGGTTTTTTTACAGGCTTCCGGTATTTTCTACACCTACGAAAAAAGCAAGGTGATATCATTGAACAAAACAACCGTGTATGGATTATCATTGGCGCCACATTTGGAGCGCTCGCCGGCAGCCGGTTGGTAGGAGGGCTCGAAGATGTACCTGCCATGTTGCGTGCATCAAATAAATTATTTTATTTCTATCAAAATAAAACGGTTGTTGGCGGCTTCCTGGGAGGTTTGTTTGGCGTTGAGTTTTGCAAAAAGCTCATCGGCGAAAAAGATGCGTCCGGTGATCTCTTCACCTACCCGATTATACTCGCATTGATCATTGGTCGTGTCGGTTGTTTTAGTATGGGCGTCTATGAAGAAACATACGGGCTGCCAACAGCATTGCCATGGGGCATGAATCTTGGCGATGGCGTTGCGCGTCATCCCGTAACACTATATGAAATCGGCTTTCTTATGCTGCTTTTGTTGTTGCTCGTTACGGCAGAGAAAAAGTTTGTTCTTGCCAACGGCGCAAAATTTAAATTGTTTATGATCGCCTATCTTTTCTTTCGGTTTGTCCTTGACTTCATAAAGCCGCACTACACGTTTTCGTTTGGCTTATCAACCATCCAGGTTGCTTGTCTTGCCGGGCTTGCTTATTACGGGCGTTATATTGTCAAACCTTACTTGCTGTTAAGGCATGAAAAGTAAAGGCATTTTTTATGATACCGGCTGCAGTGCGACCAGCATCAGCTGTTGCGTCGCACTCTTGTACGTTCTTCAAAAAATTCAGCAGCTTCTGTTATAAACCTGCCGAACCCATGAAGTTTTAAACTGGCTGTTTACGATTATCTTTACTCTATGGCAGCAATAAAAGTGGGTGGATATAATAACCTTACAATTTTACGCAAAACCGATATTGGTCTTTATCTGGATGACGGGCATGAGGGTATTTTATTGCCAAAACGCTTTGCACCCCACAATGCAAAGGCTGGTGATGAAATAAAGGTTTTTATTTACCATGATTCCGACAACAGGCTTATTGCAACCACACAAACGCCTTATGCCGTTGTGGAAGATATTGCTAAGATGAAAGTCGTAAGCCTTACGCAACAGGGCGCTTTTCTCGATTGGGGCTTAATGAAAGATTTGTTTGTGCCGAAATCCCAACAGCGATCGTTCATGCGTGTAGGAGGCGAATATCTTGTGAGGCTGTACATCGATCAGCAAACGGGCCGTGTGGCAGCTACAGAAAAAATCGCTTCGCAACTTGACAACGATGATCTCACTGTTAAAGAAATGGAAGTTGTTGACCTGCTTGTTTACCGGGAAACAGAATTAGGCTATGAGATGATCATTAACAACAAACACATTGGTTTGCTGCATTTCAACGAGTCATTCAAAAAGCTGGAAACAGGAGAAAAACTAAAAGGCTTTATAAAAAAAATACGACCCGACAATAAGATTGACCTGGTGCTCGGGCAGCCTGGCTATAAAAGGATAGAAGGGGAGTCGGAGAAAATTATTCGCCTGCTGACAGAGAATAACGGATACCTGCCCTATCATGATAAGTCAGAACCGGACGACATTTATAGTTTTTTTGGCATGAGCAAAAAGACTTTTAAAATGACAATCGGCACGTTATACAAAAACAAAAAGATAGCTCTCACTAAAACAGGCATTAAGTTGGCCGAATGAATTCTCAATTTCTCCAAAATCCAGCTTATAAATATTTGCAGTTCTTTTTAGCCGGCAATAAAATGACTGTATTGATAGTTACATTTGCCCGGTGAAAAAGAAAAAACCTGTTATTCTTCAAGATATTCTTGTAGAAGACTACGCCGCTGAAGGCAAGTCTTTGGCAAGGGTCGATGGCAAAGTGGTGTTTATCGAAAACACGATTCCCGGCGATGTGGTGGATGTTTATCTTTATAAAAGTAAGAAAGACTGGGCCGAAGGCTGGCCGATGAGCATAAAGAAAAACTCGCCTGACCGCATTGACGCTTTTTGCGAACACTTTGGCACCTGTGGTGGCTGCCAATGGCAAATGCTTCCATATGAAAAACAACTCTTCTACAAACAAAAGCAGGTAGCGGACAATCTTAAACGCATTGGCCGTATTGAATTACCGGCAATATTGCCAATTATTGGGTGTGATGAAACAACGCAGTACCGCAACAAACTGGAATATACTTTCGCCACTAAAAAATTTATCGGCGAAGCCGAGTTCCGGCAATTAAAGGCATCGGGTGTTGATACCGATGCGATCGTTATGCAACCTGTTGCAGGTTACCACGCGAAAGGCGTTTTTGACAAGATCGTTCCTATTAATACCTGCCACCTTCAACAGGAACCGACCAATAGGTTGCGCAAGTTCGTTGCAGCATTCGGCATAGAAAACGACATGCCTTTTTATGATGTTAAACTGCACAAAGGCTGGCTACGAAATATGCAAGTTCGCATGGCGACAACCGGCGAAATTATGGTGAACGTAATACTGGGTTATGAACATAAAGAAATGCGCATAAAACTGTTGAATGGTTTGCTGCAACAGTTCCCCGGTATTACCACGCTGCTTTATACAGTTAATACAAAACTAAACGACAGCCTTTATGATCTTGAGCCGGTTACTTATCATGGTAAAGGCTATATCATTGAAAAGCTGGAAGACTTTAGTTTCAAAATAAGCCCGAAATCTTTTTTTCAAACCAACTCGAAACAAGCAGAAAAACTGTACCGTGTAACGAGGGATTTTGCGGAGCTTACCGGCTCACAAAATGTGTATGACCTCTACTGCGGAACAGGAAGCATTGGCATATTTGTGAGCAAACAGGCAAAGAAAATTGTAGGCGTTGAATCAGTGGATGATGCTGTAAAAGATGCCTGGGAAAATTCGGCACTGAATAATATCAGCCATGCATCGTTTTTTACAGGAGATGTTATAAAAGTCTGTAACGACGATTTTTTTGAACATCATGGCAAACCCGATGTGGTGATCACCGATCCGCCGAGGGCAGGCATGCACGAAAAGCTAGTACAGAAATTGTTGCAGATGGAAGCACCACTCATCGTGTATGTTAGCTGCAACCCCGCCACACAGGCGAGAGACCTTGCATTGCTGGGCGAAAAATATTCCGTTGAAAAAGTGCAACCGGTAGATATGTTTCCGCATACCCATCACATAGAGAACGTGGTACAACTTAAATTGAAAAAATAAAAACTAATTTCATTTTCCTAAAGACAAATCAATAAACATGACAGATTTCAGGCCGGGGAGATTCGAAATTTTACCAACTATCGTCAAAAACCTGATCATTATAAATGCGCTAGTATTTGGAGCGCAGTTTGTTTTACCAAAAGCCGGCATAAACGTAGAAAATCTTTTCGCCTTGCACACCTGGCAGAGCGAACTATTCAAACCGTGGCAGTTTGTAACCTATATGTTCCTCCATTCAACAGACGATTTCTCGCACATATTTTTCAACATGTTTGCGTTGTGGATGTTTGGTTCGGTGCTGGAAAATGTTTGGGGGCCTAAAAGGTTCCTCACTTTTTATATAGTCTGCGGGCTCGGCGCTGCGCTCTGTCATATGATCGTGCTGTATTTCGAGTTTCAACCCTACATCAACGAGTTTAATTCTTTCTCCTTTGAACAGCAGGATCTGTACCGGGAAAGCCTGCAACAAGCATTGTCAGGCGGCACCATTGGCGCTTCAGGCGCAGTTTTTGGCTGTCTTGCGGCTTTCGGATATTTATTCCCCAACGATAATTTGTATGTAATGGGCCTCGTACCGGTTAAAGCAAAATGGCTCGTGTTAATGTATGCAGGCGTTGAGCTTTTCGCGGCCATCCAAAACAGCGCCGGCGATACCATTGCTCACGTGGCGCATCTCGGTGGTGCGCTGGCAGGTTTTCTTATGGTATATTTCTGGAACAAAAGATCTACCAACAGGTGGCGCTGATTTTTTTGTAACCCGGCTTTCCGCCCTTTTATCATCGCCTGTTGCGTCGCACACTTGTGCAGTTGAATAAATATTTGTCAACCGGGAGATGAATGCGTGTGTTAATTCAGCGTACCGGTTCTCTTTTCGCGATCTGGCCACAATAGTTCCGAATGATGCAGTGAGTGACACAACGATGTTGAGAAGTGTTACTAAAGCCCACCCACCAAAATACTTCTTAAAACACTAAATGCCGGCTTTAAGAAGTGCAAATACAATACAACCTTATTGCCCCAAATCGCGTTTATTTAATACCTTGCTATACTTCTTTACACGCAAAAAAGGTTTATGTCAGTGATGCAGCAAAACAGAAGAAACAACCTATTACTTGGTCAGGACAACAACGCTCTTACCTGGCTCATTATCATTAACGCAGTAATTTTTGTCATAATCAATTTTGTTAAGATCGTTTACTTTCTTGCATACGACACCAATATGGAGGCAATGCAAAATTTTCACTTGCAGGTGGTCGATTGGTTTTCCCTGCCTGCGGGTATTGATAAACTTGCCTACCGCCCCTGGACCATTCTCTCCTATATGTTCACCCACGAAGGTGTATGGCAACTGATCGGAACGCTGTTATGGCTTTGGGGGTTTGGGTATATTCTACAAGATCTTACCGGCAATTCTAAACTTATCCCCGTTTACATCTATGGCGGGTTAGCCGGCGCTATCTTATTTATTCTTACCTCGAACCTGATTCCTCAATACTATGCTGTAGCCAATGAGGCTATGCCGCTAATTGGCGGAGGTGCAGCGGTGATGGCGGTTGCATTGGCTACCACAACACTGGCACCGGGCTATCGTATTTTTCCGATGCTTAACGGTGGCATTCCCCTCTGGGTGCTCACGCTAATTTTTGTGGCCATAGACTATGCCACAATAGCCAGCTCGAGCGGCAGCTACGCGCTTGCGCACCTTGCCGGTGGAACCATCGGTTTTGTCTTTATTAAACAAATGCAGAAAGGCAACGATTGGAGCGATTGGATGATAAGTTTTTATAACTGGGTGAATGATCTATTTAACCCTGAGAAAAAATTCAAAAAGAAACCAGTTTCCCAGCAACAGTTTTATAAGCCCGGCAAAAAACCTTTTGAGAAAACCCCGCGCTTAACCCAACAAAAACTAGACGACATCCTCGATAAAATAAACCAGGATGGGTACGATTCTTTAAATGAAGAAGAAAAAATCTTCCTCAAAAAAGCCAGCCAGGAAGATTTCTAATTATATTCAGGCATGAGAAGCATTTTAAGAGCGTCGTGGACAATACTTTGCCTGCCACTGACTTTTGCTTATATCATTTCATCGTTAAGCCCCTTTATTCCGCCAAGAACCATCTCTTCGGTGAGTGTACTGGGCCTCGGATTCCCCTACATATTCGCCTTGTATTTTATCTGCATGATTCTTAGCCTGCGCAGACACAGGAAACTTGCGATAATCATGATGTTTTTACTGCCATTCGGAATTTATAACGCAATACACACTTTTGCTTTAAGACCATCGCATGATTGGGTTACCGCTAAGGACAGTACAACCCTCAGGGTTATGACATGGAACGTGCAGGGTTTTGCCAATTACCTGAGAAGAAAAAAATCGAAAGCTGCATACAGAACAAATAAAGCAGAGATGCTTGCCACTATTGATGAAATGCATCCCGACGTCTTATGCATGCAGGAGTATCGAAATATCGAAAACGCGAAGCGCCGCACTCCTATTCGCAGGGAGCTTGATTCACTCGGTTTCAAATATTTCTATACCTCAAAAGACAGGGCTGGTGCATATCCCAAAAATCCGAGCGTTTGGTTGGAAGAAGGTGTGGCGATCTACAGTCGGTACCCTATTATCGATAGCGGAAAAGTTTGTATTAATGCCGCCTATGAAAGCGATACAGAAAATTTAATACACGCAGATATTCTCTTCAATGGAAAGCCGGTTCGCATTTTTACCGCGCACCTCGAGTCGTTCACGATTTACTCCGATACGGCCGGCAAGATGACTAAGGGAGAAAACATTTATGAAATAACCTACGAAAAACGTAGGGATGCACAGTATAAAATACAGGAGACCGAAATTAAACACCAGGCCGAGGTAAATGTGATAAGACAGGAACTCGATAAAAGTCCTAACGCTGTCATCTATTGTGGAGATATGAACATTACACCAAGTTCTTATACTTACCGGTATTTGCGTGGCAACGACCTGCAGGATGCTTTTCTCGAGAAAGGTTCGGGCATTGGCAACACATTTTATAAGATTGGACCAACATTGCGAATCGATTATATTTTGCCGGAAAAAGATTTTGAAGTAACGCAGTGCCAACGCATCGCCGAAAAGTTGTCCGATCACTATCCTGTGGTCGCCGATATGAAATGGAATCATTAATAATGCAGCGACTACAGATCGAAAGCTTTATTGCTTGCAGTTCTTATCAACCTGAGTTTTTATGACAACATCAAATAAACAAAGAAGGCAGTTTGTAAAAAATGCTGCAGCCAGCATGGCGCTGTTGCCACTTTCTTACCTAGCAGGTGCAAAGGCAAAACAACAAAAAGCTTCTAAAAAAAAGATCGTGTGCGTTGGTGGCCATCCCGATGATCCGGAAAGCGGGTGCGGCGGTACGCTGGCTAAACTGGTTAACGCCGGTCATGACGTATCCATCATTTACCTTACAACCGGTGAAGCCGGTATTGAAGGAAAGTCACATGCAGAGGCGGCGGCTATCAGGAAACAGGAAGCCATAAATGCCTGCACTGTTCTTAAAACAAAACCCATTTTTGCCGGTCAAATCGATGGAGATACAATTGTAAACAACGAATGGTTTACCAAAATACAGCAGTTGCTCGCTGCAGAAGCTCCCGATATTGTGTTCACACATTGGCCGCTTGATACGCATAAAGATCACCGTGCAGCATGCCAGCTTACTTTACAGGCATGGATCAATTCTGATACGCCGTTCGATTTGTATTTTTTTGAAGTGTGTATGGGCGAGCAAACCATGCTTTTTCGCGCTACAGACTATATTGACATAACCGAAACGCAGGAACAAAAAAAGAAGGCGGTTTATTGCCACACAAGCCAGGATCCACCGGGCATCTATTCCTGTGGCCATACAGATATGGAAGTTTTTCGCGGAAGAGAATCAGGTTTTCATGCAGCAGAAGCTTTTGTAAGAATGACTGGCCGAGGCAATGCCGGACTTGCAGGCGTTTGATAAATTATTTGCCTGGCTTCAGTGCATGCATAATGCTTTGCTTGCGACGCTCCGTTTATCTTCCTGTTCTTTATGCAGCAGTATCTGTTGCCAGCTAAGATTTTTTCAGTGTTGCCAAATACCGTTACGGCTGCTGAATGGAGCGTCGCAAGCAAAGCCACAACAGGGATATGCAGCATGTACAACAAAAATTATTTAAAAACTTACAGAACTATTAATCCGGCTAATGAGCAAATTATAACTGTCGTGTAAAAGCCGGTCTGCAATATCGTAGCGGCCGGGTGAGTTGTTGAAGCCGGAATTATTGATCTTAACCCAGTCTTCGGGCGTTAATGCGCGACTATCGCCCTTATAGGTTGCGGTTTCCACTTTCCATGTATAAGTATTGGGAAAATTTTGGTACATGCTATTCTTGTCGGTCTTTATGTCGTAGATCCGGCACTGAAGGTTGGCATTGCTTTGCAGGTATCGCGTGGTAACGTAAACGGTGGCGGTAACAGTTTCATAGATGGGTTTTGGCGGATCTGATTTTGTTTCGCCGGTCTTTACCTGCGCCGATCTGTTGTAGGTATTATAGTTTGTATAGACCTGGCCGATATAGATATTGGTATAGTTGAGATCGACGATTTTATCGGGTGTAACGCCTTCGTTGCGCAGTTGCCAATCGGTATAAAATTTTACATCGCGGTAAGCGCGGAAATTAAGATCGCGAACCAACTGATCCTGCATCCAGTCGTTTTGAAAACCCCAATACCCAAAGGCGTTATTGTAGTAATTCACCGGGTTAACGAGCACTTTTACCAGGCTTCGGCTTTTGGCCTCGGCCATTCGGCTTTTTACATCTTTATACCCGGGAATAATCTTATCAGCCTTTGCAAAATAATCATATGCCTGTTGAGCCCCTGTGCGGGTATTGGCATCAAGAGCAAGAAGTGCCTGCTGGTAATATGCTTCTGCCGCATTGGTATAAGCCTGCTGAATTTCGGAAGAAGGATCCCATGGATCGGAAATCAATTTTTGCGCAGCCGGTGTACTGACAATTGCATCGTACATCTGCTTCATTACTTCCCATTCATGTGCCTGGGCAAGAAGCCTGTCTGCCGACTGGGCGCTGTTGTTGTTCGGAACGGTAATATCTTTTCGCAACTCAACGGCCGAATTGTATAATTCGGGTAGTGATTTTTTTGCTTCTTCATCGGCTGGGTTTTTTTTAAGCCGCCCGATGAGATCAAATATTTTCTTATCCTGCTCTGTAAATTTCTTGCTTATAGGATTTGTAGTGCCGCAGGCCGATATTAGGACTACTGAAATAAACAACACTATATGTTGACGGAAACTTGGCATAGCAGGTGAACGTTTTAGAAAAGGAAGTTAGCAAAAGCAATTGACGTTGCTAAAATCAATCTTACCGGAATTAGGATCTAATCAAACACAACTGTTTTGTTGTTGTGAACAAAAACACGATCGTCGAAGACGAGTTGCAAGGCTTTTGCCAATACTGCAGTTTCAATTTCTTTGCCGGCTTTCATCATGCCGGCGGCGGTAAAGGAGTGATCAACCGGGATTATCTGTTGAGCGATGATTGGACCTTCGTCTAATTCGTTTGTTACAAAATGAGCAGTAGCGCCTATAAGTTTAACTCCTCTGTCGAAGGCTTTCCGGTAAGGATTAGCACCTACAAATGCTGGAAGAAAGGAATGATGGATATTCACTATCCGAACAGGAAACCTATCTATAAATTCGGATGAAAGAATGCGCATAAATTTTGCGAGTACTAAGTAATCCGTCTCAAACGTTCGGATGGTTTGCAACAACTCAGTTTCAAAAATCTCACGGCTTTTGTTTTCATGGGAAACCAGTTGAAAAGGCACATTAAATCTTTCGCAGATATTTTGAAGGGTCGGGTGATTGCCAATGACACATTGCACTTTCGCGCCCAGCGTTTTAAAATGGTTGCGAATGAGAATGTCGCTGAGGCAATGGTATTCTTTTGTTACCAGAATAATGGCTTTCTTTTCGGGAAGAGGGTTCACTTTTATTTCGGCGCCCGGTGGCAAGACCTGTTCAAGCGCTGACTGAAGCATATCAGCCTTTGTATATTCTTCTGCAACCACGCGCATAAAGAAGCGGTTGTTGGCGGCATCTACATGTTCACGCATAGAGATGATATTGATGTTCTCTTTTGCGAAAACTCCGGCAATTGCGGCCACAAGCCCAACCTTATCTGCACACTGTATTACGGTAACCATAAGAAAAAATTCGGGAACAAGATAATTGAAATGTAGAAAAAGTGCGAGGTGGGAAAATAAATTGATGAGCCGTTTACAAGTGCTGAAGTGAGTGACACAACGAAGATGAGCAAGGTTATTAAAGCTGACTTACAATAATTCCATAAAAAAAGCCTGCGACAACCGGCAGGCTTTCATGAAATATATTAATATGATCAGGCCACTTCAGCTTTTACACTTTTGGAAGCCTTTTTACGATCTTCTTCATCAAGCATTACT
This sequence comes from Chitinophagaceae bacterium UBA7600, assembly GCA_002478885.1. Lineage (GTDB taxonomy): Bacteria > Bacteroidota > Bacteroidia > Chitinophagales > Chitinophagaceae > DLKC01. The sequence goes on from DLKC01000089.1 coordinate 101,616, forward strand.
TTTCTAAGGCGAATATTTTTGGGTGTTACCTCTATGCATTCGTCCTGCTGAATATATTCCATACATTCTTCGAGCGTCATCAATGTTTTTGGAACAATACGAACAGAGTCGTCGCTTCCGCTTGCACGGTGGTTGGTAAGTTTCTTGCCTTCTGTAGCATTTACAACAAGGTCGCCTGGCTTAATGTGTTCAGCGATTATCTGGCCAACATAAACTTCTTCGCCCGGATCGACAAAGAATGAGCCTCTGTCCTGCAATTTATCGATGGAGTATGCTGTTGTAGCAGCCTGGTTTTTCGAGAGCAGCACGCCATTGTTTCTTCCAGGGATAGAACCCTTCCACGGTTTATATTCAACAAACCTGTGTGCCATTACGGCTTCGCCGGCGGTGCCTGTGAGCATTGCGGAACGCAATCCAATTAAACCTCTCGAAGGGATTTCGAACTCGAGATGCTGCATTTCGCCTTTTGTTTCCATTACATGCAGTTCGCCCTTACGCTGCGTTACCAGGTCTATAACTTTACCGCTAAATTCGGCTGGAACATCAACAACAAGATTTTCATAAGGTTCGCATTTTTTACCGTCGATATGTTTAACAAGTACCTGCGGTTGACCTACGGTTAATTCGTAACCTTCGCGGCGCATGGTTTCCACTAGTATTCCGAGATGAAGGATACCGCGGCCGTAAACGAGGAAACTATCTGCACTGTCTGTATCTTCTACACGCAAAGCAAGATTCTTTTCGGTCTCTTTCATGAGGCGGTCACGCAGATGGCGTGAGGTAACAAACTTTCCGTCTTTACCAAAGAACGGCGAGTTGTTGATGCTGAAAAGCATGCTCATCGTTGGTTCGTCCACACTGATCAAAGGAAGTGCTTCAGGATTTTCGGCATCGGCAATAGTATCGCCGATATTGAAATCTTCAAGGCCAACCACCGCACAAAGGTCACCCGCAACTACTTCACCTACTTTCTTTTTGCCCATGCCTTCGAATACATACAACTCACGAACTTTTGATTTTTTCACGGTACCGTCGGCTTGCATTAATGCAATGGGTTGGTTTTCCCTGATGACTCCGCGAGCTACTTTTCCAATTGCTATACGCCCAAGGAAAGATGAATAATCAAGAGAAGTTATCTGCATTTGCAACGGGCCTTCGTTGGCAACAGGAGGCGGCACATGTTTTATTATGCCATCGAGTAGCGGAGTGATGCCTTCACATTGCACATTGGTATCATTAAACCAACCATTTTTACCACTGCCATAATAGGTAGGAAAGTTTAGTTGCTCTTCAGTAGCATCGAGGTTAAAGAAAAGTTCGAAAACTGCATCGTGCACTTCATCCGGCCGGCAGTTTGGTTTATCCACTTTATTGATAACTACAATCGGGTGGAGGTTCAGGTGAAGTGCTTTCTGCAGCACAAAACGTGTTTGCGGCATTGGCCCTTCGAAGGCATCGACAAGTAATAGTACACCATCAGCCATTTTAAGGACACGCTCCACTTCACCGCCAAAGTCGCTGTGACCTGGTGTATCGATCACATTTATTTTTACGCCATTGTATTGAACAGAAGCATTTTTACTAAAGATGGTAATTCCTCGTTCACGTTCCAGGTCGTTGCTGTCCATTATCAACTCACCAGTTTCCTGATTATCACGAAAGACTTTTGTAGCATGAAGAATTTTATCAACGAGTGTTGTTTTTCCATGGTCAACGTGTGCAATAATTGCTATGTTACGAATATTCATATGATTGACTTTTGCTGATGATATACATACCGGAAAATACCGGAAAAATAACCTCAGCTTTTTTAACGAAGCCGCAAATGTACGGAAATGCTGTGGCGTGGCAAGAGGAAAGCTGTGAATATTATGTTACCGGTGCTCTATGAAACGACATCGCCTTCATGTTTCCTGACTTAAATTTTCAAAAAGACATCACCCGGGGTATTTGCTCAAATGTTGAAAGCGGTATTCCTTTTTTGCTTTAAGAATATCGATGAGTTGTTTCAATTCACTTTCCTCCCAACCGTCCCGAAACATCTCATCGTGGGCCAGCAACACAAGATGATGTGGTGTCACGGTTTTATTTTCATTTAACTTTTTTGTGATCAGCTCAACCATATCATCAACAGTTTGAATAGGCGCACCAGTTCTGCTGTCGTGTTGCCACTCCACATCCCACCCGAAAACCTTGTATCCGCTTTTAAACAAAGAGTCGGCACTTGCCCTGCCGCTCGAAACATCATCGATACTTTTTCCTTGTATACGCCACTGATTGCGACCGGGCTGTCGGGCAAGTTTATTTAAGATGTGTAACGTGTCCTGGCAGATCAAAAAGTCTTTCAACACGGAGGCCGGATTTCGGTAATACGCTGCGTAGTGATTATGCGCGTGTGAAAAGCTATGATTGCCTATTTCAATAAAAGGATTTGTCTCGTATAAGTGATAGTAGCCTTTCATTCGAGAACTGCTTAAAGCATGCTGGCCTACAACAAATACATTCACATTAATCTTCTCTTTGCGAACCGCGTCATCAATGTCTTCACTCCCTTCAAGAGGTCCGTCGTCGAAAGTAATATAGATGTACCGGGTATTACTGTCGGGAACACTTCCCGCAGGAACTGAATCCTGACTTACGTTCATTGCGGGTGTTCCACGGCCGCAGGAAAAAAATAATTGCAATAACAAAAAACAGCAGATACCAAGAAGAAACTTTCGTTGCATGCGGCAAAGCTAAGCAGCGGCCCGCTTTATATTTGTGATCTTGTTCAAAATGTGCATTTTCTTTATCTACCTTCGCAAAAACTTAAAACTTACTATTATGCCCGGTTTTGAATTTTTTGGCGATGAAGAAAGAAAAGAACTTAATGATGTACTTGAATCAGGCATCCTTATGCGTTACGGTTTTGATGCTGCCAGAAAGGGCCACTGGAAGGCTAAAGAACTTGAGCAAGCGATAACGGAAACTTTTGGTTGCAAATATGCGCAGTTAACCAGTAGTGGCACGGCAGCATTAACTACTGCTATGAGCGCTTTAGGAATTGGTTTTGGCCATGAAGTAATCATGCCTTGCTTCACTTTTGTGGCAAGCTTTGAAGCGGTGTTAAGTGTCGGTGCGGTGCCAGTATTGGTTGATGTGGATGAAACTTTAACCTTGAATCCGGATGCAGTACGCAAAGCAATTACCGGAAATACAAAATGCATTATGCCCGTGCATATGTGCGGAAGCATGGCTGACCTAGATGCTTTAAAAGTGATCTGCGGTGAGTATAACCTCCTGCTTTTGGAAGATGCCTGCCAAAGTATTGGTGCCACATACAAGGGGGAAATGCTTGGTACAATCGGTGACGCCGGCACTTTCTCTTTTGATTTTGTAAAAACGATTACGTGTGGCGAAGGTGGCGTGGTAATGACCAATAAAGAAAATATTTACCTAAACTCAGATGGCTATACAGATCACGGGCACGATCATCTTGGCGTTGACCGCGGAGCAGACCTACACCCTTTTGTGGGTTATAATTTCAGAATAAGTGAACTTCATGCAGCGGTTGGTCTTGCACAGGTAAGAAAGTTAAATTCATTTCTTATTGTTCAAAAAAGAAACCATGCGCAGCTTAAAAGCATATTCATGCAAGTTCCGGAAATTTCTTACCGGGTTATTCCGGATGAGGCCGGTGATAGCTGCACCTTTCTCAGCTGGTTTTTACCTACAGAAGAAATCACACGCGCAGTTGTGACCGAGCTAAAGTTGCAGGGAATTGCCGCCGGCAATTTTTACTGGTACGATAATAACTGGCATTATATCCGCAAATGGGATCACCTGAAAAATGCAAAAACACTTAACATCTTGAGCGATGTGCAGCGCAACGCATTGGTTCAACTTCAAAAAACAGATTTCAGCTCAAGTGATGCGATTATGGGGCGCTGTATCTCTACAGCAATAAGCCTTACATGGACACCTGAGCAAATACGGGAGAAAGGTGAGAGAATTATTGCAGTTGTTAGACAAGTATTGCAGCAATCTGCCGTTTCTGCCTAAACATTTTATTATCAAAAGCCATGCTCATGTCTGAGCATGGCTTTTTTATTGTATCCTGTCAAACTGCAGCATAGTTTTCCCGGATATGCTTGCGACCTTTCAAAACATGGAATCACTTTTATTGGCATCAGCGCTCGAAGTACAACGATGATTAAGTATATTTAAGTTCATACCGAAAACATTCATCATGAAAAGATACGCGATCTCGCTTGCCCTGTTATTTTTTTCTACGATACTCAATGCACAATACATTAGCACCCGCAACATTGACCAGATAAGGAAAAAATTTTACACGGAAAAAGAAGAACTGGAAAAGCAAGGAAAAGTCAGGGAAGCCGATGACAAAGAAGGCGACGGAATTGTTCAGCAATTTCGCCGCTGGGAATATATGATGAAAACAAGAACACTTCCCGGAGGCAATCTCCCCCCGGCCAACATTCAATGGACTGAATGGCAAAAGTATCAAAGCACTCACGCTGAGCAGTTTGCCAGCCTTGCCGCACAACCTAAATGGCAGCAGGTGGGCACCAACACGGTTCCTTCGCTTGGGGGTGGCGCGGGCCGGGTAAACGTGGTTAGATTTGATCCTGTTAATACCAACACTATGTACGCCGGCACAGCTGGTGGCGGAGTTTGGAAATCGACAGATGCCGGATCAAGCTGGACTGCATTAGGAGACAATTACCCAGTTACGAGCATCGCCGACATAGCTATTGACGCAACTGATGGCAACAATATCTATGTAGCGACCGGCGATGGGGCAGGCTATGAATTAGGTACCGATTTCTGGGGTGGCGTTTACACAGCAGGGATATTACGTTCGACTGATGGGGGCGCCACATGGTTCGTTTCCGGAAAAATCCTACCCCAGGATTATATTGATATTATCCAAAGACTGATCATTAATCCTTCAAATAATAAAGTATTGCTTGCCGCGACAAGATTAGGCATCTACAGGTCAATCGATGGTGGTTCAAAATGGAAACTTGTGCTCAGCAGTCACTGTTATGACATGGAATGGAATACTGCTGATCCAAAAACGGTGTACGCAGGAGGCGATGGAAATCTATACAAATCGATAGATGGAGGAAGCACCTGGAACTATCTTAGAACCGGGGCTGGCGCGGGCAGAATGTCTATCGAAGTTTCTAAACAGAACAGCTCCGTTATTTATATTCTTACATCAAGCAGCTTTCAAAAAACGACTGACGGTGGAACATCGTGGACAACTCAAACATACCCGTCAGGTGCTGGATTTTACGGATATTATGATCTTATGCTCTCCTGCTCCGATGCCAACAGCAATTATCTTATAGCCGGTGGCTTAAATACAGTAAAGTCAACCAATGGCGGTGCTTCGTGGTCATATGTAGATAACTCTTCTTACACAGCCCCGAACTATGTACATGCAGATAAACATGCCGGCATATTTTTCCCTGGGAGCACAACAAGTTTCGTGGTTGGTACCGACGGAGGAATATTCAAAACCGTAAACGGGGGGAGTAACTGGACGGATCTTAGCAATGGCCTTATGATTGCCCAGATATACCGGATTGGAACAACACCACAAAATCCCAATCTTGTAACATCCGGATGGCAGGATAACGGCTGCAACAAGTGGGATGGTACTTCATGGAAACATATTTTTGGTGCTGATGGCATGGAAACGGCTATAGACTACAGCAACCAAAATACGATTTATGAATCCTACCAATATGGTGCGTTAAACAGATCTTTGGATGGCGGTAGTTCATGGACGTATATAGCGCCGTCCAGCGGAGATTGGATTACACCTTTTATAATCGATCCAATAGTAAATACCAGACTATATTATGGCACAAACGCCTTATATAAGAGCGATAACAGGGGAACAAGCTGGACAGCCGTTGCGGGAGTAAACTTTAATTCAGGTTACGGTTCAGCCATTGCTGTTGCACCTTCAAATAACAACATTGTATATGCTGCCTCGCTTTATCAAATATTCAGAGCAGATATTTCAAACAATACTGCAAAAAATATTACCGGCACCCTCCCGGTTGGCGGTTCCGGTATCAATTATATTGCTACAAGTAATACTGATCCGAATAAACTCTGGGTTGCCATGGCTGGTTATCAAAAAGGGAATAAAGTGTTTAGTTCAACAGATGGCGGTACCACCTGGACAAATGTAAGCGGAACACTTCCCAACCTGCCTGTGAATACCATAGTGTATCAAAATGGAAGCAATGACAAGCTTTTTATTGGTACTGACATCGGCGTTTACACAATTGATAACAGTGTTGGGGACTGGATCTATTTCAGCAAAGCCCTTCCAAATGTTTTGGTACACGAGCTTGAAATAAACTATGGAAGCAATAAACTCGTTGCAGCAACCTACGGAAGGGGTATTTGGCAAATCGATCTTCCGGCTTTGGCGCAACCTATTACGTTATCTTCAGAAAAAGCCCGGCCAGCCGAACTAAAAGCAAATGTGTTTCCCAATCCGTCAACGGGTATAGTTAACATAAAGGTGTTGGGGGCAAAACAACCAGTGTCGATAGACGTATATAAACTAACCGGCGAAATGGTTGCATCATTTGTGAATGATGCAGTTAGTGCCTCCTCTATAAAGCTTAATATCAGCAACCAACCTTTCGGAAATTACATTCTAAAAATAAAAAGCGGGGAGTCAACAACATCAAAAACCGTTCAACTGGTTAAAAATTAAACTGGTTAGTCCCGGCTGATTTTAGGACCAAACTGCGGTACTACAATGGAGCACCTGTTGCGTCGCACACTTCTGCTGCAACAATAGTTTCGGCAGGGTCTGAATAGCGATAATAATGTAAAAGTGTGCGACGCAAGAAAAGCCGGGTTAGAAAATCGCAGCTGAACTCAAAAAAATTTAAAAAAAATTCTTTTAGGCACCATTATTGCTAATAAAAATACAAGTATTTGATGTTTTAAAAATATTTGGGGATTAAGGGATTTTGGATACAAAAGCAGCACACCGCTAACAAGTGCTGCTTTTTGTTTTTTTTGGCAACCGAAGTAGTTATTCCACTTTCGATACCCCGCCACTTACAGCAAACTTCATTGCTTCCCCCGATCCGATATTATTGAGCAATTTTATTTTCTGCTTAGGCACTATATAGGTTACACCAGTCAGTGCATAAGACAAAGGAATATAAACTACGGCATGTTCTTTTAGCTCGAAATCGCCTGCATCTTCCTGGGTTATAAAGCCAATGCGCCATACCTCGTTTGCATCAACACTTACCAGCACCGGCCTATCGAATTTTCTTTTATTTCCTGTAAATGCCTCCAGGAAATCTTTAACTGAGGAATAAATGAATTTTATTCCTGGTGTTCGTTCCAGCATACCATCGAGCAGATCTACCAGTTTGCTCATTACAAAAGAAGACGAAACACGGCCAACAAGCATTACGATAAAAATAACAACAAGAAAGCCGATGCCAGGAATGCGTTTCAGCTCACCCGTGCCGTCTTCTCTTAAGAGGTTAGGGAAAATAGATTGAATAATGTTCGGCAGAATGTTATCGACCGTGGTAAAAAGCCAGAATACCGCATAAATCGTAACACCAAGTGGCGCTATGATCACCAATCCCTGGAAAAAATATTGAAATAATTTTTTCCAATGCAGGTTAACAGCCATGCGTTGTTTCCAGCTCGTCATAATAAAGTTTTGTATTGTGTTTGGTAAATATCGCTTGTGGTTTGCTGATGCAAATTAACTACCATTTATCGCCGTTCGTAAAATAAAAACTCTGGAAACCAATATTCATAAAAAAGTTTCCATAGTTTTGCGCGTGTTTAATTCATACTAAATGAAGGAAAGAATAAAAGCAAAAGCCAGAGAGTTGTTCATGCGCTACGGGTTTAGATCTGTTACCATGGATGAAATCGCCGGTCAACTTGGGGTTAGCAAAAAAACCATTTACCAGTATTTTACTGACAAAGACAGTCTTGTTGAAGAAGTGATGCAAGATGAAATGACATTTATGCAAATGATCTGTAATAAACAGCTGTCTGAGTCGTCTAATGCGGTAGAAGAATTGTTCAGGGACATGGAGCAAATGAATTCCGTAATGGATGCCATGAACCCGCAGATCGTATATGATCTCGAGAAATTTTACCCCAAAACGTTTGAACGTTTTAAAAAACATAAGAATACTTTTCTGCTCGATGTAATTAAAAAGAATCTGATACGGGGAATTAAGGAAGAATTGTACAGACCCGATATTGATATTGACATAGCTGCCAAATTCCGCCTAGAAAGCAGTTTTATTGCTTTTAACCAGGATCTTTTCCCTTATGGCAAATACAGCCTTCTGAAAGTATCAACAGAAATTTATCATTTGTACCTGCATGCAATAGCAACTGTAAAGGGAAAAAAACTAATTGAAAAATATATTCAACAAGCAACCTCAAAATCTATCGTCTTATGAATCTAAAAACAGGAATTCTGGCACTTTTGGCTTTAACGGCTAATACTGTTTTTGCACAAACCAATCAGCAAAAAGACACTATCTATGAATTTACCGCACAGCAGTGCATTGATTTTGGCATAAAAAACAATTATAAAGTGAAGAATGCCATTGTTGATATGCAAATACAGGAACAAACCAATCGCCAATACACAGCATTAGCCTATCCACAAATAAATGGTAGTCTTGGTACCAACTATTACCCCAATGTTGCAGTACAGAGTTTTCCAAACTTTATTGCGGCCGGAACTTATGGCGTTCTTGAAAAAGAAGGAGTAAAGGATGGCAATGGCAATGCCATAAAGTCTCCGACAGATTTTGGCTTTATTAACGCCGCTTTCGGAACTAAATGGAATGGTAACGCCGGAGTAACATTGTCGCAAATTCTTTTCGATGGGCAAGTGTTTGTAGGGTTACAGGCAAGAGAAACAGCACTGAGTTTTTCACAAAAGAATATTGAGTTGACAGAAGAAGCGATTAAAGCAAATATTTACAAGGTCTACTACCAGCTAGTGGTTAGCAAAACACAAATCGACCAGTTGGATGCAAACATAGAGAGAACTCAAAAGCTTCTGCACGACGCGGGAGAATTGTATAAAAACGGTTTTGCAGAAAAAATAGATGTAGATAGGGCTTCTGTTCAGCTCGCCAACCTGCAAACAGAAAAGCTAAGGGTTGAAAATACCATTACCAATGGTTACTTAGGCTTGAAATTGTTGATTGGCATGCCAATAAATGATTCTCTTGTACTAACAGAGAAGATCACTGAAGACCAGATAAAAAAAGATTTACTAAGCCAGCAGGACTACCAGATACAGGACCGCAAAGACTATCAATATCTTCAGCTTGGTAAAAAACTAAATGAATATAATGTAAGGCGATACAAACTTTCTGCATTGCCTTCGGCGGCTCTCAATGCCGGGTACAGCAAAATCGCAAACAGAGACCAGTTTAACTTGTTTCAAAAAGGAGACTGGTTCACCAGTTCGTATGTAGGTCTCAGGATAAACGTGCCTATTTTCCTTGGTATGTCGAATGATGCGAATATCAAAAAAGCTCAGCTCACACTTAAACAAACGGAAAACGAAATAGATAACCTTAAGATTGCTATTGACAACGAAATCGCTGTTGCCAAAAACAATTTTAATAATGCCATTACCACACTCGATTTCCAAAAGAAAAATATGCAGTTGGCAGAGCAGGTTTATAACCAAGCCAAAAAGAAATACGAAATAGGCACCGGCTCTAATACCGATATCACTAATGCCCAAACCGATTTACGGGTAGCTCAAAGTAATTATATCACCGCTTTATATAACGCGATCATTGCTAAGGTTGATTATGTAAAAGCAATCGGCAAACTCTAAAAACTATTATTCAGTAAAAACACAATTTTTATGCGAAAAATGATGAACGCCTTCTTTCTAAGTTCACTTTTACTGCTAGCCTCCTGTTCTACGAAAAACGACAATGCCAACAGCGACCAGCTGGCACAGAAAAAAGCCCAACTTGAAGATTTGAAAAGCCAGCAAAAAAAACTGGCCGATGATATAACCTCGCTTGAATCAGAAATTCAAAAGCTTGATCCATCTTCAAAAGTTGAAAAAAGCAAACTTGTTGCTGTTGCAGCAATTATTCCGGCAAACTTTACACATTATATCGACCTGCAAGGCAGCATACAGGCAGAAGACATCTCTTATATCGCCCCACGCAATGGGCAGGGCGGACTTGTAAAATCGTTATTTATTAAGAAAGGTGATGTTGTAAAAAAAGGTCAGAAAATTCTGAAACTTGACGACGCAGTTTATCTCAAGAACCTTCAACAGCTTCAAACACAGCTTACTTATGCCGAGGATCTTTTACGGAGACAACAAAATCTCTGGGATCAGCAGATAGGAACTGAACTGCAGTTGATACAGGCCAAACAAAATGTTGACCAGATAAAAGACCAAATGGCAACAGTAAAAGAACAGTGGAACACTACCAATGTTTATTCAGATGTCGATGGCGTTGCAGACGAAGTAAATCTTAGAGTTGGGGAATTGTTTACAGGCTATGTTGGTCAATCGCCACAAATAAAAATTGTGAATAACAGCCGCCTTAAAGTAATCACCCAAGTTCCCGAAAATTATATAGATAAAGTTAAAACCGGCAGCAGCATGGTCGTTAGCCTGCCAGATGTTGGCAAAACTTTCAATTCTCAAATTTCGCTGTCGGGTAAAATCATCGACCCTAACAGCAGGTCATTCTATGTTGAAGCAAAAATGCCATCAGATAAAGATATCAGGCCAAACCAAATCGCTCTTGTGAAGATCCAGGATTATACAGCTGCCAATGCCATAACCATACCGGTTAACACTTTACAAAATGACGACAAAGGAAAATTTGTGATGGTTGCCGTAAACGAGAATGGTAAAAATATTGCCCGCAAAAAACAAGTGCAAATTGGCGAATTGTATGGCGACAAACTTGAGATAAAGGCTGGTTTGCAATCAGGCGACCAGGTCATTACCGAAGGTTTCCAGGGTTTATATGACGGCCAGAATATTACCCTAACCGCCACTAATTAACGCCAGATATTTTATTATAAATTTTTGTGGACCAGGCTTAAATAAAGACATTATGCCGCTGTTGCGTCGCACTCTTGTACTATAAGAATAAGCATGAACATTTAAAGCAGCGAGCAGTTTATTACCACTGATTTTATTTGCACCCTTGGTGTTACTTGTTGCTCAAAGTTCAAAAGTACAAGTGAGTGACACAACAGGCGATGACCAAAGCGATAAAGACCACTAAATAAATCTTAATCGAAATTGTATGAGCGCAACCGAAACTATTAAAGGAATGTTTAAGCAATTCAAGCCAACATCCTGGAGCGTAAAAAATAAAACATCAATATACCTGCTGATGCTCTTTGTTAGTGCGGCTGGTATATTCCAGTTTGTTACACTTCCAAAAGAACGATTTCCCGATATTGTTATACCTACCATTTATGTGCAAACCGTTTATGTGGGCAACTCACCAAAAGATATAGAGAACCTTGTTACCAAACCCATAGAAAAGCAGATTAAAGGCATTACGGGTGCAAAAATTAAAAAGGTAACCAGCACTTCGCAACAAGATTTTTCGGCCATTATTGTAGAATTTGAAACCGATGTAAAAACGGACATGGCCTTGCAAAAGGTGAAAGATGCGGTTGATAAGTCAAAAACAGATCTTCCAACCGATCTTACGCAGGAACCAAATGTAATGGAGGTTAGCATTTCGGAGCAGCCCATTATGTATGTAAATGTGAGCGGCGATTTTGACCTGATGCGCCTTAAAAAATATGCCGACGATCTTAAAGACAAGCTGGAAGAACTTCCTGAACTGAACAGGGTAGATCTCATTGGTGCACCGGAGCGTGAATTCCAGATAAATATTGATAATTATCGCATGCAGAGCGCAGGCGTAACCTTCGACGATGTTGCGAATGCCGTGCAAAGAGAAAATATGGATATTACCGGAGGATTACTTGACGTTGGCAGCATGCAACGCAACCTTCAGTTGAAAGGCCAGTTAAAGACATCGTTTGATATTGAAAAGATTATCGTGCGCAATTTTACAGGCCGGCCTATTTATTTAAAAGACATTGCTACAATTAAGGACACAGTAAAAACAAAAGATAGTTATGCCCGCCTGAACGGCAAAAATGTGATCACGCTGAGCATTATTAAAAGAGGTGGTGAAAACCTTATCAAAACTTCAGAAGATGTGCAGCAGATCGTGAGCGACATGAAGAAATCGTCGTTTCCTCCTGTTGGTCTAGATGTGGTAATAACGGGCGACCAAAGTATAGCGACGCAAACCTCGTTTAACGATCTTGTAAACTCGATAGTAATCGGCTTTATACTGGTGTTGATTATTCTCATGTTCTTCATGGGGGTTGTGAATGCATTTTTTGTGGCACTCTCTGTACCACTGAGTATGTTTGTTGCATTCGTATTTCTTCCCGGCGCTAACCTTATAGTAGGTTCGGATGTTACCTTAAACTTCATCGTTCTTTTTGCTTTGTTGTTTGGTTTGGGTATTATCGTGGATGATGCGATAGTGGTGATCGAAAATACACACAGGATATTTACGCAGGGCAAAGGAAAAATCGACTCAACCACATCCGCAATGATGGCGGCCGGAGAGGTGTTCGTTCCCGTACTTGCAGGAACACTTACAACCTTATGGCCGTTCTTCCCACTACTTTTCTGGCCCGGCATCATTGGTAAGTTTATGGTGTTTCTGCCTACGATGCTCATATTTACTTTAACGGCATCACTTATTGTGGCATTTATAATGAATCCCGTTTTCGCGGTGGATTTCATGAATCATGAAGAGGATGGCAACCAGACACCGGCAACGGCTATTTTCAAAAAGCCAGTTTTCTGGATAACATTGTTACTCGGCCTTATATTGGACATCTTCGGGCAAACTTTCTGGGGTAACTTGTTATTCTTTTTTGTGGTACTTGTGGTCTTCAACCGGTTTATTTTGAAAGATGTGATACACCGCTTTCAGAACCGTGTATTGCCATGGATCATGAGCCACTATGAAACCTTGCTGCGCTGGGCGTTAAAAGGCTGGAGACCCGTATGGCTATTGTTGGCAACTTTCGTCTTACTCATATTCTCATTCGTAATATTTTCCGGTGCTATTTCGAGTGGAAGGGTTCCCGTGGTATTTTTTCCAAAGGGAGATCCGAACCAAATTTATGTATACCTGAAACTGCCTGTTGGTACCGCAGTAGAATACACAGATTCTGTTACTCATCTACTTGAAGATAAAGTTGAAAAGGTGCTTGGGATAGACAACGGCAAAAAGAACCCCGTTGTAGAAAGTGTGATCACAAACGTGGCGGTGGGAGCGAATGACCCAATGAGTGGCGACAGGAGTAACCATTCTGAACTTGGCCGCATACAGGTTTCTTTTGTCGAGTTTAGCAAGCGCAATGGCATTGCAACTACACCTTACCTTGATTCAATACGTCAGCAATTAAAAGGTATTCCAGGGGCAGAAATAAGCGTTGACCAGGAACAAAATGGTCCACCAACTGATCCACCGATAAATATTGAAACAACCAGTGAAGATTTCGATGATCTTATCAAAACTGCCGTATCATTGAAGAATTACCTGGACTCTGCCCAAATACCGGGCGTCGAAGAATTGAAAATGGATGTTGATCTTAACAACCCTGAGATTTCATTAACCGTTGACAGGGAACGAGCATTGATCGAAGGCGTGTCAACTGCCCAGGTTGGCCAGGAAATAAGAACTGCATTATTTGGAAGAGAGGTTTCTAAGATAAAAGATGGAGAAGACGAATATAAAATTCAGCTGCGCAATAATGAGGTGCAAAGAAAAAATCTTGTTGAGCTGCTAAACATGAATATTACTTTCCGCGACTTTGCAAGTGGTGGCATTGTAAAAAATATACCGATAAGTTCTTTGGTTAAAATTGATTATACAAGTACGCTTGGGTCGGTAAAAAGAAAAGACCAGAAAAGGCTAATTACATTAAAATCGAACGTGCTTAGTGGCTACACGCCAGCCGCGGTGAACACACAGATAAAAACAGCCATCGACAATTTTAAGAACAAACCGGAATCTGTTACCATAAGACAGGCGGGAGAAGGTGAGCAAATGGCTGAAACTATTGCATTTCTTGGAAAAGCGTTGGTGATAGCTCTCATGCTTATCTTGTTCACATTGGTTGTACAGTTTAATTCAGTGAGTAAATCAGTGATTATTCTCACCGAAATTGTATTCAGCATAATAGGTGTGCTGCTTGGCTTTACTTTTACAGGTATGACTGTTTCGGGTGTAATGACCGGACTTGGCATCGTGGGGCTTGCAGGTATTGTAGTAAAAAATGGCATATTGGTAATCGAGTTTGCAGACGAGTTGAGAGGCAGGGGTTTAAAAACAAGAGAGGCTGTGGTGCAGGCCGGAAAAACAAGAATCATTCCCGTATTACTTACAGCAATGGCTGCAATACTCGCCCTCGTGCCATTGGCAGTTGGTTTCAACATCAATTTCATTACCCTTTTTGCTGACCTTAACCCGCACATTTATTTCGGAGGCGATAACGCGGTATTCTGGAAGCCACTTTCGTGGACCATTATTTTCGGTCTGTCATTCGCTTTCTTTATGACCCTCGTAATGGTGCCTTCGATGTATATTATCGCAGAAAGGCTAAGGAGACCAATGAAAAAAATGTACGGCGGCAAATGGATAAGTTTCCTCGGCATTCCTCCATTTACAATTTTGCTCTTACCTTTAATGCTTGTTACCGCTCTTAAACACAGAGCAGCAAGAAAGAGAAGAGCCAACAAACTGTCCCGCGAGAAAGTAAACGATTCATTTACAGGAAGCTGGTTTTAGAAATTAGATAAACTTACTATAAACGCTGTTGGTTTTGGTTAAATGCTAACGCTACTGTGAACACCGAAACGATCCGTTTCGCGCCGTTGAAAAACGGAATGCGGAACGGTTTTTTTATGTGCTGTGTTACGCGATAAGGAATTTTTATGCCCGGCAGTTGCACAAATAGTATCGCCTGTTGTGTCACTCACT